>NZ_BIMH01000020.1 GCF_004000985.1 Paenibacillus validus NBRC 15382 | reverse complement strand
TTTGCCTGGCGTCTTTTTTTTGCGGGCTTTTCACTACGCGAGTGGTAGATCGTGTAAACTTATAGTAATATTTTCATCGGAAGATGTTCGAATCGGCGGAAGCTGAAAGAAGAGCGCTTACGAAAATTCAAGTTGAGAGAGATTGCGAAAAAGGGTGGAACCATGCCGTCATTTTTAGAGTTCTTTTATGAACGTCTCAAAAAGAAAGAGTTTGACAATTATCCGTTTATGATCTCGCTTCATCACGGACTGGCTTATACCGTACAGCTGGAAGACCGGGTTACGAACCTGCTGATGCTGCCTTTCGAACAAACGGGTCTGGCCTACATCGAACCGAATCCGAACCCCGGCAACGTGGTGAACGTGCATCCTTATTACAGAGGCAAGATACTGCTGGAATTCGAAATTCTTCACGGCACGGACCTGCATAAGCCTAAAACCGAGGAGCAAGTGCTCGAATTTCTGTACCGCAACGCCTGGCAGCTTCATCAGTTGGCCGAAGGCATGCAGGGAAGCTTCGAGGATTACATGGTGAAGTTTAAAATGATGTGCGACTTTCTGCGTTACTTTAATTCCGTCGTTGTCATTCCGAATCGTTCGTAGAGGGAAGGGCTTGCGGCGGGAAGAAACGTGTATCTATCCCGGGCCGTCCACGAGGAACGGGGGAATCCCTATGAAAAACGTACCAGGGGGAGGGCAACAGCCTTGTTACCGATGGAACAGGAAACGATGGCGCTGCTCGTCGGCGGTTTCGGCATCGTCATGGGCATTTCGTTTGTTTTTGTCATTTTGCTTTGGATAAAAGGGCGAAAAGAAGTATACCGCAGCGCCTTCGGGTGGGTGATCGCGCATTTCGTGGTGTTCAGCGCAGCGGTGGCCTGCTGTCTGAAGGCGATCGGCACGAGGCCGACGCACCCTTCGATGGCTTCGGAAGGAAACTCGCTGTGGCTCGGCATTGGCGGCGTCCTGTGGGCGGCCTCCATGCTGATCTTGCTCGGCGCGATCGCCGCATTCACGGCACGGGATACACATCACGGGGAGTAACGTTAAGAGGTTCAGCTCTTTCACTGCCCGGGGCCCCAGATCGCTTCCTTCTCCGCTTTTGACAAGTTCCGTCTGACAAGCTGATACGACTCTTCAAGCATGTTCTCAAGCTCCTCATCCGCCAGCTTTCCGTTCAAGATGACGGTATTCCAATGCCTTTTGTTCATATGATATCCCGGCAGCACGGTGTCTGGATACGTCTGGCGCATCAGCCAGATTGTGTCCGGATCGGCCTTCAGATTGACGCTCGGGACGCCGGATTGATGGCCTAATAAGGCGAACATTTTGCTGCCGACATAAAGCACCGGAAGATCGGGCTCGAACGGGTAACGCAGACTGGTTCCGGGTTTCTTCAACGCCAGGGCGATCAATAACTCGTGATTCATTTGACAAGAGGCTCCTTTCAGCGGCGGTTTTGCCTTTATTTCAGCATATCCGATCCCGGCTCTGATGAAAAGCCATAACCGCAGCTGGCCGAAGACTTGCGTGACCACAAGCATAGGCATCAGGCCGGGCGCCCAGCGCGGCGACAAAAGCGGCAAGCACTCCTGACGCGTGTCATCTCAACCTCCCGCATCAAGCTCCCTTTCCGACAAAGAGTTGGACAGTCTTGAAATAATCGTGCTATCATGGGAGTTGATTATCAAAGAAATGCGTGAATACGTACCTAATTTTATATTGAGTTCAGAGAACAGGTGCCGATATGCCGCCATTGCGCGTATCGGCTTAATAGGGAAGCCGGTGTAAGTCCGGCACGGTCCCGCCACTGTAAGCGAGGAGCTTTTTCCGATCCAGGCCACTGTCGATTCGTCGATGGGAAGGCGCGTGAAAAAGCGATGAGACGCAAGTCAGGAGACCTGCCTGTTTTCCGCTGCCTTGTCACGATCGAACGCGACGAGAGCGGCAAAGTCACCAGAAAGCCTACGCGGATAGGGGGGTGTACGGGAATGGGTTCAGGCGTACTGCGGGTTAGAGCCAAGCGCTTGCCGTCATATTCGGCAAACGCGCGGGAATTTACCCCGGCAGCAGCCGGTTCACTTTATCGTCAAGCATCTTTCCGAGAGGAAGGATGCTTTTTTTGCGTGGGTTGGTTTGTTTGATGGTTCCGCTATTATCGTTCAGCGACTGGAAGGGAGGACGAAACGATGAAAGGCAAGCTATCGGTTATCGGATTTGGCCCCGGCAGCTTCGAGCATATGACGCAAGCGGCGAAAGAAGCGATCATGGAGAGCGAGGTCATCATCGGCTACAACACATACGTGGATTTGATCCGCGGTTTACTGAGCGGGCAGCATATCGTACGTACCGGGATGACCGAGGAGGTCAGCCGGGCGCAGGAGGCGGTTCGGCAGGCGCAGGCCGGCCGGAAAGTCGCGGTTATCTCGAGCGGGGACGCGGGGGTGTACGGGATGGCCGGCCTCGTCTACGAAGTATTGATGGAGCAAGGCTGGCGTCGGGACACCGGTGTCAACGTGGAGGTGATTCCGGGCATCTCGGCGATCAACTCGACGGGTTCGCTGCTTGGAGCGCCGATCATGCACGATGCCTGCACGATCAGCCTGAGCGACCATTTGACGCCCTGGGACCTCATTATTAGGCGGGTCGAAGCGGCGGCGGCGGCCGACTTCGTCATCGCGTTATATAACCCGCGAAGCGGCCGGCGCACCCGGCAAATCGTCGAGACGCGCAGCGTGCTGCTGCGTTACCGGTCGCCGCAAACGCCGGTTGGTATTGTCAAAAGCGCCTACCGGGACCGGGAAGAGATTGCCATCACGACGCTCGAACGCATGCTGGAGCACGACATCGGCATGCTGACGACGGTTATTATCGGCAACTCGGCGACGGTCGTCTACGACGGTCTGATGATTACGCCGCGCGGCTACCAGCGCAAGTATACGCTCGGCGCGGACGTGCAGCCGTTGAAGCCGCATGAGCGGCTGCGCGCCGAGGCGGAGCCGTGGTCGCTCGAAGCGCGGGAAGGCGCTGTTGCGACGGCGGAGCGAGAGCCGGCAGCGGGAGCGGCGAAGAGCGAAGCGGCTGCCGCAGAGGCGACGGCTGCGAAGGAAGCGGAGGGCGCAGCGGGGGACGCTGCCGCGTCGCCGCTAGCGTTGGCGCTCGAGGCGCTGCGGCTCGTGGAGACGCAGCGCGGTGCGGCGAACGCCGGAGCGCCGGCCGAGACGCCGTCCTGGCAGCGCGAAAGCGATCCGTTCCGGCGGCGGGAGATTCTCGAGTTCGCCGTCAGCCCCGGGCTCGCGGAGAAGAGATTGACGGCCGCCCAACTGACGCTGCTGGCCGACATCGTGGGCGAAGACGGTTCGATTGAATATACGCCGCATCATCAATGGCTTGTGAGGCTCGTGACTTCGGAGCCGCAGCAGGCGGTATCGCGGCTGGAGGCGGCTGGGCTGCTGCTGGCGCCGGTCGGCGATGTCGCGCAAATCAAGGCATGCGATTTTTGCAATATGGACAAAGCGGATTCGGTTCCTTACCTGGAGGATCTGCAGCAGCGAATCGGCGGCCTGAAGGTGCCAAAGGAGCTGCGCATCGGTTTCAACGGCTGCGGAATGGCTTGTTACGGCGCGGTGCGGGAAGATATCGGCATCGTGTACCGCAAGGAAAAGTTCGATCTGTTCCTCGGCGGCAAAACGGTCGGCCGCAACGCTCATCCGGGCATCCCGGTGGCTGAAGGCGTAGAGCCGGATCGCTTGCTGGAGACGGTGGAGCGGATCGTCAGGCGGTATGCGGATGAGGCCCATCCGAACGAGCGTTTTCATAAATATTATAGCCGGATCAAGGAGCTTGAAGGATATCGTTACCGGGAAGTGCCGGTGTTCAAGATTGAAAATGCCGTCTGCGGCGATTAAACGAAGGGAGGCGGATCGTAGATGGACGCCTTGTTATTTGTCGGTCACGGAAGCCGTGATCCGGAAGGAAACGAAGAGGTGCGCGCCTTTGTCCGTTCGGTGGAGAACGGGCTGGATGTGCCGATTGTAGAAACATGTTTTTTGGAGTTCGAGTCCCCTTCCATGCGGGAAGGCTTTGCCGCGTGCGTCGCCCGGGGGGCGACCCGGGTTGGCGTTGTGCCGATTACGCTGTTTGCGGCGGGACATGCGAAGCTCCATATTCCGGCGGCTATGGATGAGGCGAAGCGTCAGTTTCCCGGTGTCGAATTTATTTACAGCCGACCGATCGGCGTACACGAGCTGGCGCTGGATATTTTGCAGACCCGGCTGGCGGAGGCCGGTGTCGACGGTTTGATCGAATCGCCGGATACGGCGCTGCTATTGATCGGAAGAGGGAGCAGCGACGCCGATGCGAACAGCGATTTGTTTAAAATATCCCGGTTGCTGTGGGAACGGCTCAACGTGCAATGGGTCGAGACGGCGTTCATCGGCGTAACCGCCCCGCGGGCCGACGAAGGCGTGGACCGCTGTGTCAGGCTGGGCGCGAAACGCATCGTGCTGCTGCCGTACTTTTTGTTCACGGGCGTACTGATCAAGAGGCTGGAGCAGCTGACGGCCTCGTTCGCGGAGACGTATCCGGACCGCGAGTTCGTGCTTGCCGAATACTTCGGGTTCCACCCGATGCTGCGCGAGATTATGCGGGAGCGCGCACAGGAAGCGCTGCAGGGGCAGGTGCGGATGAATTGCGACATGTGTCAATTCCGGCTGGAAGCGATGAAGCATCATCATCATGATCATGATCATGACCACAGTCATCACCATGGGCACGAGCATCATCATGAGCACGAGCACCGTCACGAACATGAGCACGGGCACCGTCATGCACACGGCGACGAGCACGCTCATAACCATGAGCACGAACACATTCATGCGCACGGCGACGAGCACGAGCATGACCACGAATCTAAGCATCAACAGGAACACAGCCATGTCCACGCGCATGCCGATGATCATGATCATGAGCATAAGCGCCATCCCGGCCATGAACAACAGGATCAGCATCGCGAGCAGCCGCAGGAGGCAGCGCCGTCTCCGGCTTCTACGAAGGAGGTGCCCGCATGATCCTCGTCATGGCCGGAACGAGCGACGCGCGTGAGCTGGCAATACGCATCCGGCAAGCCGGCTACGAGCTGCTGGCGACCGTCGTCACCGAGAGTGCGGCGAAGAGCCTCATGGAGGCCGGTGTTCCGACGCAGGTCGGGAGGCTGTCCGAAGCGGCGCTCGTGGAGCTGATCCGCAGCCGCAGCGTCCAGGCGGTCGTCGACGCGACGCACCCGTTCGCCGAGGAAGCGTCGCGCAATGCGATGGCGGCGGCCCGCACGGCGGACGTGCCTTACGTCCGCTATGAGCGCGAGCGCGGGAAGTTCGCCGCCCACCCGCGCCTTTCCTTCGTCGACGACTACGAGCAGGCGGCGGAATTGGCGGCGCAAAAGCGCGGTGTCGTATTCCTCGCCACGGGCAGCAAGACGCTGCAGGTGTTTGCCGAGAAGCTGGTCGGGCTGCCGGATACGACGCTGGTCGCGCGCATGCTGCCCCGTAAAGACAACATGGAGAAGTGCGAGCAGCTCGGCGTCGAGCAGAGGAACATCGTGGCCATGCAGGGGCCATTTTCGAAGGAAATCAATCAGGCGTTCTATCGGCATTACGGCGTCACGGTGCTGATCACGAAGGAAAGCGGACAAGTCGGCGCCGTGGAAGAGAAGCTGTCGGCCGCGCTTGAGATGGACATCGACACGATTGTGATCGGCCGGCCGGCGCTTGATTACGGGGTCGTCTACACGGAGTTTGACGGCGTGCTCGCCGAGCTCGGACAAATTGCACAGGAGGTGCGTCGGTAATGGATTTTCGCACGGATTTTAAACCGGTGACCGTACAGCCGCAGGAAATTGAAGAAAAAAGCTTCGAGATGATTACGGAGGAATTCGGCCCGCACGATTATGCCGAGGAGCAGTATAAAGTCGTGCAGCGGGTTATTCATGCTTCGGCCGATTTCGAGCTGGGGCGCAGCCTCGTGTTTCATCCGGATGCCGTACAGGCCGGTATTCAGGCGATCCGCAGCGGCAAGCCGATCGTGGCGGATGTGCAGATGGTGCAGGTCGGCATCAGCAAGCCGCGTCTGGAGAAGTTCGGGGGCGAGGTGCGGGTGTACATATCCGATCCCGACGTGATGCAGGAGGCGAAGCGGCTCAATACGACGCGCGCGATCATCGCGACGCGCAAGGCGGCGCGGGAAGCGGACGGCGCGATCTATGCGATCGGCAACGCCCCGACGGCGCTGCTGGAGCTGATTCGGCTCGTCAAGGAGGGCGAAGCGCGTCCCGGTTTAATCATCGGTGTCCCGGTCGGCTTCGTGTCGGCGGCGGAATCGAAGGAAGAGCTGCTGAAGCTGGACGTGCCGTTCATCACGAATATCGGCCGCAAAGGCGGAAGTCCGGTCGCGGTTGCGACCGTTAATGCGCTGTCGCTGCTCGCGGAGCGTCAGGGGTAACAGACATGGTCAAGGCCGGTGCGGACAACCAGGAGACGAAGCCGCTTCGTCACGGGTATACGACGGGCGCTTGCGCCACGGCGGCTGCTCAGGCGGCGCTGGAGGCGCTCATTGTGCAGGAAACGGTCATGAAGTCGACGATCCGGCTGCCGATCGGGCAGGATGTGACGTTCGACATCGTCCGGTGCGAATTCGAGCAGACGCGGGCTTGCGCCGAAGTCATCAAGGACGGCGGCGACGACCCGGACGCAACGCATGGCGCGAGAATTATAACCGAGGTCTCGTGGACCCCGGAGGAAGGCATAGACATCGACGGCGGCATCGGCGTTGGTCGGGTGACGAAGCCGGGGCTGCCCGTCGACGTCGGTCAGGCTGCCATCAATCCGGTGCCGCGCAAAATGATCCGCGAAGCGGTTGCGGCCGTGCTCAACCGCTACGAGATTCACCGTGGCGTGCGGGTCGTCGTATCGGTGCCGGAGGGCGAAGAGATTGCGAAGAAAACGCTCAATGCGCGGCTCGGCATCTTGGGCGGCATCTCGATTCTCGGCACGCGCGGTATCGTCGTGCCTTTCTCGACGGCGGCCTACAAAGCAAGCGTCGCCCAAGCGATTCGGGTGGCCGTCAAGAGCGGCGTCCGTCATATCGTCCTCTCCACCGGAGGCCGTACGGAAAAGTTCGGCATGGAGCTGTATCCGGTGCTGCCGGAGGAGGCGTTTGTCGAAATGGGCGACTTTGTCGGATTTGCCGTGCAGCAATGCGCCAGGCAGGGCATCAGGCGCATCACCCTCGTCGGCATGATGGGCAAATTTTCCAAAGTGGCGCAGGGCGTGATGATGGTGCACTCCAAAAGCGCCCCCGTCGACTTCGGCTTTCTCGCCGGGCTGGCGGAGCAGGCCGGGGCGTCCGGGGAGACGCTGCAGCAGATCCGGGAAGCCAATACGGCCGCACAGGTCGGCGATATGATGCAGGCGCTCGGGAACGAGGCCTTCTTCCAGCGGATGGGCGAATACTGCTGCCGAGCGTTGCTTAAGGAAACCGGGAGCAGGAGCCGCCCGGCGGACCTGCGCGAACGGCAGGCGGAAGGCGAGCCGGACGAAAGCCTTCAGATCGAAACCGTTATTATCTCGATGAAGGGCGAGCTGCTGGGGCGATCTGCCGCAACAGCTTCACACGGGCCGGGGGAACAATCCGGAAGCGACAGGGAAAGGTGAGAGGAACATGGAAAATACGATCGTGGTGATGGGCGTCGGCGATGACGGGAGGGCCGGATTGCCGGACGCTTATTTGCAGCGGATCGCACAATGCGGGGTGCTTGTCGGCGGGGAACGGCAGCTGGAGATGTTCCACGACAGCCCGGCGGAGAAAGTCATGATTCGCAGCGGGCTTGGCGAACTCGTCGAACAACTGCGCAACGAGAGCCGGAGCACGTTGGTGCTCGCATCCGGGGACCCGCTGTTTTACGGCATCGGGGGGTATTTGGCGGCGAAGCTGCCCGGCCGGATCGAGGTATTGCCATTCGTGAGCTCGGTCCAGCTTGCGTTCGCGCGGATCGGCGAAGGCTGGCACGATGCCTTCACAGTAAGCCTTCACGGTCGGCCGATCCGGGGGTTGGCGCAGCGGATCGACGGCAAGCCGAAGGTGGCGCTGCTCACCGACGAGATCAACCATCCGGCGGCCGTTGCGGCCTATTTGCTGGAGTACGGGATGACGGAATATGAGGCGTTCGTCGCCGAGCATCTGGGCGGAGAGAAGGAGCGGACCGGCTGGTACGGTTTAACCGACCTTGCGGCCCTCTCGAGCGGCGACTTCGCGCCGTTGAACGTCGTCGTGCTGCGCGCCAAAAGCCCCGGCGTCATGCCCCCGGCATGGCCGCTCGGCATTGACGACGCCGAATTCGCCCAGCGGAAGCCGGATAAAGGGCTCATCACGAAGCGCGAAGTGCGCGTGTTGAGCATCGCCGCGCTCGGCCTGAAGCGGGACAGCATCGTGTGGGACATCGGCACGTGCACCGGATCGGTGGCCATCGAAGCCGCTCGCCTCTGCCCGGAGGGGGCCGTGTACGCCGTTGAGAAGAACGAAGGCGATCTGGCCAACGCCCGCGAGAACGCGCGCAAGTTCCGCACGGACATCACGCTCGTGCACGCTAAAGCGCCCGAAGGGCTGGAGTCGTTCCCGGACCCCGACGCCGTGTTCATCGGCGGCAGCGGCGGCGAGCTGCGGGATCTGCTGGCGCTGTGCTGCTCGCGTCTAAGACAGGGCGGTACGATCGTGTTGAACGCGGTGACGATTGAGAACCTGGCGGCAGCTGCGCAAGCTTTTGCCGATGAAGGCTTCCGGGCCGACATCACACTCGCTCAATTGAGCCGCAGCAAGCCGATCCTCGATATGACGCGGTTTGAAAGCTTAAATCCGGTTTACATCATCGCCGCCCGGCGGAAACCGGCGGATCACGAGTGCACCCTCACAGACAGAAAGGAAACCTCAAGATGACTAACCTTGGTACGCTTTACGGGCTCGGCGTCGGGCCGGGCGACCCGGAATTAATTACGGTGAAGGCGTTCCGCCTGTTGAAACAATGTCCTGTCATCGCTTACCCGCGTAAAAAATCGGGGGCCAAAAGCTATGCCCTTGCCATTACCGAGCTGTATGTGGACACGACGGAGAAAACGATGCTCGGGCTGACGTTCCCGATGACGAAAGACCGCGAGGCGCTGGAGAAGCAGTGGAACAAAACGGTCGATACCGTGTGGGAGCACTTGAATCAAGGGAAAGACGTCGCCTTCGTCACCGAGGGCGACACGATGCTGTACAGCACTTATATTCATTTGATGCGGCTCATGAACGAGCGCCATCCCGAGGTGCAGGCGGTGTCCGTGCCCGGCATTTCGTCGATCAACGCTTCGGCTTCGAGACTCGGCATTCCGCTGGCGGACGGCGACGAACAGGTGGCGATCGTACCGGCGACGGACGATTACGAGGCGATGCGGACGGCGCTCGAAACCCACGATGCCGTCGTGTTCATCAAGGTAGCGAAGGTCATCGACCTGATGCTGCGCGTGCTGGGCGATCTCGGCTTGACGGACAAGGCGTCCGTCCTGACCAAGGTAACCTCGGCCGAGGAGCAAATATGGCGCAACGTTGCCGACTTGGCGGGGCGGGAGCTCGAATATTTAACGCTGATGGTGGTGAGAAAATGAAAGTATATATAATCGGCGCGGGCCCCGGCGACCCGGATTTGATTACGGTCAAAGGGCTGCGCCTCCTGCAGGAAGCGGACGTCGTGCTGTACACCGATTCGCTCGTCAACGATGAGCTGATCGCGCGTGCGAAGCCGGAGGCGGAAGTGCTGCTGAGCGCCGGCATGAGCCTGGAAGAGATGGTGGGAATCATGGCCGACCGGGTCAGGGCGGGGAAAATGGTCGCCCGCGTCCATACCGGCGATCCGTCGATGTTCGGCGCCATCATGGAACAGGCGGCGCTGCTCAAGCGCGAAGGCATCGGCATCGAAGTCGTGCCCGGCGTCAGCTCCGTCTTCGCTTCGGCCGCCGCGATCGGCGCCGAGCTGACGATTCCCGAGCTGACGCAGACGGTCATTCTGACGCGCGTGGAAGGACGCACGCCGATGCCGGAACGCGAGCAGCTGCGCGATCTGGCCAAGCACCATTGCACGCTTGCGCTATTTCTTAGCGCGACGCTCACCAAGAAGGTCGTGCGCGAGCTGACGGAAGCGGGCTGGTCGCCCCAGACGCCGGTTGCCGTCGTGCAGCGGGCCTCGTGGCCGGATCAAGTGGTCGTCCGTTCCACGCTGGAGCGGCTCGACGAAGATATGCGGGTGAACGGCATTCGAAAGCACGCGATGATTTTGGCCGGTTGGGCGCTCGATCCGCATATTCACGAGAATGACGCGTACCGCTCGAAGCTGTACGACGCCACGTTCACTCACGGCTACCGCAAGGGGGTGAAGCCGTGATGCAAACGCCCGCCGCCATCAAGCTGCAGGAAGGAGCCGTGCCGGAAATCCGGCGCAGCGGCGATTATGCGGTTGTCGCGATCACGAAGCACGGCGCGGAGCTGGCCCGGCGCCTGCAAGCGTCGTTCGGCGGCGCCACCGATGTGTATTACATGTCCAAGTTTGCGCGCGGAGACGAGGCGGAGCGAGGCATCCAGCTGTTCGAGGGCAGCGTGCGCCTGCTGTATCCGGCGCTTTTTCCGGCTTATCAGGGGCTTGTCTGCATCATATCGCTGGGCGCGGTCGTCCGGATGATCGCTCCATTGCTGGAAGATAAGAAGAAGGACCCCGGCATCGTCGTCATTGACGACAAGGGCGAGCACGTCATCAGCGTGCTGTCGGGCCATTTGGGCGGCGCGAACGAGCTGACGCGCGAGGTGGCGGCGGCGCTCGGCGCCAGAGCCGTCATCACGACGGCGTCCGACGTGCAGAAGACGATCGCGGTCGACTTGTTCGGCCGCCGTTTCGGCTGGACGTGGGACAGCGCCGACAAGCTGACGCCGGTCAGCGCGTCGGTCGTGAACGAGGAGCGCGTCGCCGTCGTGCAGGAGTCGGGCGAGCCGGATTGGTGGCTGCACGACACGCCGCTGCCGCCGCATATCCGCACATACGGCGATATCTCAAGCGCGCTGGCGGACGAGCCGCAGGCGGCGCTGGTGGTAACGCACCGGCTGCTGGAGCCGGAGGAGCTGCCGATTCTGGCGAACGGCGTGCTGTACCGCCCTAAAGTGATTGCGCTCGGCATCGGCTGCAACCGCGGGACGTCCGCCGAGGAGATCGAAGCGGTTGTGCGCGATACGCTCAGCGAGCTTCGTTTTTCCTTGCAAAGCGTAAAGGCGGTCTGTACGATCGACCTGAAACAGGACGAGGAAGGGCTGCTTGCGGTATGCCGCTCGCACGGCTGGCCGCTCGTGTGCTATACGCCGCAGGAGCTGAACGAGATGCCGATCGACGACCCGTCCGACACGGTGTACAAGTTTACCGGAGCGTACGGCGTCAGCGAACCGGCCGCCAAACGATATACGGGTGCGCAGCAGTTGGCCTTGACGAAGAAAAAAAGCGGCAACGTCACGATTTCGGTAGCCGTCGCGCCTTTTTTAAAATAACGGAGGCGGGGCGGCTTATCCAAACGTTATTTAGGAGGATTGGCAGGATGGATCAGGAGTGTGCGGCGGCAGGCCGGCGTTGTCTCGTGATTGCGGGCACCGGAAGCGGCGCCGGCAAAACGACGGTGACGCTCGGCATCATGGCCGCCCTGAGAGGCAAAGGATTGAAGGTGCAGGGGTTTAAATGCGGGCCGGACTATATCGACCCGACGTATCACAAGGCGGTCACGGGCAGACCGTCGCGGAATCTGGATAGCTGGATGTTCGGAGCGGAAGCGGTGCGGGAGCTGTACGAACGCGCGTCGGCGGATGCGGACCTTGCCGTGATCGAAGGCGTGATGGGCTTTTACGATGGCAAAGACCCGAAATCGAACGTCGGCAGCACGGCCGAAATCAGTCTGCTGCTCGGTTCTCCGGTGCTGCTCGTCGTCAACTGCCAAAGCATGGCGCGCAGTGCGGCGGCAATCGTCAAGGGCTTTCAGCTGCTTGATCCGCGCGTGCGAATCGCGGCCGTCTTCGCCAACAAGGTCGGAAGCGCCGGGCATTACCGCATCGTGAAGGAAGCGATCGAACAGGAGTGCGGCGTTCCGGTCATCGGTTATTTGCTGCGGGAAGAGGCGCTGTCGGTGCCGGAGCGGCACCTCGGCCTCGTGCCTTCCATCGAACGGGGCGAGCTTGGAGGCTTCTTCGACGCCCTCGCGGAGAGGCTGCAGCAGACAACCGATATGGACAAGCTGCTGGAGCTAAGCGAGCTCGCGGACGAGCTTGGGCTGCCTCCGAGTCCGGCGAATCGGATCTTCGCGGAACCGGCGAGGAAATACCCGGTAACCTTGGCTGTCGCCCGCGACGCCGCGTTCCATTTCTACTACGAGGAAAATCTCGAGCTGCTGGAGCTGTACGGCGCCCGGCTGCGCTTCTTCTCACCGCTGGCCGGGGAGCCGCTGCCGGAGGATGCGGGCGGCCTGTACATCGGAGGCGGCTTCCCCGAGGAGTTTGCCGAGCGGCTCGGCGCGCAAACCGCGGTCGCCGAATCGATCCGGCGGGCGGTGGAGCAAGGCCTGCCGACGCTGGCCGAGTGCGGCGGCTTCATGTACTTGACCGGGTCGATCCGCGATACGGACGGACGCAGCTTCCCGATGGTCGGCCTCGTCCCCGGACAGGTGACGATGCAGCGGAAGCTGGCGGCGCTCGGACTGCGCGAGGTGACCGGTTTACCCGGCAACTTCCTGCTGCCGGAAGGCGAGGCTGCGCGCGGGCACGAGTTCCACTACTCCGTCTACGAGCCGCCTGACGAGACGGCGCTCCCGGCGCATGCCTACGAGACGAAAGGCATGCGCGGCACGAAGACCGAAGGCGCTCTGCGGAACCGGCTGATTGCCGGCTACACGCACCTTCACTTTGCGTCGAATCCGGGCATCGTCCCGCGCTGGCTCGCCGAATGCGAGGCCTACAAGGCGGAGCGAGCCTAGCGGCTTATGCTGATCTTGCCTGCGCGATCCTTGCGCGAACCTGCACCGCCCACCGCTGCAGGGCATTGCATCAACGCGCTGACGAGTCCTTGTGCAGCTTCATCATCAGCCAAGCCAGCATATAGAACGGAAGTGCGACGCCTGCCCAGCGAAAGACTCCAGGCGTCGCCGCCACATATAAGCTTAGCGGGGCGGCCCACAGCAGAGCCGCCAGCATTCCCCATGGGCGCCGCCGAACGGAGGAGACGATGGCGAGCAGCGCAGGAGCGAGACCGAACAGCAGCACCGCCAGCCATTCGCTGGGATTGGAAAGCGGCGCGTAGGGATTCAGCCAGATGAGGCTGATCCACAGGGCCGAGCTGTACACTCCGCCGCACAAGCCGATAACGCGCGAAAGGCTATAGAGCGGCAGCCGTTTGCGCTTCGTCGCAACGAAAGCACAGGCGATGGCGAACCCTAACGCAAGCAAGCCCAGCTTGGCAAGCGCGTGCGGCTGCGTCAGCTTGTTCCACGCCTGCTTCGCATACAAGGCCAGCCAGCCCGGTACCTCCGTCATCAGGCTGCCGGAGAGATCGGCTTGGGTGGAAGGCTTTACGCCGACGGGCAGCAGGGCCAAATCGTCCCGGGCATCCGTCAGCGCCTTCGTCCCTGCGCAAAGATGCGTCTCCAGCTCGCCGGGATGCCGCTCCTGCGCGTATACCAAATACGTTTCCCCCTGCTTAAAATCAATGCCGCACGAATGGAAGCCGGTGTACACGATAGCTTCCGAGGGCAGCTCGCCTTTCCGGATCGAATCGACCTCCAGGCGAACGGCGTATCGTCTTCCGATTGCCCCGCTTTCGTCGTATGGATCGTACGTCTCGCGGATGCCCAGCACCTTCCCCTCGAAAACTGCCGCCGCATGTTCGGCGGCTTGCAGCGGAGTGACCGCCGCACAAGAACAGGCGGCGCACGGATGCGGGAAGGCGGCCCAAGCGAGAGCCGTCAGCGGCAATAATAGCGTCATCATCCAAATCCAGCGTTTCCTCACCTTCTCTTCCTCCCTTTTCGCACACTTTCGTTACGTATATCTTGCTTCTTGAAACGGTTCCCGCCCGATAAATGCCTGCGTTCTTCTAAACATGGTATACTTTGGGACATACATCCATAGGGTTTCGGAGGAGGCGTTCAAGCTATGTCTCGCATCGTAGACATCCGCACGTCGCGCATGCGCAATTTTATCGCATTTCAACGCGATCCGCTCGGCTTGTTAGTAGAGGTGCTGCAGGACGGCGACGTGATTTCCCTGCGTTCGGGAGAGAAGCGTCCCTCTTATATCGTCAATGCGCCGGAATTCATCCACGAAATCCTGGTCGCCAAGGAAGCGTATTTCCGCAAGGGCCGAAGCTCGGAAGTGCTTCGAAGGACGATCGGTGACGGGCTGCTGACGTCGGAAAAAGAGGAGCACCGGCGGCAGAAGAAATATTTGACGCCCGCGTTCTACAAAGAACGGATTCAGGCGTACGCGCGTATCGTCGCGGAGGAATCGCAGCGAGCGATCGAATCGCTGCAGGACGGACAGCCTGTGGAGCTGCATGACGAGATGATGCGCCTGACGTTATCCGTCATTGCCAAAGGCATGTTCGCAACGGATGTCGCAGAGCGGAAGAAAGAATTGGCGGACGCCGTCGATATCGCGATTCGCGAGTCGGCACGTACGTTGTTCTTTCCGTTCATCGTCCCGTTCGGTGTGCCGACACGGGGACACCGCGTACACAAACGGGCGATTCGTACGCTGGAGTCGGTTGTTCGGGAAGCGATAACGGATGCAAGGAAACGGCCCGACCGGTACGAGGAAAGACTCCTTGGCTTGCTGCTCGATACGAAGGACGAGGATGGAAAGCCGATCACGGATACGGAAGTCCGCGATCAACTGATGACGATGCTGATTGCCGGTCATGAAACGACGGCCAATGCGCTTGTGTGGGCATGGTATTCGCTCGACCGGGAGCCGGACGCCGCCGCCAAATTTCACGCCGAAGTCGATGCGCCCGGGCAATCGGAAGGCCCGGCGTTCGAGCAGTATCGCAAGCTCAAGTACACTCAGCAGATCATACAAGAGACGCTGCGGCTATATCCGCCGGCCTGGACGATTCTGCGGGAGGCGGAGCGTGAGGTGGACGTGCTGGGGGAAACCTTCCCGGCGGGAAGCTCGTTTCTGATCAGTCCCTATGCGGTTCACCGGAATCCGCGCGTATTCGGCGACCCTTACGCGTTCCGGCCGGAGCGGTTTGCCGAGGAAAGCGCCGGCTGGCCGAGGTTCGCTTATTTTCCGTTCGGCGGCGGCTCGCGCGGCTGCATCGGCTCGCAGTTCGCGATGATGGAGGCGGCGCTTATTCTCGCGGAGCTGGGCAGGGCGTACCGGTTCGAGCGCACAACGGAAGCTCCGGCTATCCCCGAGCCGCTGATTTCCTTGCGGGTCAAAGGCGGCTTGCGGATGCGGCCATGCCGCCGAACGTAAGTCAGTCATGGAAGTTTTTAAGCGACGAGAGAGCGAATGAGGTCAACAAACTGCACGCCGACGAGCAGGTAGCATAGAGCGCAGCCTAGAAGAACAAGAAGCACATTTTTAAGCAGTTTCATAACGAAGGACCCCCCTTTCATATGGTTCGCGCCTCTCTCTATGTGTACGAGACGTACCTTATCCAGACGAAACAAAATGGAGCCAAGTTGCAAGTTTTCGAAAATTTTCGAAGAAAGGCGGAGAACATTCCTTCTCTATAACAGACGAACACCCCCGGCTCCGGCTGGATACGGGGGTGTTCGTCCGTTAAGAATTAGCGGCGCCGATAATGGATTTCACGCGACCGACCTGGCCGTCCTGCAGCCGGACTTTAATGCCGTGCGGATGCGTCGGAGAGTTCGTGAGAATGTCCTTGACGATCCCGCGGGTCGTCTTGCCGGTCCGCTGGTCTTGCTTCAGCACGATATCGACCTCGAGCCCCGGGCGAATGTGACTGCGCTGCTGTCCTGTAAGCATGGTTCGTTTGCACTCCAATCCGATTGCTTTGTTCAAATTCAAGTTCAAGTTCAAGTTCAAGTCCGAGTGTCCGCGGTGTTCGCGTTCACAGAGGTTCTTCCGCACCCATTACGGGCGCTTGAAGCCTTCCTCTTGCAAATACCGGGCCGCTTCTTCATACGTTTCGAAGGCGGATTCCAGATTCAAGCCGGCGTACAGGTACCACAGCTCGTCCTCGTGAATGAGCAGCAGCGTCTGGCCGTTCGGCCCGTGCCAGCGTTCTTCCTCCGCCGCATCGCCGCTGACGGCCTGCTCGGCGGATGTCTTCGGGGCGAGCGATTGGATCGACGCCCGAATCAGCTTGCGCAGTTCCTCGGCCGAGTAGTCGCGGATGTTCACGAGACCGCGCTCGTCCGTCGCATAGTCCGCCGTATGACCGGCATAGACGAAGCCGTTGCCGTTCGGGTGCAGGTGATAGACGACGATTTTCTTGTCGTAGCCGCTTTCTTCATAATGAAAATTAATGCGCCCGAGCGACACGTCTTTACGCGTCAGTTCGGGGAATGATTCGATCACGGACAATTTTTGTTCGAAGGTTAACATGAAGGACCCCACTTTTTCGTCATCTGCTAGCATGATTATCCATGAATTATACCACAGCCCCTTCGGATTCCAAACCGCCGAACCGGACCGGAAGGGCGGACGCCCTTGCATCTGCAGGCCCATTTGCATATAATACTTGTTAAATCCATACCGTCAAATGCGTGGACGGAGACAAGTAAGCAGTGCTTCTTCACAGGGAGGCCCCGCCGGAGATTGAGAGCGGGTCCGAAAGAATCAGGCTGCCGAAGTTCGCTCCCGAGCAGTCCCTTGAAACCGCGAAAGCTATTGCTGCGGCAAGTAGAGGGTCACCGGTTTACGAACCGTTATGTTCAACGAAGTGAGAAGCGCTTCGAGTCGCCCTGTTCAAGTGCGGCGTCGCAGCTTTCTAACAAGGGTGGTACCACGGCTTTTTCGTCCCTTATCCGGGACGGGGAGGCCTTTTTTGCGTGGCGTGGATATGGAGCATTCGTACAACACTTAAGGAGGGTAAGATCACGATGAAAGAACGTTTGTTGCAGTTGAAGGACGAGGCGCTCGGCGAGCTGGCGGGCGTGCAGAACCAGCAGCAGTTGAACGATCTGCGGATCAAATATTTGGGCAAGAAAGGTCCGCTGACCGAAGTGCTGCGCGGGATGGGAGCGTTGAGCGCGGAGGAGCGCCCGCTCATCGGGCAGGTGGCCAACGAGGTGCGCGGGGCTATCGAGGACGTGATCGAGGCGAAGCAGGCCGAGTACAACCGGGCGGAAACCGAGGCGCGGCTGGCAGCCGAGACGATCGACGTGACGCTGCCGGGACGTCCGGTTGCACGCGGGGCGGTGCATCCAATCAGCAAGGTGATCGAGGAAATCGAAGACATTTTCATCGGGATGGGCTATACGGTCGCGGAAGGGCCGGAAGTGGAGCAGGATTACTACAACTTTGAAGCGCTCAACCTGCCGAAAAACCATCCGGCGCGCGACATGCAGGATTCGTTCTACGTGACGGAAGAAATTTTGATGCGGACCCATACGTCTCCGGTTCAGGTGCGTACGCTCGAGAAGATGAAGGGCCATGTGCCGATCAAAATCATTTGTCCGGGCCGCGTCTACCGGCGCGACGACGACGATGCGACGCATTCGCACATGTTTACGCAAATCGAAGGGCTGGTCATCGACCGCAACATCCGCATGAGCGATCTCAAAGGGACGCTGCTCCAGTTCATGCGGGAGCTGTTCGGCAAGCAAACGCAAATCCGGATGCGCCCGAGCTTCTTCCCGTTCACGGAGCCGAGCGCCGAGGTGGACGTCACCTGCGCCATGTGCGGCGGACACGGCTGCCGCGTGTGCAAACATACCGGATGGCTGGAAATTCTCGGCTCCGGTATGGTGCATCCGCGCGTGCTGGAGATGGCCGGGTACGATCCGGAGGAGTACAGCGGCTTTGCGTTCGGCCTCGGGGTCGAGCGGATCGCGATGCTGAAGTACGACATTGAAGACATTCGTCATTTCTATACGAACGATCTGCGATTCTTGAAGCAGTTCGTCCACTTGTAAGAGAGAGGAGCGTGGACTAGGTGAAAGTATCTTACCAATGGTTATCTCAATATGTCGACGTAAGCGGTTATACGGCGAACGAGCTCGCCGAGAAGCTGACGCGCAGCGGCATTGAAGTCGATATCGTGGAAAACCGGAACAAAGGCGTGACCGGCGTCGTGGTCGGTTACGTGAAATCCCGCGAAAAGCACCCGGATGCCGACAAGCTGAGCGTTTGTAAGGTGGACGTCGGCCAAGCCGAGGAGCTGCAAATCGTATGCGGAGCGAAAAATGTGGACGCGGGGCAAAAGGTGCCCGTCGCCATCGTCGGCGCGAAGCTGCCGGACGGTCTCGTTATTAAACGCGCGAAGCTGCGCGGCGTCGAGTCGCAGGGCATGATCTGCTCGGCGAAAGAGCTCGGTCTCAACGACAAGCTGCTGCCGAAGGAAATTCAAGAAGGCATTCTCGTGCTGCCGGCGGATACGCCGATCGGCGCGGACATTCTGGAAGTGCTGGCGATTAATGACGAGGTGATGGACCTCGACTTGACGCCGAATCGGTCCGATGCTTTAAGCATGCTGGGCGCGGCTTATGAAATCGGAGCGATTCTCGGTCGCGACGTCAAGACCCCGGATAGCGCGTCCGGTCTGCAGGATACGGAGTCGCCCGTTACAGCATCCGATCGTATTTCGGTCGAAATTACGGCCAAGGACGCCTGCTCGCATTATGCGGCGCGGCTGATTGAAGGCGTGAAGATCGGGCCTTCCCCGCTCTGGCTGCAAAACCGCCTCATGGCGGCGGGCATCCGCCCGATCAGCAACATTGTCGACGTCACGAACTACGTGATGCTGGAATACGGCCAACCGCTGCATGCGTTTGACGCCGACCGTCTGGCGAACGGGCACATCGACGTCCGCTTCGCGCGCGAAGGCGAGAAGCTGGTGACGCTGGACGACGTGGAGCGGACGCTCGAGCCGCATATGCTGCTGATTACGGACGGTACGAAGCCGGTCGGACTCGCGGGCGTGATGGGCGGCGCGAATTCCGAGGTGTCGGAGGGCACGACGCGCATCCTGCTCGAATCCGCGAAGTTCGACGGCGGCACGATCCGCAAGACGTCGCGTCAGCTGGGCCTGCGTTCGGAAGCCTCGCTGCGCTTCGAGAAGGAAGTGAACCCGGAAGCGGTTATTCCGGCGTTAAACCGGGCCGCAGCGCTCATGGCCGAGCTTGCGGGCGGTCAGGTGGCCTCCGGTATCGTCGAAGCTGTGGCGCGCGAGCATCGTCCGGTGCAAATCGAAATCACGCTCGGCCGCATTAACAGTTACCTGGGGACGAGCTTGACGATGGACGAAGTGACATCGATCTTCCGACGGCTGAACTTCACGTTCGAGCCGCTGGAGCAGGACGGGCTGCTTGTTCATGTGCCGAGCCGTCGCGGAGACATTACCCGCACCGTCGATTTGATTGAAGAAGTGGCCCGTCTGCACGGGTACGACAACATCCCGACGACGCTGATGAACACGGAGACGACGCCTGGCGCCTTGACGAAAGAACAAGCGATACGCCGGACAGTCCGCCGCTTAATGACGGGCAGCGGGCTGCATGAGGCGATCACGTATTCGTTCACGCATCCGGAGCAAATCGCATCGTTCGCCGGGGCTTATCGGGATGCGCAGCCGGTGGCGCTGGCGATGCCGATGAGCGAGGAGCGCAGCGTGCTGCGCACGAGCCTTGTGCCGCATTTGATCGATGCGGCCTTGTATAACCGCAACCGGAACATCGACGACGTGGCGCTGTTTGAGATCGGACGCGTCTTCTTGAGCAGCGAGTCGTCGCTGAGCAAGCTTCCGGAAGAGAAGCTGCTGCTGTCCGCGCTGATGACCGGCAAGCGCAGCGAGCTGCATTGGACCGGAAAGCCGGGCAATGTCGACTTTTTCGACCTGAAGGGTGTGTTTGAGCGCGTTGTGTCGTACTTGGGCATCGAGGGCATTCGTTACGTCGCTGCTAAGCCGGAAGGCTTCCATCCGGGACGTACCGCTTCGATCGAAGTGGAGGAAGACGGCGTTTGCCGGGTGATCGGTACGATCGGTCAGCTTCACCCCGCGCTGCAGCAGGCCAAAGATCTCGCCGACACGTATGTGCTCGAAGTGGAGCTGGAGACGCTCGCGAAGCTGGCCGGCGAACGGTTTACGTACCGCCAACTGCCCCGGTTCCCGGCGATTACTCGCGATATGGCGCTCGTGGTGGACCGCGCTGTCGCCGTCGGCGATCTGATCGCAACGGCGCAAGCTACGGCCGGCGATTGGCTCGAATCGATTCAGGTGTTCGATATTTACACAGGCGACCGGATCGACTCGTCGAAGAAGAGCGTTGCGATATCGCTCGTCTACCGGACGCCTGAGCGGACGCTGACCGACGAGGAAGTCAGCGAGCTGCACGTCCGCGTCGTGGCGGCGCTGGAAGCTTCCTACGGCGCGGAATTGCGTAAATAACGAAGGCTGCTTTTGACCGACAAAACGTATTAACTCCTAGCAGGAAAAGCAATTCTCCGTATCGAATAATTCAGGATACGGAGAATTTTTTGTGTGAAAGGGGAACGGCTTCGTGAACGGTGAAGATAAAGTACGGATGACCGTCGACATCTATGGCTCCCAATATAAATTAGTATCCAAATCCAGCCCTTCCTATATAAAACGCGTCGTTGCCGTCGTGAACGACCAAATGCACCGCATCGCCGCCGGCAGTCCGCGTCTGGATCTGCCTAAAATCGCCGTTCTTGCGGCCGTCAATATGGCGGACGAATGGACCCGCATGCAGCAGGAGGTCGAAGCTGCGCAGGAACAGCAGCGGGAGCTTGCGAGGGTGCAGGGCGAGCTGGCGGCTTTAACGGATAAGTATGGGGAGCTTCAACAGTCGGTTGACGCCGATCGCGAGCGGCTGCGGTCGTTGTCGGCGGAACGCGATGAGCTGCTTGCCGTTAAAGCGGCGTTCGAAGGGAAGCAAGTCGAGCTGCAGGGGCAGGTCGAGGAGCTGGGCGCTTTGTACGAAGTCGCTGAAACGGAGCTGACCGAGAAAACCGAGCTGCTGCGCATCCGGGAGGAACGGCTGACCCAGCTCGAAGTGCAGATGGCCGAAGCGCTGGAGCGTGCGCGCGAGTTCGAAGGACGCAGCGCGGAGCAGGCTCGCGAGACGGAGCGTCTGGGGCAGCTGCTGCAGGAAAGCGAGCGCCTGCGCGAGGAACTGCGGCTGCGTCTCGGCGAAGAGCAATCGCAGCGCAGCCGTCTGGCGGAAAGCTTGGCGGCGCTGGAGCTGGAGCATGCGGAGCAATTGCGCAAAGCGGAGCAAGCTGCGCAGCAGATCGCTGACTGCGAGCGGCAGCGCGCCGAGCTGGAGCGCCGTTTGGGTGAAGCGCAAGGAGAGCGCGAGACGCTGGCGGCGCGGCTGCGCGAGCTGGAGGAGCTTACGGCCGAGCAGTCACGCGAAGCGGAGCAGCTCGCGTTGCGGCTGCGCGAAGGCGAAGAGTCGCGTGCTGCGTTGGAGCTTCGCTTGAGCGGCTTGTCCGCTGAGCGGGAGCTTCTTGCTGAGCGCGTCGCGACGGGCGAGCGGCAGTACGCCGAGCTGAGCGAGCAGCTGGATCAGCTGCAGGAGCAGCTCGGCGGCAGGCAGCAGGAAGTGGAGCTGCAGGTGGCGCTCTATGACGAGCTGCTGGAGCAAAGCAGCTCGCGTGAAGCGGAGCTGAAAGCGCAGCTGGCCGCCTCGGAAGAGCGCGCGCGGCTTGCGCTCGAAGTGGAGGCAGCGCGCCAAGCCGAGCTGAAGCAGGAAGCGGCCGAGCAGGCGGCAGCGGCCGACGCGCGTCTGGCGGAGCGCGAAGCGGAGCTGGAGCGCCGCATTGCGGAGCTTGGACGGGAAGCGGCCGAGCAGGCAGCGGCGGCTGACGCGCGGCTGGCGGAGTGCGAAGCGGAGACCGCTCGCGCGCTCGAAGCGGCCGAGCAGCGCAGGGCAGAGGAGCTGCGCGAGCAGCAAGAGCAGCACCGCCGGCTGCAGGTGCAGCTTGGCGAGCAGCTCGAGCAATGCCGCGAGCAGCAGCAGCGTGCGGATGGGCTGCAGGCGGAGCTGGAGGCGCTGCGTTCGGCTCAGCGGGAGCAGGCGGAGGAGCTCGAGCTGCAGCTTGAGCTGTACGGCGTGCTCGAAGCCGAGCTGGCCGGTCAGCGCGAAGACAGCGTAACGCGAGAAGCGGAGCTGCGTCAGGCGCTTGAGGCGGAAGCTGCGCGCATACGGGAGCTGGCGGAAGCGGAGGCAGCGCTGCGCGCGGAGCATGCCCGCGAGCTGGAGGCGCTGGAGCAGCGCCGTGTGAGCGAGCTGGCCGAGGCGGAGGCTCGTGCGCGAGTGGAGCTGGAGGCGCGGGCGGCCCGGGCAGCGGAGCTGCAGCAGGAGCTCGCGGAGCGGGAGCAGCGCGGCCAGGAGCTGGAGCGGCAGCTCGGGCAGCAGCAGGCGTATAACCTGCAGCTGCAGGAGAGCAGCAGCCAGTGGCAGCGGCGGAGCGAAATCCAGGCGTCACAAGCGGACGAGCTGCGTACCTTGCTGCAGGGCAAGCAGGAGGAGCTTGGGCTGGTGCAGGAGCTGTATGACGAGCTCCAGAAGAAGTATCAAGAGATGGTTCAACGGCTCGCGGAGCAGGAGTCCTCGAGCACCCAAGAGAATGAACAGCTTCGAACGCGGCTTGCCGAGCTCGAGCGTCAGCTTGAAGAACGGGAACGCCGCTTGATCGACGCGCAGAAGGAAGTGTTGGGCGCCCAAGAATTCAGTCGCGCCCTGCAGGAACAATGCGCGGCCTGGGAAGCGAAGCAAAAAACGTCGCTCGAAGAGCACAACGTCCTGACTGCCCGTCTTGCCTCGCAAGCCTCGCGGATTAACGAACTGGAAGCTGCGGTTTCGCAGGCCGGTCAATTGCAGAAAGAGTTCGTCTCACAGCAGCGTGAACTTAGCTTGCAGGTGGAGCTGTACAATGAGCTGCAAGAGGAGCTGAAGCTCCAAATCGGGCAGCACCAAGCGCTGCAAGCCGAGTATGACGCGCAGCAGGAGAAGGCCGAACGGGTGTTCCGCGAGCTGGAATCGCTGAAATCGGAATACGAGAAGCTGCAGGTCGAATATAACGAGTGGATCGAACTTGTGGAGAAAGATTAGCATGCAGCCGATGAATGGCTTGGATTACGCGGTTCTGGCGGTCGTTGCCGCCGGAACCGTGCTCGGTTACGCCCGCGGTTTCGTCGGGCAACTCGTTTCGTTTGTCGGTTTGTTTCTGGCCTATGTCGCGGCGTTTGCTTTTTATGACGACACGGCCCCGTGGATTCGCAGCCTGTTGAACTTGTCGGAGCATGAGACGTACCGCAAGTACGCGTTTTTGGCGGAAGGCCTGCATCTCGATACGTATGTCTACAACGCGCTGGCTTTCGGCATTCTGCTGTTTGGCGTCAAGCTCGGCTTCAGCGTAGCCGGAAGGCTGCTGAACTGGCTGGCCGCCGCACCGGGCATCAAGACGGTAAACAAGTGGAGCGGCGCCGCGCTCGGGTTCGTGGAAGCGGGGCTGATCGCGTTGATCGCCGTACACGTCATGACGGTCTTTCCTAACGATACGGCGCAGCGCTTGCTCCAAACGTCGATGACAGCCCCGTATATGTTGGAGCATACGCCCGTCGTGACCGACAAGCTGCAGGAAATGTGGGAGAACCGCTCGGAGCGGGTGAAAGCGTAACTTGTACAGCGCTTGCCATGCCGCTGCGATCTGCATCTATGAGATGTCCGACGTTCACCACAGGCCATCATGCAAAATAGGTTTGACGAGCGGCGTATATTTTCGAGATGAACGGTTCATATTAGACTTCGACGGTGAAAGCGAGAGAGGTGTGGTTCCGTTGGAGGTTCTAACGAGCAATGCCGGGGAAGTTGTTGTTGAATCCGACTAGAAGCGAGGGGATGTGCCGCAGAGACGTTATTGTAGTATCCGTACTGCATAGTGTTCAATGAGGGTAGACCCGAGATTCATAAGGTTCAGAGCAGTGACCAAATTGTGTTCACCGTCAGGGACTCCGCAAGGAGTCCTTTTTGGCATACTTTCCAAAAATAGCGGAACACGGGTACCTTGATTCTCAACTTTCAGCACCCATTCGGGCAAAAGCGGAACTGTGGTCTCTTATACGGGGGAATTTCGCTACAAACGCTGCAGAGAGGTGAAAATGCGACCGCAGCCGCCCCAAGTTCCGCTATTATACCAAACGCCAAAACAAAAACGTGGATAACGCATCTGGTTCCGCGATCGCGGCCCTGTCATCGCGTCCCGCCGCTGCGGCCACCGAGCCAGCCTTCTCGCCTTCGCGTTCCGCCTTCGGCTCCCCGCTTTCGCGCTATGCGCCTTATTCCAACACCGTTCCCGCTTCGACCAGCCTCCCGGTGAAGCCGGGGTTGCTTAGCGCAGCCAGAGCAGCGATATCCGGGGCGACGAGGTGCGGGTCTTTACCGGTGGCGTGCATTTCGGACTTGATCGTGCCTGGATTGAACAGGTTCGCCAGAATCCGGTAGCTGCTTTCTTCCTCGGCCGTTGTCCGGGTCAGCGACTCGAGCCCGGCTTTGCTGGCGCTGTATGCGGCGAAGCCGCCCGCTCCGTTGGTAGCGAGCGAAGAGGTGATGTTGATGATGTGCCCGCCTTTTTGCTTGCGCATCGTCGGCAGCACGGCGCGCGTCATCAGGAAGGCTCCGGTGAGGTTGACGCTGATCTGTTCGTTCCAAGCCGAGAGCTCCGTATCAATCACTTGTCCGGTTTCGTAAACGGCGGCGTTATTAATCAGAATATGAATCGTACCGAATCGTTCCACGGCTGTACGAACAAGCCTATTTACATCGGCTTCTTGGCTGACGTCGGCCTGTACGGCCAAGGCCGAGCCGCCGCTGGCTGCAATTTCGGCGGCGACCGCTTCGATTTTACCGAGTCGCCGGCCGCACAATACGACGGTAACGCCCGCGGCCGCCAACGTTATCGCCGTAGCCCGTCCAAGTCCTGTTCCTGCTCCTGTAACAATCGCCGTTTTTCCCTTCAAGCTTGCCAAATTTACCATCCTGTCCGCTCCTTTGCCGATTTTTTATTATTATAACAGCCGCTGGTACAGAGGGGAAATTATATTTCCTGATAAATCGCATAAGGAAAAGTTACTTCATAAAAAAAGCGTCCCTTTCGAGAAAGGACGCTTCTGCGGTATATTCGATTTATTCGACGATCAATTTTGATTTCATGGAGATGTGGCCCTGCCCGCAAGGAACGGTGCAAATAATATCATAGGTGCCGGCTTTGTCGGCCTTCACGGTAGCCGTCTTCGACCCGTTATCCAGCTTCACATTCAAACCGTTGATCGAGATGCCGTGCATGCCTTCTTTGTTTTCCAGCGTAAAGGTGACGTCTTGGCCTTGTTTCACCTTGTATTCCTTCTGATCGAATTGGAAATTGGTGGCGACCAGCTTCACTTGCTGAGCCGAGGAGCTTGAGCTGGAAGCTCCTGTCGAAGCTGGCGGCTGCTCTGCCGCTTTAGGGGCTTCCTTCGCCCCGCATGCCGCTAAGGAAAGCATAAGGGCGAATGCCGCTAACGTTACGATCCATTTATTCATATTCATCTTGATTCTCATTTGTAATCCCTCCGTCTCATTTACATGTCCGGGCATTGCTGCATCCCGTAAAGTAAGTGTAACTCGAAGAGGGACTTTTGGCTGTGTCGGGCGGGTGACAACAATATGAACAGATCGTGAAGTAGCCCGGGCAAGTGAAAAACCCAGCCGCACCGCGGGAAACGGTTCGTTCGCGGCTGGGATGAACCGTGGTTGTTTGTTGTTACTTGGCGTCTTCCCGTCCTGAAATGCCATGTTCGAACGGCGTTTTGACCGGAATGAACAAATCGATAATCCCGACCACAAGGGCGGCCAGAATCGCGCCGACAATGCTTGTCGAAACGCCGCCGACAATAAACTGGGCGAGCCAAATGACGAGTGCGCTCACGAGAAAACCGACGATACCCCGGCCGAACGGCGTAATTCGCTTGCCGAACACGCCTTCGATAACCCAGGCGGCGACAGCGATGACCAGGGCCAAGAAGAACGCGCTCCAGAATCCTCCGACAGTGAAGCCGGGAACGATCCAGCTTACTACGAGCAGCATAAGAGCGGAGACAATAAATCGGACTAGATGACCTAACAGATACATCAGACTCATTCCTCCTTAGCGGAACTTATTGTGCAGCATGCTCATCCGGTGCAACATTTAGGGTTGCCTTGAACCCCGGCCGGTATGAATGGAAGGTGAAGGGAAAATCATTCGCTTTGGTTCCGCAAGTTGGATATAATAGCAGGTGTAAATGGTTAAGCCAGAAAGGCAGGGACCCATGGGGAAACTGATGAAACCTACGAAATCGTATAATGAAAAAATATTGAATACGCTGGACTATCACTCCGTCTTGGAACGGTGCGCCAACCATGCTTCAACCTCGCTCGGACAAGAACGGGTGCTGGAGACGGTGCCTAGCGGACTGTTTTCCGAGGTGAAAAAAAGGCTTCAAGCGACCGACGAAGCGGTCAATGCCGACCGTCTCAAGGGCGCGGCGCCGTTCGGCGGTATTCGGAATATTCGGAACGCCTTGCATCGCGCGCGCATCGGCGGCGTTCTGAACCCGTCGGAGCTGCTCGACGTCGCGATGACGAGTCAGGGCGGCAGGCGGCTGGGACGCTTCTTAAGCGACGTAAACGACGATTACGCGATCCCGTCATTAATGGAGCTTATTGGACAGCTAACCGATCATAAGCCGATGGAAGACCGCATCCGCCAATGTATCGACGAGAATGCGAACGTGGTCGATAGCGCAAGTCCGGAGCTGGCGCGGATCCGTCATGAGCTGCGGGGCAGCGAATCGAAGGCGCGGGAGCGTCTGGAGCAGATGGTGCGTACCCCCTCGATTCAAAAAATGCTGCAGGACAACCTGGTCACGATCCGCAATGACCGGTATGTCATCCCGGTGAAGCAGGAATACCGCAGTCATTTTGGCGGAATGATCCATGATCAGTCGGCGTCGGGCGCCACGTTGTTTATTGAGCCGGAAGCCGTCGTACAGATGAATAACCGCGTCCGCGAGCTGAAGCTCAAGGAAGAAATCGAAGTCGAAAAAATATTGCGCATGCTGACGGTGCTCGTCGCCGAAGCCGCGGATACGCTGCTCGTCAATGTCGAGGCGCTGGCCGAGCTCGATTTTATTTTCGCCAAAGCGGGACTCGCCCGGGAGATGAAAGCGACGCTGCCGATTTTGAACGACCGCGGCTTCATCAAGCTGAAGCGCGGCCGGCACCCGCTCATCGCGAGCGAGCAAGTCGTACCGATCGACGTGGAAATCGGCAATAAATATTCTTCCATCATCGTTACCGGCCCGAATACAGGCGGTAAGACCGTCTCGTTGAAAACGGTCGGTCTGCTGTCGCTGATGGCGATGTCGGGACTGTTCGTTCCGGCCGAAGAGGGCAGTCAATTGTGCGTCTTCGACGCCATTTACGCCGATATTGGCGACGAGCAAAGCATCGAGCAAAACCTCAGTACGTTCTCCAGCCACATGACGAATATTATCCGGATTCTGAAAGAAATGACGCCAAAAAGCCTGGTGCTCCTCGACGAGCTCGGCGCCGGCACGGATCCTGCGGAAGGCTCTGCCCTCGCCATCTCGATTCTTGATTTCATGCACCGGATGGGCTGCCGGATTATCGCCACGACGCATTACAGCGAGTTGAAGGCGTACGCGTACGACCGTCCAGGCGTCATTAACGCCAGCATGGAGTTCGACGTGCAGACGCTGCGGCCGACTTACCGGCTGCTGATCGGCGTGCCCGGACGAAGCAACGCGTTCGCGATTGCCGAGCGGCTTGGCCTGCCGCGCGCCATCATCGAGAGCGCCCGCGGTCAAGTGGGCGAGGAAGAGCAGCGGGTTGAATCGATGATTGCCACGCTCGAGGAGAACACGCTGCAGGCTGAAGCCGAGCGGACGACGGCGGCACAGCTGCGCAACGAAGTCGAGACGCTCCGCGAGGAGCTGAAGCGCGAACGGCAGAAGTTTGAAGAACAGCGCGACAAGATGCTCGAGCGCGCCGAACGCGAAGCGCGGGAGGCGGTAGCTAAAGCCCGGCGCGAAGCCGAGGAAGTCATTGCCGAGCTGCGCCGCCTGCAGCGCGAGGAGGCCGGGGGCGTTAAGGATCACAAGATCAGCGAGCTGAAGCGTAAAATGAACGACGCCGTGCCGGAGTTGAAGGCCAAACACGCGGTCAAATCGGCGAAGAAGAAGCCGGATCGCCTGGAGCCGGGCGACGAGGTGCTCGTGACCACGGTCGGGCAGAAGGGTCATGTCGTCGAGATCGTGGGCGAGCATGAGGTTTCGGTACAGCTCGGCATTCTCAAGCTGAAGGTGAATAAAGCTGACGTTGAGCTGATTAAAGCGGCTTCCGCGCAGCCGAAGCCCCAGCAGCCGAAGGCAACGTCAAGCCTGAAGCGGACGCGCGACGACAACGCGAAGATGGAGCTTGATCTGCGGGGCGCGAATGTCGAGGAGGCGATTGTGGAAATCGACAGATTTCTCGACGAATCGTATTTGGCGAATTTCGGCCAGGTCTATATCATTCACGGCAAAGGAACCGGCGTTCTGCGTTCCGGGGTGCAAGAATATTTACGCAAGCACAAGCATGTGAAAAGCTACCGCATGGGCAATTACAATGAGGGCGGGGCCGGAGTAACCGTTGCCGAACTGAAATAGTCCCGAGTCGAACGCGCATATCGAATTTTTTCTGCGATCCTCTGAAACGAAAAGCCTCTTGCTTTCGTAATAAAGAAGTGTAAACATCGATGTTCAGGTTGAAGGGTCTGCAGGCTTGTCTTCCACATAAATAATAATTTGAGAGGATGTTAGGTAAAGATGGGGATTTTTAAACGATTGCGCGATTTGACGATGGCTTCGATTAACGACTTGCTTGACAAGGCCGAAGATCCGGTGAAAATGCTGAACCAGTTCCTCCGCGATATGGAAGAGGACATCCTCGAGGCGGAAACCGCAGTCGCGAAGCAAATCGCGATTGAGAAAAAGTTCAAGCAGCAGTATGAGGAAGCGCTGGAAATGGTGCAAAAGCGCGAAGAGCAGGCGCTCAAGGCGCTTGAATCCGGCAACGAAGATTTGGCCCGCCGCGCGCTTCAGGACAAGAAGGAGCATCAGGCGCGTTACGACGAAATGAAAGCGCAGTTCGATACGGCCAAAGCGAATGCAGATCGCCTTCGCGGCCAGCTGGCCGAAATGAAAAACGAATTCGGCAAGTTGAAGAGCAAGAAGGAAGTGCTGGTGGCCCGGGCGGAAGCGGCTAAAGCGCAGAAGCAAATCAACCAGGCGATGTCCGGCTTCGGTACCGATAATGCGGCCAAAGGCTTCGACCGTATGAGCGAGAAGGTGCTTCAGCTTGAAGCGGAAGCCGAAGCGAGCAATGAGCTGCGCGGCAAAAACAAAAGCTTGGACGACGAGCTCGATGCGCTTGGCAAGAACGACGGCGTCGAAGACGAGCTAGCCGCTTTGCGTGCCAAACTGGCTGCCAAGAAACAATCGGAATAAGACGATATGGACGAGACTGAAGGTTAATCGCCTTCAGTCTCTTCGGCTGTTCTCGGATGTGAGCAACCATATGCAGGGAGAGGCAGGGGCAATCGATCATGATGAATGAAGAGGTGGATCGTTTGATGGGAAATCCGTATGTGGAAACCTTGGCGTTTTTTTCGGTCGCCGTATTGGCGCTCGTCGTCTTCTTGGCGGTTTTCGAGTTGGTTACGAAATACAAGGATTGGGAAGAAATCAAGAACGGCAATGTGGCGGTTGCGATGGCGACGGGCGGTAAAATTTTCGGCATATGCAACTTGTTCCGGTTTGCGATTCTTAACAACGATTCCGTACTGCATTCGCTGATTTGGGCGGGATACGGTTTTGTATTGCTGCTTGCAGCCTATTTTATTTTTGAGTTTTTGACGCCCTACTTCAAAATCGACGAACAAATCCAAAAGGATAATCGCGCGGTCGGCTTTCTCTCGATGATTCTTTCCATCTCGCTCTCGTATGTGATCGGCGCGAGCGTGACCTAAGGGCACCGGCTTGCAGACACCGTAGAAGATGAACAAGCCCTGAGGGAGAGGTGCGGAGATTGAAGTATTTATGGGGGACCTTGTTTGCGCTTGCGCTTGTGTTTTTGGGCGCGGGCGTTTACTATTTTATTAAATATGCATGAAGAGAGTGGCCCGGCGATATGGAACATGGACCCGAGGCCGGTCACCCGAGGAGGTATGACGATTGTCGCAAGCGGAAGATTTGTTTTGCCCTTGGTGCCAAACCGAAATTGTATGGGATCCCGAGATCGGACCGGAGACTTCGTGTCCGCATTGCTATAATGACTTGGGCGATTACCGCAGCATTCAATTAACGGTCAAGCAGACAGGACAATCGATCCAGTTTGACGAGGATGAAGACGAAGACGACGATATGGACGAGGCCGAGCTGGAAGCCATGGACGACGAATATGAGGAAGGCGTGCAGCGGCTGCTGGACCATCAAGAGGAAGCGCCCGAGTGCACGTCCTGTCAAAGCTTTATGCTGCTCGCGGGCACCCGGACGTCGCCGGATTCGTTCGTACCGTTCGTTCATCAGGCGATCAAGAAACCGCTGCTTTCCGCTTCGCATGCGAGCCAGGTATACGTTTGCCCGTCATGCTTCAAGGTTGAGCATGTATTGGCGGAGAAGGATCGCGTGGCGATGATCGAGCTGCTCAAGCAGCACGGGAAGGCGTAAATTCGATAGCAACGATGTACAAAAAAAGGGAATCCGAAGCTGGGCCGCCGGCGGAGGATTTCTTTTTTTTGCTTCAAGTCATGCTTTCCGGCCGATTGGGGAAGCTAAAGCTTACACACTCCAAAGAGAGGGTGAGGGCATGTACACCGGATCGAAACATGATTCGCACCATGGCAGGACGGGCTTGCTGCAAGACGGGAAAGACCGGCACGAATGGCGTGAGGTGCGGGGGGAACATGAAGAGGAAGGAAAGCGGGGCGGCCGCAAATCCGTCCTGAAGAAAGGCGAGCCGCTCTCCGCACAGTCCAGACTGCTGCTTGCGGTAAGCGGTTTTTTTGCGGCAGGCAACGCTTTATCCGGGACGTTCGTTAACGTGTACTTGTGGAAGGCGAAGCAAGATTTCACGCTGATCGGTTGGTTTACGCTGATTCATCATTTGACGATGGCGCTGACGTTCTGGATCTCGGGTAAATGGGTGAAGGAACATAACAAGATGAATTGTCTGCGTGCCGGCGTGGCGGTTTCCGCGCTGTTCTACTTGATTGTGCTGTGGTTCGGCGAAAGCGCAGCTGAATATTTCGTGCTGCTCGGCGTAACGCAGGGGCTCGCCGCGGGCTTTTTTTGGCTTGCGTTCAATGTCGTTTATTTCGAAGTGACGGATCCGGACAGTCGTGACCGGTTCAACGGCTGGGTCGGCCTCATCGGGTCGGGCGTCGGGATGATTGCCCCGTGGCTTTCCGGTATGTTGATCGTACGCATGGGCGCCGTCAGCGGATACCGGTTTATTTTTACGCTGTCGCTGGTCGTCTTTGTCGTCGGCGTGATCGTCAGCTTTTTTCTGAAAAAGCGGAAGACGACCGGCACTTATGAATGGATGCTGACATGGCGATGTTTAAGGCAAAAGGATACCGCATGGCGCACGGTCAGCGCCGCGCTTGTCGCTCAAGGCTGCCGCGAGGGCGTGTTCGGCTTCATGATTGCGCTGCTCGTGTATGTGCATACGGGCAACGAGATGAAGCTCGGCAATTTCGCGCTCATTTCCTCGGCCGTCTCGCTGGTGTTCTTCATGCTGGCAGGGCGTCTGTTGAAGCCAAGATTTCGGCGAATGGCCATGCTGATCGGCGTTGTGATGCTGGTTCTGATCATTTTGCCTTTCTTCTGGAAGGTAAGCTTCACGACGCTGCTGATTTTTGGAATAGGGGCCGCGATTTTCTATCCGCTGTACAGCATCCCTATGACGACCATCGTCTTCGATTTAATCGGCAAAGAAGAGGAGAGCGCGAAGCTTCGCGAGGAGTACATCGTTATGCGCGAGCTGGCGCTGAATGCGGGAAGGCTGCTCGGCACAGCCGTGTTCATCGCCGTCATTTCCTTCGCGAGCTCTCCTGCGGTGATGAACTGGCTGCTGCTCGGCATCGGCAGCTCGCCGCTGGCCGCCTATTACTTCATGCGCAAGGCGCATGCCGCGTGATGGCGGGCCAGACAAACGGCCGACTTGACCTCGGGCGGTCCGGGTCTTTACAATTAAGGCCATAGGCCCGGGTGTTCGCACCCGGCGCAAGCGGAAGTAAAGGAGCGGCGCGGTATGACGAAGCGAACAAGAATGGTAAACAGCATCACCGAGCTGATCGGGGACACTCCCGCAGTTCGGATTCGGCGGCTGGCAGGCGAAGACGATGCCGAATTGTATGTAAAGCTTGAATATTTCAATCCCAGCGGCAGCGTGAAGGACCGGGCCGCTTATAATTTGATTATACAAGCTGAGAAGGACGGGCGTCTGAAGCCGGGGGCTACGATTATCGAGCCGACGAGCGGGAACACGGGGATCGGACTGGCGATGAATGCGGCGGCCAAAGGGTACCGGGCGATATTGATCATGCCGGATAATATGTCGAAGGAGCGGATTAATATTCTGAAAGCCTATGGGGCCGAAGTTGTGCTCACGCCAGCCGAGGAGCGCATGCCAGGGGCTATCCGGAAGGCCGAGGAGCTTCGCGGGCAAATCCCCGACAGCTTCATTCCGCAGCAGTTTGAAAACCCCGCGAACCCGGACATCCACCGGGTGACGACGGCGCTCGAAATTCTCGAGCAGATGGAAGGGCGTCTCGATGCGTTCGTCGCCACTTCCGGAACGGGAGGCACGATTACCGGTACGGGTGAAGCGCTTCGCAAGGAGCTGCCGGACATCCAGATTTATGTCGTCGAGCCTAAGGGCTCGCCGGTGCTGTCCGGAGGCAAGCCGGGGCCGCACAAGCTGGTCGGGACGAGCCCGGGCTTTGTTCCGGCGATCTTGAATACGAGCGTATACGACGAGATTGTGCAAGTATCCGACGAGGACGCGCTGCATACGATGCGCGAGCTCGCCAGGCGCGAGGGCATTCTTGTCGGGCCGTCGGCAGGGGCGTCGGTGTGGACCGGGTTGCAGGTGGCGCGCAGGCTTGGAGCCGGCAAACGGGTGTTATGCATAGCTCCTGATACGGGCGAACGCTATTTAAGCATGGATATTTTTTAAACGAATACAAAGATACTCGGCTAAGAAGCCGGGTATTTTTCATTCAGATAGTTTGCATATTTATTCAATAATGTGTATAATAATCAATATAAAGCAGGTGGATGTTACGGTCCTGAATCAGGGGAGGAGAATCGCGAAATGAAAATCGCGCTGCATAACGAGCTTCCGGGTGAAGCGCAATTTCGTCAATGGATCGACTCTATGGCGGGAGAAGCCGACGGCTTTCCGGTCTTCGAATATGAAACGATATGTCAAAGCGGGCGTATTATCGCCGCTTATGATCAAGAACGATTAGTTGGCCTCGGCCGGCTGTCGGACAATAACGCCGCTTCGCAGATGGAATTTTCCATATTGCCGGAGTACCGTAACCGGGAGATTGAAATGTATATGCGTAAGCTGCTGCCCGTTGCATCGTCGAAGTCGTCCGTTCATTCATAGCGGCCAAGCCCGCCAATCCTACCAGTGCCCATATCAGGTGTCCAGCGGAATGAAGCTGAACGCCTTTTTTTTGCGCCCGGAACCTCGAAGAGGAATCACCTATTTTTGCTTTGCCAAGCGGGTGCGATAGGTGTAATATGAAGAAATAGTTTCTTGTTTAAACAGGAGGATGAGTCCATGGAACAATTCAAAATGAAAATCATTGAGCTGCTGAAGGAAGACGCTCGCCGCACACCAGCCCTGATCGCGACTATGCTTGCGGCACCGGAGGCGGAAGTGGCGGAGGCGATCCGCGAGCTCGAGGAAGCGAACGTTATCGTAAAATACGCGACGGTCGTGAATTGGGCCAAAGTGGATAGCGAGAAAGTCACCGCTTTAATCGAAGTGCAGATTACACCTGAACGCGGCCGCGGTTTCGATGCCATAGCGGAGCGTATTAACTTATATCCGGAAGTGAAGTCGGTTTACTTGATGTCGGGAGCGTACGATTTGCTTGTTGAAATTGAAGGCAAGACGCTCAAGGAAGTCGCGTCGTTCGTATCGAACAAGTTGTCCCCGATCGATCGCGTGCTGTCGACGAAGACGCATTTTATTTTGAAAAAGTATAAACAGGACGGGATTTCGTTCGAGGATCATCAGGACGACAGCCGTCTGCTAATCTCACCGTAAAGGACGTCGTGAACGATGATAGAACAACAAAGTCAAAGTCAAACCAAGAAATCGATGTCGAGCTATATTGCTCCGCTTGTACGCGAAATTCCGCCTTCGGGGATCCGCAAGTTTTTCGATCTGACTGTCGGCAGTAAAGATATCATCTCCCTTGGCGTCGGCGAACCGGACTTTAGCACGCCTTGGCACGTCAGAGAAGCATGCGTCTATGCGCTGGAGAGGGGAAACACCAAATATACGCCGAATTCCGGCTTGCCGGAGCTGCGCGAAGCTATCGCCGAATACTTGTACGATTCGTTCCAGGTCCCTTACGAACCGACGGACGAGGTGCTCGTTACGGTCGGCGGCAGCGAAGCGATCGACCTGGCGCTTCGCGTGTTGGTTACGCCGGGCGACGAGATTCTGATCCCGGAGCCTTGTTATATTTCGTATAGCCCGATTACGAAAATCGGCGGCGGCATTCCCGTAGGGATCGAGACGTTCGCCAAAGATCAGTTCAAGCTGACGCCTGAAGCATTGAAAGCGGCCATCACGCCTCGCTCTAAAGTGCTGATTTTGTGCTACCCCAGCAATCCGACGGGAGGCATCATGACCTATGAGGATTGGCTGCCTATCGCCAAAATCGTCGAGGAGCACGATCTTATCGTCATCTCGGACGAAATATACGCCGAGCTGACGTATGAGAAAAAGCACGTCAGCTTCGCCTCCATACCCGGCATGCGCGACCGGACGATTCTGGTTAGCGGGTTCTCCAAGGCTTTCGCCATGACCGGATGGCGGATGGGGTATGCTTGCGGACACCGCGATTTGATTGCGGCCATGCTGAAAATCCATCAATACACCGTCATGTGCGCGCCGTCAATGGGCCAAGTGGCGGCCATCGAAGCGCTTCGGCACGGGCTGGAGGAGAAGGACCGGATGGTGGAGTCGTACAATCAGCGCAGGCGGTTAGTTGTGCATGGTTTCAGCCAGATCGGTTTGCCGTGCCATGAGCCGCAAGGAGCGTTTTATGCGTTTCCTTCGATTCAAGCGACCGGCCTTACCTCGGAGGAATTTGCGCAGCGCCTTTTATTCGAGGGGAAGGTCGCGGCGGTGCCCGGATCTGCGTTCGGACTGGGCGGCGAAGGTTTTTTACGCTGTTCCTACGCCTATTCGGTCAGTCAATTGACGGAAGCGATCGATCGAATAGGAAATTTCATGAAAAAGTTGTAGGTTCGACAAAAATAGTCATTTTCAAGTTTCTCCAAAACTGGTATGTTAGATGTATGGAAGTTTCATAGATAAATCCTTTATGAAGCTGTTATCCATAGGTCTAAAGATCGGGAACGGGAGGGATGAACGATGGCATTTCCGGAATATCGGCTTCGGCAGTATTTGAACGTCGTATGGATTCAAGAGAACGATCGCAATGCCAAGTGGATTTTTGGTAAACGGAAAACAAACTCATCCGCAACGTCTTTAGAAGATGAAATTTACCGTCTGCGACAAGAGCTGGAATCGTTAGTCCAAAGCGGGAATACGTTAACTTCCCCTCGAGTCGTCGAGATTAGCATGGAACTGGACATTAAAATTAATGAATATATGAATCGTCATCGTGGAAGCCGTTCCTGAACGGCTTCTTTTCGTTATTCCTTATATTTTGATACAAGCCTTTCGGGTATGGTAAGATAGGTCGATAGAGACCTAGCAGATGAATGTTTTGATGCAACGCGGCAAATGGGAGGAAAAGGATTTGAGGAAAGGAAGCTGGCTGGTCATCGCGTTGGTCCTTATGCTTCTGGCCGGATGCGGCGGCGGAGGAACGAAAGCGGACGTGCCGATTTTTATCATGTCATCGACAAGCATGCCGGGCGGTGCGGCGGAGAAGCTTGAAGCGGCCCTTGTGTCTAAAGTGGGAGAAGCCCCAACGGTGGCAGTCGCGGTCTCCCCGATGTTTTCGCTCGAGAAGATGATCATTGAGGTTGCGGCGGCCGGTAACGGTATTCTCATCCTTCCCGGCGATCAATTCCGGGGCTTGGGTAAGCAGGGTGGATACGTGCCGCTCGACGAATTGGCGAAGGCGGAAGACTTCCCGGACGGAGTGCTGGAACTGCCGGTGGACGGGAATCCGGACGGCAAGCTCGAAAAGCACTTATTCGGCATCCCGGTCGAGAAGACGACATGGTTCGCCGATCTGGGCCTGGGCGGCCAAGACTTGTACGCGTTCATTCCGCAAAATGCGCCGGATATTGAAAAAGCGAAGCAAGTGATGAAGCACATTGCGCAAAAATAGCCGTTGTCCTGAACGATTGGGCAATAAGCGGCGTTGTTCTAAATAAAGGTTCGGGTGCCTGCGGGCGGCGAAAGCCGCTGGTTCGCAGGTTAAAAGGGAAGCCGGTGCGATTCCGGCGCGGTCCCGCCACTGTAACCGGGCGATAAGCTCTCTCTGATAGCCACTTGCCGGCAATTGCCGGTTGGGAAGGCGAGAAAGCGCCGAAAGGAGCCCGGAAGCCAGGAAACCTGCCCGAACTTCATACGCTTGTTCCTTTCGCGGAAAAGGAGCGCAGCGGCGGTTTGCTCCGGCCCCAGGTCTTTACGACCCGGGATCGGGTCTGAAACATGCCCTCTGCTCCGGATTCGCGTCCGCAGGCGGAGGTTTTTTTGTATGTTCAGTCAAGGGAACGTTCTAGCCAATGATGAATGAAGGAGAGAAAAGATGATGAATACCAGCACGAAACGACACTTGCGAAAGCTGACGACGGCCGTCGTCAGCTTAGCGCTTGCGGCCGCATTGGCTGCTTGCGGCAGTAAGGCGACCGCGCCGAACCAAGGTCAGATCGTCGACCCGCCGAAAGCGCAGAGCAGCCAGCAGGAAGGAACGGAGCAAGCGAAGCGGACGACATACCCGCTGAAGGTGCAGGATGCGACAGGCAAGGAATTCGTGTTTGAGAAAGCGCCGGAGCGGATCGCTTCGACGTCACCGAGCGAAACGGAGATCTTGTTTGCGCTCGGACTCGGGAGTAAAATCGTCGGCGTCTCGGATTATTGCGATTACCCGGCGGAAGCTGCGACGAAGCCGAAGCTCGGCAGCATCACGAAGCCGAACGAAGAAGCGCTGATCGGAGCGGGCGCCGATCTTGTTCTGACCGGCGTTTCCATGAAAGCGCCGACGGTGGACAAGCTGCGCGAGCTGAAGATCAATCTGTATCAGGTACAGCCGAAAACGATGGACGACGTCCTGGCGAACATTGAGAGAATGGGCGAAATTTTCGATCGCCAAGAAGAAGCCCGGAAGCTCGTCGAGCAAATGAAAGCGGATCGGCAAAGCGTGGTCGACGCTGTAAAATCAGTAAAGCCGGAGCAGAGGAAAAAAGTGTTCATCGAATTTTCCCCGGGCTATACCGTCGGTTCGGGCGAGTTTTTGAGCGAACTGATCGAGACGGCAGGCGGGATCAACGTATACGCATCGGAGAAAGGGTACGTCAAGCTGAGCGAAGAGAAAGTCATCGCCGCAAACCCGCAGGTCATTTTGTATCCGAAAAATTTGATCGACGACAAGTCGAAAAAAACGCTCGACCAAATCATTCGCGAGCGCAGCGGCTGGGATCAGCTCGAAGCGGTGAAAGGAAACAAGCTGGCCGGCATCGATAAAGATACGACAAGCCGTCCGGGTCCGCGAATTACGGAAGGCTTGAAGGAAATCGCCAAAGGGATTTATCCGGAACTGGTGAACTAATGAAGCGGAAGCTGATGCTATGGGGCGGACCTTGCCTTGTCTTGCTTCTGTTAGCCGCAACCGTCTCATTATCGGTCGGCTCGGTGCAGGTGCCTTTCGTGCACGTCTGGAAAATATTGCTGCATCACCTGCCTGGCATGGAGGGGCGCTTAACGGTAGATTGGCAAACGTCTTCGGAGCAAATCGTGTGGAAGGTCAGGCTGCCTCGCGTCGTGCTCGGGATGCTCGTCGGAGCGGCCTTGGGACTGGCTGGCGCCGCTTTCCAAGGGGTGCTGCGCAATCCGCTGGCCGATCCGTACACGCTCGGCGTTTCCTCGGGCGCGTCGGTCGGCGCTTCCTTTCTTATCTTATTCGGCTTGCAGTATGTATTCGGCGAATGGAGCGTTCCGGCGGTCGCCTTCGGTACAGGAACGCTAACGCTTGCGGTCGTGCTGATGCTGGCGAGAGCGGACGGCAAGCTGCGGATCGAAACGGTGATTTTATCGGGTGTGGTGATGCAGGCGTTTTTGTCGGCCCTAGTCTCGCTGATGGTCTCGATGTCGAAGCAGGTCATCAATGAAATTATATTCTGGCTGATGGGCAGCTTGGCGCTTCGCGGTTGGTCGTATACGTTGATATTGCTGCCTTACCTGGTAATTGGCGTAGCGGTGCTGACCGGTTACGGCCGGGCCATGAACGTATTCGCGCTAGGCGAGCGGCAAGCGGCATACTTAGGCGTCAACATCGAGCGCACCAAGCTGATCGTATTGATCGCTTCCACGTTAATTACGGCGGCGGCCGTATCCGTCTCCGGCGTGATCGCGTTCGTCGGACTGCTCGTGCCGCACTTGCTGCGGCTGATCGCCGGGCCGGATTACCGCCTGCTGCTGCCGTTATCGGTGATAGGCGGCGCCATCTACGTGCTGCTCGCGGATACGCTTGCGCGCACGCTGCTTAGTCCGACGGAGATTCCGCTAGGCGTGGTGACCGCATTCATGGGCGCGCCGTTCTTCGCTTATTTGTTGCGACGACGAAAGCGCATCATTCGGGACCAAGCGGTGTGAGCGCAGCAGGGAAACGGTAAGGGGACGCTAGGAAACGAAGGAGGAGGCTGGACGGCGGTTAGGCGGAGATTGGCGAATGCGGCGAAGGGGGACTTGCCATGATCGAGGTTGCGATGGAACGGGTGGTGAAGCGGTACGGCGCGCGGACAGTTCTGAACGGCATCGACTTTCAGGTGGAGCCGGGGGAATGGTTTGGCATTCTCGGTCCGAACGGCGGCGGCAAATCGACGCTGCTGCAGGCTATGGCCGGCGTCGAGCCGATAGACGTCGGGACGGTGAAGCTTTCGGGCAAGCCGGTCGGCGAGTACTCGCGTAAAGCGCTGGCCCGGCAGGTCGCGGTGCTGCAGCAGGATGCGCTGCCGCCGGTTGGCTTCACGGTGCAGGAAGTGGTGGAGATGGGCCGTTACCCGTATCAGAACTGGTTCGGCGATGAAGCGGAAGACGCCGCCGCCTTGGTCGACCGCGTCATTCGCTGGCTCAAGCTCGAGCCGCTGCGGGAACGCCCGGTCGACGCGCTGAGCGGCGGAGAACGCCAGCGTGTCGCGCTCGGCAAGGCGATGGCGCAGCAGCCGAAGCTGCTGCTGCTGGACGAGCCGACGACGTTCCTCGATATCGGCTTCCAGCTCGAGATGATGGATAGGATTCGCCTGTTGCAGAAGGAGTGCGGCATGACGGTCGTCTCGGTGCTTCACGATCTGAACTTGGCCGCACAATATTGTGACCGGCTGCTGCTGCTGCACGAAGGCGTCATTGCCGGGATTGGCGGAGCGGGGGATGTGCTGCAGGAGGATTTGCTCGAAAGGGTATACGGTACGCGGCCGTTCGTGGTGTCTCATCCCGAACGGGGCGTCCCGCAAATTTTATTGGCAGGGGGCGTTCATGATGAATAACGACAGGTGGAAGGACTTCGTTTCCGGTATTGAGCCTATAAATGACGGCAAGTGGGCGGAAGCCGCAGCGCGGCTGGATCGGCTGACGAAGCCGCCGGGCAGCTTAGGCCGGCTTGAGGATATGGCGAAGCAGCTTGCCGGGATTACGGGGCAGTTGTACCCGGATTTGTCGCGTAAAGCGGTCATTGTGATGGCCGGCGACCACGGCGTGTGCGAGGAGGGCGTGAGCGCCTTCCCGTCGGAAGTGACGCCGCAGATGGTATTGAACTTCTTGAACGGCGGTGCGGCCGTCAACGTGCTGGCACGCCAGGTCGGAGCCGATGTCGTTTGCGTCGACGTCGGCGTGAATGCCGACTTGAGCCATCCGTCGCTCGTCTCGCGCAAGGTGCGCAAAGGAACGGCCAACATGGCGCAGGGCCCGGCGATGACGCGTGAAGAAGCGATTGCGGCGATTGCCGCCGGCTTCGACTTGACCGGCGAGCTGGCCGCGCGCGGTTACCGGCTGTTCGCGGCGGGCGAGATGGGCATCGGCAACACGACGGCCAGCTCGGCGATTTTATCCGTGCTCGGCGCGACCGACACGGTGCAAGCGACAGGGCGCGGGACCGGCATTGACGACGTGCGGCTGGCGCATAAGCAGGACGTCATTCGCCGGGCGATCGAGCGGAATCGGCCGAATGCCGACGATCCGATCGACGTGCTGGCGAAGGTGGGCGGGCTGGAGATCGCCGGGCTTGTCGGCGTCATTCTCGGGGCCGCCCGGCATCGCTGCCCGGTCGTGATCGACGGCTTCATCTCGTCGGCGGCTGCGCTGATCGCATCGCGGCTTGCCCCGCTCAGCACGTCGTATATGCTCGCTTCGCACCTGTCGCACGAGCAGGGGCATGCCCGCCTGCTGGAGCGAATCGGCCTTGCGCCGATATTGCGCATGGATATGCGGCTCGGCGAAGGAACGGGCGCTGTGCTCGCCTTCCCTCTTATCGAAGCGGCCGTAAATATTATGAGCCAGATGGCGACGTTCGACGATGCTGGCATCTCGCAAGCGGTGGATAAGAGTACGCCGGAGAAGGTGTAGCCCCACCGGTCCGCGGCCGGGAGATAGGGGAGGCGGCTGAGCGGTTTCGTTCAAGGTTCGGCATTTGGCATTTGGCGTAGGCATTCACAAAAACAGATAGCATCGGGAGGCTCGTGCAATGAAGGTGTTGGTGACGGGCGGCGCGCGCAGCGGCAAAAGCTCCTTCGCGGAGCGGTATGCCGCCACGCTCGCCCCCGAAGGGTTGTACGTTGCGACGGCGCACGCGTATGACGAAGAGATGAAAGCGCGTATCGGGCTTCATCGCCAGGAGCGCGAAGAGCGCGGTTTTTCATGGACGACGGCGGAAGCGCCTTACGCGCTGGCGGAGACACTGCGTCAGGCGGATGCGCCGGTCGTGCTGGTCGACTGCCTGACCTTATGGCTGTCGAACTGGCTGCTGCGCTTTGAAGGGCACAGCGCCCGCGATCGGCTGCTGGAAGGGAAGATCGGGGAGCTGGTTGAAGCTTTCCGGGAGCTGGAACGGCCTGTCGTGCTTGTCACGAACGAAGTCGGCAGCGGGCTTGTGCCCGAAAATAAGCTGGGACGGTTATTCCGCGATTTGTCCGGTCGTATGAACCAGCGTCTGGCCCGGGAAGCGGACCAGGTGTTTCTGGTTACGGCCGGCATTGCCGTTGAGTTGAAAAGCCGTGAGTTTCGTCTGTAGCCGGGGAAGGCGAGGGAACGGAGTTGCTTGTATACAGTTGGGAAGAAGCGGCCTGGATGGCCTTGGCCGCGATCGTCACGGATTGGATCGTCGGCGATCCGGCCTGGCGCTGGTTGACGCATCCGGTTGTGTGGATCGGGCGATGGATCGGATGGCTGGAGCGCCGGCTAAGAGAGGACGGGCGGCCGTTGCCGCCCGCTTCGCTTCGCAGGCGCGGGCTCGTATTGACAGCGCTGACGGTAGGTTTGGCGTTTGCCGTCATCTACGCCATCGTCTGGGCGGCGTTTTGGATCCATCCATGGCTTGGGTACGCGGTTAACGTATGGTTCATCTCGACCACCATCGCGGTCAAAGGCCTGAAGCAAGCGGCGATGGCCGTTTATGTGCCGCTGCGGGAAGGACGGCTTGCCGAAGCGCGCACCTTCACCGGTTATATCGTCGGGCGCGATACGACGAAGCTGGAGGAGCCGGAGCTGACGCGCGCCACGGTGGAGACGGTGGCGGAGAACATCGTCGATGCGTTCACAGCTCCGATTTGTTTCGCTTTATTGGGAGGCGCGCCGCTGGCGATGCTGTACCGGGCGACGAACACGCTGGATTCGATGGTCGGGTACAAGAACGACAAGTATGCGGATTTCGGCTGGGCCTCGGCGCGCTGGGACGATGTGCTCAATTACATACCCGCCCGGCTGGCCGGCCTGCTGCTCGTAGTGTGGGCGTGCTGCGCGCCGGGTATGTCGGGAAAGCGCGCGGCGATGGCGGTGCTTCGCTTCGCGAAGCTGCATCCGAGTCCGAACAGCGGCATTCCTGAATCGGCGGCGGCCGGCGCGCTGGGCATCGAGCTTGGCGGCGTGAACGTCTACCATGGGCGCGCCAGCGAACGCGCCCGGATGGGCTGGCCGCTGCGGCAGCGCGGACGGGACGATATCGTCCGCACGGTGGGGATGCTGTACGGCGTCAGTTATCTCATGGCAGGAGGGCTGCTGATATGCGCGCTGTTGTCGCTCTGATCGGAGCGTGGGGTGCCGCTTGCGCGGCGGCCTTTCAGTTTTTGACCCGGCTTCCGGTGCCGTTCCGGCTCGAGTACAATGACGCTTTGTTTCGGCGGAGCGTCGTTTTTTATCCGTTCGTCGGCTGGGTGCTGGGGGGGCTCGTTGCTGTACTCGGCGGTATGCTGACGGCCTTGGGCCTGCCGCCGACGGTAGCGGCTGCGCTGACGCTCTGCGGCTGGATCGCCTTGACCGGCGCGCTGCATCTGGACGGTCTCATGGATACGGCGGACGGAATTTTCAGTCACCGCTCTCGCGAGCGTATGCTTGAAATTATGAAAGACAGCCGCGTCGGCGCCATGGGCGTTATTGCTTGCGTGCTGCTGCTGCTCATCAAATGGTCGCTGTTGTCCGAGCTGCTCGGCACATCCGGCGAACGACTGCCCTCCAGCTGGCCGCTCGTCTCGCTTGCGCCGTTGTGGAGCCGCTGGTTCATGGTGGCGGCGATCGTCGGCTGGCCCTATGCGAGAGCGTCGCAAAGCGGCGGGCTGGGCGGTTTTTTTCGCGGGGTCGGATGGCGGCATGCGGGCGTGCAAACGGCGCTTGCTCTGGCGCTGTCTTGGCTAACCATTTGCGGCTTAACAGCTGCCGGCTGGATAAGCTCGACGCCCGGAGAAGGCCTAAGGTTGGCGCTGGCGTTCGGCTTGACGGCAGGTGTGCTCGGCGCGGTCATGAGCACGTATATCGCCAGAAAGCTGGGCGGCTTGACCGGAGACACGTACGGCGCGATGAATGAAACGATCGAAGCGGCGCTGCTGCTGCTGCTGTGGATGATGGCGGTGAGATGATACAAGAAGGGAGCGTGTCTCATGCTGGAACAATACGGACACGGAGGGGATTTGCGGACGGCGGCCGACATATTCGGACAGCCGAAGGACGGGTTTCTGGATTTCAGCTCCAATATGAATCCTTTGGGGCCTCCGGAGGCGGTACGAGCGATGATGGCGGATCGGTGGCGGGAGCTCGCGCATTATCCGGACCCGGCTGTGCGGGAGCTGACGCTGAAGCTGGCCGCCAGACACGGCGTTGACCCGGCCTGCATACTCGTCGGCAACGGAGCCGCGGAGCTGATCGATTTGACGGTGCGGGCGCTGCGGCCCGGGACGACCGGCCTGGTGCGGCCTTCCTTCAGCGAATACGAAGAAGCGGTCCATAAATGCGGCGGCCGTATTGTCGATATTCCTGTTCAAGCGGATCGCGGCTTTGAGCTGCAGCTGCCTGCTCTTCAAGCGGCCGCAGCGGGGTGCGACCTGCTGTTCCTCGGTCACCCGAACAACCCGACGGGCCGATTGCTGCCCGCCGATGTGCGGCAGGCGCTTGCAGAAGGCAGCCTCGGCAAGGGAGGCTGCGAGAGTCCCCATACGATCGTGGACGAAGCGTTTCTCGATTTCGTCGCGGAGGAGGAGCGGTTTACGCTGGCGCGAGCTGCGGCGCAAAGCCGGCGGTTGATCGTCATCCGATCGATGACGAAGTTTTATGCGGTTCCCGGCATCCGGCTCGGCTACGCGGTCGCGCATCCGGAGCGGATCGCCGAGCTGCGGCGTCTGCAGGTGCCGTGGAGCGTGAACGCGCCGGCGCAATGGATCGGCGCGGCCGCTCTCGACGACCGCGATTATGCGCAGCGGACGCTCGCTTGGCTGAAGCCCGCGCGGGAGCAGCTTGTCGCCGGGCTGAGGGGGCTCGGGCTTCAAGTATACGATAGCGAGGTCAATTTCGTATTGTTCTCGCTGCGGCCGTTAGGCTTGCGGATCGGGGATTTGCAGCGGGAGATGGGCCGACGGGGTATCCTGATCCGCGACGCTTCGACGTTCCCCGGTTTGGATGCCTCCTATGGCCGGCTGGCCGTCAAGCGGCCGGAGGACCATCGCAGGCTGATCGCCGCATTGCGGGAAGCGCTCGAGGCGCTGCTTGCGGACGGTCAAGCTGCTGGAAAAGCTTCGGCGGCGGCGAGCTCCCCTGCAAGCGCCCGCACAATCGCCGCGGCTTCCGCTGCCCGGCCGGGGCCTGCGGGCTCGGCCGGTTCGCCGCCTTACGCGGCGACGCTGATGCTGCAGGGCACGGCGTCCGACGTCGGCAAAAGCTTGCTGACCGCAGCGCTTTGCCGCATTTTGCTGCAGGATGGTCATCGGGTGGCGCCCTTCAAGTCGCAGAACATGTCGCTCAACTCTTACGTGACGCCCGACGGGAAAGAAATCGGGCGGGCACAAGGGATGCAGGCGGACGCCTGCCGGATCGCGGCAACGACCGATATGAATCCGATTTTGTTGAAGCCCAAAAAAGACATGGTGTCCCAAGTTGTCGTGCATGGCAAGCCTTACCGCGATTTGGACGCGCGCGCATATCGGGAGCGATATTTGCCCGAAGCGGAAGGGGTCGTGAAAGAGGCCCTGCACCGGCTTCGGCAAACATGCGATATCGTCGTGATTGAAGGGGCGGGCAGTCCGGCCGAGGTCAACCTGAAGGACCGCGATATTGTCAACATGCGGCTTGCCGGGTGGGCGGACGCTCCGGTGCTGCTTGTCGCGGATATCGACCGCGGCGGCGTGTTCGCGTCGCTCGTCGGGACGCTCGATATTTTGACCCCGGAGGAACGGGCGCGCGTTCAGGGCTTCGTGATCAACAAGTTTCGCGGCGACGCGACGCTGCTGAAGCCGGGCATCGACTGGCTGGAGGCGCGTACGGGCAAGCCGGTGCTCGGGGTCATTCCTTATTTGCCTGACCTCGGCCTCGAAGACGAGGATTCGGCTTCGCTTGACCGGAAGCTGGCTGAATCAAGCGGACATGGCGCTCCCAAGGGTACCCCGGACGAAGACGGTGTGCTCGACATCGCCGTCATCCGCCACCCGCGCCTGTCGAATTTTACGGATATCGATCCGCTCCTGTACGAACCGGATGTGCGGGTTCGATTCGTCACGACAGCCGCCGAGTTCGGCCGGCCGGATGCGGTTATCGTACCCGGGAGCAAAAACACGGTCGACGACCTGCTCTTTCTCCGCGAAACGGGCTTGGACCGCCAAATCCAGATGCTGGCGGCTCATGACGGTTGGATCGTCGGCATTTGCGCCGGATATCAGATGCTGGGCGCCCGGCTGCTCGATCCTGATCTTGTCGAGTCCGATCGCCCCGAACTGCCGGGCCTCGGCCTGTTCCCTACCGAAACGGTGTTTGCAAGCGACAAACGGACCGTACGCGTCGAAGGCCGTACAGCGTTGTACGCCGGCGCCGGCGAAGCCGGCTGCCCCGTCACCGGTTACGAGATTCATATGGGGCGGACAACCTTTCTCGAACCGGTAACACCCGCATTTCGGGTGCGCCCTTGCGGATTCGCTGCTGCAGGAACGGTTCCTGACTCGGATGAGCTGACCGCGGACGGTGCCGCATCGGCGAATGGCCGCCAATGGGGGACGTACCTGCACGGCATCTTGCATAATGACGGCTTCAGGCGCGCGTTTCTGAATCAAATCCGCGTGGCCAAAGGCTGGGAGCCGCTGCCCGCAGCCCTGCGCTTTCTGGAGCGGCGCGAAGCGGCGTTCGACCGGCTGGCCGACCACGTGCGGATGCACTTGGATATGGACCGTTTATATGAGATGATACAAAATAAATAATCAACAGGCAGGAGGCGTTCGAATGCGAATCTATACGCGTACGGGAGATGCGGGGCAAACCGGTGTGATCGGGGGCCGTGTGGATAAGGACGACGTTCGGGTCGAGGCGTACGGGACGGTGGACGAATTGAACAGCTTTGTCGGGCAAGCGATGGGCTTCCTGGATGCGGGAAGAGATGCCGATTTACTCGCCGATTTGCTGGAGATTCAGCATGAGCTGTTCGACTGCGGCTCGGACTTGGCTTTGCTGAAGCAAGAGCTTCGGCCTTACAAGGTAACGGCGGAGATGGTCGATCGCCTGGAAACATGGATCGATAAATACGATGCGGAAACGCCGGATATCAAGCGGTTTATTTTGCCTGGAGGGAGCGTGGCATCTTCGACGCTGCACGTCTGCCGGACGGTATGCCGCCGGGCGGAACGGCGGGTCGTGACGTTAGCGCGGACGCAGCCGATCAACGAAGAGGTCCGCCGGTATTTGAACCGCCTGTCCGATTTGTTCTTCACGATCGCCCGTACGGCCAACCATCGCGCAGCAGTCCCCGATGTGGAGTATGCGCGCAGCGCCGAGGTGTTCAGACGTAAATCATGACAACCTACTATAAGCCTTTAGAATATGTAGTGCCGCCGGAAGACGACGGCATTGTGCTGCGTACTGTCCTTCGCAGCCGCTTGGGCGTGTCCCGCAAGCTGCTCTCGCGCTTAAAAATGACGGAGCAGGGCATAACCGTGAACGGCGAGCGGAAATACATCGATGTGAAGGTGAGAACCGGCGATCTGGTTGCCGTCCGCATGATCGAGGAACAATCGGACGACATTATGCCGCAGCCGATGCCGCTCAACATTTTATACGAGGATGAGGAACTGCTCGTGCTCAATAAAGAGGCAGGCCTTATCGTGCATCCGACGCATGGCCACTACACCGGGACGATCGCGAACGGCGTCGTTCATTACTGGCGCGAGCGCGGAGAAAACTTCCGTTTCCGTCCCATTCACCGGCTGGACCAGGAGACGTCCGGTGCGCTGGCGGTAGCCAAAAATCCTTACGTCCACCAGCAAATTTCCGAGCAGATGCAGGCGCATCAGTTGAAGAAAGAGTATCTCGCCATCGTCCACGGGCGCATGGCCGACGATACCGGCACCGTGAATGAGCCGATCGACCGCAATCCGGACGCTCCGCATCTCCGCATCGTAACGGAAACGGGCTATGCCGCGGTCACGCACTACCGGATCGAGCGGCGGTTCGCCAAAGCGACGCTTGTCCGGCTGCGGCTGGAGACGGGGCGGACACACCAGATTCGCGTTCATATGCAGCATCTCGGCCACCCGCTGCTCGGCGATAAGCTGTACGGCTTCAAGAGCGAATCCGCTGAAGCCGGGATCGACAGGCATGCGCTTCATGCATGCACGCTTGGTTTGACGCATCCGACACTGAAGCGGTGGATGGAGTTCGAGGCGCCGATGCCGGACGATATGGAGCATTGCTTGGCACGACTTGCACGGTAAAGCGCAAATCAAAATCCGCAGGGCGGCTCCGATCGGAGAAACCGGCCCGCGGATTTTTCGTATTTACTGGAGCATGCCCAAATATTCCTTCAGCGCGACCGCGATATCGTCCATCGAGCTGGACTTGGGCGTCAACAGCTGCATGTACGTTCGCGGGAGCGTGCCCGGACTCGTGCGGAAATCGACCGGGTACGGAGTCACGATGACTTGGCGAGCCTCAAAATGTTTCACCGACCGGGCCATATGGAAGGCCGATGTGATGAGAATCGGGCGGCTCAGTCCGGTTTTCGTCAGCAGCTCCTTGCTGTTTTGCGCGTTTTCCCGGGTGGTGCGGCTCTTATCGTCGAGCAAAATGTCCTGCTCGGGTACGCCTAAGCGGAGCAGCGTCCGTTTGGAAAGCTGCCCCTCGTTCCCGGTGTTCTCGTTCACTTGTCCGCCGGATACGAGGATCGGCAGCGGCTTCTGCTTGTACAGCTCGGCAGCCGATACGACGCGTTGAAGCGTTGAGCCGGATAGCTGCCCTTCTCCCGCCGGGCTCGCAACACCGCCGAGCGCACCTCCCGTCAGCATCACGTATACGTCGCCGTCCAGTCGGTCAGGAACAGTGTACCGGTTCTCCAGACTGCGCACGATCGGGTCGCTCACGAGCTGGATCGAAGCTGCATACAGCAGCAAGGCCGCTGCCAGCATCGTCCATCCGGCTTTGCGGTTTACTTTGAGGTACAGCCATCCGGCGGCGAGCAGCAGAAGCGCGACGAAGAGGCCCGGCGGCAGCAAAAACGCGTATACAAATTTAATGATGTAAATCACGTGACGGCGCTCTCCTTTATCAGCGGATTTCGAATCTGGGCTTCTTCCTCATTATGTGACCGCGGCATCGCTTTTTTCAACCCTGGAGACGCGTAGATTTGCAGGCCGTTCCGGGTCATCGGTATAATAAAAGGGAATTCAAGAAACGAGGTTGAACACAATGACGACAACGCATGATAAAAACACGGTTACGATTTACGAATATCCGACCTGCAGCACGTGCCGAAGCGCGGTGAAATGGCTTGAAAACGAAGGCTGGACTGTGAACAAACATCATATCAAGGAACATCCGCCGACGGTGGAAGTGCTGACCGATTTAATTGCACGAAGCGGACTCGATATTAAAAAGTGGTTTAATACGTCGGGCGACGTGTACAAAGAACTGCAATTGAAAGATAAGCTGCCTCATCTTTCGCAGGAGGAGAAAATCAAGCTGTTGTCCTCCCACGGCATGCTGATCAAACGCCCGGTCGTAACGGACGGCGAACGGGTGACGGTGGGCTTCAAGCCGGAGCAGTACACGGAAAACTGGAGCCGGTCCGTATAAACCCTGAAGGAGCGTGGCCTGGTTTGCAGCAAAAAAAAGAGAGGAACAAGCAAAACCCCCTATGGTTCATCGGAGCCGCAGTCATGTTCTTGTTATCGCAGCTGAAGCTGCTGCTTCCGCTGCTTAAATTAGGAAAAGCTGGTGGAGCCATCATCTCGATGGCGATTTCCGTCGGAGCGTATGCGATCATTTATCCTTGGCAATTCGCCGTAGGCGTTGTCTTGCTTATCTTTGTGCACGAGCTCGGTCATGTGCTTGCCGCCAAGCAAAAGGGGCTGCCGGTGACGGCGCCGGTATTTATTCCGTTTCTCGGAGCGATGATCAGTATGAAGCGTCATCCCCGGGATGCCGTAACGGAAGCGTATCTCGCCTTCGGCGGGCCGCTGCTGGGGACAATCGGGGCGATGGCTGTGTTCGGCGCAGCCTATGTGAAGGATAGCGATTTTCTGTATACGTTATCTTATGTGGGCTTTTTCATCAATTTGCTGAATTTGCTCCCGATTCATCCGCTGGACGGCGGCCGCATTTCAACCGCGGTTACGCGCTGGCTTTGGCTGGTCGGTCTGATCGGCGGGCTCGCGTTCATTATTTACCGGTTTAGTCCGATTTTGATGCTGATCTGGGCGTTATTTGCCTATGACCTGTATAAGAAATACGTGAAAAACCGCAAACACGGGGAGAAGCGCTCCCTCACGCTAAGCTTCATGATTGACGCCGAACCGCTAATCGCTCAAGGGTATATCATTCCGGGAACCGAGCATAAGCGTGATTTGTCTTTTACGACGTATACCGATTTGAAGGAAGAGCAGCAGCTGGTCGACATCTATTGGGACAGCCTGGATTTTCGAGGTACGGTTCCGATGAGCCAGCCCTCGATTATTCATCGGGTACGCTTGATGGGACTGCCGCGGGTACAGAAGGAGAACGGGCTGCAGCTGGAAATGCTTTGCCTGATCGACTACTCGGTACACGAGAACGATCGGTACTATGAAGTGCCGACGGCGGCTAGATGGAAGTTCGGCGCCGCTTATTTGGGGCTGGCCGTTGTTCTGCTGTACATGATGTGGCAGGTGCACGAATTGACGGGCATTAACTTTTAAGGTATGAACGATTCATGGGATACACCATATTAAGTGGAAGTCGGGGATGGATTCGATGAAAAAAAGGGAGTCCAAACGGTTGGCCGAACTCGGTTCGGCCATTTTTTCTGAGGTGGCTCAGTGGAAGCGCGAAGTGATTGCGCGAGGAATAGACGTGATCGATCTGGGGATCGGCAGTCCTGACCGCGGACCTTCGGAACGGGTGAGGAGCGCGTTAAGCGAGGCGGCGGCAGACCCGACGTTGTACGGTTATCCGGGCACGGAAGGAACGCTTGCATTCAGGCAAACCGTGGCGGCATGGTACGACTATCGTTTCGGCGTCAAGCTTGACCCGGAGACGGAGGTGGTTGCGCTTATGGGATCGCAGGATGGGCTCTCTCATCTGGCCTTGGCGGTGACCGACCCGGGCGATGTGGCTATCGTGCCCGATCCGGGTTACCCTATTTATGCGGCGAGTCTCGTGATCGCGGGGGTGACGCCTTATCTTGTGCCGCTTTGTGCGGAACATGATTTCTTGCCGCAGCTGGACCGGATTCCGGCGGATGTGTTGAAGCAGGCGAAGTTCATATTGCTCAACTACCCGAGCAATCCGCTGTCGGCGGTCGCCACGCTGCCTTTCTTCGAGAGGCTTGTCGATTTTGCGCGTCAGCATGATTTGCTGATCGTCCACGATATCGCATATTCGGAAATGGCGTTTGACGGTTTTCGGCCGCCGAGCGTTCTTGAAGTGGAAGGGGCCAAAGACGTCGCCGTTGAATTTCATTCGTTGTCGAAAAGCTTTAATATGGCGGGCTGCCGGATCGCGTTTATGGTCGGACAGCCGGAGGCGGTGCGTGCTCTGCGCACGTTGAAGTCGAATATTGATTACGGGGTGTTTCTCGCGGTGCAGCGGGCGGGAATTGAGGCGATGCGGGAAGATATGGAGCCGGGAAGCGTTTCGGTAGCCGCGTTGTATCAAAGGCGGAGAGATATCGTCGTGGAAGGATTAAACGCCGCAGGTTGGGCAATCCCTAAGCCGAAAGCGTCGATGTTCATCTGGGCGCCGATCCCGCACGGATGGACATCTCGACAGATTTCCCGGGAAATGCTGTACACCGCGGGAGTTGTCGTAATCCCGGGAGACGCCTTCGGGAAAGAAGGCGAAGGATATGTCCGAATTGCGCTGGTACAAGAGGAGGACAGGCTGCTGGAGGCAGTCCGTCGCATCGGCGAGTTTTTGCGAGTGATCGGCAAGAAGAGCGGTCTGTAAATCGAATAGCGGAACTTCAGTACATGATTTGCACAGGTTGGGGCGTATTGAAACAAATAGCGGAACCATGGGATCTAATTTGCCTTATGATCGGCTCAAAAGCCGATTAGTAAGGCAGATAGCGCACCAGAGTTCCGCTATTTATGTGAAGTGTCTGATTTCTGCTTGCATCCAAGCCCAGTTATTCAGCACCTCCGGGAAAAGGCGAGCGGTTACCGGGGGTTAAGAAGAACGCTGCGGGACTAAGCTTGGTAGGCAAGAGGGATTAAGATTCCGTCGCTTGCGTGGCCGGGATTTGTCCATGCTCGACTAACATCTGTACGGCAAGGATATACATCGCATGCGACCAAGTCAGCGGTACGACCCATGCCGTTTCGCCGGTCAATTGATCCACCTGCTCGGGCAGCAGGCCCATCGCAGTGCGATGCTCGACCGCCCACTGAAGATGACGCCAAGCTTCGTCGTATTGACCGCGCGCGATCCGGTAGTGGCATAGCCACAACGTGGTCAGAATCCACGGATTGCCGCCGATGTAGGGGTCGTTCTCGTAACGCTTGATACCGCCGACGACGGGCGCCGTAAGCGCCTGCTCTACTGCTTCCGCGGTGGAGATCATGATCGGATCGTCCACGGGCAGGACGCCGAATGGCACGGACACCCCAAGCAAGCTGATGTCGAGAACCGGATCGAACTCAAGCGCATAGGTGACATATCCTTTCGCGTTCACCGATGTCGAGACAGGCTGTCCTTGAGCCGCAGCTTCGCGGTAAACGCCTTCCGGCACGCCCAGCTTCAACGCGCGGTACAAGGCCCCGCGCTCCTCGTTCCAGCATCGCTCGCGGATGCTTCGCGCAATCGTATCGGCAGCCCGGCTCCAGCCGGCCGCGAGCGCTTTATCGCCGCGAAGCCGGGCGAACGATGCCGCGGCGGTCAGCCCTCCGTATACGGCCGCAGCCGAATACGTATGCTCAGCCGAGCGCTCCTCCCACAGATCGCGGCTCGGCAGCGGCAGTCCGGTTTCGGCGTCCAAATAGCCGATCAAGAAATCGGCGCCCTTCGCCACTGCCGGCCAGACGCGGTCCGCGAACGCGGCGTCCCGGGTGTGAGCGTAGTGCTGCCACATGCCCCATAGGATCGACGCGCCTTCGTCGATCTGCAGCCCCCATGACGGTGCCAGGCGTCCGTCGTGGTAATGCCGCTGCTGCCAAGAGCCGTCCGGATCCTGGGCCGTCAGCGTCCAGTCGTAGAAGCGGGTGGACAGTTCCTGAAGGCCGACGCGGTCAAGCGCAGTCGTGATGAAGGCGGCGTCGCGCCCCCAGCAGTAGGCGTAACCGCCGCAGCGGGTGAAGCCTTCGTCGAATTCCGGCGCAGCTACGACGCTGCCGCTGCGCTCGTCGGACATCAGTTTCATCGCGAGCAGCGAACGTTCATACAGCTCGCGAACCGATTCGCTGGCGGCCGGAGCGGGAACCGCAGCGGCCAGAAAACCGTGCCAATAGCTGATGGTCAGCTCGCGCCAGTGCGCTTCGGGCTGGCTTTTCGCTTTGGCCAAGGTGTCGTAAGCTTCCTGCCGGGTGGAGCCGGCGGCGATATAGACGGGCACATCGATGACGGCGCCTGGCTGCACGTCGTCAAAGCGCCAGCTGAGCGCCCCGTCCGGAGTCATATCGATCACGTTGCCGTCAAGCTCGCCGTCTTGCGCGTCGCTCCAGGCGGAGCCAGCCTGATAACCTGCGCAAACGTTTGAACTGGAGACCGAAAAAATATACTCGTGGCGTAGATGAACAAGCGCGTCGTTCGATTCTTCAAACGATGTCGTATGGTAATAAGACGTCTCCATCGAACGGAACGAAGAGTAATACAGGAACCGGAACGACACGGCTTCACTGCCCCGGTTCGTGAAACGGTAGCTGCGCACATAAATATCTTCGGAAGGTACGGCGTAATCTAACGTTTCGACGGATACCGGCACATGCGAAGAAACCGCCTCGACGCGGAATACATTCGTGCGCGGCACATAACCGGCCTCATGCCGCCATCCGTCCTGCTCGCTGTCGAACCAGGTGGTTGCCGTCGTATGTCCGTCCACGAACAAACCGCTGCGAATTTCGTCGACATGCTGCGGGTAGTCAATGTGCGGCCACCATAGGCGGAACAGCCGTCCCGTTCGTCCAAGAGAGGCCAGAAACCTTGAATTTCCTGCAATTGCGTCGATCAGATAAGGCTTTTTGTCTTGTGTCATTGCGTTCAGCTCCTTAGGGTTGAATGTGATGCAGAGATGATTCGCGCGCGATCAAGCGATGCGGAATGATCATTCTCGTATGATGGATAGCTTCCCCTTTAACCGCTCGGATTAACGTTTGAGAAGCGGTATAACCGAGTTGGTAAATGCCGATGTCCACCGAACTGATCGGCGGCGAGGCGAGCTCGGACATCGGGATGTTGTTGAAGCCGATCAGACTGAGATCCTGAGGCACCTTGTAGCCGAGCTCGGTCAAGCCGCGAAGCACGCCGAAAGCGACGAGATCGTCCATGACGACGAGGGCGGTAGGGCGTTCCGGGAGCGTCATAAAGAACGACATCGCCCGGTATCCGCTTTCCTGCAAAAACTCGCCCTCGACAATCCACTCCGAATGAAATTCCACTTCGGCATCTGCGAGCGCCTGCTTGTAGCCTTCCAAACGGTCTCGCGACACGATCAGATTGGGCGGTCCGCTGACGAAGCCGATTCGCCGGTGGCCTTGCGCGAGTAAATGCTTGGTTACGTCGTAAGCGGCTTGTACATTATCGTTGTCCACGGATAAAACATCGGGATGCTCTTCACTGCGGCCGATCAATACGAACGGAAACCGCTCTTCCTTCAGGAACGAAATGACCGGATCGGAATTCCGCGAGTACAGCAAAATAACGCCGTCGACTCGGCGGCCCCGCACCAAGCGGGTGACGGCTTCCACTTCTTCGCGCTCCGTGATGCCCGTCGTCATCATCAGATCGTACTCCGAACGGGCTGCTTGAGAAACGACGCCGCGTATCACCTCGGAGAAAAATTGGTTCAAAAACAATTCCTCTGCGGAGCGGGGCAGCAGCAATCCGATGGTCTGCGTCGTTTTGGACACGAGGCTCTTGGCCATCATATTGGGATGATAGCCGAGCTCCTCCATGATGTCCTTCACTTTGCGGACGGTGGCCGGGCTGATCCGCGGATGGCCGGAAATGACGCGGGATACGGTGGAAGGCGAGACGCCGGCTTTTTTGGCGACATCGATAATGGTTACATTCATGGAGTTCCTCCGAAAGTGGAGCGAGCCTGTGCCATTTGCATAGTTGGTGCAAACGTTTGTATTGCGGCTGCTCTTGAAGTCATTTGCTTTATTAACGAACCGAAAAGTGGATGTTTATCCTGGGATCCAAGTGCTGGGTGTATCGTAAGCGAAGGTTCGTTTTGAGCACGAATGTTTTTTGAAAGGGCTGCAAACAGCTGCTTTTCTTATATTATCTTAATTTTGTTGGAAAAGTAAACCGTCAACTCGCAAAATTTGCGGCTAGCTTACGCAAAAGCAAAAGCTTTTAATCATAAGTTGAACATACTGCAAGGCAACAGGAATAGTGCAAACGTTTCTACAGCCTTCGCGTATTTGTCAGGGCTCTCTTCCAGCCATGTTTGCCCCCTGCCGGGAGAACGCTTGTTACGACATCGGTTCGGACGGTAATAGACCGCTCTGAGCTGTAGACGGGTTTCGTTTCCAATGCGAGCCCTTGGTTCCTATGCTATAATGAGAGGAAAAAGGTTGGAGCGATGCAAGGGAATGGACAACAATAACGTGATGCTGATCGACGGAATGGCGCTTCTTTTTCGCGGTTACTATGCCAATTCTTATGGGGGATACATTCGGAAAACAAGCGCCGGCTTGCCGACCAACGCGGTGTACGGCTTCGTCAAATATATGCTGGATGCGATATCCAGGTTTAAACCGACCCACGTCATCTGCTGCTGGGATATGGGCAGCAAGACGTTCCGTACCGAGAAATATGACGGCTACAAGGCGAATCGCCCGGATGCGCCGTTAGAGCTTGTGCCGCAGTTTGATCTGGTGAAAGAGGTCGTATCGAGCTTCAACATACCGAATGTCGGCATCGCCGGGTTCGAGGCGGACGACTGCATCGGAACGCTGGCGCGAAAGTTCGAAAGCGACGACACGAACGTACATATATTAACCGGGGACCACGACATGCTTCAGTTGGTGACGGATCGCACAAGAGTCATTATTATGAAAAAGGGAGCATCCAACTACGCCGTGTACGATGCGCAAACGCTGCTCGAGGAGAAACAGCTTACCGCCGCCCAGTTCATCGATTTGAAGGGGCTGATCGGCGATACGAGCGATAACTATCCCGGCGTCAAGGGCATCGGCGAGAAGACGGCCGTCAAGCTGCTGCTCGAATACGAATCGATTGACGGCATCGTTGCCAATTTGCCTTCGCTATCGAAGTCGGTCAAGGCGAAGATCGAGTCCGATCTGGACATGCTGCATTTATGCCGGGAGCTCGCTACCATCAAGTGCGACGCCCCGATCGATTGTGCGGTCGAAGACAGCTTGTGGCGGCCGGATCCCGACAAGGTTCGGGAGAAATTTTTGGAGCTTGAGTTCAACAGCCTAGTGAAGGAAATCTCGGCGTTCCATTCGGTCGTGGCCTAAGCGGGACAATCGGGATATAACTACGCAGAAAGGCCGGAAGGCGCCCTAAGGGCGCCTTCCGGCCTTTCTGCGCTAAACCGAATCACCCGCTAGCTTGAATGTCAAACCCGCTTATCTTGTAACCGAAGCCGCGAACCGTGACGATGAAACAGGGGTTATCCGGATCGGGCTCCAGCTTCTTTCGGATATTGCTGATATGCACGAGCAGCGTACGCGTATCTCCGTTGCTGTCGAAGCCCCAGGTCAGCCTGTACAGCTCCTCCAGGGACAGCGCACGCCCGCGCATCCGGATCATATGATACAGGATATCGTACTCTTTCGTTGACAAAGGCACGGGGCTTCCGTCGACCCACACGGTCCGGTGCAAGAAATCGATCTTGAGCCTTCCGAGGGTCATCGTTTCCGGTGCTTCCTTGATTCGTCCGAGGATGTCGCTGCGGCGCAGATGAGCCTTCACGCGGGCGACCAGCTGTTCCGGGCTGAACGGCTTCGTGATGTAATCGTCGGCGCCTGAGCTGAGGCCGCGAATAACAGCGCTGTCATCGCCGTTACAGCTCATCAGAAGAATCGGAGCTTGATAACGGGCCTGGTTTCGTAATTGGCGCATAACCTCTAAACCGTCCATTCCCGGCATCGCCATATCGAGCAGCACAAGGTCCGGACGATGCTGCTCAACCTTCTGGATCGCTTCCGCACCGCTTGCTGCCTTAACGACGCGGTATCCGTCACGTTTCAAATATTTTTCCACTAATTCGGCGACTTCGTTTTCATCATCTACGATTAATACCAGCTTGTCGGTCATATTGTTCAGTCTCCCTTATTAGCCGCTGATGAAAAGTATTGCTGTAATTATAAAATATTCTTTAGGATTTACGAATCAAGATGACGTCAAGTGGTTGTATTTTTATGTTAATCGGTAAAAAAAATGTCGAAAAATATCGAATTGTTTCAAGCCAATCTTCTTGAAGAAGAGCGCTGCAATATAAAAGCCCCTGCCGTCAACCAAGACGCAGGGGACGTTTCAAATCTATTCATGACGATACAACCGTTCAAATTCTTTCCGTTTACGCCGCGACAGATCGATCTCGATGTCGTCCGGGAACAGCTTGATCTTATAGGTGCCGAAAAACAGATCGCTCGCATGGATCGATTTCACGAAATTCAGATTAACCAGGTTCGAAGGGTTCGGACAAAAAATTTGCTTCGAGCACTGGCTTAAAATCTCGGTAAGCGGCGTAGTCGTTTCGACGACTTCCCCTCCCTCGATGTAAAGGAACGCTTTCCGTTCGCCCTTCGATTTTTGTGCGTAAATGAGTTTATGTTCATTGATAAAGACGGTCTTGTAGCTCGCTTTAACCTCAAGAATGCGGGAATTCGGAGCAGGCATATAAGTAAGAGCTTTTTCAAAAGCGGTTCTTGCCTTCTCCACTGCCGCCGATAAATGCTCGAATGTGACCGGCTTCGTGACAAAACTGATGCAATCCAGCTCGTATCCGGCTATGACCAAGCTGTAATCCTGCGTCCCGGATACCATGATCAGGTAAGGGGCCAGTCCTTGTTCGAGCAGCCTTTTGTAAGCGGTGATACCGTCCATCATATGAAGCCCGATGTCCAGAAACACGAGATCCGGCTTGTATTTTAAGCAATCGTCAAGAAACCAGGTGCCCGACGCCGTCGAGCTTACGACCTTCAAGCCTAATCGTCCGGCGTACATCTCCAGCTTCTTCCGGTCCAGCTCCTGATCCTCGGCGATCGCGACCGTTAAGACTCTAGACATTGTTCATCCCTCACCCGATTGGAATCGAAACATGAAATTCGATTTGCTTGTCCCGGGCATCGACGCTGATCGTACCCCGGTGCTTGTGGATTAAATTTTGCGTGATGGCGAGCCCTAATCCGGCGTGATTCTGACCCGTTTTGGTCGTGAAGCCGGCTCTGAAGAGGGACGCTTGCTCTTCTTCGGTTAATGCGTTTCTCATCGGGTTGATCACGGTAAAGTGGAAGTGCTTGCCATCCAGCCATCCTCTGCACTCTACATGCCGAAGCTCCGCATCGAGCTCCATCACTTCGTCGTAAGCGTTGTCGATCAAGTTCCCGATGATCCGAACGAGGTCCATCGATTTCGCCCCGGTCATGATACGCTCCATGCTCGTAATGTTATGGATCAGTTGAATTTTTTTGTTCATCGCAGTGACCATCTTGGCTTGTATGATGGCTGCGATCTCCGGCTGCCCGATCCGGATAAGGTCGTTCAACCCCCCGATATCTTCCACTAACGTTTTCGTGTATTGGTGAAGCTCTTCGTATTTCTCCAATTCGACGAACGAATGAATGACATTGACATGATTCAGGAAATCGTGCCGCTGGCCCCGTATGTTCAAGAACATCCGGTTGACTTCTTCGGCGTACGTTTCCGACGTTTCCTTGACCGCTTTGTCCCTGGAGTTGCTAACCAAGCGAATGATCACGAATAAAATGGCGATGCTGAGCAGCGTCAAACCTGCGAAAATGATCATCAGCGTCTTAAACTGGCTGCTGAGCTGGGCGTCCAGCTTGTCCATGTCCGATACGAGATTCAAGACGTAATATTGGTTTTTGGTCACTTCGGCGCTTTTTTTCGCATATTGCTTGTACAAGAGGTCCGGATCCGGAATCGGCGTCGCTTCGTCCAGCAGCTGGCTTTGGACCGGAATAAACGTTTTTTGAATATGTTTTCCGTTATAGGTTGTTTGGTAGGATACGGTCGCACCCGTTTGGATCGCGGTTTGGATGAAGCGCGCGTCTTTTTCGGTATGTTTGATCTCGTAGCTTCCGAAGAAGACCGGACGGTGAACTAATGGATCGAGGGTTTCCCCTTTTTCGGTAATGAACGTCTTCTCGTGCCCGAACGTGGCCGGGTTGATGCCCGTCACCTCAAGCAGGAACGGATACGTTTGGAGCGTTCGTTCGATAATAGCCTGCGTCCCCGTGAGTTCTTGATATCTTCGCCATGCCGTGTCGTCGACATAAGGATCCAGCATGTAATTGGTCGTGCCGTCGTAATAATACCCCCATTTAGATATTCGTTTGATGTCGGCGCTCGCGATCTCATAAGGACCCGACCAATAATTGGGCAGCTTTTGTCCCCAGTCCATGGTAACGTCCCGATTGTCGAACAATTCCTGAAAAGCTTTGTACCAGTTGCCCCAGCCTTTCGTGCTGAGGCCTACCTCGTCCGCATTGGACGATTTATACAGCACGATGTTGTCGGGCGTCCGTTTGAGCAGCGTCAATCCTTGCAGCTGCAGCCGGTCCCGCAGCGCGACGAGCTGGTCGGTCGTCACTTCCTCGACATCGGCCGGCAGCGCTTGTTGGGCGGCGATGGACGCCAGACGCAATTTTTCGCCGATCATGTCTTCATATAATTTGGAGCCGATGCGCGATTGTTCGACGGAAGATTGGATTTGATGCGCGATCGATTCGATTTCCCGATTATGGTTCGATTCCAGCGAGTTTCGGGTGAGAACGAAAAAAATGACGGAATTGGCTGCTATAATTAAGCAAACCGCAATGCAAATCGATAACAGCCTTACTCTTTGAGACAAGATGAGAACTCCCTCCGGTGTCTGACAGTCTGGCTCCATTATACCGCAACAGCTGTCGTTTAGACACGACTTTAGTTGGATCCGTACAGGAAAGAACCGTAGTGAAGAAGGGGATGGGCAAAGCCGCCCGATCAAAGCTCCTTGAAGATTGATGTACAGGAAGAAATTACCTGGAGAAAAGAAGACGCCGCTTAGTTTGCCCTACAGGATGAGCGGATGATCATTTCCGGCTCGACGAGCACCGAAGTCGACTCCATTTGATTGTTCATCAGATCGAACAGCATCAAGGCGGCGAGCAGGCCGATTTTTTCGTGGTCCTGGCGGACGGTGGTGAGCGGTGGTGTCGTATATTTACAGGCGTCGATATCGTCGCAGCCGATAATGGCGATGTCGCCCGGCACATCAAGGCCGCGTTCCTGGATTGCGCGAATCGCGCCGATTGCGAGCAGATCCGAAGCGGCAAATACGGCCGTTGGCTGCTTCTCCTGTTCAAGCAGCTGCTGCATCAGCTGGTAGCCGCTTTTCTCGTGGAAGTCGACCCCGTTGACGATCCAATTCGGATTGATCGAAAGGCCGAAGCTGGTTAACGCCTGTTTGAACGATTCTTCTCGAATGTGGGAAATTTCCGATTTGACCGAGGAGCCGATGAAGCCGATGTCACGGTAGCCGTTCAAATAAAAGTGCTCGACGACTTTACGCGACACCTTGGTATTGTCGGTCATGATGTAACCCGAGTTTTGGCCGGAAAGCGACAGGTCGACGCCGATACAGGGAATGTCGCTGCGGTCCAGCTCGTGCACGAAGGGCTCGATATCGTCGCCGGCGAAAATTACGCAGCCGTCAATGTTGAAATATCGACATCGGGATAAGTAATCTTCGCGGGTATGAAGCAGCTTCTCGTTGGAGAAGAACAGCAGATCGTAACCGAACAACCCGATGCGCTTCTTAAAGGTGCTGAGGACGTGGAGGAAAAATGGATGGTTCATCTCGAGGTTCATTTCGCCGGCGAATATAACGCCCACCAGATTCGATTTGCTTTTGCTTAAACTTCGCGCGCTGAAGGATGGCGTATAACCGTTCGCTTCCATAATCTCCAGCACTTTTTTCTTCGTTTCATCGCTGACGTCGTTATAGTTGTTCATAATTTTTGAAACGGTCGATACGGAAACGCCGGCCAGCTCCGCAATCGTTTTGATCGTTAGCTTCTTCACGATGAAGGTTCCTCCCAACAGCTTCCTCCGCACGAAAGACGAATCGCGGCAGGTTGACGAAAATTTTCGTTAAACTTATTGTATACAGCAAGAAAAGCTTCGTCAATGATGGGCTAATAATCGCAGTTAAAAGAAGATCATTTGCGGAATTTTGAGCGAATATTTATTGGCGAAACCGGTATCGGAAGCTCGGTTGTTCCCATCCTTCAGAAAATGTTTACTAAGCTTATGGCCCCTAAGCGCCGCCTTGCTTTCAGAAGCGTTTCACGAACGTTGGGAAGCGGCGTGCTCCGCCTCATTGGTAAATCTATCCCTTACAGGTATAATAAAACGAAAAACAGGTTATAGCCTGCAAAGGGGAGCTTCTGCGATGGAACAAAGATATGTGAAAGAAACGCGCTGTTACAAGACGAACCGGGTATTCCCTACAGACGTCAACAATCATAACACCTTATTCGGCGGCAAGCTGATGGCTTATATCGACGATATCGCCTCGATTGCCGCATACAAGCATTGCCGGCGCAGCGTGGTGACGGCGTCCACCGACTCGGTCGATTTTCTGACCCCGATCCGTCCGACCGATTCGGTCTGTTTCGAGTCGTTCGTCACTTACACAGGCACCAGTTCGATAGAAGTGTTCGTGAAGGTAATTAAGGAAGATTTGCGCACGGGAGAGCGCGATATCGCCGCTACCTCGTTCCTGACTTTCGTCGCACTGGATGAAAATAACCGGCCGGTAGCCGTTCCGAAGGTGATCCCGCAAACAGCGGAGGAAATCCGGCTGAATGAAACCGCGGTTCAACGTGCGGAGATGCGTAAGCAGCGCAGAGAGCAAAGCAAGAAGTTTGCGGACGTGCTGACGACGCAATTTGCCTGGGAGTAAAGCGGGGGCGCTTGATGAAGCGAGAAGCCAAGCTTTCCGGCCATCAAACAAAGAAGCCGAATCGGTTCTGCAGATGCAGGCCGGTCCGGCTTCTTGGCGATTAAATATCGGTGAAGTTAATAGGCCCTACGATGGCGGACAGAAACTCGGTCAGTTCAGCGGCTTCTTCCTCGTTGATTTTAAACACGTGCTCAAGGTATCCTTCTTCTTCCAGGTCGTCGGGACCGATGACCGCCGTACGGCCGATTTGCAAATCCGTAACCAGCTTCTTGCCGTAAAACCGGTTGGTGCTTGTAATTGCAAGGTCGAATCGGCGCAAGGACTCTCCCACAAAGCAGACAAATCTCGTTTTCGTCTCTTCCGTCCCGTCGTATAAATAATCGAATTCCATCACTCGAACATCCTCCGCTTCCTCATTTGGCGTGCGTCTCAAGGCATTATACCAGATTTCCCCGTTCAGCGGCAAAAATAGTCGAATTTGGCGCCATCCTGCGGAATTTCGGCCAACCTCTTCATTTTCATTTATCTCGAAACATGGTACAATCGAAAGAAGTGCATATCTTAAATTATAATAGACGATTTATTCGATAGAAACGGAGGCTTTCAACTAAGATGTCCAAAGCTAAAATGAGAAGCGACATGATTAAAAAGGGCTTCGACCGTGCTCCGCACCGCAGTTTGCTGCGCGCCGCCGGCGTTAAAGAGGAAGATTTCGACAAGCCGTTCATCGCGGTGTGCAACTCTTACATCGATATCGTACCGGGTCACGTCCACCTGCAGGAATTCGGGAAAATTGTCAAAGAGGCGATTCGCGAAGCCGGCGGCGTACCGTTCGAGTTCAATACAATCGGCGTCGACGACGGCATTGCCATGGGTCATATCGGGATGCGTTACTCGCTGCCAAGCCGCGAAATTATCGCCGATTCGTTGGAGACTGTCGTATCGGCCCACTGGTTCGACGGGATGGTTTGTATTCCGAACTGCGACAAAATTACGCCTGGCATGATGATGGGCGCGCTGCGCGTCAACATCCCGACGGTGTTCGTCAGCGGCGGACCGATGAAAGCGGGCAAAACAAGCGACGGCCGTTCCATCTCGCTGTCTTCCGTCTTTGAAGGCGTAGGCGCTTACCAAGCCGGCAAGATCGACGAGAAAGGCCTTCAGGAGCTGGAGCAATACGGCTGTCCGACATGCGGATCCTGTTCCGGTATGTTCACGGCCAACTCGATGAACTGCCTGGCCGAAGGTCTGGGGCTGGCGCTTCCGGGCAACGGTACGATTCTCGCGGTTGCTCCGGAGCGTAAAGAGTTCGTGAAACGTTCCGCGAAGCAATTGATGGAACTGATCCAAAAGGACATCAAGCCTCGCGACATCGTAACCATCGAAGCGATCGACAATGCGTTCGCGCTCGATATGGCGATGGGCGGTTCGACCAATACGGTGCTGCATACGCTTGCTTTGGCGCACGAAGCGGGCATCGAATATCCGATCGAACGCATCAACGAAGTGGCGAAGCGCGTACCGCATCTTGCGAAAATCGCACCGGCTTCCGATTACCACATCGAAGACGTGCACAATGCGGGCGGCGTAAGCGCGATTCTGAACGAACTGTTGAAAAAGCCGGGCGCTATCGACGGGTCGCGAATCACGGTCACGGGTAAGACGCTGGCGGAGAATGTGGCGGGTCATGAAATTTTGAACAAGGACGTGATTCGTCCGCTCGACAATCCGCACTCCGAGCAAGGCGGTTTGGCCGTATTGTTCGGGAACCTGGCGCCTAACGGCTCCATCATTAAAGTCGGTGCAGTCGATAAGTCCGTCGGCGGTTATCACAAAGGACCTGCGATTTGCTTCGACTCCCAGGAAGCGGCGCTCGAAGGCATTGCGAACGGCAAAGTGAAAGAGGGCCACGTCGTCGTCATTCGTTACGAAGGACCGAAGGGCGGGCCGGGCATGCCGGAAATGCTCGCTCCGACATCGCAAATCGTGGGGATGGGTCTCGGCGCGAAAGTCGGTCTGATTACCGACGGCCGATTCTCGGGCGCATCCCGCGGAATCAGCATCGGGCACATCTCGCCGGAAGCGGCGGAGGGCGGTCCGATCGCGTTCGTCGAGGATGGAGACATCATTGAGCTCGATTTGATCAACCGTACCATCGAGCTGCAAATCAGCGATGAAGAGATGGAGCGGCGCCGTGCGAACTGGAAAGGCTTCGAGCCAAAAGTAAAAACCGGTTACCTGGCGCGTTACTCCAAGCTCGTGACTTCGGCCAGCACCGGCGGCGTCATGAAAGTGTAAGCTGCTGTACAACAAGACATGAACGTTTCGCTCGGGGTCGTTGACGGCCCCGGCGGAACGTTTTTTTTGTAAATCGGGCCCGGGTTCGCTATTCTTCGACTTGATCGTCCCCGGTCGAATCATGGGTAGGATGAGCGCCCGGATATCCGCGTGAGACACCGGCATGAAGCTCGCGGTTTTCGTACGTAAACCGGTTTTGCGGACGCTGGTCTGCCCGCCACGGCGAACTCTTGCCTAAGGATTCTTGCAGGAGACTGCTGCCGTAAGGACCCTCCGGAAATTCCTCCGCCGTCAAGTCGTTCCGCTGCGACTCGACTGTTTTCAGATCGGTGTATTTGCGGTGCGGCGCTTCGTCGATAAAACCTTTCTGGCTTTCGTTTCGGGTTACGTCGTTATCGTTCATGGCGATGATCTCCTTTACAGGCCATTATGTAAGAAATAAAACCTTCACCACCATTGTGTCCGTTCCAGGTCGAGCTTATCCGGCAGCTAACGTGTCAAGCTTGTCAATTAGGGAATGTTATGATAATATAGAAGTAATTTCAAACGTTCAAAATTGAGGAAGCACCTCTCATTCCCATCGGGAAGAGGGTGCTTTTTTTGCGTTTGAGTAAAAAAAATCGACGGAGGGTGCAGAAGATGAATCTGATATTCCTGAACAGTTTGGAGAAGGCAGGCAAAGAAGGAAACGTACGGACGGCACAGGTCACGATCGGCGAGCAGCAAGGGATCTGGCATATCATGTGGACGGAGGTGCAGGAGGACGGGCGTAAGACGCAGGAGTCGTGGTATGAAGGGCTGCACTGGGAGGAAATGCTGGCCGTCTTCCGGGAGCGGGTTTTCGCTAAACAGTGCGAAGGTTTTAAACCGCTGCTCGACATACGGATAAGCGAGCTTGCGGATATGGACGATCGAACGGCTTACACCCAACTTTTGCATTATTACAGTGAACAGCATGCAGAAGAGCCGCTGTACGAAGCGCTGCGTCAATGGCGGTTCAAACAAGCGGCAAGTGACGGCAAGGCGCCTTTCATCATAGCGACGAACCGTTTGCTTAAGATGATCGCCGCTTTCTTGCCGCATACGGAGGATGAGCTGCGCCAACTGCCGGGAATGGGCAAAGCGAAGGCGGAGCGGTATGGAAAAGATATTCTGGCTATTACGATCCAGCAAGAACGCGTAACTTCGTTCCCCCTGGCTTGGGTTCAGGAGCAAGTGAATCCGGCCGAGTTCAACACATGGCTGCTCCAAGAGAAGGAGCGGCGGCGCAAAGCGGAAGCGGATAAGCTGGAGAACAAGCGGGTGCTGCTTGAAGCCATTTCGCGCGGCGAAATGCTGGATGAGCTGCAGGAGAAAATTCGTGTGCAGCGTAAGGAGCTGCTAGGTTGGATCGAGGAGCTGGATCGGGACGGATACGATCTGGCGCCGTATATTGAGCAGGTGCTGGAGCAGGTTCCGGCTGTGGAACGGGAGCTCGCTTGGCAGGCGTTCGAGCAGCAGGGCGATCGTTATTTGAAGCCCATTCTGCAGAAGGTTTATGCGCAGGACAGCCTCTCGGCTAAAGAGGCGGAGCGCATCTACGAGTGGCTTCGCCTGCTTAGGCTGAAATTCCGGCGCACGGAAAGGCCCAAGCAAGGGGAGGCAAGTTAAAACATTATCGGGGGGAGTTGAAACACAACGCGAACCCGGTTGGAAAACAAAAAAGACTGGGCTCTCTTAGAGCCAGTCTTTTTTGCGGAAAAGGAAGAACATGGATAATCCGACAACGACCATCAATAGAATGGTAATGAAACCGCCCATTTCGGAATGCAGTCCCGGCAGTTTCTCAAAATTCATTCCATAAATGCCGGTGATAAACGTCAGCGGCATGAAGATCGTCGTTATCGCCGTAAACACGCGCATGATCTCATTGGCCCTGCTGGCGATGCTCGATTGATAAGCCTCTCGCAAGTTTCCCATCAATTCCCGGAACGTATCGAACGTCTCCGAAATTTTGACGGCGTTCTCGTAGATGTCGCCGAAATATTTGCGCAGCGGCTCGCTGATCAGCTTCAAGTCTTTTTTATTGAGGGTGTTCAAAACTTCTTTTTGCGGAACGAGCACCTTCTTCAACCACAAAATTTCGCTTCGCAGCCCGATAATTTCGTTCAAATGCGATTTCTTCGTATGCATCAGAATGTCTTCTTCCAGCTTCTCGATCTTCGCTTCGATCCGGTCCCCGACATTCGTATAATTATCAACGATCAAGTCGATTAGATGGTATAAGAATTGGTCCGGCGCCGTGACTTCCTCTTCCCACAATACGGGCTTTAAGGCGCGGATTTCATTAATTTTTTGCCGAGTAATTGTAATAATATAATGTTTACTCAAGAAGATGTTAAGGGCGCGCAGGAAAATTTCTTCGTCATCGAACCGAATGCTGTTAACCACGATAAAATAATGCGTATCGTACAGCTCGATCTTCGGCCGCTGTTCTTCCTCGGTCAGTACATCCTCTACGGCCAATTCATGTAAATGGAATAAGGGCTGAAGTAATTCCAAATCCTCAGGCTCAGCATCGATCCAATAAAATCCGTGCTGAGGCGGTACAACGGTCTGGGTAATATCGTCTACAATAGTAAAAACGCCGTCCTGAACTAAGCGTGCCTTCATCGGTTCCACCCCTTTGTGTTGATCGAGAGGAACACGCGGCCGCTGCGGTTCAAGCAGCATGACTCACGATGACGCCGCACGTAACGCGTCACACGGGGGTTGAGCTATGATAACGAACGGGTACAGACGGCCGGGTTCCAAACGAAGTATTCAATTGTGTTAAACGCGGGGATCTACTCCTCGGGTCTCCGTCCATTCGGTTGCTACACCCCTTTTTTGGCATGAGTTTGTCGAATACTTGTCTAGTATACCCCTACATAATTGAGAATACAATCATTTTGTTATAGAAAAACTCCGCCTGGGATAGCTTATGTAATGAACCTTCACATGGTGTGGGCGCAGCGTTTTTTGGTTTTGACGCCTAAGGTACCGCTTGACGCTTCGGACATTTTCGATTACATTAATAATATCCAAAACGAACTGAATAGATTCGGTTTCACACTCTTATCAAGAGCAGGTGGAGGGACTAGCCCGATGATACCCGGCAACCGACATGAATTTGCTTCGGCGAAGACATGCACGGTGCTAAATCTTGCGGAAGGTTGTGTGCTTAAGTTGCGCATAATTTCTGAGAGATGAGAGAGGACGATGTACTTATACAAAGGCCTTTCTCGTGCGCGCGAAGAAGGCTTTTTCCTGTTGTCCGGAAAACTTCGGCGGCGCGGGGTGCGAGAAACTTGGAATCCAACGATGAAAAGGAGTGAATTCGATGCCTCTCAAAATTCCGGATCATTTGCCGGCCAAAGAAGTGCTCATTCAAGAGAACATCTTCGTTATGGATGAAACGGTGGCTTTTCACCAGGACATTCGGCCGCTGCGGATCGCCATATTAAACTTAATGCCTACCAAAGAAACGACCGAAACCCAGCTGCTCCGGCTGATCGGCAATACGCCGCTGCAGGTCGAATTCGTTCTGCTGCATCCGAAGACGCATACGTCCAAGAACACGTCGGCCGAACATTTGGAGCAGTTCTATAAAACGTTTGACGATGTGAAGAACGAACGGATGGACGGCATGATCATTACCGGCGCACCTGTTGAAACGATGGAATTCGAAGATGTGAATTATTGGGATGAATTGAAAGAAATTATGGCATGGAGCAAAACTCACGTCACCTCGACGCTTCATATATGTTGGGCCGCCCAAGCCGGACTGTATTACCATTACGGCGTGCCTAAATACGGGCTTCCGGAAAAAATATTCGGCGTGTTCCCGCACACGGTCTCCAAGCCGAACGTGAAGCTGCTTCGCGGCTTCGACGAGGAATTTTGGGCGCCGCAATCGCGCCACACGGAAGTGCGCCGCGAAGACATCGAACGGGTGCCGCAGCTTGAAATTTTATCGGAGTCCGAAGAGGCCGGCGTGTATATTGTGGCAACGCAAGACGGCAAGCACATTTTCGTAACCGGTCATTCGGAATATGATGCTTGTACGCTGAAGCTTGAGTACGACCGCGATGTGAACAAAGGCATGGATATCGCCATACCGAAGCATTACTACCCCGGAGACGATCCGACCAAACAGCCGCGTAATACATGGCGCGCGCATGCGAACCTGCTGTTCTCGAATTGGTTAAACTACTACGTATACCAGGAAACGCCGTACGATTTGTACAAGGGGGATTATGTCATATGAGTTCCAATGACAACAAAGAATTGAGAATCGAAAGCCGCTTGGCGCAAATCGGATCCCAAGAAGAGCCGGTAACGGGAGCGGTCAGCTTCCCGATCTACCAAGCGACGGCGTTCCGCCATCCGAAGCTCGGGCAAAGCACGGGCTTCGACTACGCCCGTACGAAAAGCCCGACGCGTAAAGTGTTGGAGGAAGCGATTGCCGAGCTGGAATCCGGGGACGCCGGTTTCGCCTGCAGCTCGGGGATGGCCGCGCTGCAAACGATCTTCGCGTTGTTCGGACAAGGCGATCACTTGATCGTCTCGCTCGATCTGTACGGAGGCACCTACCGTTTGCTGGAGAAGATCATGTCCCGATTCGGCGTGAGCGCTACATACGTCGATACGAACGACATGGATGCCTTGGAATCGCATGCGAAGCCGAATACGAAGGCGATTTTGATCGAAACGCCGACAAACCCGCTGATGATGATCACAGACCTCGAGAAAGTGTGTGGATGGGCGAGAAAGAAAGGCATCCTGTCCATCGTCGACAATACGCTGCTGACTCCGTTCTTCCAGCGGCCGATCGAGCTGGGAGCGGACATCGTCATTCATAGCGCCACCAAATATTTAGGCGGTCATAACGATGTGCTCGCCGGTCTGATCGTCACGAAAGGCAAGGAACTTTCCGAGCAAATGGCGTTCCTGCACAACTCCATGGGCGCCGTGCTGGGGGCGCAGGACAGCTGGCTGCTGATGCGCGGCATGAAAACGCTCGCGATCCGGATGGAGCGTCACCAAGCCAACGCGACGAAGATCGCCGAGTATTTGCAAGCTCATCCGGACGTCGAAGCAGTGTACTACCCGGCGCTGCCTTCGCATCCGGGCCACGAGATTCAAGCCAAGCAATCCTCGGGCAATACCGGCATTTTTTCTTTCAAAATGAAAGACGCCCGTTATATCGAGCCGATTTTGCGCCATATCAAGCTGATCGCTTTCGCTGAAAGCCTTGGCGGCGTCGAATCGCTGATGACGTACCCGGCCGTCCAGACGCATGCTGATATTCCCGAAGACATTCGCCGCAGGATCGGTGTCGACGAGAAGCTGCTGCGATATTCCGTAGGGATCGAGCATGCGGACGATCTGATCGCGGACTTGTCGCGTGCGATCGACCTCGCGAAGCAAGAAATTGAAAGCGGAGTGCCGCTGCACGGATAACATCCCAAGCAAGAGAAAATCAATCAGCAGCGGCGTGTACATATCGCCTGCACGACCGGGCCGTCAGCTCCTTTGCGAGTTGGCGGCTTTTCTGTGAACACGGAGCGGGGCATATAGCCGTAGGGAAGCTTTTTGTGGTACGATGGAAGACATAAAGGAGATGAGAGCGATGAGTTCCGTCGATCGGATATTGGAGCAAGCGCTGGCCGGCCATCGGATTAGCGCGGAAGATTGCGTCACGTTATACGAATCAGATCAAATCGAGAAAATGGGGCACGTTGCGAATCAGATCATGCTGCGGCATCATCCGGAGCCGATTACGACCTTCGTCATCGGACGCAATGTGAACTATACGAATATTTGCGATGTCTATTGCCGTTTTTGCGCCTTTTATCGGGCTCCGGGCTCGAAGGAAGGGTATGTGCTTCCGGATGAAACGATTTTCCAGAAAATCCAGGAAACGATAGACGTAGGCGGTACCGAGATTTTGATGCAGGGCGGTACGAATCCGGATCTGCCGTTCAGCTATTATACAAATTTACTGCGCGAGATTAAAACAAGGTTCCCGAACATTACGATGCACTCCTTCTCGCCGGCAGAAATCATGAAGATGAAAGAGGTTTCCGAAGGCTTATCTCTGGAAGAAGTCGTCCGTGCGCTGCACGAAGCCGGACTCGATTCGCTGCCGGGCGGAGGCGCGGAAATTTTGGACGACCGGACCCGTCGGAAAATCAGCCGTCAAAAGGGTTCTTGGACCGATTGGATGGAAGTCATGAAGACGGCGCATCGTATTGGGATGAATACGACGGCTACGATGGTGATCGGCTTTGGCGAGACGAATGAAGAGCGGGCGCTGCATCTGCTGCGCGTTCGTGAAGCTCAAGACGCTTGCATCGCGGCGGGCTACCCTTCGGAAGGGTTCCTTGCGTTCATCTCGTGGACGTTCCAGCCGGACAACACGAATTTGAAAGCCGAGAAGCTCGGGGCCGACGCTTATTTGAAGAATGTGGCCATCAGCCGCATCATGCTCGATAATATCAAAAACTTCCAGTCGTCCTGGGTCACGATGGGGCCGGAGGTCGGCAAGCTGTCGCTGCATTACGGCTGTAACGATTTCGGTTCGACGATGATCGAGGAGAACGTCGTTTCCGCCGCAGGCACGACGCATAAAGTGACCATCTCCTCCACGCTGGACCTGATCCGTCAGGCTGGCAAAATCCCGGCTCAGCGCAACACGCGTTACGAGATTTTGCGCACATTCGACGATGCGTCCGTGAAGGTCGAGAACGACTTTATTATGCAGAACTAAACAATAGCTGAAATCGATTGGCTGCCTTATTGGCGTATAGTATAAAGCGCCTAGCAAAAGAAATAGCGGAACTGTGATTTCTTATTGGCTTCCTTGTCAGCATGTAGACTGATAAGGAAGCTAACAGCGAATCATAGTTCCGCTTTTTGATCTTTTCATCCTTCAGCCCAGCCAATGGAAAAGAATGCCTTTTGCGGTTTCAACCGGCTTCAGCGGGCCGCTTTGCGACCGTGCACCAAGCAGCAGCGCCTCTGTAAGCGCTGGCGTAGGAGCCGTAGAGTCTGCTGCGACGGCAGGCGCAGGAGCCCAAGCGTCCGCCGCGGCGACGTTCGCGCTTGCTGTGCCGCCAGGCTCTGCCGGCACAATCACAACCTGCGCCCCGCGCGGGGTCAGCGGATAAAGCGAAGCCATCTCTTCGTTGCTCAGGCGGATGCATCCGAGCGAGACGCTGCGGCCGATCGAAGATACGTCCGTGGTGCCGTGAATGGCAATGCTGCCGAGGCTGAGCGCTGCGGCGCCGTATACGCCGGGGGAACGTCCTTCGGGCTCGATAACGCGGTTGCCAACCGTGAATGAGCCCGTCGGCGTAGGCGTGCTGTCCGAACCGAGACCGATGCGGTACCGTGCGATCGGCCTATCGCCGGTTCGCAGCTCCAGCGAATGCTGCGCGGCTTCGACGACCAGCTGTACGGGCGTATACGGAATCGGCTCGTCTCCTGGTTCCGTGTTCGGGTAAAACATGCGCTCCGCATCCGCCGCTTCACGGTCGTAAACCCAGCCGCCCGATCCATTAAAAAAGGTTCGGACCAAGGCCGAACCGGATTGACCTTCCGCGGGAAGGAAGCTCATATAATTGTTGGGGTAATCTTGCAGCAGATCGTCAAGCCGGGGCGGTGCGGTGCCGTGCTCCGATATATAAGCGTTCAGTGCTGTGCGGACAATATTCGCTCCGACCGCTGTCAATTCCGGATGAACAAACCGGATTTTCACCGCTTGATCGATCGCCGGATTGTACTCTGCAACGACGAAAGCTTGCCGCTTCCAATCATCATTCGTCAGAGGCACCGCTTTCTGCTCCGCACCGGCTGCCGAGGAGGCGATTCCATAGATGACAATATGCGCGTTAGGGTAGGCTTCAGCAAGCTTTATAGCTTTTTGATGAAGCGCATCCTCGACTTTACGGTTCGGCTCGCCGTGCGGGAAGTGCAGGAGAAACGGCTTCTCGACGCTCTCATAGGTGACCGATTTTCCAACGGTGAAGGGTGATAACACGGTGACGGCTTTGGATATCGCGGACGGTGCAAAAAAAATGAACAGCAATGCGATGTTGATCATGAACAACGTCATAACGAGAACCTTGAGGAATAAAGGAAAGGCCCGTTCCGCCCGCTGCTCCGGAGTTGATCCGGCGACCGTTCCCGAAGCTGTAGCTGCACCCGCACCCGCTGCCGCGTTCTGTTCCAGACGGCGAATGGCCCCGGACGCTTGATAATAATAAGGGGAGGGATAGACCTTCATCGATTGTTTGTAGTGGTAGAGCGCTTTCGATTTCAGTCCTTTTTGATCAAAATGCTGCCCTAACCGGTAATGGGCTTCAGGTGAATGCGGATCGAGGTAGCGGATCACCTTCTCGTGATATTTGGGATCATGGCGGTTGACATACAAGTTTTTATGCAGGTGTACCAATTGTTGTGCCGCGGGAGACGGAAATCGGCCTTGCGACTGCTTCATGACGAACCTCCTTCGACGAGAAGTTATATCTTGAAACAAATTGTATCATGAATCATAGAAATGCTCAAATAAAATACATTATGTATCATATAAATCAAAAAAAGACCCCTGCATCCATCACGATGTTAGGGTCATCGGCTCATCTTGATAAATCTCCAGGCGATTGCGTCCTTTGTGTTTGGCCCGATACAGAGCGGTATCTGCTTTGCCGAACAACTCTTCCTTCGCGCACCCTCTTCGAAACTCGTAAAGCCCGATGCTGATCGTCACTTGATTGCCGTTCAGCTCTTCGTGGCGAACCGCAGCGATGTGGTGGCGAATTCGCTCCAATTGACTTATGGTATCCGTTACATCGGTTTCTGTAAACAGGATGGCGAATTCTTCGCCGCCGTAACGCGCAGGAAAGTCATTGGGAGATACCGAGCGCTGCAGGATGCCGGCGACCTTGCTTAAGACGGCGTCTCCTGCCCGATGCCCGTAGGTATCGTTTACTTTCTTGAAGTGGTCGATGTCGAGGAGCGCCAACTGAAACGATAGCTCGCTTTGTTCGCCTTGGCGGATCAGCACCTCTAAATACTCGTGGAACGACATATGATTGTATAAGCCGGTAAGCGCATCGGTTTTTGCCTGCTTATCCATCATTATATTTTTGACAAGCAAGTCTTGTTCGGAGGCAAGAGTGGAGCGTAAATCTTTGAGCAAATCGGTGCCGCGGCTCATAATTTCCAGTCCGACGAAAGCGCCGATCAATAAAATTAACGTCATCGCAAAAGCGTCGAGCCACCCGTACTGCGTCGTCTGACGAAGCAGCAGCGCATACAGGCCATAGTATGTAAATAAACTGACGCAAAAAGCAAAAATGACTTTGCGCCTTTGGAAATAAAAGACGGAAGTCAATATCGGCAGAAACAGTGTCGTAAGCGTCGGGCTGACCAAAGGAAAAGCGGAAATCAGGTTCGCGGAGAGGAGGGCGCCGCCCAGAATAATGATGTAGTCGCTCCATTGCTTCGACAGGCCGTATGCCGCTTCAACGACTAAAAGCCCGATACAAGTCCACAGCGCATGCAGACCGACACGAGCGACTGTAAAATCGATAGCATTCGTAAAGCGACCGAACCAGGCAATGATAACCGTGGCTGCAATGGACAATACAGCCATTCCCCAATAACCGTTCAAGATCCTCCGGTTCCAACGCGGTAATTTCACATGATTAACCACATCGAAAATCATAAGGCTTCACTCCATAATTCTGTGTAAATCTCATATATTACTATACCACGGACGCTTGTTATTTGTATATATGAGACTCAGGGGCCATATACTTTAAAGGAAAGCAACGGCCCGAAAGGAGTGGATGGCATGAAGCTGTTAACGGTGTTTGCATCGAAGCGCACGGAACTGCAGGCGGATCTCCTCAGCCGCGTATTGACGCGTTCCGGCGACCTGCTACATAACGAAAACAAAATCCATATGACCTTGGAACGGCGGCAAGGGTTGAGCGCGATTGAAATCTCAGGGCGGCTCCCGGCTTTTGAGTTAAAGAAGGATGGGAAACGCGTTTATGCCGAGACGGCTCAGGCGCTGGCGGAATACATTATTGGCGAAGAAGAGCCCCTGCTGCTTCGCAAACTGATACGGGACGAATATCATTACAAGCAAGAGCAAGAATTGGACCAAATTCTAAGCTATTGCGAGCAGTTGCTGGGTTCCAGAAGCGAGAACGATCCGGAGAAAAGGGCGCCTTTCCTGCGGCGCAAAGCGTTGATCGCTTCGGAAATCGCGGATTATATTCAGGAGCAAACCGAACTGCATTTGGACGGATTTATTCGCTTTCGTCTGCAGGCTTATAAGCAAGAGCTGCACGATATCGTCGAATATGCGGTCGATGAATATGTGATGGACCGGCAGTATCAGGAATTCATTTCATTGTTGCAATATTTTGTCTATATACAGGAAGCGAAGATTCCATTCGTACACTTGATTCATAAAGGCGGCAGTGAATTCATGCTGCTGAACGACCGGATGGAAAAGATCGACACGGACGATCCGGAGACCGTCGTGACGGTAGAACTGCTGGAGAAGGATATGAACTTCGAAGACATGATCGTCAGCACGCTGATCACCGTATCTCCGCAGAAAATCTATATCCACACACGCGAGCCGGAAACGCAGGTGATCAAGACGATTTCGCAAATTTTTGAAAATCGGGTGGAGCTGTGCGGGTATTGCCGGTTATGCCAAAACCTTGACCATTCGACCGCCGCTGAATATAATAAAGGCTAAGGCAACGATCAAAGACATGAATGGTTGAAGCGCCGCCCAGAGAGAGGGAACCCGGCTGAAAGTCCCTTCGGAACGATTTCGTCCATTTACCCCTTTGTAGCCGTGAGATGGAACGGCGTCAGGTCAGGCGTCCAGTATATGTCACCGGGTCATTCCCGTTACCGAATGCTGGAGGATCCGCAAAGCGAAGCAGGAACGGTTTCAATACCGAGCTGCCCAAAGCGTCTGAGCGGATTGAATTAGGGTGGAACCACGAGCTAAGCGCACTCGTCCCTTTCGGGAGGAATGCGCTTATTTTTATTGGATATGGAGGATGAACAAGATGGCAGTTAAGGTAACTTTTCCGGACGGAGCGGTTCGGGAGTATGAGAGCGGCATTACGGTAGAAGAAGTGGCGGCTTCCATCAGCAGCGGGCTGAAAAAGAATGCGGTCATCGGCAAAGTGAACGGAAAGCCGGTCGATTTAAATACGGCAATCGAAGAAGATGCGGCGCTTGAAATCGTTACGCTCGACAGCGAGGCCGGGATCGAGGTGTACCGTCACAGCACGGCGCACCTGATGGCCCAGGCGATCAAACGGATTTACGGCGACAAAGCCGTGAAGCTGGGCATCGGTCCGGTCATCGAAGACGGATTTTACTACGATATCGATATGGAGACTTCCTTAACTCCGGACGATTTGACCAAAATCGAGAAAGAAATGGAACGCATCGTGCAGGAGAACTTGCCGATCCGCCGTCGCGTCGTCAGTCGTCAGGAAGCGATCGCCATTTTTAGCGAGCTTGAGGATCCGTTGAAGCTGGAGTTAATTCGCGATTTGCCGGAAGATTCCGTCATTACGATTTACGATCAAGGCGAGTTTTTTGACTTGTGCCGCGGGCCGCATTTGCCTTCGACCGGCCGTATCAAAGCGTTCAAGCTGCTTAGCGTGGCCGGCGCTTACTGGCGCGGCGACTCCAAGAACAAAATGCTGCAGCGCATCTACGGAACGGCTTTCCCTAAGAAGGCTGAGCTTGACGAGCATCTGCATCTCTTGGAAGAAGCGAAGAAGCGCGATCACCGGAAACTGGGCAAGGAGCTGAATATTTTTACGTTCAGCAACGAGGTCGGACAAGGCTTGCCGCTTTGGCTGCCGCATGGTTCCAAAATTCGCCGCACGATGGAACGTTACATCGTCGATTTGGAGGAGCGCCTCGGCTACCAGCACGTCTATACGCCGGTTCTCGCCAACGTTGAGCTATATAAGACAAGCGGACACTGGGATCACTACTCGGAAGATATGTTCCCCAAAATGGTGATGGACAACGAGGAGCTTGTGCTTCGTCCGATGAACTGTCCGCACCATATGATGGTATACAAAGCCGAAATGCGCAGCTACCGCGATCTGCCGGTCCGAATTGCCGAGCTTGGCACGATGCACCGTTACGAAATGTCAGGCGCTTTAACAGGGCTCCATCGGGTGCGCGCCATGACGCTTAACGATGCGCACATTTTCTGCCGTCCGGATCAAATCAAGGAAGAGTTCGCGCGCGTCGTCAACCTGATTCGTCACGTGTACGAAGACTTCGGGATTAAGGATTACCGTTTCCGCTTATCCTACCGCGATCCGAAGGATACGGAGAAATATTTCCCGAACGACGAAATGTGGGAAATGTCCCAGCGTATGCTGCGGGAAGTCGTGGAAGAGCTCGGGTTGCCGTTCTTTGAAGCCGAGGGCGAGGCGGCCTTCTACGGACCGAAGCTCGATGTCCAGATCAAAACCGCACTCAAGAAGGAAGAGACGCTCTCTACCGCGCAGCTCGATTTCCTGCTGCCGGAACGCTTCCAGCTCGAATATGTAGGTACAGACGGTCAAAAGCATCGTCCGGTCGTGATTCACCGCGGCATCATCTCCACGATGGAGCGTATGACCGCCTTCTTGCTGGAGAACTTTGCCGGCGCATTGCCGACTTGGCTGAGCCCGGTGCAGGCGAAAGTTCTGCCGGTTTCCGGCAACTTTGACGCTTACGCCAAAGAGGTGAAAGAGAAGCTGCAATTGGCCGGCGTGCGTGTGGAGGCCGATCTGCGCAATGAGAAGCTCGGCTATAAAATTCGCGAGGCGCAGCTTGAGAAAATTCCTTACATGCTCGTTGTCGGCGAGAATGAAGTGCAAGCTGGCGGAGCATCCGTCCGTAAACGCGGCCAAGGGGACTTGGGCGCGCAAAGTCTGGATCAAGTCATCGCGATGATCCAAGAAGACATCCGCACCAAACAGGTTTAACTTCTATCGGCGCTGAAGCCAGCCCCGGCAAGCCTCATCCTTAGGGATGAGGCTTTTTTGCGTTTTGACGTTAGTCCCGGCCTCCTAGCGATATTTGGAAGAGTAGCGTATAGAACCTCCCCGCAATGGACAGCCTTTTATATTAAGGGGAGGTTTTAAAAAAACTTATGTTACCTAGAACCGCAAGCCATGCAAAATGGATTTGTTTCATCGCGTTGATGCTGTCCGTATTGATATGGTTTGAAAATAAGCGACAGCCGTCCGTCTTACCTGAAAGCGGACAATCGACGCGAGTCGAAGCCATTACGGCTTCCGCGCCGAATGTTCTTGCTTCATCCAAAACGACGACGGTTACCCATTCCCAGCCAGAGAGCAAGCTTGTAACGGCCGCTAATAACGCCGAGGCCCGTGCGGCAAGCCGACAACAAAACTACAAGCTGTTTCCGCATCAACGGCAGGATCTTACGAAACTGACGGCCGTTCAAGTAACGGCGACGGGCTATTACGCAGGTAGAGAATCGACCGGCAAAAACCCGGGCCATCCCGAGTACGGTGTAACCTATTCCGGGCTCAAGGTGACGCGGGATCACACCTCTTTTTCTACGATTGCCGCCGATCCGCATGTATTTCCGTTAGGTACGGTGCTGTACATTCCTGGTTACGGCTACGGCGTCGTCGCCGATACCGGCAGCGCCATTAAAGGGAAGCGAATTGACTTGTATTTCGAGACCAAAGATCAAGTGTACAAAGAATGGGGCAAGAAAACATTGAATGTATTTGTCGTCAAAAAAGGCGGCGGCAAAATTACCGAAGCGCTATGGAACCAGCTCAAGGAAGAGCTGCTGCTATAAGTTTCCATCATAACCCACCTCCTTTCGGACCATACTATGGTTGTCAGGGAGGTGATAGCGATGGCCACTAACAAACAAAACAACAAAATTCAAAACCAAAACCAAAAGTACAACGCTGAGTTTTCCGAAGAAGTAGGGGCTGAAGCAGGGGCTGCTGCTGCTGAGAACAATGCGAAGAATGCCGTGCAAAACCGAAAAGCAAATGAATCTCAAAAATAAAGCAAGTATACTTCATACAGCAACGGAGACTTGGACGCTTAACGTCCAGGTCTCTTTTTTAGTGTTTGCCTGTTTTCGCTTATGTTAAATTTAATGTTTTCAAAGGCTGTATTTTAGTGTAAAATAAATCTATTGTTATGAATGTTAACATATTAGGACAGGTGATGTTTCATGATCAACGCTTTGCTGACAGGGAACTCGATGCGCGTAAATAAGCGAAAAGCGGCTGAGATATACCCTTTTTTAGAAGCTTACATCGCTCATAGAGAGGCGCAAATCACGGAAATCGAGCAAGCGATCGGACGTTATGAGAAACGGCGTGCAATGGAAGAACGAAGCTATCAGTCTATGTCAGCTTTTCGCCGTATATTTGCGGGTAAAAAGCCGGATCATCATCTTGCCGTCGAATACATTCATTATGTGAAGAAACCTATGGAACAAATTCGATCGCTGCGTCTGGAGGTCGAGCAAGCCCGTGCCATCTTGACCGAAAGTCAGCCTACCGACTTGATCGACGTTAGCGAAGAGCTGGAGAAAGAACTGCAATCGAAACCTGTATAGATCGTAAGGGTTAGCGCTTCTGTCGCGAGACGGAAGTGTTTTTTTGTTGCGAGGGAAACCCGAGGCTGTCTTGCGGCAGCCTCAGGTTGACTTATCGATTTTTAAGCTGTTTCAGCTCGATGAAATCGTGCTCCTGGCTGTAGGCCGGGACGCCGTGGATACCGACATCGAGGCCGACGAGTTCTTCGTCGCGGCTGACGCGGATGGGAACCATTTTATTGATCAGCTTGAAGGCGATCCAGGTCATGGAAAAGCCCCAGATGATGATGACGACTAAGCCGAGCGCTTGAACGCCGAGCAATTGGAAGCCGCCGCCGTATAACAAGCCGCTGTAGCCTTGGCCGATGCCTTCCGTCAGTTCAGGCTGGGCGAAGAGTCCGACGGCGAGCGCTCCCAGGCTGCCGCTAACGCCGTGAACCGCGAACGCGCCGACCGGATCGTCGATCCGTCTCGATTCAAGAAATTCGGTTGCGAATACCATGGCGATCCCGCATACCGCACCGATCAGGATCGCCGCCAAGTCGCTGACGAACGCGCAGCCGGCCGTGATGCCGACGAGACCCGCTAACGAGCCGTTAATGACCATCGGCGGG
>NZ_BIMH01000019.1 GCF_004000985.1 Paenibacillus validus NBRC 15382 | reverse complement strand
TTTTCATAGGGGCATAGTTTAAAGGTAGAACAAAGGTCTCCAAAACCTTTGGTGTGGGTTCGATTCCTGCTGCCCCTGCCAAACAAATTTCATATGGCGGTCGTGGCGAAGGGGTTAACGCACTGGTCTGTGGCTCCAGCATTCGTGGGTTCAAGTCCCATCGATCGCCCCATTTTTCTAAACTCACATTGGGGATTAGCCAAGCGGTAAGGCAACGGACTTTGACTCCGTCATGCCTAGGTTCGAATCCTAGATCCCCAGTTACATTCTTGCGGAAGTGGCTCAGTGGTAGAGCATCGCCTTGCCAAGGCGAGGGTCGCGGGTTCGAGTCCCGTCTTCCGCTCCAATTTTATAGCTGTGTGGCGCCATAGCCAAGTGGTAAGGCAGAGCTCTGCAAAAGCTTTACCCCCAGTTCGAGTCTGGGTGGCGCCTCCAATCTTACGCCGGAGTGGCGGAATCGGCAGACGCACAGGACTTAAAATCCTGCGGTAGGTGACTACCGTACCAGTTCAAGTCTGGTCTTCGGCACCACTCCAATCTAATTGTTTTATGTGCCCTTAGCTCAGCTGGATAGAGCGTTTGACTACGAATCAAAAGGTCAGGAGTTCGAATCTCTTAGGGCACGCCACCAGCCGGTATGGCGGAATTGGCAGACGCGCGCGACTCAAAATCGTGAGGGAAACCGTGGGGGTTCAAGTCCCTCTACCGGCATCAAAGCATAGAGAGCGAATAATTCGCTCTCTATGCTTTTTTTATATGTGTTTTTCTTTTATTTTTCTTTCGGGACGTTAAGCAATTCCGGTAAAGTGACAAGACGATAACCTTGGCCTTGTAACTTCTCGATAACATGAGGCAATGCGCGAACGGTGCCGCTTAAATCTTGGGTAGAGCCACCCCCGGAATGTTGAAGAACGATTGAACCGGCTTTGGTGTGATGCAAGATATTGGAAGTCACTTGAGGCTCATTTAATTGCTTCCAGTCCATCGAATCAACGTTCCAATTGACAACAAGGTAACCACGATCCGAAGTCCATAGAAGTTGATTCTCGCTGATTTCACCGTAGGGTGGACGGATTAGTCTCGGTCTGTAGCCAATTAAGCTGTGCAAGGTGTCTTGCGTTTGCAGAATCTGATGCTGAAAGGATTGCTCGTCCAGTTTGGTGAACAGCGGATGCGAATAGGAATGATTGCCGATAACATGTCCTTCATTGACGATGCGTTTCACGACTTCCGGATGCTTCTCGGCTTGTGAACCGACAATGAAGAAGGTCGCCTGCACGTGATATTTTTTCAAAATATCGAGCACTTGGGGGGTAAACTTAAGATCAGGCGCATCGTCAAAGGTAAGAGCGACTTTTTTACCGGTCGAAGAACCGCGTAATCGTAAAAGCTGGGGATACTTTTTTACAAGCTGAGAGAGCGTTAGACGCTGGTTTTGCGCCGCAGCCGTCGTGTGGTTCGTTTGTTTCTGTTTACCGGTTTTGGCGGATACGGTTTTTGGCGGAGCTTGCGTCTTAGCTGCCTTCTTAGGGACAACCTGCTGCTGGGCAGGCGCCGGGACGGTTTCCGTATGAACTTCCGGTGTCGGCTTAACGGGCGCAGCAGGGACTTTGTCGGGAATGGACGGAGTCAAGCTTTCGATACGTGTATGGGGGGACGATGTGGAACCCGTATTTCGTGTTGAAGGTGTATCGTTGGACGCCTGGGCCTGTTTTGAATTCCCTTGACTTGTCCAAGGGGACGCTTGCGGTGTTGTATGAGGATGGGGTTGTGCCGAACAGGACGTCAACGCGATGCTGAGCATCGTCGTCCAAGCGAGATTCATTCCTATACGAGGATACACGGTGCCTCCCCCTTATCCATAAAGTTATCTTAGTGTTGGATAGGAGGAGGAGAATTATGCGGTGTTGTTAGATGATGTTGAGGCCTTCGAGGATCATTTTGGAAGCGATCAATACGAAGGAGATGCGTAGCACCCATAGCAGTTTCTTGCTGCTTAGACGGCTGGCGATTTGAGCGCCTAACCAACCGCCGAGCACCGCCGTAGGAGCCAGGCAAAGGACCATCCATAGGTCCACCTCTCCAAGACTCAGCTTCGTCACGGTGCCCATCACCGAAGATAGCAAAATCACGAACATCGAAGTGGCGGTAGCGACATGCGGCGGATAACGAAACAGGAGTACCATGGCCGGAACGAACAACGAGCCTCCGCCGATTCCGAACAGACCTGAAATAAAGCCGACGGCCGAGCCGATGGCCAGTGCTGGAATCAGGCTGTAACCGTACTCGAACGTTTGTCCTGAAGCATCTATGTAAGTGCGCTGAACGCTCCAGCGGACATTGATCGGTTTGATATAATCACGAAGGATGAGCAGTATGGCCATGAACATCATAAAGAAACCGAAGTACAACTGAAACGATTGCGCATCAACGAATTGCGTCACGTAGGAGCCCAGCATGGCTGCGGGCCCGCATGTCATGAAATAAAGCAAACCGCTTCTAAAATCCACGCGCTTCTGCTTCAAGAATGCTAAGGTTGAAGAAAGCGCGGTAAATATAAGTACGGCAAGCGAAGTGCCGACCGCCGTGGAGACGGATATCGTCTGCCCGACGAACAATGGGCCTAAATAAACGAGTGCAGGCACAATAATAATACCGCCGCCGAGACCGACAAGGCTACCGAAGGTAGCTGCGATCAGGCCGACGGCGGTAAAAAACAAAAAGCTCATGAGATAACCTTCCTCCATGTTAATATTTAACGTAAATAAATATTAACATAGAAACGATGAAGTTCAATCCTGGGCGTTCAAAATATCGCTGAGCAACTGTTTGTTCGGCAAGTAGTGACTCGATTGAATGAAGCGTATTGTGCGCGTTTTGGCTCGCATGACGATCGAGTGGGTCTCCGCACGGTGATCGTTCGTATAGCGCACGCCGCTTAGAAATTCGCCTGGGGTAATGCCGGTAGCCGCAAAGATAACGTCCCCGTTACCGACCATATCGTCCATGCTCAATATTTTGTACGGATCGTCAATGCCCATCTCGCGGCAGCGGGTGATTTCTTCCTCGTTGCCCGGCATGAGTCTGCCGATCAGCTCGCCACCGAGACAACGCAGCGCAGCGGCGGCGAGCACGCCCTCGGGAGCTCCTCCGGAACCGACGTACAAATCGATGCCCGATTCAGACAGAGCAGGTGCCATTGCTCCCGCGACGTCGCCGTCGCTCAGAAATTTAATGCGCACGCCAACGCGGCGCAGTGTATGAATACGTTCACGGTGCCGATCACGATCCAAGATCATGACGGTTAAATTGCTCAATGGCTTGCCTAACAAGTCGGCGGCGCGTTCCAAGGTTGTCTCGAGTGGATCGTCGAGACTTAATTTACCGGCTAATGCCGGTCCGACGGCCAGCTTCTCCATATACATATCCGGAGCGTGAAGCAGCTGCCCCTTGCCCGCAATGGCGATGACTGCCAAGGCGTTGTTTAAACCTTTGGCAACGAGCTCTGTGCCCTCAAGCGGATCCACCGCGACGTCGACCTCCGGTCCTTGTCCGTTGCCGACTGCTTCTCCGATATAAAGCATCGGGGCTTCGTCCATTTCCCCTTCACCAATAACGACGGTTCCCCGGATGGAAACGGAATCGAACATGGCGCGCATGGCCGTCGTAGCGGCGCCGTCAGCCTGATTTTTATCTCCACGGCCCATCCAGCTTGCCGCCGATAGCGCCGCGAGCTCGGTGACGCGAACGATTTCCAATGCCAATTCTCTTTCCATCTGCTCTCACTCCCTGAATATGAATGGTACATTTAATCTGAATATAGTATAATGAATAACTATATAGTACGCAATAATTATTCGAGAAGCGCGATAATATTGCGACAATAAGGACGTAGACTCAAAACGGTTCTTTGAGAAAGAGACTATTTTTGATACAATCATATGGAAAAGATGCGGATAAGAGCTGGCGAAACAAGGAGGGACCGGTCATCGAACTGAGTGCGCGCCAATTACAGATCGTTGAATTAGTGAAAGCGAATGCGCCGATTACCGGCGAACAAATAGCGGAAATGCTCGGGTTAAGCCGACCGACGCTGCGCTCTGACTTGGCGCTGCTTGTTATGCTGGGGCTGGTTGACGCCAAGCCGAAGGTCGGATACACGCCAGGTTCATCGGTGAATACGGGATCACAGGCTTCACGCAAGCTGCTGGGGCTGAAAGTGCGGGACGTTCAGGCGATTCCTGTTGTTGTCCGGGACCAGGCGTCGGTGCACGATGCGGTTGTGGCGTTGTTTCTGGAGAACGTCGGCAGCTTGATTGTAGTCGGGGAGGACGGTTGTTTGTCCGGCATCATTTCCCGTAAGGATCTGTTGAAATTTACGTTCGGCAACGCCAGCGCTTCTTCCATGCCGGTGAGTATGGTCATGACGCGAGAGCCCAATGTCATTCATGTAACGCCGGAGGAATCGGTGATCGATGCGGCGAACAAAATGATTCACCACCAAGTGGACAGCTTGCCGGTGGTCGTGCCGGTGAAAAGCGAAGAGGCGGGCGGGCGGACCCGTTGGGAAGTAGTAGGACGCGTGACAAAAACGATTATGACGAAAATACTGCTGGATTTGGCCATAGACCGCTAATCATGATCTGAAAAATAAGGAGAAGGAACCGAATGAGGGAAGAACAACATTATGAAATTACGATTTGCTCTGATTCGGTTGGGGAAACGGCAGAAGCCGTCGTCAGAGCGACGATCCGGCAGTTCGATGCTCATCAGGTAAGGACGAAGCGGATCGGCCATATTAAGAAGGAAGATGAAGTGCGCGCCATCGTCGAAGAAGCGGCGCAGCGGGGCGGATTCATTGCGTATACGCTCGTGCAGCCCGAGCTCAGGGAAACGATGAAGGAAGAAGCGCTCCGGCTCGGCGTACGCGCCGTGGACATTATGGGGCCGATGATGGAAGCGTTCGTCGATACGTTCAACGACGCGCCGAAGCGAGAGCCGGGGCTGCTGCACCGGCTCGACGAGGATTATTTCCGCCGCGTGGAAGCGGTCGAGTTTGCAGTGAAGTGCGACGATGGCCGGGATACAAGCTCGCTGTTGAAGGCGAACCTGGTGCTGATCGGGGTTTCGCGGACATCGAAGACGCCACTGAGCATTTTTCTGGCGCATAAGGGCATCAAGGTATCGAATTTACCGTTGGTGCCGGAAGTGAAGCCGCCCAAGGAGCTGTTTCTCGTTCCCGGCAGCCGGATCGTCGGACTCACGATGGACGCCGAGAAGTTGTACAAGATTCGGACTGAGCGGCTGAAGGCGGTCGGCCTGCCGTTCGGAGCGAAGTATGCGACGATGGAACGGATCGATGAGGAACTGCAATACGCGCAAACGCTAATGAAGCAAGTGGGCAGTCTGATCATTAATGTGACCGATAAGGCAATCGAGGAAACAGCGGGCATTATTATGGGTTATTTAAATTAATTCCGAAGGCTTGGACCCGTGAAGGTTCGAGCCTTTTTGCATGCTTCGAAGGCGCTCTTGAGCGACAAGCGAACTCATAAGCCGACGGGACGCCGCATGCCGCAAATCGGAGGGTGGCCCTTATACATGAAAAACCCCCTGAAAGCTACTTAGTAGCTTTACAGGGGGTTTTTCGGCATTAAGAGATTAGATGATGAGTGCACGTAAAACAATTACGAGCAAGATGAACAATACAAGAATTACACCAGTTGTTGTAAAAAATCCGACAGCGCTCATGTGACATCCCCCTTTCAGAAGTCATATTATACTATATGGCCTTTATATAATTTTGGTATGGACTTATGACCGAGACAGGAAAAAAACAGTTAATTCCGCGGGAGAACAGGGCCGGAGATGCTCGCTCAAAGCTCGCTGCTACTGATTTACATCCAATTGACTAGCATTTTATTCATGGTAGAAACATGGAATTTCCCGATATTCTGGGTTACAATGGCAGCAGCATGTCTTTTGTCTTTTACTTAGGCGCATACGCAAGACGCAAGTATATGAGGATTGCCTCGATAAAGCGAGAAAATGAGTTTTCAAGATTGCATGAAACGGATGGACCGAACGTACAGCAAGCGGGAGAACGCTCGGCCGCGAGGCAATCAGCCGGACTGGAATGCGTTTTTTGCAGCCGGGTTAAAAAGTAGAGACGACGAGGAAAAGAAAGGTAGTTGTGCGATGAGTGAACAGCCGGTGATTCGCAATATCCCCAAGGAGCAGTTTCAAGAGTCGATGGATTTGTCTGCTTTCGCTTTTCAGTATGTACTGACAGAGGAAGACCGTTATCATCGCGAAGCTTTGATGCGCACCGAGGAGCTGTGGGGCGCTTATGTGGATGGCCGCTTGGCGGCCAAGCTGACGATCCACGGCTTCGAAACCTGGATGCATGGCAAGAAATTCGCCCTGGGCGGCATCGCAGGCGTTGCCACTTGGCCGGAGTACCGGCGGGGCGGGCTTGTGACGAAGCTGCTGGCGCATGCGTTGATGACCATGAAGGAACAGGGACAGACACTGTCGTTCCTATACCCGTTTCAATTCCCTTTCTACCGGAAGTTCGGCTGGGAAATGTGCGCGGAGCAGAAAATATACGATATCCCGGCAGCGCTGCTCCCCCATTGGCCGGCCGGCACAGGGAAGATCGTACGTACCGGCGGGCAGCGTGAGCTGTTGGAGCCGGTGTACACAGCCTATGCCGAGCGATACAACGGGATGCTGGTCCGGGAGGAGGGCTGGTGGGAGCATCGCGTATTCCGAAATAAGCCGGGGACGGCAGCCGTGTACTACGACTCTTCGGGGCGTGCTGCAGGATATGTGATGTATCAGGTGAAGGAGCGGGTATTGAAGGTGCACGAGCTTGTATATCTCGATCACCAAGCTCGGACGGCGCTATGGCGGTTTCTGGCCGATCACGATTCGATGATCGATCGTCTCACGCTGTCAGCTCCGGCCGAGGACGATCTGGCGTTCCTGCTCGACCATCCGCGCATCAAGCAGGAGCTCTCGCCTACATTTATGGCCAGAATCGTCGATGTGCCCGCGTTTTTGGCAAAATTTCCGTTCGCCTCCGGTGTGGAAAGCACACTGCTGCTGCGCGTCGAGGACACGCATGCCGCGTGGAACAACGGGGTGTGGCGGCTCTCTGTGGACGAGTCCGGGACGGCTGTCGTGCGGGAAGCGGACAGCGCGTCGTCAGGATGCCTCCCGTTCGCGTCCTGCAGCATTCAAACGCTGGCTGTGCTGATGCTCGGTTACCGGCGCCCGGCCTTATTGCATGAGATCGGCAGGCTGCAGGGCACGGCGGAAGCGGTGGAAACGCTGGAACGGCTTATTCCGCCGCGCCCGGTGTATTTGGCGGATTACTTTTAAATGAAACCTCAGCACCCTTATTGGGGATGCTGAGGTTTTTTAGTTGCGGCTGCCGAATCCGCCAGTCGGGCAGTTCACTGGACTTTAGTCGAGTTTCAAAACCCGCCGCTGGTTCGTTTTGGGTGGAGCGGTTTTTCCCTAGAATAAAGACATAAGCAAACGAGAAACAAACGAAAGGCGGTGAAACGAATTCATGAGAATGAATAAACATACCGGACTCGCGGTGCTGTTGATTTTCTTCGGAGCGCTGATCCTGCTGAACAAGACGGGTTTTCACATCGGGCATCATGTCATGAGCATCCTATTCCCCGCAGCTATGGTCGGCCTCGGATTCGTCGGACTGAAGAACGGTAAGAGCATTATCGGCTGGATCTTGATCGGTATCGGCGGTTTGATTCTGCTCGGCAAGCTGTCCGGATTGATCGGATTGCTGGTGGCGATCGGATTGATCGGTTACGGTGTCTCGATGCTGCGCTGCAAAAAATCGGTTTACTAACACACATAACGAATCCTGGAAGAAAAGGTGGTTGAACGAAGCATGAGTTTAGGCAAACGATTCCGTGACATCACGGTCGCCCATTTCAATGAGATGCTGGAAAATTCGGAAGACCCGGTTCGCTTGATCGATAAATATTTGGCTTCGCAGTCGGAGCAGATCCGCGAATCGGAGAAGCTGCTGCAGCAATGTTTAAGCCACGCCGCGTCGCTCCGCCATCAGTACGCGGCAGCCGAGCAGCTGAAGGAGCGACGCGAGCAGCAAGCGATGCTGGCGCTGCGTGCCGGCGAGGATGAAGTCGCCCGGATGGCGCTGCAGGAGAAGATGGCGCAGGAAGAGAAAGCGGCGCAGTACAAAGCCTTGTATGAGCAAAGCAAACTGGGCATCGTCGAGCTCGAGGAGCAAGTGCAGCAATTAAAAGCCGATTTCGATGAAATCGCATCGAAACGGAGCTATTATATCGCCAGACTGGAATCTGTCCGGCTGCAGCAGCGCATGAACGAACGAATGCGTTCGATGGGCGCAGGACCGTCGCCACGCATGTTCGAACGATTGGAAGAGCGCGTATCCGACATGGAACTGACGGCGAGAACGCTTCGCGAGGTTCGCGGCCATGTCCGTGACGCATGGACTGCCGCCAGCGGCGCCGCTTCGCAAGCGCTGGACCAAGAACTCGCAAAACTTCGCAGTAAACTGCAACAGGAGGGCTGGAATCGACCATGACGAAATTATACCGTTCCCGAACCGATCGTAAGATTACCGGCTTATGCGGAGGTCTTGCAGAAACGCTGGGATTCGATGCGACGCTGCTTCGTCTCCTGGTGGTCATCACGACGCTGTTCTCCGGCGGAGTCGTCATCGCTATCTATGTATTGGCGGCGCTGGTGATCCCGAGCGAGCCTTGGCACGGCGGGCCTCACGGTCCAGGTCCCGGCTACGGCGGAGGGGCGAATCCGTATGGCGGCAAGTGGGATCATCAATTTTGCAGCTGGAAAGATTGGAAGCGCGCCGAGAGGCACTACCGTAAAGCGCAGCGTTACGGCTGGGGCAGCCCGCAGCAAGCGGGAGGTTACGAAGCCGAGTATGCGGCAAGCCAAGCGCAAGCGGCGGGCACGGCCGGCAGCGACCTTGACGATATGATGAAAGACATCGAGAAAAAAGCGATGTGGAAAGAAATTGAAGAACTCCGCGCCAAAGTCGCGCAATACGAAAAACAACAACAAAACCAAACTAAAGGAGAGATATAATCATGGGAGTATTTTCCAGAATTAAAGATATGACGAAAGCGTCGCTGCACGAGCTGTTGGATAAGGTCGAAGATCCGATCATTATGCTGAACCAATATATCCGCGACATGGAAGAGGAAATCGCACAGGCCGAAGTGACGGTCGCCCGTCAAATCGCCAGTGAACGTAAGCTGAAGGAACGTCTGGATGAAGCGGTTCGTCTGACGGCGCAATTCGAAGCGCAAGCGAAGGAAGCGCTCAAGAACGATCAGGAGCTGGCGGCACGCCAAGCACTCGAACAAAAGCTGTATCACGAAGGGAAAATTACCGAATACACCGAGCTGCATGAGCAGGCCAAGGGGCAAGCGGCCGAGCTGGTACAACAGCTGCATGAAATGAAAGATTCGTTCTATCAAATGCGCAACAAGCGCAGCGAGCTGATTTCCCGCGCACAGCTGGCCAAGGCTAAGAAGCAAATGGCCGAAGTGACGGCGAACAACGTTATCGAAGGCGGCAGTGCCGTGAAGGGCTTCCGCCGCATGGAAGAGAAAATCATGACGCTCGAAGTGGAGGCGGAGATCGCACGCAAGCCTTTTGTCGGCACGGCCTCTTATACGGGTTCGGCTTACGGTCTTGGCGCGAACGTCGATCCGGCGAAACAGCAAAAGCTCGACGAGCAGTTGAACCTTCTGAAAGAAAAAATTTCTTCCGAGCCTAAATAAGCATTCGCAGCAGCCGTGAAAATGCTAGTGGAGCGAACCCGGCAGTTATGATATGCTAGGTAGGGCAAAAGCCATGGAGGGCCATTATGCAGCCGCTATGGCTTTTGTTTCACGCTATCAACTAGACCGACGAAAGGGGGCGGCGCACATGTACCGTAAACGAAACCGCAATATCGCACTCGTTTTGATCGGAGCGGGCATTTTTTTGTTGGCGCACGATCACATGAGCTTCATCACGGTGGTCGCCCTCTTTTTACTGTTATTCGGCGTGTATAAAGTTCGTTCGGGAACCGGGCGCAAAGGGTATGTGCTGATGATTATCGGCCTGCTGCTGCTCTTGGGCGGAAATATGCCGCTCGTGATTGCGGTCGTGCTGATTTCTCTAGGATTTTTTTATCACAAATCACGAAAGATAGACCGGGACGATCGTCATTACCGGAAGCAAAGCATCATCGACAGCATTCGTTGGGGCCGAGATCCCTGGATGCTGCGCGATATGTCGATTTGGAACGTGCTTGGCGAGATTCATATGGATTTGACGTATGCGATACCCGAGCAGAAGGAGACGACCATCGTCCTGCAGGGCGTGATCGGGGACATCGATTTCATCGTGCCGGAGGATGTCGGGTTATCCGTGACGGCTTCTGTGCTTTTCGGTCAAACGAGCATCGGGTATGATAAGGAAGCGGGCGTGCTGAACAAGCTCGTATGGCAGTCGCCGAACTATTGGACGGCGGATCGTCAAGTGAAGATCGAAATGTCTTATGTTATTGCGGATATCGATATCAAAATCGTGTAGCGTGGAGGAAGCGGCATGGACGGACATGAGAAACGTCTGACCAACATGATATGGCGAAGTATGGCGGAGTCCATCGGGCTCAGCCTTATTTTGTTTGCCGTTATCGTGTACTTTCTCCAGGCGAACGGGTATATTCGTCCTTTTGAGTCGTGGAAAGAAGGCGTGAGCCTCAGTTTGACGTTGATCTCCATTACGATCATCCTCGGCGGCTCTTACGGGCTGTGGTACTCTACGCGTATCAACCGCAGGCTCGAACAGCTTCGGGAAGTGATGCTGCTGCTGGAAAAAGGAAACTTGAGCCGCGCGGTGCCGCCGTTAGGCGAGGACGAGATCGGACGCCTCGGGGAGCAGCTTAATCAAATAACGAAGAAATGGGAAGAGCAGGTCTCTTCGCTGCAGCGGCTGTCCAACAACAACGCCCAATTGGCGCAAAAGGCTAAATATTCGGCTATCGTCGAGGAAAGGCAGAGGCTGGCACGCGAACTGCACGATGCGGTCAGCCAGCAGCTGTTCGCAATCTCGATGACGGCGACGGCGGTCGGGCGGACGCTGGATAAAGATTTCGACAAAGCGCAGCGGCAGATCCATCTTATTGAAGAGATGGCGTCGGTTGCCCAATCGGAGATGCGCGCGCTGCTGCTGCATTTGCGGCCCGTTCACCTGGAGGGCAAGCGCTTGTCGGAGGGACTGGTCGAGCTGATGCAGGAGCTCGCGGCGAAAGTGCCGATGGAGATGGATTGGGAGCTGTCGGACGATATTAAGCTGCCCAAGGGCATCGAGGACCATCTGTTCCGGATCGCCCAGGAAGCGATGTCGAATGCGCTGCGCCACTCGAAGGCGACGAAGCTTGAAGTACGGCTCACGCAGCCTTCCGCCGATGCGGTGCGGCTGCTGATCCGGGATAATGGCGTCGGCTTCGATTTGGATATGAGGAAGCAAGCGTCCTATGGTATAGTTACGATGAATGAACGCGTGAACGAAATCGGCGGCTCGATGAATTTATTGACGGCGCCGGGCAAAGGCACGCGGATCGAGATCAGAATTCCGATTATGGCGGAGGGAGGGACTCAGAATGGAAGAGACGACGATTAAAGTGCTGCTAGTCGACGACCATGAGATGGTGCGGATCGGGCTAGCGGCCGTGCTCGGTACGGAAGACGATATCGAGGTGGTGGGCGAGGCAAGCAGCGGTCAGGAAGGCATTCGGCTGGCGCTCGAATACCGTCCTGATGTGGTGCTGATGGATTTGGTGATGGAAGGGATGGACGGGATCGAAACGACGCGCCGTCTGCTGGAGCAGCACCCGGATTGTAAAGTGATCGTGCTGACGAGCTTTATCGACGACGAGAAAATTTATCCGGTCATAGAAGCGGGAGCGTTCAGCTATTTGCTCAAAACGTCGCGCGCGGCAGAAATCGCCCAAGCTATCCGGTCGGCCGTTAAAGGGCAGTCGGTGCTTGAATCACAAGTCGCTTCCAAACTGATGAACCGGTTCCGGCAGCCGAAGCAGGCGGCGATGCCGCACGAGGAGCTGACCGATCGCGAGATGGAAGTGCTGCGGCTGATCGCTTCGGGCAAATCGAACCAGGATGTCGCAGACGAGCTGTTCATCGGCGTGAAAACGGTGAAGTTTCATGTGACGAATATACTCGCTAAGCTTGGCGTCGAGGATCGGACTCAAGCGGCCATCTATGCGTTTAAGCAGGGCTTGGTGGAATAGCAAACACACAAAAATCCCCGTATCCGTCAGCGCGGAGGCTGCAGGAACGGGGATTTGCTGTTGGCTTAAGCGGCGCGGCGATCTTCGAACTGATCGCCGAACATCGTTTTCAGGAGCAATCTCTCGACGGAGAGCAACTGGCTGCCGCTGAAGGCAAGTGCTGCGGACATGGCCAGCAGTACGATTTCAAGCTCATATCCGGCCGCTTGAGCACTGCCCGTAAAGCCTGCGGCAAGCTTTACTTTAAACAGGGCGACCAGCATAATGATCGTGAACAGCGCGGAAATGATTCGGGTTCCAAGTCCGAGGATCACCGCGAAGCCGCCGATCAGCTCGACCAAAGCGACCACATAGGCCATGAAGCCAGGGAGACTGATGCTTTCGAACCAGCCGGAAACATTGGCGATGCCTCCGGCAAATTTCAAGTAACCGTGGATCATGAAGGTGAGGCCCAAGCCTATGCGTAAAATGAGTTGTCCGATTTCGACATTTCTATTCATGACTGTTTCTCTCCCTTAGGATTAAAATTCAAGGCTCAAATAACTGAGCGTGCCCAAATCGTAGCTGCGGTGAATGACCGACGGCTTTCTTTGCGGATTTCCGCTGCCCCATGCGATGTAGAAGGGCACGAAATGCTCCGCGCGCGGAACAGCGAGGCGGGCGTGAGGGGCTTGCGCGGCATAGTCGAACAGCGCTTCCTGATCGTCTTGCTCCAGGCGTCCGAGCAGCCACTCGTCGAATTCGACAGCCCAAGGCTCGGGTGTCGTTTGGCCCCACTTGATGATGCGAAGGTTATGCACGGTGACACCGCTGCCGATCACGAGGATGTCTTCGTCGCCGAGGCCGCGGAGCGCTTCACCGATCCGGTATTGCTCGCGGGGCGCGGTGTACGGATTGACCGAAACCTGTACGACCGGTATGTCAGCTTCGGGGTACATCCGGTGCAGCAGCGTCCAGGAGCCGTGGTCGAGGCCGCGCGTCGTGTCGGTTTGTACGGCGATGCCGTTCTTCTCCAGCCGCTCCTTCACGTTCGCAGCAACGATGGAGGAGCCTCTGGCTAAATAACGAATCTTGTACAGTTCGTCGGGGAAGCCGTAGAAATCGTAGATGGTGTCGTATACGTCGTCCGACGAGGAAATCGTCGTCACTTCAGTTTCCCAATGCGCGGTGAAAATAACGATAGCTTTCGGACGGATGCGCTGGGCCAGTTGAGCGAGAAATGCGGCGTATTCGGTTTGCTCGATGGCCAGCATCGGTGAACCGTGGGCTAAAAATAACGATGGTACCATTAAGGGGACCTCCTTCAAGTGCGTTCGTTTTAGGTTACTTTATGTAAGTTAGTTTAAGATAATAACTTAAATATGTCAAGTAACTAATTAATGAAGTTTAACTATATAATTTTTAGTTTATTTCGGTTATACTAGTACTAAGAGTGAGGTGAAGCCTTATGAACGAGTCGACGTTATGTCCCCGGATGGAAAAAGCGTCGCAAATCCTCAGTAAACGGTGGGCCGTGCTCATCATTTATCAGCTGCTTTCGGGCCGTCAGCGGTTTTGCACGATTGAAGCGGCATTGCCCATCAGCGGAAGACTGCTGTCCGAAAGGCTAAAGGATTTGGAGCAGGAAGGAATCGTGTTACGGGAAGTATTCCCGGAAACGCCGGTTCGCATCGAATATTCATTAACGGAGAAGGGGCGCGCCCTGGAACCTGTCATTCGCGGTATTGAAGCGTGGTCGATAGATTGGGTAAAATGAGACAAGATGCGGCCGGTAACCATGTTGCATAACAATAGGAAGCCCTGACGGAACAAATGCCGTCGGGGCTTCTGTATTTCTTAAGATTTCTTTAGAAGTGAATGCTTTCCAGCCGCTCATTCGTCATATTACTTAGAGGACGAATGCGTTCTTTGCGGCTTGGAGAGGAGATGACTTGCCGAAAATGAAAGGCTTGGCTGCACAGAAACGACACCAACCGACGAAACGGCTGTCGTTCGGGGAGAAGGCGGAAGTATTGAAGCGTTACGAGGTATACAGTTATCAAATTGCGCATTATTTGCTGCAGCGGGAGGACGCCGCGAGACGGGCAGCCGAGAACACGCTGCTTTCCTTATATCAATCCGACGATTTCTTTATGGAGGCTGAAGCGGATAAAGCCGACCGTGTGAAAAAGGAGACGATCCGGCATGCGCTGCGCGTGCGCCAAGCGGCGGCAGGGGCGACAGGCGCCTGACGGAGCGTCCCGCCTCTGATCGCGAGGCGGGCGCAAGGGCTCTCCTTACCTGGACACATCCAACAGCGTGCCGGTTAGCGGCACGGATAAATACGTCTGCAAGCCGCTGTCCGGGCTGACCGTGTAGCTGCTGAACGCGCGGTATTCGTCCTGCTGCCGGTCAATCAGGCTCGACGCGGCGAGCGATTGCAGACGGTCAGCCGCTGCTGCCAGCCGATCGGCGAAGCCGCCGCTGCCGGTCAGCGTGCCGGCAACGACGTCCGGCTGCCGGACGATGCCGATGCGCTCCAGGTCGCCGAACGGGAGGCGGGACGCCCATTTGCGGACAGCCGGCTTTAACAGGCTGCCGGCATCGCTTAAAGCGCCGGACAGTCGATTGAATCCCTCGACCATATGCTCGGCGGCTTCCGGCAAGCCGTCAGGTTCCGTCGTGGTCGCGGCTTGTTTGGCCGCCTCGACGGCTTGTCCGGCTTTCCCGGCCGCGGTCAACACGTTCGCGAGATCGGCGGACGTCCTTCGCGCGAATTGCTCGAATCGATGTTGGGGCCAAAGCATAACGGGCAAGCCCGGCGGTTTCGGCTTCACCGAGCCGACGGCTTTGGACTGCGACTGTTCGTACGCATACCACTGGGCATGCACCTCATACGGGCGGAATACTCGTGTAATTGGTGGTGTAATCATGTCCGGCCCCCTATCCCTCCAGATGCTTATTTCCATTATAAACCATTGGGGCTTTGCTCGTAAATCATTTCACTTGACACCGGCCGAGTAATTGGAGTAACATAAAAAATCAAATTTCGGTCAAAAGGAGCTCGTTCGGATGAATGCGGTACAAGTGATCGTGATAGCGGGCGTGTTGGTGATTTGTGTTGCGTTCCTGCGATTCGTAGGCAAAAAGTATAAAAAATAAACGGGTTGTCCGCCCTAACCTTTCTTCCGTTCCCTACATACGATGGAGGAAAAGCTTCAGCTAGGGAAAGGCGGTTTGACGGATGATCCGCAAACGAATTCCTCGGCGCGACGACGGCGTGATTTATCAGCTTGTCCAGAAAGAGCTGCTACCTTTCGCCAAACAGACGCTACCGAGCGCTCGAGTCAGTCGATCTCTTCTGCGAAAGCGGCTGAGCCAGGGCGTGACGTACGTGGAAACAACGGCCGGACGCGTTCCGGTCGGATTTATCGCGCTAATAGCAGACCGCGAACGGTTGTCGGTCGATATGCTCGCAGTCGATCCCCGGTATCAGGGAAAGGGGATTGGCAAACGTTTAATGTTATACGTGGAACGGAAGGCGCAGGAATTGGGACTGCCCGAAGTGACCCTGTGGGTCGACGAAGCGAACGGGCGGGCCCGGGGCTTCTATGAACGGTTAGGGTACACGTCGATTTATTACGATCCGCATATGCGTTGTTTCTTGATGAGGAAGTCAATGTAATGAAAAACCAAGTCTGCCGTTCGCTTCGCTTGCGAGCCTCGGAGACTTGGTTTTTTGCAATTAAGCGAGTGTGAATAACAGCCCAACCAGTCCAATGTCGAGAACGACTCGGCGGCCGTGCTGAAGAACGGAAACGGGATACGCCGGGTAAGGGGAGGGGCCGAACGGATGAGCGGATGCCTGCGCGATATGCTCGGCGGCGGTTCCTTTCCCGGCTCTTTTGCCGGAAGCGGGGGCTTTCTTCTTCGGCGAGCGTCGGCTGCTCCTGGTTGGGCCGGAAGCTGGAGCGACCGCCTCTTCTTCGTCGTAACTGAGAATTAGCTCGCCTTTCTTGACGCCGATCAGCGTCCCGAAGATTTCGGTACCGTTCTTCAAAATCACGCAGACCGGCTTGCCGTAATGCGGCCTGCACCCCGCTTCGCCTATCGGATAGATCGGTTTCATGCGTACATTCACCTCCGTCATGGCTTGCTGGAAGCCTACACTTCAGACTATGCGGCTTTTGTACCGCTGTCCTAGACGAATGCCCGGGGGCGACTGCCTATTTTTGCGGGCGCGGGGTATACAATCTATGGATTCCGGCCATGCTGGTCAATAGATTGATAGATTCGGAACAAAAGGACGGGATACGCGATGCGGAAGTTCGGGATGATGGCTCTGCTGGCGTTGGCGGCAATCGGATGTTTGGCGGTACTGCGCACGCAGGCGGCGCTGCCGGCGGCGGGAACGGCGGGCAAGGCAGGGGCCTATGCCGACATCATCAAGCTCTTGACGACCGCGAAGCAAGTCATGGATCCTGCAGCAACCGTCAAGCTGACGATGAAAAAGACAGGCGCTTACCTCCCCGTATCCGGCGAAGCCGATCTGCTCGCCGACGGGCAATTGTGGAGCGAACGGCTTGGCATGACTCCAGCCGCCGCCCTCACAGAGCAGCAAGGGCACGCCGTATACCGCCAGGAGGGTGCAGCGGGCGGCTGCAAGCAGACGCTGCTGCTTACCTCGCTGAATGCCGGCGAGTTTTACGCGATCGTGAAGACGGAATGTGAGACGCTCCCTGCGGCCGGAGCCGCGGAAGCGGTCGCTCTACAGCAGCGATTGGACGCCGCTGTAGAGGGGCTGGAGTGGGATGCCTCATGGAACGTAATGGTGCAGGGCGGCCTTGCCGACCCGAGCGCGCAAGGCGCGGAAGCCGCGCTCCGCACGGTGGAGCGGGAGCTGGCAGCGAAGGCGGAGGAGCGTTACGAGGACAGAGGCACGGTCAGCGTCTCGTACGCGTCGCCGGAGCTGAACGAATTCGTCTGGAGCGGCGATCGGAAGCTTCATCTGCAGGCGGCCCTGCGCTGCGATTCGCAATCGGGCGACTGGCGGCTGACGCTCGGCACACCTGTCATTACGACAGAGTATTGAAACTCGTTCTCATTTTGGTTATGCTAAAGGGAAAAGCAGGATAGGCGTTTTTTCCACCCTATATACTAAGAGAAAGAATGAGGGAAATTATGACGAATGCTGTGTTTTTAATTTTTGGAGCGACTGGGGATTTGGCTCGTCGTAAGCTGTTCCCGGCTTTCTACAGTTTATACCGCGAGCGGAAGCTGGGCGATAAATTCGCCGTCGTCGGCCTCGCGCGCCGTCCGCGTTCCAATGCGGAATTCCGTCAAGACGTGCTGGATTCGATCAAAGAGTTCGCGCGCTACAATGTAACGAAGGACGAGCAGTGGGAGTCCTTCGCCGAGCATTTCGAATACATGTCGCTCGACATCAACAACGTGGAAGGGTTTCGCGAGCTGCGCAGCCTGACCGATAAGCTCGACGCCAAATTCGAAATCGGCGGCAACCGGTTATCGTACCTGGCGCTGTCGCCGGAACTGTTCGGCAGCGTGTCGCATAACCTGAAGGCCGGCGGCCTGCAGGAAACCGGCGGCTGGCACCGGCTGGTCATCGAGAAGCCGTTCGGCTACGACTTGAAATCCGCCGAGAAGCTGAACGCCGAAATCCGCCAAGTGTTCGATGAGAAGGATATTTACCGCATTGACCACTACCTCGGAAAAGAAATGGTGCAGAATATCAACGTGGTTCGGTTCGCGAATGCGTTCTTCGAGCCGCTGTGGAACAATAAATATATTGCCAACATTCAAATTACGCTGAGCGAAACGGTCGGGGTGGAAGAGCGCGGCGGTTACTACGACCGTTCCGGCGCACTGCGCGACATGGGTCAGAATCATATGCTCCAAATGCTTGCGATCATGGCCATGGAGCCCCCGGGACGGATGCACCCGGAAAGTATCCGGGACGAGAAGGTGAAGGTACTTCGCAGCTTGCGGGGATTTGAATCGTCCGATGAGGTGCGCGCCCATACCGTCCGCGGTCAATATGCGGCGGGAACGCTGAAAGGACAGGCGCTCCCCGGTTACCGCGAGGAGGACAAAGTAAATCCGCATTCGAACACCGAAACGTATTTTGCCGCGCGCGTGTTCGTGGATAATTTCCGATGGGCCGGCGTGCCGTTCTACATTCGTACAGGCAAGCGGCTTCCCGTGAAAACGACTGAAGTTGTGGTCGAGTTCAAGAATGTGCCGAATAATGTATATTTGGCCAAGAAGCACAAGCTGGAGCCGAACCTGCTCGTGTTCCGCGTCAACCCGATGGAAGGCATTTATTTCAAAATGAACGCCAAACAACCGGGCTCGGAGGGCACGATCGTGCCGGTGGCGATGGACTTCTGCCAAAGCTGCCAAGTCGGCTTGAATACTCCGGAAGCGTATGAGCGTCTATTGCATGACGCCGCCCGCGGAGACTCCACCTACTTCACTCGTTGGGATGAAGTGGCGCTCGCCTGGAAGTACGTCGACCAGATTGCGCAAGCATGGAGCGAACGGTCCGATGACCTGCAGTCGTACCCGGCCGGCACATGGGGACCGGAACGCGGCCGGAAGCTGGTCGAAGAAGACGGTTTCCGCTGGTGGCCGGTCAACGGTCAAGACGAAGGCGAAGTGGCTTGGGAATTCGTACAGCGTTAAGCAAGCAGCGCCACAACGGAAATGAACTTGTCCGAGGCCGTTGGAGCGCCGGACCCGGACATAGGGGTTCGTACGGAAGCCCTTGGAGCTCTCCAGATACCCGGGGAGACGCCGGCGCGGACATTTTTGCTACAGTATAAACGAAGGACAGGCTGTCAGGCTGCGGGGAAGCTTCGCGCCGGGCAGTCTCTTTTTTTCATTTCGTGAAGTATGTTATGATGGAGAGTAAGTGTTGACGTTAGGTAAGGGGGGTTCTGCGTGTCCAGACGCGCTTTTATCGGGTGGATGCTCGCCATGCTCGCTCTGATTGCGACGGCGCTCGCTGGGCTCGTCAAGCTGCTGCAGAAGGTTGTTGCCACGCAAGAAGCGTCCAGAGCGCCGGGAGCCGCGAAAGGTTCGGTGGACGCCCCTCAAACGGGCAAGCCGGAGCCGCAAGCGGGGGGCGATCCGAATGCGCCGCTGTTTTCGTTGATGGTGCTGAGCGATTTGCATGTTTCGGAAGCCGATCCGCATACGATCCGGAATTTGAAGAAAGCGCTCGAAGACATTCAGGAGCTCGGGGGGCCGGTTGACGCGATCGCGCTTACGGGCGACTTGACCGAGTACGGCAGCGAGAAAGAGTATAAGGGGCTAAGCAAGCTGCTATCGGCGTACAAGCTGCCGCCTCTGTACGCTAACATGGGCAACCACGATTACTATGACGTTTGGATTGATCGATTCGGCCGATTTAATAAAGATACGATGCCGAACGGCAAAACCGATTGGCAGTCGCGCGAGCGGTTTCAAGCGTTCTTCGGCTTGTCTAAGCCGTACCATGACGTGTGGGTGCAGGGACATCACGTCATTCTGCTGTCGCAGGAAACGTATGTGCAGGAGAAACCGGAGGTCGGCGAGGGCGCTTGGTATTCCGAGGAGCAGCTCGCCTGGCTGGAGGAGCGTCTGGCCGCACACAAGGACGGCAAGCCGGTGTTCATTATGACGCATCAGCCGCTTCCGCCAGCAGGCCGCGACGGCAAAACGCATCAGCTGATTCCTGCGAATCGTTTTCGTGAAATATTGAAGCCTTATAAGAACGTATTCGTATTCTGCGGGCACAGTCATCAGGATTTTCAAGGGACTATTGAACATTATGTGAGGGAAAGCTTTCATTATTTTCATAATTCATCGGTCGGCCGCGTCATGAACCGCAAATACGAGACCGTGAATAAAGAGAAGTCGCAAGGCTTGTATGTGCAAGTGTATCGGGATCGCGTCACGCTTCGCGGCCGGGATTTCACCGGGAAGCAATGGCTGAAGGAAGCCGATTGGACGGTTCCGCTGACGAAGGCGTAAGAAACATCTGTAACTTTGCGAAATGAGGAAGGAATTACATTCGACATGAGTACCGATAATCAAGGAAAAATAGCGGAGGAAGTCCGCAAACGCCGGACGTTCGCGATCATCTCTCACCCGGATGCCGGGAAAACGACATTAACCGAGAAGCTGCTCTTATTCGGGGGAGCGATTCGGCTGGCCGGTACGGTCAAGGGGCGCAAAGCGAGCCGCCACGCGACAAGCGACTGGATGGAGATCGAGAAGCAGCGCGGAATCTCCGTCACTTCGTCCGTGATGCAGTTCGATTATGAGGGTCATCGCGTCAACATTCTGGATACGCCGGGTCACCAGGACTTCAGCGAAGACACGTATCGGACGCTGACGGCGGCGGACAGCGCGGTCATGCTGATCGACTCGGCCAAAGGGGTCGAGGCCCAGACGAAGAAGCTGTTCCAGGTGTGCCGGAAGCGGGGCATTCCGATCTTTACGTTCATTAACAAGATGGACCGCGAAGGGCGCAATCCGTTTGAGCTGCTCGAGGAGCTGGAGAACCTGCTCGGCATTCGCTCTTATCCGATGAACTGGCCGATTGGCTCGGGCAAACAATTCAGCGGCGTGTACGACCGGAAGCTGACGCAGGTCGAGCTGTTCCAGGGCGATGATCACCGTGAAATTCAGGTTCAGCCTGTCAGCGGTTACGACGATCCGATCGTGAAGGAGATTGCGGGCGAATTTTTCTACGAGCAGCTCGTGCAGGATTTGGAGCTGCTCGATGTTGCGGGCGACGAGTTCGATATGGAGAAGGTGCGTACCGGCGAACTGACCCCGGTATTCTTCGGGAGCGCAATCAACAACTTCGGGGTGCAGACGTTCCTGGAAAACTTCCTGCAGCTTGCACCGATACCGACATCGCGCAAAAGCAACGTAGGCGAGATCGACCCGCTGAATGAGAAATTTTCGGGCTACATTTTCAAAATTCAAGCGAACATGAACCCGGCGCACCGTGATCGGATCGCCTTCCTCCGCATTTGCTCAGGCAAATTCGAGCGCGGGATGAGCGTCAAGCACGTGCGGGTCGGTAAAGACATCAAGCTGTCGCAGCCGCAGCAATTTCTCGCACAGGACCGCGATATCGTCGAGGATGCGTACCCCGGCGACATTATCGGGCTGTTCGACCCGGGCATCTTCCGCATCGGCGATACGCTGAGCCAAACCCCGGGACTGGAGTTCGACGAGCTGCCGACGTTCTCGCCGGAGCTGTTCTCGAAGGTGACGGTCAAGAACGCCTTGAAGCACAAGCAGTTCCAAAAAGGCGTGGATCAGCTGACGGAGGAAGGCACGATTCAAGTGTTCAAAACAATCGGCTTCGAGGATCTGATCCTCGGCGTCGTCGGGCAGCTCCAGTTCGAGGTGTTCGAGTACCGGATGAAAGGCGAGTACGGGGTTGACGTACAGCTCTCCCGCATGACGTATCAGTTCGCTCGCTGGCTCGTCGGCGACGATATCGATCCGGGCAAATTCCGGATCAATTCGCAGCTCGTGAAGGACAAGAAGGACAACTATGTAGCGCTGTTCGAGAACGAGTATGCGCTTCGTACGGCGATGGAGAAAAATCCGAATTTGAAGTTTTTGGAGACGGCCCCGTAAGGGACGGCGTATCTGCCAAAACCTTTCGTCCCCCGCTGCTTTAAGAGCGGTTGGCGAAAGGTTTTTTTTGGTTTATCCGGGGGGCTGGGCAGGACCGACTCAGACGGCCGTAACGTACTGTCAAGCATATTGATAGTGTAGCAGGGCAAGCGGTGAAGAGGGACCTGAGCGGACGATTGAGGTTGACAGTGCGGGCCGCGCGAGAGATAATGAGCGCAACTGGCGTAGCGCGATAAAGAACGGGGGTGGTCTACATCGTAACCCGCAAAGAAGTCGCCATACTGGCGGGGGTCTCGGAAGCAACGGTTTCCCGGGTATTCAACGGGGTCGGACCGATGAGGGAGAAGACGAAGCAGCGCGTACTGGAAGCGGCCGAGACGCTCAATTATCATCCGAACGCGATTGCCCAAAACTTCGCCAGAAGGCGCAGCGGGAACATCGGCGTCGTGCTTCCGTATGTGCCCAAAGTGCATATATTTTCGACTTATTATTTTGCCGAGGTGCTTAGCGGCATCGGGGAGCAGGCGAGGAACTCCGGCTACGACATGCTGTTAATGTTCCGTACTCCCGGCGAGGAGAACGATTACAGCCGGTTGTTCCGATCGCACAAGGTGGATGCTTGTATTCTGCTAGGCGCCACGGATACGGCGCAGGAACGGGCGGAGCTTGCCAAGCTGCACGAGAACGGATTTCCTTATTGCGTGGTGAATCAGCATTTTCCGGGAGCCGAATTTAATCTGGTGGATGCCGATCATGTGGAGGGGAGCTATCAGGCGGTTCGACATTTGATTGCAGGGAACTGCCGGCATATCGCCTTCTTGAACGGCTCCGTTCAGTATTCGAACAGCGGGGACCGGTGGTTGGGGTATCTTCGAGCGATGAAGGAAGCAGGCCTGCTGGAAGCGCATGTGAACATCCCTGCCGAGATGCCGGCCGGCTTGTATTACGAAGGCAATTACAGCCGGACAAGCGGGTACAAAGCCGCCTCGGCTATGGCGCCGCATATTGAGCGGATCGATGCGGTATTCGCTTCCAACGACCGGATGGCGATCGGGTTGATACAAGGGCTGCGGGAGCATGGGTTTCAGCCCGGACGGGATTATGCGATTATCGGGTACGACGATTCGGATGCAGCCCGCGTGACCGATCCTCCGCTCTCCAGTGTGGCCGTTCCTTTCTTCGAAATGGGACGGATCGCGGCCGAACAAGTGATCGGCCGCCTGAACGCGGACGATAACGTGCGGATGAAACCAATCGGGGTGAAGCTCGATACCCGGCTTGTCGTCCGCCGTTCGTGCCGGCTTGAGGGAACGCGGTTCTAAACGCATAAAGCCCGGCTTTGCCGCAACGGCGAAAGTCGGGCTGCTTCCATTCCCGGCAAGAGCTATAACCGGCTAGGCCAAGTGCTCTTTTAACGTTGAGATGAGTTGGGTTTGCACTTCGGTTTCGCTGTTCTTCCAAATGATTTCAAACAGTACTCCGAGGCCTGGGAGCACGCGTTCTTCCCCGTCGATCGAATCCTCGATCACCCCCATCAGCTCCTCGTTCGATTTATCGTGCATCCGTTGTACGATGGCTTGTCTCAAGTTCAAATTCATGCCCGCCCTCCGCTTTTCGTTCGATTTCACTTTCATTAATATGCTCCGAATCGTTCGGATTCATGCCTTTTTCAGCAGGACGTTGAACGATTGGACTTCGGTTTGCATTTATATTTATAATGAAAGTAAGGCTCAGGTTTAGATTCAGAATCGCACGGTGGAGGCGGAAACGCATGAAAAAACAATTTGCTGTTATCGGCATGGGACGCTTCGGTTCCAGCGTAGCTGTGACGTTATCCAACCTTGGTTTTGAAGTATTGGCCATTGACAGCAGCGAACAGCGTATACAAGAGGTCGCTAACCTCGTGACTCACGTGGTGCAGGCCGATTCGACGGACGAGGAAGCACTCCGTTCCTTGGGCTTGCGCAATTTCGACGTTGTCGTGGTGGCGATCGGCCAAGACATTCAGGCGAGCATTCTGACAACCATTATTGTGAAGGAAATCGGGGTCCCGCGCTTAATTGTGAAGGCCCAAACCGAGCTTCAAGGCAAGGTACTGCGCAAGGTCGGGGCGGACAAGGTGATTTATCCCGAACGGGACATGGGACAACGCGTGGCCCATCATCTGATTTCATCCAATATTATCGATCATATCGAAATTTCCGAAGATTACAGCATTGTTGAAATTGCGGCCTCGGGAAGGATGATCGGGCGCAGCTTGCGGCAGCTGGATATTCGGGCCAAATATGGCTGCAACGTCATGGCGATCAAAACCGGAGAGAAAATGAATATTGCGCCGCATGCCGAAGATTTAATTCAAGCGAATGACATACTCGTCATTGTCGGCAAAAATACCGACCTGCAGCATTTTGAAAAGACGTTCGCGGAATAGAGGTTGCTCGAATTGACATCATATTATGAACAAAACGCTGCCGCGGCAGACACGATCCGTTCGGCGCAAAACCCGCGCGTGAAACAGTGGGCGGAACTGTTAAGCCGCAAAGGGCGGGATAAAATCGGCCGCTTCGTGATCGAAGGGCTCCATTTGGTGGAGGAGGCTTTGAGCTCCGAGTCGATGCCGGAGACGCTAGTGTATACGGCGGAAAGGTTCGACGTCGTTTCGCCGCTCCTGCGGAAGGCGAAAGCGGCGGGAATCGAGTGCGTCCCCGTGACGGAACAGGTGCTGGCGAAGTGTACCGATACTCAGACGCCGCAGCCTGTATTCGCCGTCGTTCCCAAGCTGCCATGGCGGCCGGTGGACTTGATGAAGGCCAGCTTGCCGGACGGGCTCGTTGTCGTCATCGACGGCATTCAAGATCCCGGCAACTTGGGGACGATCATTCGCAGCGCGGACGCTGTCGGCGCAACGGGCGTATTGCTTGGCAAAGGCACGGTCGATTTGTACAATCCGAAAACCGTGCGCTCCACGATGGGATCGCTCTTCCATCTTCCGATTGCGCAGGGCGATCTCGGGGAATGGCTGCCGCAAGCCGCGGCCGCCGGCATTCAAGTGGCGAGTACGAGCCTGGCGGGCGCTGTTCCGCTCTATGACTGCGACTTCCGGCCGCCGACCTGGTTCGTGATCGGCAACGAAGGCCAGGGCGTGTCGCCCGAAGTCGACCGGCTGGCGTCGCAGCGCGTGCTTATTCCGATGGCCGGAAGGGCCGAGTCGTTGAACGCTGCGATGGCGGCGACGGTTGTGCTGTTTGAGGCGATGCGGCAGCGGCTGGGGTAAGTGAACGATTATTCTGTTGTTGTGAGTTGTAATTCAGTTTGGCACTGATTGGAACGTTGTTTGTCACGGGTTTGGAACGTAGATTTGTCATAAGTAAGATAGCCCGATGAGTCAAAAAACCTTGATTTGTCGGGCTATTTTTTGTCATCATTAGTGAAAATACGATTAAGGTACGGTGCTGTATGATTGGGGATAAAATTTGTGTTCTAAGAAAAACTAAACAGACTAAATCAAGTTGAATTTGCTGCTTCGCTTGGTATATCACAAGGCAATTTAAGTGAGATCGAAAAGGGGAAAAGTAAACCTTCAGCGGAAACGCTAATGGCGTTAAGAAGAACTTAAAATCAGGACGGTTTTAATAGGTCTGAAGTACCAAACATGAAAATACATATTGTGCGAATTCGAATTTTTTGTTAGACTTGTATCACAAGTTACAAGATCGGTGGTGGATAATAATTATAAAGGCCATTGAAAAGCAAAATGTGGTAGATGAGGTTTATGATCAGATCAAAAGTAACATTATCACCGCAAAATGGAAGCCTGGCGACAAGATACCGTCTGAAAACGAACTGTGCCAAATGTTTAATGTCAGCCGCGTTAGTGTCAGAAGCGCTATTCAAAAGCTAAGGGCTGTCGGTATCATTACCACGCACCATGGAAAGGGCTCCTTTGTGTCTCCTTCCATAAATGAAAGCATTCTCAATAGCTTCATCCCTGTCATGAACTTAAGCGAACAAGAATTTTTGGACATGATGGAATTTCGTGAGACGATTGAGTTCAAGTGTATTGATTTGGCCGTTGAGAGGGCGGAGGAGAAGGATATTCAGCAAATCGGTCAAGCCTTGCAGAAAATGATTGCGAACAAAGATGACTTTGTAAAATATTCCCAGAGCGATCTGGAATTTCACTTCGCAATTGTAAGGGCTTCCAAAAACGAGTTGTTCCTCAAACTTATGAATGCAGTTAAGGATGCGTACTATTACTATCTCGAAGAGTTAAATCGCGTCTTTGGGGTTAACGAAGAAAGCCTGCAGGGGCATATTGCCCAGTATGAAGCAATCCGTAATAAAGACGCAGGAAAAGCGAAAGAGCTGATCGCTATCGGGATGGAAGAGAACCGCCGAAAAATCGCGCAATTAAAAAATCATTTTTGATTTTTTTCTTTATACTTGTATGACATGATATGTGTTATGACTTTACCTGAATTTGGTTTTAAGCGGTCCGCTGCCTGTTCCTACATAAAGGCAACCCCGTTTTGAACAAATAAATGACAACAAGTTGGAGGGTAAACTATGAAATTGAAAAGCATTACTACAGCAACTCTCACCTTGGCCTTAACCGCAAGCATGATCGGTTGTTCGTCAAAAGCGGAGAATTCCGATTCGGGAGCGGCGGGAACAGGATCTAAGCAAACTACTTTGACCATTATGTCCGCTGTCCAAACGGAAAAACCCGGGGGAGACATTGAGAAGCAAATAGCGGAAGCTTATATGAAAGAGCACCCGAATGTAAAAATTGAATTCATGGGTGTATCGATGAACGACATGTACAAAAAGATATCTGTACTTGCCGCTGCCAATCAAATGCCGGACGTCTTTACAAACACGCCGGAATTTATGTACAACGTTTATCAAATGAATGCCACGGAGGATTTGAGCAAGCTCCTCGGGGTGGATTATCTGAAGGAATTTTATCCGAATGTCATTGAGGAATCCAGCATAGACGGCAAGCTGCAGTTCATTCCTTGGACCTCGACGCCTCAAGCATTGATTTATCGGGGGGACTTGTTCGAGAAGGAAGGGCTGAAGGCTCCGGAAACTTGGGACGATTTTCTCGCTGCGGCTCAAAAGCTTACAAAGGATACTAACGGCGACGGCAAACCGGATCAATGGGGCTTCGCTATGATCGGTACCCGCAATACATCTGGAGGAACCCGCTTCCTGCCTGTGCTTCGCTCTTTCGGCGCGGAAGAAGTCCGCAAAGATGCGAACGGCAAATGGGTAACTGATTTGGACACTGCGAAAGCTAAGGATGCCCTGCAATTTTATACCGATCTGAACAATAAATACGGTGTGGTTCCTCCGGGCGTAACGGAAACCGGCTTCCCGGAAGCGGCCAGCATGCTCGCCTCCGGTAAAGCGGCCATGCTGATCAGCGGACCGAATGCTCTCGGCACCATCATCTCGCAAAATCCGGATATGAAAGGAAAACTGTACAGCGCTCCTATACCGATGAAAGAAAAGCACTCTGCAACATTCGGGCTGCTGGGATATTCCATTTCGGCAACAAGCAAAAACAAGGAAGTGGCTGCAGATTACCTGAAGTATCTCCTTAACAATGAAAATGCACTGAAATTCACTGAAGCAACCGGCCCGCTGCCGACTAAAGCCCAATTGGCATCAAGCCCGTCGCTGAGCGCTCCGGATAAGGCCGGATTCGTAAAAGCGCTGCAGTACGCTTATCATGCACCGACCATTTCTACGTATTCGCAATTCTATGATATCGTAGCCGAATCTTATCAAGTCCTCTTGGCTTCGAATTCGAAAGTAACGGCTGACGAAGCCATGAAAAAAGCGGCTGCGCGTGCAAATGAATTGATTGCAAAAGAAGGCAAGTAAGCATACAAATTACACCGATGGCTTTCTGAAGAAGGGAGTTCCTTCTTCAGAAAGCTGGCGGCATCATGAAAAGAAAGGAGGGGGGACAGTGAAGAACGCAATCGTCAAAAAAGAGTGGTGGGCCGCATATGGTTTCATTTTGCCGGCTGCCATTACGCTCTTGTTGTTGGTTACGTATCCTCTACTGTATGGCGCATACATTAGCTTTTTTAATACCAATTTGGTCAACAAATGGGACTTTGTTGCACTGAACAATTATGTAAGCATTTTTTCAAACATTCAGTTTGTCGGAAATATTGTAGTCACGTTGAAATATACGTTGTTTACCGTTATCGGTCACTTCGCGATCGGACTTGTGCTTGGGCTCATACTGAATATGAAGTTGCCGGGCATAACAATTTTTCGGACAATTCTAATCCTCCCTTGGCTGCTCCCGGAAGTAGTAGTCGGATTGTTGTGGAAGTGGTTGTTCAACCCGATGTACGGCCTCTTCAACGATATCCTGATGCGTCTTCATGTGATTGATAGTCCGGTTTCCTGGTTGGGTGACGCATCTTACGCTTTTATCGCGATCGTCATCGTTTGCGTATGGAAGGGTTACCCGATGGTTATGATGATGGTCCTCGCCGGGCTTCAGTCGATATCGCAGGACACGTATGAAGCGGCCAAGATCGATGGCTGTAATCGGGTTCAGTCGTTCCGTTACGTCACGCTGCCCGGTCTGCTTCCGGTGCTCGTGGTCACACTGATCCTTGATACCGTCTGGTGGTTCAAACACTTCACCATGATTTGGCTGCTGACGGAGGGAGGCCCGGGGGACGCCACAAACGTTGTCAGCATCGATATTTTCAAGCAAGCCTTCCAGTTCTTCGATTTTGGCAAAGCTGCGGCAATGGCAGTGATCGTGTTCTTTGTGTGCTTCTTAATCGGATTTTTATACAGGAGGCTGTTCGGCAATGACAACGACTAATGGAAACGGACGCTTGTTCAACCTGCTCATGTATCTAATATTGGCAATTGCTTCCTTATGCGTATTGGTTCCGACGTTGTGGATGCTGTCGACAGCACTCAAGCCGATGGATGAAGTTATGGTTACTCCGCCCAGATGGATCCCGGAACACATCACTTTTGAAGCTTTCTCTCGAATTTGGAAGGATTATCCGTTCGGTACTTATTTCTACAATAGTATTATCGTTGTGCTGGTTTCTACCGGAATCTCCCTAGTATTCTCCGCACTGGCAGGATACGGGGCATCTCGCTTTCAATTCCGCGGGAAGGGGGCGTTCCTGACCTTTTTGCTCGTTACGCAAATGTTTCCGTCTATCATGCTGCTGATTCCGTTCTACAAGGTTTTGAAAACGCTTGGTCTGGTAGACACCCATTGGGGTTTGATTTTGGTGTACATCTCATTTTCAGTCCCGTTCTGCACATGGTTAATGCTTGGCTTTTTTCAAGGGATACCTAAGGAGCTGGATGAGGCGGCGACAATCGACGGATGCGGCCGGGTCCGCACGTTTGTGCAGATTATTCTTCCCTTGTCGTTACCCGGCTTGGCGGCTACGGCGATTTACTCATTCATCGTAGGTTGGAACGAATACATGTTTGCGTTTATTTTGACGACCTCAGAGAAGATGAAAACTTTGCCGATCGGCATCGGTCAATTGAACGGGTTTTATAAGATTGTGTGGAACGATTTGATGGCGGCTTCCATTGTATCAAGCTTGCCCCTAATCATCCTGTTTATTTTCCTGCAAAAGTATTTTATCAGCAGTCTGACGGCAGGAGCCGTAAAACAATAGAGTATGTTCGGATAGGAGCAGCGAAGATGATTACTATACGCGATGTGAAAACGATACTGACTGCCCCGGAGGGAATCAACCTGGTGGTGGTCAAAGTCGAAACGTCGGAACCCGGCTTGTATGGCTTGGGATGCGCTACGTTTACCCAAAGATATTTGACTGTTGCCTCAGCTATCGAGGATTACTTAAAGCCTTTTCTAATCGGAAAAGACGTACACCGTATCGAGGATATTTGGCAGACTGCGATGGTAAGCGGCTATTGGCGCAATGGTCCGGAGTTTAACAATGCTCTTTCGGGCGTCGATATGGCGTTATGGGATATAAAAGGGAAAATTGCCGGTTTACCGGTGTATCAGCTGCTTGGCGGCAAATGCCGCGAAGGCGCTGCAATATACAAGCATGCTGACGGATCGTGCAAAGAAGAGGTAGAAGAAAATGTAAGGTCTTATATGGAACAGGGCGTCCGTTATGTGCGCTGTCAGATGGGGCTATATGGCGGTCGGGACCAAAAAATTATCAAACCTGAGAACGCATTGGACGGCGTTTATTACGATCCGAAGGCTTATATGAGAGGGATCGTCGAATTGTTCGAGCACTTGCGTGGCAAGCTTGGCTGGGAAATCGAATTTTTGCACGATGTTCATGAACGGCTGTCTCCTATAGACGCGGTCGCGTTCGCTAAGCAGATGGAACCATTCCGGCTGTTTTATCTGGAGGACGCGCTGCCGCCGGAACAAATCGAATGGTATCGCACGATTCGTCAGCATACGGTGACTCCAATCGCCATGGGGGAACTGTTTAACAATCCGAATGAATGGCTTCCGCTTATGTCCAATCGCTTGATTGACTTTATCCGTGTGCACGTTAGCCAAGTAGGCGGAATAACTCCGGCTAAAAAAATGACGTCCATGGCAGAGGCTTTCGGCATCCGCACTGCGTGGCACGGGCCGGGAGATGTTTCTCCGGTAGGTCATGCCGCAAACGTGCATTTGGACATAAGCAGCATCAATTTCGGTATTCAGGAGTGGAACGGATTCAAGGAAGAAGTTTACGAAGTATTCTCCGGATGCCCCGTAGAAAAAGACGGATATGTATATCCGAATGACCTTCCAGGACTCGGCATCGATATCGATGAAGAAAAAGCAAAGAAGTATCCGTGTACGAACGTACTTCCAAAATGGACGTTGGCCCGTTTGCCGGACGGGACATCGGCACGTCCGTGACTCGATTAGACTTGAGTGGATTCAATGCTTAAACGGTGATACCCGTTAATGCTATCACGCAGACCATGCCAATGGTCTGTTTTTTTTTGAATTGATGCTTGTGGCCTCCCGGGATTCCTAATAACATCGGCATGAAATTTATTTTCTCACGTCAATTTCAAACTCCAGTTTATTACGCTCCCTCAATATGATTCAGTTTCCTCGCTGAGACTCATGAATTCGCAGGATTTCACCCTGTGTAAGATGAGAGAAGAGAGTCACACGGAGGAGCCGGTGGCTAGATCCGTAGAAAGGGCATGCGAGAACAAAGGTGTGGTGTCCAACACCCAAGTTGTTCCATATTGTGCACGTCTCCACGTAGCCCTAGCGATTCTCGCTCCCATGTCTCAACGGGTCTATGCCCTTACATGCTTCGTCACATCTAACTAAGGGGTGGAGGTCGGTTTTTCTAACGGAACGGGTCCATTTTGCGCAACATATCCCGATAGGTGGGGAGGTTCCATGCCGACGATGACTTTGGTCAACTTGTAAGACTTGAGCAGATCTTGAATCCAACGACCGAACAGTTGAAAGCCCTCGTCATGGTTGCCGAACTCCAGCGGCGATCCCAGTGCAATTCCCCAATAGCTGACCGAACGAGCAACGTGAGCCTCCTGGGCAATATCTACACCGACAACCAAATGCAAAGAGCAAGTGTTTTCAATGAGTTGATTTTGCTTGTCCTGGGCCTTAGTGTGGTACTAAAAAAAGATAGTACTTGTAGGATATTGGTAAATTATTTAAATTATAAGTAGTTCAAGTATTAACCAAAAATGGTTGCTATGGAGGATAAACGCATATGAATCATCAAAAATATCAAAGAAGGAATACACCTGCTTTTACAGCTGTATCTTACTTCGCTTTTGCAGCAGGATTGTTTTTATTTGCAATTGGGGTTTATAACGCGGATTGGCAGCTTAATGTCAAAGGGTACTATATCCTTTGTGTGGTTCTCATAACGATGACCTGTATTGTGGTGCAGAAGGTTGCCCGAGACAACGCAGAAGACAAATTTTTGCAGCAAGATAACCCAAAGCATAAAATGCGTAATACGACAGCCTTTACTGGCATGTCATATATCGGTTTATTGATTGGCTATGCAATGTTCTTTATTGGACTATATAATGCGCCCTTTGAATTGAACGTCAAAGGATACTACATTGCCGTGGTTCTCCTTATCTCGTACAGCGCTATCGGTGTGCAGAAAGTTATCCGCGACAACGTTGAGGACAAAGAGATCCTTGGGGACCTGGAGTTTAATCGTAATCCTCAAGACACGATATAGTTAAGCTGCCTTTAAGGCATGAGTTCGGTACTGTACTGGGCTCATGCCTTTTAGTTTTGTCTTAATTCGTTTGTGATTATAGTAGTATCTATTTTTCTAGTTCCACTTTGAATGGTTCAATACTCTCAAATTCCTGTGTGTATAAGAATTCGGATTTTAAGATGTTAAGAAACCTTTCGATACAACGCAAAAGAGAACGTTCTTCTCTATCAAGCTAATGGAGTAGAGGTTCAATCAGATAAGCGACCCGGAAGCGAAGACTATCGCTTGGGGTGCGCAAACTCCGTCCTGTTAATTGCTCGCACTTGTCCAATCGGTAGATAACGGTATTTCGATGAACAAAAAGCTGTTTGGCGGTTTCAGCGATTTGGCAATGATTCTCATAAAAGACCATCAGTGTTCTCATCAGTTCTTTTCGTTCTTTTTCCTCCAGTCCTTTCAGATCTTGAAAGGTGTCCAAGTAAAATTTCTTCAACTCTCCTATGGGAACCATTCGTAATAAATCCGCCAATTCTTTAATGTGATTGAATTGGACAAACATCCTTTTCTTACTGAGATATCCGGTTTGCAGGGCATCGAACGCTTCTTTGTAGGTGACGGAAATATCCAAGAGCTTTTGCACGGGATTACCAACTCCGAAGGAGACGGCAATCTGAGTCCTCTTATAGATCTCATCGGCAATCTTTTTTAATAGCTCCGCCAGTTCCATTTCCGTTTCTTGAAGATAAGGCTCATTCGGATTATAGGAAAGGATGACAACAAACAGGTCGTTTTTCGTGAAAATGACAAAGGGCGTTCCATGATCCGTAAATCCTTTTTTAATTAATTGATAGAGTTCCTCGCGCTCCGTAAATCTGCTGTCTTCAAGCGAAGCGGGGTTTATGCCGTTTGATTCCGCCGGCGCGTCTTTTTTGGCTGCGATACACAAAGAGGTGCTGTGTTCGTTTAGACCGTATCTTTTTCCCCGATGAATCACTTCCTGTTCGGAGGTTACGAACCCTTCCACCAAATCCGAAAAAAATTCATTCTTGTACCTTCTTGAGCGTTCCTTTACCGCCTGCTGTTTCAGCATTTCGAAGCTGATCACGTTGGCCGCTTGCTCCATTGCCATTAAGGGATGTTTATTGGTTGGCGGATTGTCAATGAACGAAATCAGGAATCCTTGAGGCTGATAGGTTTGAATAGGGTGAACGGCTACGTTTCGGCATGGTGAATCGGCATCCGCCACCAAGGACAAAGATTGGGTGGAGCGGGTGGCCGGCAAGGCCGTTAATGCATGCTGGATGACGGGCAGCAACGCCATATAAGGTGCGCTTTGAAAATGTCGGGATGAAGAAATGAGCTCCAGTTTATGATTTAACAGCAGTGTAGGGGAATCCAGCAACTTGGAGAGCTCTTGCACAATCTCCGGAATGCTTTTTCCCTCCAGCACGATACTGGTGAAATGTCTGTGGCTTTCTAAAGCGTATCGCAGCTCGTCGGCACTTTTTTCGAGAATATAGCTGAGCGACTGGTTCATAATTTCTCCAAGAGAAAAATCCAGAGGAAGCTCAATGATGGGAAAGTTCAGCTTATTGGCGACTTCTACAACACGAATAGGGATTGCCGGTAAAAAGCGCTTCGTCTTGATCATGAGTCCGGCGCAGCCGACATTGGCCATATTGGAGACCAGAGATTCCAGTGCTTCCGGACGATCCTTTATGACATATGCCGTGGTTAGCAGCAGCTCCTGAGGTTTTAAAAAGTCGATAATATCCGGAGCGTCCATCATGTTGACAGAATAGACGATGCGGTTCAACCCTTCTTCCCCGGCGATTACTCTGGATGTGGACAAGCAGGGAATTTTCAGAAGATCCGCTAATATCATGGACAACCTCTCCTTCATTACATTATGCGTAATATAATTTAACAAAAATATATCACATAGGGCGGATTTTGTGCAATATGAACAAAGGGAATTTTAATTTTGTTTATTCTGTATGATGAATAAGTCAAATAAATTCATTATAATCTGTTATATAAACAAACAATATATGTGATATAAGGTCACGTTAAATGGTTGGAAGGAGAGAAAGAGAGTATGAATTCGCAAACGCAAACTGAGATATTAAAGAGGCCCTTTTACAAAGGACTATTTTTTCAGATTATTGCATCGATCGTCGCGGGTATTTTAGTGGGCTATTTTTGGCCGACCATTGGCATTGCCCTGAAGCCGCTAGGCGATGGCTTCATCAAACTGATCAAAATGATCATTGCACCGCTTGTTTTTGGAGTTGTTGTCGTTGGTATTGCCAAGGTCGGTGACATAAAAGCGGTCGGAAGAATGGGAGGAAAAACGATCCTCTACTTCGAAATCGTAACGACCATCGCGCTGATCATAGGCATGGTAGTTGCAAACTTGATGAATCCCGGTGCAGGAATGAATGTCAATACCGCTACCCTATCAACGGATGCAGTCACCAAAGCGACCAAGGGCTCGCAGCTTCCCAGCACGACGGATTTCTTCCTGAATATGATCCCGGAAAGCGCCATCGGAGCGTTCGCAAACAATTCGATATTGCAAGTATTGCTAATATCTTGTTTGTGCGGCTTTGCAATCATCCATATTGGCGGACGGACGTCGGAGGTTCTGGTCGATTTCCTTGAACATGCCAACAAAGTCATGTTTCAAATTATGGGCTATATCATGAAGCTTACGGCGCTAGCGACATTCGGCGCATTGGCCTTCGCGGTCAGCCAGTACGGGATTAACACGCTCCTTTCATTCGGTAAACTGTTTATTGCCATGACCGTCGCATGTGTTGCCTTTCTCATTATATTAGCCATCATCATGCGGGCATACGTTGGTCTCAGTCTCTGGAAACTAATTCTCTACGTCCGCGAGGAGATTCTTCTCGCGTTCGCAACAGGTTCGACGGAAGCGGTCATGCCGCAGCTGATGAATAAGTTCGAGCACGCCGGCTGCAACCGCGCCGTTGTCGGACTGGTGGTGCCTACAGGATATTCGTTCAATCTGGACGGGGCCTCAATCTATTTATCGCTGGCACTGGTTTTTCTCGCCCAAGCGACCGGCACTCATTTGAGCATTGCCGAGCAGCTTGTGCTTCTGGGAGTTCTGCTGTTAACGTCCAAGGGGATGGCCGGAATACCGGGGTCCGCATTTGTTGCACTGTCAGCAACCGCGGCGGCAACAGGCTCCATACCAATGGCCGCAGTCGCCCTGATGCTTGCGCCTGACCGATTCATGGGAAATTATCGGACAACAGTCAATATTATTGGGTATGCTGTTGCCACCTTCGTCGTTGCGCGTTGGGAGGGCTTGCTTAATAAGCATCAGGCGGAAAACGTGCTTGACGGCAGACTTGCGTATGCTCTCGGCGAAACTAACCTTGCCGATGCAACTAAGAAGCAAGCGTTCTGACCCGGCATATCATGTGAAAAAAGAGGGGATGAAAACTCCCATGAAAGATTTTGGTTTCATTCACGAGCTGGTAGAACAATCCTTGTGTTAAGTATTACAGCAGACCGGTAAATGAGCCGGATCTGCTGTTTCGTTTGCAGTTATTGCAAATCCTGTACCATCTATCAGACGAACGTATCGTACAAGAAACCCGCACGCAGGCTGGCACAGCCGGAACAAAGTCCGCTCGACGTACGGCGGGATGCGGCAAAGCGTCTGCTTCGCGTTGTGGTCAAGCGGCATCCGAAGCTCGAGAAGAAGCTGCTGCCTGACCATGAAGGCTCGGTGAGCGAATAACTGAATCTTGCCAAACAGATCGTCGAGGACGAGCGACTGCTGTCGCACAAAGGGATGAAGTCAGCCATCGATCCTCTCCCAGCCGTAGTAGCATTATGGACGGATTCTAACCATTTTCATCATCTGAGGTGCGGCGCTGCATGTATGGCTAACGGGCATAAAATGGTGGACAACGGAAAATGACATGCAAGCCGGCAACGGCTGCATGTCATTTTTCTTTACAGAAAACAGGCTGCCAAGGTAGCCGGCCCATTAAAGTCGTGGAAGAACGCTATCGTGGATTCCGCTTGCTATGGAGCATACATTCCAAGGGGATAACAGGGGGGATCATACGCGTTATGGTCATCGCCAGGCGTTAGGCAGCTGCCTCATCAGCAGTCTATCCATGCATGAAAATAGCGCCGATGACCAGAGAAGCCACAATCCCCCAGATCGGATTCAGCCCCAAATATTGCACCGAAATAAAAAAAAGGGCTGCAATCAAAAAAGGCAGAAAAGAAAACATCCCGCTTCCTTTTTGAAAAGCAAACTTCGCAAAATCAAACGCCAACATGGCCAACATGACAAAAATGACCGGTTGAATCCCTTTGATCATACCCTTAATATAAATATTGCTCTGCAATTTATACATCACATTCACGAGCAAAACCATGAGCAGTGCGGTCGGCAGCACGACGGCTCCGACCGCAACAACAGCACCGCTCCATCCCGCAACCTTGAATCCGATATAGGCCGCAAGCTTGGTTGCGATAGGACCCGGAAGCGCATTGCCGAATGCAAGCGCTTGTCCGAATTCCTCGTTTCCCATCCAGCCAAACCGGTTCACCACTTCATTCTGGTACAAGGGAATAATCGACGGGCCTCCGCCATACCCCAGCATAGTCGATCTCCCAAAAGCGATAAATAAATCCAACAGCGTCTTGATCATCCTGCTCCTTCATTCCTTTCATTGCCGAACTTTACCAACCGATGGCAAGACCATCTCCTCGGGGATCGGCGGCGCCGTACATAACCCCGTTCGTATCGATACAGATTCCTTGGGCCTGGCCTACTATACCGTCCCAACCGGACACGAGTTCCACGCGATGCCCCCACTGCATGAGCTTCTCCGCGGCCGATTGCAAATTCCGGTTTTCCATTTTCAGCGAATCGCTCGCTTGACCCCAAGTCCGCCCATACACCCAACGCGGCAAAGCGATCGCTTCTTGAATTGTGCAGCCATAATCCAAAACACCGGTCAATATGGATAACTGTGTTTGCGGCTGCCCTTCGCCGCCCTGGGTTCCAAGTAATAAGTATGGCTTTTCCCCGCGCAGCACCATCCCCGGCATCAACGTATGAAAGGTGCGTTTGTTCGGAAGCAAGGCGTTGGGGTGCTCTGCATCCAGCGAAAAAAATGAACCTCTATTTTGCAAAATCACACCTGTACCCTCCGGAACGTAGGCCGACCCGAAATCATAGTATAAGCTTTGGATGAAAGAGACCGCGTTCCCCTCATCGTCCACGACAGCGGCATAAGCGGTATCCTGCCCCATGGGCGAAGATAGAAAAGGGCTGGCTTCCATGGGCGTTAATGATATTTGCTCGCTTAATTGCCTTGCGAAATCTTTTGACAACAGTTGGTCTACAGGAATATGCGCAAAATCCGGATCCGTCAAGTAACGATCCCGATATTGAAATGCCTTTTTGACGACCTCCACCATCAGGTGATAAAATGCGGCCGAATCTCGCGGAATGCCTGCCAGGTCAAAATGCTCCAATATATTCATCATGAGCAGCAGTGAAAATCCTTGGGAGTTCGGCGGCATTTGGTAAATCCGGTCGCCTTTGTACGTTGTCGACAACGGCTCGACCCAATCGCTTCGATGGGAGAGGAAATCTTCTTCAGTCAGAAGCCCCCCGTCAGCCCGAATGGCCAGGACCATAGCTTCCATGAACGGCCCTTTATAAAAAGCATCCCTTCCTTCCTTCATCAGAAGACGCAAGGTCGCCGCCAATTCGGATTGAACGAGACGCGAACCCTCGCTTTTTAATCGGCCTCCATCCATAAATACTTCCTTCAGAGTCTTATCCTCGCGGATCCATTGCTCGTCTTTACACATCCAGCGATACAGATCTCTGGAAACCGGAAAGCCTTGTTCGGCATATTGGACAGCCGGGGCAATAAGCTTATCCCAAGGCAGTCGGCCAAATCGGGTCCACGCCTCCCACCAGGCATCGACCATACCGGGTACCGTTATGGCGCTCAGAACACCGCGATCGGGAATACGGGATAACCCTTTATCCTTAAACAGGGATGAAGAGACCTCCCGGCCGGAACGGCCGCTTCCGTTAAGACCGATGACCTTTCGATCTTTCGCTGAATACATTAAGAAAAAGCTATCGCCCCCGATTCCCGTCATGTGAGGATAGACTACGGCCAAGGTTGCGCTAACCGCAACCGCAGCGTCAAAAGCGTTCCCTCCCTCGCGCAGGACGAAGCTTCCGACGGTGCTGGCCATATAATGCGGGGAAGCGACCATACCTTGATGCCCCATCGGCATGATGTTATTCAACAGGAACCTCTCCTTCCCGATAAACCTGGAGTGCCGCCTGAACGCCTGCAGCTGCATGGATTGGCACACCGAAGCAGATCATGACGGCCTCTAAAGCGCCGAGCAGATGCAGCACATTTTTCTTTCTGCAGCTAAATCCCATCGTACCGATCCGCCATATTTTCCCCTTTAACGGGCCGAAAGAGCTGGCAATTTCAATTCCGAACTGCTCCAGCAGCATGGCTCTCACCGCTTCGCCATCGATACCTTCAGGAATCCGGATACAGGTAACCATAGGCAATTTGCATTTCGGGTCTCCGTACAGCTGCAGCCCCATGCTTTGAATTCCTGCCATTAAAGCCTTCTCGTTTAGTGCATGTCTCGCAAAACGAACTTCCAGGCCTTCTTCCAAAACAATTCTTAACCCTTCCCTGAGTGCGTAAAGCATGGATGTCGCTTCCGTATGGTGATTCAATCGGGCGGGGCTCCAATAATCCTGGAGCTGGCTCAAATCGAAATAATTGCTTCGAATCGCAGTTCCTGCCGAAAGGGTCTGGGACATCGGATCGCGTAACCCTTTCTCGATTGTTTTTCTTCGTAAAATTTTCGCTTCCGCACGGCTGTTATAGGTGAGCGGGGACATGCCCGAAGGCACGGAAAGACATTTTTGCGTTCCTCCGATGACCACATCAAGCCCCCAGGCGTCGGTCTCAACCGGTGTTCCCCCAATCGTGGCCACAGCATCAACGACCAGCAAAATATCGAGTTCCCTGCACACCTTACCAATGTCCGCAAGCGGCTGCATACGTCCCGTAGAGGTTTCACCGTGCACGATCGCAACGAGCTTCGGCTTTTCCCGGTGAATGGCCCGTATCACTTCTTCCGGATCGAATACGCTTCCCCATTCCGTTTCCAGAGTCGCTATTTCCGCGCCGCAGCGCTCGGCAATTTCCATAAGCAAATACCCGAATCGTCCGTAAATCGGTATAAGCACTTTATCCCCGGGTTCAATTAAACTGGTTAATGCCGCTTCAATTCCCGAGCGGGAGGTCCCGTCAACGGGATATGCCCACTGATTGGAGGTTTGAAACACCTGACGAAGCATCCCCATCGTCTCGTTCATTAAATCGGTGAATTCAGGATCAAATTGGCCCAGGATCGGAAAGGACATTGCTCTGAGAACCCTGGGGTCCACTTCCACAGGACCGGGTGTCATGATCGTACGCAGGGACGGGGACAAATCCTTATACATTTTCATATTTCCTCCTCCTTATAGCCCAGCAGATATAATAATTCGATCAACACGGCGGTGCCGACGGCCAAATCTGCGGGAGACGTGTATTCTTGTGGGGAATGGCTGATCCCCAAATGGCTTGGAACAAAAATAAGGGCCGACGGACAGATGTGTTGAAACATTTGAGCATCGTGTCCTGCGCCACTGGCCATGCTAAGGTGAGAAATATCATGGCTTTTGCAAATCCGCTCAATCTTTGCAGACAACCCTTTGTCCATGTTTACGGGCGAAGCATTCATCCATAAATGGGTTTGGACATGAAGCTCCTGCTCTTCAGCAATTTTTCTGAATTCCGTTAAAAACCGATGACAAAACGTTTCTAAAACGGTGGCATCCGGATGCCGTACATCTACTGTAAAAATGACCTTCTCCGGTATCACATTCGCAACATTGGGCTTGACCTCAAACCGGCCTACCGTCGCCACCAAAGGCGCTCCCTGTTCCCTTGCGGCATTCAGCAAATATTGAGTCATCCCGCTAGCTCCGCCCAAAGCATCCTTTCTCCACATCATAGGCGTAGTCCCGGCATGGTTCGCTTCTCCCGTTACTTCGATCGTGTAGCGTCTTTGTCCCACAATGGCCTCGACAATCCCGATATTCAAGTTCTTTCTTTCCAGAACGATGCCTTGCTCCACATGAAGTTCAATAAACGCGCCGATATCTTGACGGCGGCTGTCCCGTAACGTACCGGAACCGAAGCCTGCAGCTTCCATCGCTTCGCGAAAAGAAATGCCGTTCTCATCGGTCAATAAGGCGATTTCTTCAACATGTCTGCGGCCCGTAATGCTCCCCGAGCCCCAGTAGGTCATCGGAAACCGGCTCCCTTCTTCTTCGCACAAGGAAACGACCTCCAGACTCCGCTTCGGCATGCCGAAATGTTGCTTCAAAAATTTCAGGGCAATCACGCCTGCCGCAATACCGAAGGTGCCATCGTACATCCCGCCGTTTTTGACAGTATCCACATGCGAGCCCGTCATAATCGACGTCTTGTTCGTTTCCGTTCCCGGCAGTTTTCCAAACAGATTGCCTACCCAATCGAAGGAAGCCTCCAAACCTGCTTGTTCCATTGCAGCAGCTAAAGCAAGCTGGGCATCCCGCCAAGCTTCCGAGTACAACAGGCGCGTGACGCCCCCTTCTTCCTGCTTTCCAAAAGAACCCATCCAGAGCATGAATTCTTCGATTTCTTCAGTAATGCTTTCTATGATTTCGCATTTGTCATGCAGCGAGAATGTGACTTTACCCTCCATAACGGTTCCTCCCAGTGACCCTTGGCACAGCGCCACACGCGTTTGCCGGCCTGATCTTTAGTTTGGTGTAATGTTTCGTTACATCTCGTATTTTTTATCCAAATTATAAGGGTTGGGTCAAAGGAAAGTCATTGTTCAATATATCTAATAATGATATTTATTTTTAGCTATAATATCCTAATTCGGGAAAAGAGAAGTGGAAGCAAGCTAGAAGTAGATTCTGCATAACCCATTGTTGAGCACTTGGAGGATTTCGCAATCATTATGCGATTGAGAGGGATAAGTTAGTTTTGCAGGCCTAAAACTCTCAATAACTATGCAAAAAAAGCCTGATTTTATCAGGCTTTTTTCACGTATCTTTCTCATACGGTTTGTATCAAATTATGGGATAAAATAATCCGGATTCGAGAATTCGTTTTATGATAAAGGCATCCCCTTGTCATTAGAGGAAGCGGATGACGGCGATTCGGATGGTTTGGGCCGGTTGCTGGCCGTCCTGTTAATTTCGGCTAGCGGAGTCTTGTACATGTTTAGTAAAGGAGAGGAAGTGAAAGTAATATCCGTTACACAGGCAGATCTGGTCCAATACGTCCAGGCAACCGGCAAGGTGAAGCCGAAAGATGAGCGTAAGTTTTATGCCCGGACAAATGGAAAACTGCTTCATGTATACATAAAGGCCGGGGATAAAGTAAGAGAGAAGCAAGTGCTTGCAGAGATTGATCCTTCCGATACCCAGTTCAAGCTGCAGCAGCTCGAACTTCAGCTCGAGCAAGTGCAGGCTGATTGGAATAAAATGCAGGAAGGACCAAAGCCGGAGGAAGTGAAACTACAAGAAGAGAGCATTCATCAGGGAGAAATAAAATTAGCTATGATAACAAGGGAATGGAATAAATTGAGGAATGATTATGATACAGGTACAGCACTTAACACGCAATTACAGCAAAAAGAAGATGAAATGAAGCTGGCCCAATCTGCTTTAAATGCCGCCCCAAATAATCTTGCCTTAATACAACAAGGACCAAGCCTGATAGACAGAACTAAGTACGACGCGAAAGTAAAAGAGATTCAACTTCAACAGGAACAACTGGAAAAGGATCTTTTGAATATGCAGGTTGTATCCAATAGGAGTGGAACCGTTATAGATTTGACAGTACAGGAGGGTCAAATTGTAGAAAGGGGCAGGGAGCTGCTGACCTTAGCGGATCTTTCACAAATAGAGATCATATCCGATGTTAAGGAAGTACAAATATCTCAAATCTTTATGAATCAAGCAGCCGTTATTGAGGGCTCTGCTCTTGGTGAAGAGCAATACAAGGCACGCGTCATCAAAATGACCCCTATTGCCAAGGCGTCTCAAGATAACCAGGGCAAAAAAGCTGTCGTCGCTGTCACATTGTCCTTGGACGAAAGCACCGCTAAGCTGCTTCCCGGATACAAGGTGGATGTTAACTTTGTAAGCGGCCGAACTGAATCCGCTTTGCAAGTACCTTACGCCGCCGTGAAGCAAAACGACGACGGAACAAGCTATGTATGGACGGCACAAGGAACAAGGGCAGTCCGAACTCCTATTGAGACAGGCATCAAAAATGAGGCTTTTATCGAAGTGAAAAAGGGACTTGAAGCAGGTAGTCTGGTTATCGTAAATGTACCTGACTCGCTAAGAGATCAACAGAAAATTGCTGTGACTCCATTAATTAGTCGTGTTTCTGCTATCCCGGTTGGAATAGGCTATATACAATAGGGTCTAGCCTGCCAGCCATGGCGGGCTTATTTGTTTTGCAAAATGAAAATGATACAGCTTTTATTTCTACCCTTATGATAAAAATTACTTATACTAAATCATAAAAACTAAATATTTGGATTATGATTATGCCCGTATTACACTTATAAGCAGATAAACTTATTCCTACTGTGGAGGTTAAAAATATGGCCGATGAAAAATTTTTAACTTACGATGTGGTTGTTGTAGGGGCAGGGAATGCCGCATTATGTGCCGGTATATCAGCTAAAGAAAATGGATCGAAAGTATTGATACTTGAAAAGGGTCCGATTCAAAAGCGGGGAGGTAATTCCTTTTTCACGGATGGTGCTATACGTACTGCCTATCGTGATCTGGAGGAACTGAGGGAGGTGCTTCCCGGAATAACGGATGAAGAAGCAGCGAGAATTTATATGCCTGTCTACAATGAAGAAGATTATTACAATGATTTGATGAGGGTAACAGAAGGAAAAAGTGATCCCCAATTAGCCAAACAACTAGTATCCCAATCCATGAAAGTGATTAAATGGCTGTACGAAAATGGAGTAATTTTCGAGCTTAACGAAAATCAATCTTTTGAGAAAGATGGCAAAACACACTTCTGGGGCGGCCTTCCGTTGAAAACCAAAAATAAAGGCGTGGGACTTGTTGCCCAATTGAACGAGCGCGTGGCAGAGCTCGGAATCGATGTGTGGTACGAATCACGTGCCATCAAGCTGGAGATGGAAAATCATCAAGTAACAGCCATTCAAATCGAACAACCGGAAGGCATTGTAACGGTGCGTACGGGTAGTGTTATTTTGGCCTGCGGCGGATTTGAGGCAAACCAAACGATGCGTTCCGAGCATCTTGGCTCCCAATGGGATGCAGCAATTGTCAGAGGCTCCGAATATAATACTGGAGACGGGCTTAAGATAGCGTTAGAAGCCGGAGCTCAGGCTTACGGCGACTGGTCTGGATGTCATTCGATCGGAACTGACCTTAACGCACCTAAAGTAGGAGATTTCACGAAGCCGGGAGACATCTTCAAAAAGTCCTCTTTTCCGCTAGGACTCATCTTTAATAATGAGGGGAATAGATTCGTGGATGAGGGCGCGGATTTTAGAAACTATACGTATGCGAAATATGGACGGGAAGTCTTAAAACAGCCGGGCCACATGGCCTATCAGATTTTCGATGCGCAGGTGCACCCCATGCTTCGCAAGGAGTATTTCCTAGAGGAAGCCACCTTCTTTAAAGCGGATAGCCTGGAACAATTAGCGGACCTTATTAAAATAGATAAGGAGCAATTCCTCCAAACGATCGAGGCATACAATCAAGCCGTGCAGGAAGGCGATTATAATCCTACAGTGAAGGACGGTAAAGGAACAAAGGGCATTACGCCCCCGAAATCTAATTGGGCGCTGCGTATGGACCAGGGACCTTTCTATGCGTTTCCCGTTACTTGCGGCATTACATTTACCTTTGGCGGTGTGCATGTGAATCCGACCGGCGAGGTGCTGGACAAAGAGGGTGCACCTATTTCCGGGCTCTATGCAGCAGGTGAAATGGTTGGCGGTTTATTCTATGAAAATTATCCCGGCGGATCCGGCCTGATGTCAGGTGCCGTTTTCGGCAAATTCGCGGGAGCCTCCGCAAGCCGTTATGTAAGGGGAAAAACGAAAGATATCGTTAACCAATAACGTTTTCAATAAAGATTTTTTTTCAATAAAGATAGTTCAACTGCCAGCGCAGTGAGGACTATTTTTATTTTATCCGCCAGTCAACGAAGGAGTGACGGGAAAGATGAAGGCCAAAGTGGTCTCGCTCGATAAAATTTCTGATCGCATGAAAAGTTTAATTCGAAGTAAGCTGCACGCCGATTTTGAAATCGTGTTTTGTGAAAATGACCGCGACGTGCACAACCATATTTCTTCGGCTAACGTACTCATTACTTTTACAAGAGGCATTTCTAAGGAATGGATGGAACAAGCCGAAACCTGCCGGTTTATTCAAAAATTAGGTGCCGGTGTAAACAACATTGATCTTGAAACCGCTTCGAACAGAGGGATTCCCGTAAGTATGACAAAGGGGGGAAATGCCCGGTCGGTGGCGGAACATGCCGTTGCTTTGATGATGATGGTCTTCAAGCAAATGAATATCGCCCATAACGAAATTGTAAACAAGGGCAGCTGGTTAAAGACAGAACTGCGGGATCGCTCCTATGAGCTGTCTCACAAAAAAGTGGGCTTGGTTGGTTTTGGTGCCATTGGAAAGGAGGTCGCTAAGCTATTGCAGGGGTTTGATTGTGATATTCGCTATTTCGATGTGTACCGTCTGACCGACGAACAGGAGTTACAGAATAACGTTCGTTATATGGAGCTGGACCAGCTTCTGGCTGAGTCCGATGTCGTCTCCCTGCATACGCCGCTAAATGAGCAGACGTACCATTTGATCAACGAACACAAACTTAAATTAATGAAGCCGGCATCCATTCTCATCAATACCTGCAGAGGCGGGATCGTGGATGAGGAGGCCTTGTATAGATGTTTACTCGACGAGCACATTCTCGGTGCCGGTCTCGATGTGTTCGAGCAGGAGCCGATAGAACGAGGACATCCTTTTACTACATTGACCAATATGGTGCTCACGCCGCACATCGGAGGGGGAACCGTGGAGGCGATGCATAACGTGCTGGATAAAGCGTGCCGCCATATCAATCATTTTCATCAGCACGGGTCATTTTACGATGAGAAGGATATCGTTAATCTATCAGCGCTAACTCTAAAGGATCAATGAAATGGGGGGAAAGCAATGGAGGCGATAGAGTACAAATAATCCGGGGAGTTGAAAAGTACCGATGATCTATCAAATTCCTTATGGAAAAGGATTACTGCATTTTGAGTTGGAAGTTCCTGTCGCTGAGCTGGCTGTGAAATCTTTGGCCCAAGTATTAGACGAAAGGGAAGAGGTCCGGAAAGCGATCCGCAGCCCGATTGGAAGTGAGCGCTTGGCCGATCTTGCAGCAGGCAAAAAGAACGCAGTCATTGTGATCAATGACATTACAAGACCGACTCCAACTAAATTATTAGTGGAGGAAATTACAAAAGAGTTAAACGAAGGCGGGATCCCGGATACATCGATTACTTTGCTTGTTGCAACTGGGAACCATCGCCCGAACACGAATGAAGAACTCCATGAGATGGTAGGGTATGAAAATTTCCAAAGATTTTTAATAGTCAATCACAACGCATCGGATCCTTCCCAACTGGTTTACCTCGGGCAAACAAGAAGAGGTTTGGACATCGAAGTCAACCGTTTGGTAGTAGAAGCGGATTTGACGATTATTACGGGAATTATCACTCCACATCAAACGGCTGGTTTTAGCGGCGGCAGAAAAAGTATCGTGCCGGGTGTAGCCGGCGTGACAAGCCTGCTGCAGCATCATTCTTTTCCAATACGTTCGGAAGAACCCGTTATGGGAATTACCGAAAACAACAGGTTTCATGAGGAAGCTGTCGAGGCCGCGAGAACCGTAGGCGTTGATTTCATCGTTAATGTTGTCAAAAATCATCGCGGGGAAATTGTAGCTACTGTTGCCGGTGATCTGGAAGAAGCTCATGAAGCCGGAGTAACGATTTGCAGACAGGCTTGGGAATTGGAAGTGCCTCATCTATATGACATTACCATTGTTTCTCCCGGAGGATATCCCAAAGATTTTGACATGCATCAATCGCAAAAAGCTCTCGCATCTGCTGAAATCATAACGAAACCCGGCGGCTCGATTATTTTGGTTGCTGAATGTCCGGATGGTATAGGATCGTTTGGGAAATTATTGATAGAGTCAAGAGATCCGCAGGAAGTGATCGATCGGTTTAAGCAGTCCGGCTTTGACAACCATAACCATTCTTCGAAAGCTTATATGTATGCCCGCGCCTTACTCAAGCATAATGTCTACTTTATATCGCATCATTTGGATCCGTCACAATTGAAAACTATGTTTTTCTATCCCTCGAAGTCTATCGAACAGGCATTTCAAAGTGCGAAAATGAAATGTTCCGCTCCACCGACTGTAGCCGTCCTGCCTTACGCAGTAGATTGTCTGTTAAAGGTAAGACAGTGAAACATGACATGTTAACATCGAATTTTTTTATATATAAACAAAGAATAAATGTATTTTTTTTATTCTCCACAGGGTGCTACCATAATTGTATGAACAAATTTACCCAATGGAGGTAAGGCTATGTACGATTTTGGCCAAATTCATAAAATTCCAGCCGTCATCATGAGGGGGGGAACCAGCAAAGGTTTGGTACTGAGAAATTCAGATCTTCCTTGGGATCCTGCATTGCGGGATGAAGTCATTATACGATTATACGGTACTCCTGACATTAATCAAATTGATGGGCTTGGCGGAGGTACGCCTCTGCAAAGCAAACTCGCGCTGGTCGGACGCCCCTCACATCCGGATGCGGATATTGATTATACATTTGGTCAAGTCAGCCTGAAGAGCAAAAGAATTGATTATAACGTAACTTGTGGGAATTTCGTTACTGCTGTAGGCTTGTATGCTGCAGAGGAGGGCTACGTGGAATTGAAGGAGCCCACCACTCACGTCCATATCTATAATACGAATACGAATAAAATCATAGTTGCGGAAATACCGGTCAAGAACGGGCAAATCCAATATGAGGGCGATTATGTAATTGACGGCGTTTCCGGAGCATCATCGAGAATCATGATCAACTTTTTGGACTCGGGCGGTGGATTTACCGGCAGAACTCTTCCCACTGGAAATCCAGTTGATCTAGTCCAACTTAAAGATGGGCGGGATTTTCAAGTCACGATTATTGACTGTGCGAATGTTGTGATTTTTGTTCGGGCGACAGATCTGGGGCTGAAGGGTATTGAGTCAGAAACAGAAATTAACGGTCATCCACACCTGCTGGACACATTGGAACACATTAGGGTGGAATGTGGACTATTAATTGGCGTTATAAAGGAGGAAGACCGGGCAGCAGTGTCCCCGTCGACTCATGCGCTTCCCAAAATAGCCTTAGTCTCCTCATCGAGTGAATATACCACAAATAAAAACAAGCTGATCCAGGAAACCGAAGTCGATATCGTATCCCGTTACATTTCGATGGGGTCGCTGCACAGGGCCTATGCGGTCAGTGGTGCGATGGCTCTCGCCACGGCTACCAAAATCCCTGATACGATTCCTAATCAATTATTTTCTTCGCCTAACCCGGAGGTAAAGATTGGCCATCCGTCCGGAATCCTAGAAGTGGAATCCGTTGTCGTACAAGACGGTAATAACTGGAGAGTGACAAGGGCCGCGAATGGACGGACGGCCAGAAGATTAATGGAGGGCTATGCCCATGTTCCAGCCGCACTGCTTCGAAGCTGGATGCCGGGGGATGCACAAGTAAAAGAAGGAATTTGTGAATAATTGTCTAAATGTTGAAATAATAGTAAATTTGCAGTGAAAGCCCAAAACTGGAAAAGGAAGTGATGAGGAACAGAGAAAGGAAAGCGCTATCATTCGGTTTGAATCTACTGCTTTGAAATGAAGAGCAGATCAAGCTATTTCCATCGCACAAAGGTGCCAAGAGGGAGGGAATGAACTTCGATGAATGCTGAAAATTATCCCGATGTGATCCGTCTATTACAAAATCATCGATCCGTACGTAAATTCATAAATAAAGAAATTGCTGAATCCGATTTGGAGCACATCATTAGGTCGGCCCAAGCAGCTTCCTCATCAAGCCACGGCCAATCTTATTCGATTATTAGGGTGACCGATCCTAAGAAGAGAAGTAAATTGTCAGTGTATGCCGGCAATCAAACTCACGTGAAAACCTGCGCTGAGTTCCTCGTTTTCTGTGCAGACTTATATCGGTTGGAACAGATCTCGCTTCTCAGCGGGGTGGATATGGCCGAATCGCTGGATACTACAGAGATGTTTCTGATTTCAACGATCGATGCCGCGCTCGCAGCGCAAAATACCGCTGTTTCCGCTGAAGCGCTTGGATTTGGGATTGTTTATACCGGAGGGCTGCGAAATTATCCCTATGAAGTAACGCAACTGTTGAACTTACCGAGGCGGGTTTACCCGGTTTTTGGGATGTGTATCGGCTATCCCGAGGAAATCCCGGAAAAAAAGCCCCGGCTTCCTTTGAAAGCGTTTTATTTTGAAAATGAGTATAAACGAATCGAAGATACGTCCCTACATATTCGAAAATATGACGAAGTGATGAAACAATATTATCTCAACAGGACCGAAGGCAGCCGATCTGAGACTTGGACAGAAACGCAAACCATGAAACGCAAGCCATCCCGAAGATTGTTCATGAAGCCCTTTTTAAAGGAACAAGGCTTTCTTCTTATATGAGACTACCCATAACGACGGTTACCGGTATTTCTAATACATTTATGAGGTTAGGGAGGTAATTGGTTTGAAGAAAAAAATTCAAAAAGCGGTTTCTCCTATCTTTATTTTATTTCTGGTACTGGCACTTGCGGCCTGCGGTGCACAGAGATCGACCCATTCGACGGAAGTGATGTCGAAGGATACCGGTTCAGCCAATAAAGCGGATGATTACCCTCACAAAGCCATCAACTTGGTAGTTCCTTTCACAGCCGGGTCTCCCGGCGATGTGTTCTCCAGAACCTTTGGCAAGATTGCCGAGAAATACCTCGGACAATCCCTCGTTATCGTCAATAAAGAGGGCGGAAGCGGCGCAATCGGCGTAACGCATATGTTAGCGCAGCCGGCTGATGGTTACACCATTGTTTATCACTCTTCGACCTTTGCCTACACAATGGCAGCGGGCCAAGTCTCTCTTAAATCGAAGGATATCCTTCCCATCGCAACGATCAACGCGGATTATCAAACTGTGGCCGTAAAGAAAGACAGCCCATTTACAACATTTGAGGAGCTGGTGAAATTCGCCAAGGAAAATCCCGGTAAGCTGAAGTTTTCCGGCTCGACGGTTAAAGGAACCAATCATGTACTCGCTTTAAAAATATTCAAAGAGGCTGGAATTCAAGCGAGCTATATTCCTTATGACGGGGGAAACAAGTCGGTGCTTGCACTGTTAGGAGGAAATGTGGATGTCCTGGTAGGATCCAGTTCGGTTGTGAATGCGCAGGTCGATTCCGGTGACCTTCGTTTGTTAGCCGTGAGCAGCGGTGAGCGGGCTCCGAACCGTAAAGACGTTCCTACCTTGAAAGAGCTCGGTCTCACGAAAATCGCAGATGAAAATATATGGAGAGGTTTCTTCGGAAAGCCGGGCATTCCCAAAGAGAGACTGGAAAAATTGGAAAAGGCGTTTGAACAGGCCATGAAGGATCCGGAGTGGCAGGAATATCAGAAAAAAGAAAACCAAATCGACTTTTACAAGAACAGCGCCGATTTCGCCAAATACTTTGAACAATTTATGAAAGATGGGGAAGAAGTATTCAAAGGCTTGCCCAACTAATTGAAAGGGGGATTAGCACAGGCTGATTCCCCAACCATTACATGGCAACGGAGGCGTAGGGATGGGCTATAAATTAGCAACTTATATATCTTTGCTTTTTTTCATCGGCATTGGAGCGTTTTTTTTCATCTCCTCTCAAACATTGCCCAAGTCATCCAGCGGGCAAATCGGGCCGGCCTACTTTCCCGGCATAGTGAGTGTCCTTCTCATTCTGTGCTGTATCCTCAGCTTTTTTACGACAATGAAGAAAAATGACCAACACATCCCGCTGCCTAATCTTCGCTATATCATTTGGACGATAGTACTGTCCGCCTTATTTACAGCTGTTTGGGAATGGATGGGCTTGTTTTACATCGTATCGTTTGTTTTTCTTGCCATTCTCATATATTTGTACGATCAAGCCAAACCTTCTTTTATAAAAGTATGTAAAGCCATGGGTATTTCACTGCTAATGGTGCTGCTGGTGTATGGAACTTTTGAACTTCTATTGGGCATCACCTTCTAAAAACCGGGTATGGAGGTTCGTATATGGAGTTTTTTTCCTTTGATTTCTCCCTTCTGTTTACTTGGGGAAATATGTTTGCCATTATTTTTGGCGCCATATTCGGGTTATTTATCGGAGTTCTACCAGGACTCGGACCCACGGTTGGCATCGCTCTGCTATTACCGCTTACCTACAATATGGACCCGTTGGCTTCTATTCTCATGCTGGTATCCCTCTATCAATCCGCTGAATATGGGGGTTCCATTTCGTCTATTGTACTAGGCATACCGGGTAATGCCGCGGCTGTCGCGACAACACTTGACGGCAACGCCATGGCGAAACAAGGATTTCCAGGCAAGGCGTTAGGCTATTCTTTAACCTCATCCACCATCGGGGGATTATTCGGAACCTTAATATTGATGGTGCTGGCCATCCCTTTAACCAAACTGACCATCAAGTTTGCCGACCCGGAATTTTTCTTAATCGGGGTTTTAGGACTCGTATGCATTATCAGTTTAAGCTCGAAGGATGCGATGAAAAGCGCTGTGTCCGTACTGCTGGGGCTGCTTCTCGGCATGATCGGCATGGATGTCTTTACGGGATCTCAAAGATTTACAATGGGAAGCATGGATTTGATGGAAGGACTCTCGATGATTGCCATGCTGACGGGGATGTTCGCCATTTCGGAAGTATTGTCGATGTTGACAGATGATCTGAATAAGCGCTACGTAACAGACAACCAGAATTTGAAGACGAATTTAACATGGAAGGAGTATAAATCGGTCAATAAAAGTGTATGGAAGGGATCGATTATCGGAACTCTGGCGGGGATTATCCCGGGATTAGGAGCGGGTCCGGCTTCGTGGCTTGCCTACACGGATGCTAAAAGATCTTCGAAAAATCCGAAAAAATTCGGGAAGGGGGAACCGAATGGAATTGCCGCCCCTGAAGCAGCCAACAATGCGGTTGTGGGCGGAGCCTTAATTCCCTTATTAACGTTGGGGATTCCTGGGTCAGCCGCTACAGCCGTGATTTTATCCGCATTTATGATTCACGGCATTCAACCCGGCCCGCAGGTGTTTAAGAATGATCCCAATCTGATCTACGGGATTTTCTGGGGATTTCTGGTTGCGACGATTGCGATGTATTATTTGGGCAAATGGACTACGTCCTTGTGGGCTAGAACGTTAACCATTCCAAACTATATTTTGATTCCGATCATCCTTTTTGCAGCTTTGATCGGTGCTTTTGCCGCGAGGGGCTCCCTTTTTGATGTGTGGGTTACGATCATCGTCGGTGTGGTCAGCTTCTTTATTTTAAAGCTGGATTATTCTTTCCCCGCGTTCATATTGGCATTCGTGCTTGGCCCGATGCTGGAGAAAAGCTTAAGGCGCTCATTGATGTTATCTGATGGCAGTTACAGCATTTTTGTCTCCAGAGGGTACTCCATCGTCCTTGTAGGCTTGATAGCCCTTCTTGTAGGCAACATGCTTTTTCAATTTTTGAAAAAGAGATCTGTTAAAAAAGAAGACATTTCAATATAGAGGCGGGTGAACAGGAACATGGCAGCTCATTACCAAATGCTAATCAAGGGACGCTGGGTGGACAGCTCAACCAAGGAACGTTTCCCGTCGATCAATCCGTTCAATCAAGAAGTTTGGTCGGAGATTCCACAAGCTTCGGAAGAGGATGTGAACGAAGCGATCGAAGCGGCGCGTACAACGTTTGATACGTCCTGGAAACATGTAAACGGTTTAGAGAGAGCCCGATTGTTAATGAAATTCGCTGATCTATTAGACGAAGATGCGGAGCGAATGGCCGCACTGGAGACAACCGATAACGGCAAAGTGATTCGCGAAACAACAAATCAGATGCATTTTGCCGCTAGAAATTATCGTTTCTTCGCAGGTTACGCCGACAAATTATATGGCGAAGTCATTCCGCTCGATAATCCGATGATGTTCGACTATACCCTAAGGGAAGCCGTCGGCGTAGTCGTTCTTATCACCTCGTGGAACTCGCCTATTGCCATATTGGCCAACAAGCTTGCGCCGGCCCTGGCTGCAGGGAACACGGTTGTGATTAAGCCCTCTGAGCACACAAGCGCCACTACATTAGAGCTGGGTAAGCTGATTCAAAAGGCCGGTTTTCCGGATGGTGTGGTGAATATCGTCACAGGGGACGGCAGGGTAGGAAATTACTTAACGCAGCACCCGGGCGTAAACAAGATCAGCTTTACCGGCGGGACGGAAACCGGTAAGCTCATTTCCCGCAATGCAAGCCAGAATTTGATTCCGGTAACCCTTGAACTCGGAGGGAAATCCCCTAATATCATTTTCGACGATGCGGATATTCATGCGGCTGTAATCGGAGCGGTAGCGGGCATCTATGGCGCAAGCGGCCAAACCTGCATTGCCGGATCGCGTCTGCTTGTACAGCACTCCGTTTACGATGAAGTGATTCAAAAGATTGTGGACAAAGCAAAAACGATTCGATTAGGCAATCCTATAGATCCGTTAACGGAAATGGGCCCGGCCGCGAATAAGCCTCAGTATGATCGGATTCTCGGGATGATCAGCAAGGGGAAAGACGAGGGAGCAAAATTAGTTTATGGAGGCCATGCAGTAACCGATCATGAGCTGAAGAACGGCTATTTTATTGCCCCCGCGATATTCATCGATGTTGATAATAAAAGTACGATTGCGCAGGAAGAAATTTTTGGACCCGTTCTGTCTGTTATTCCATTCACAGATCAAGACGAAGCTGTACAGATTGCCAATGACAGCAAGTATGGCTTGGCATCCGGGATATGGACGTCCAATGTGAAGCGGGTTCACCGGTTAGCCAGACAAATTCAGGCGGGAACCGTTTGGGTGAATACATATAGGACATCGGCAGCTCAAGCTCCGTTCGGAGGGGTAAAATTGAGCGGCCATGGGAGAGAAAGAGGCTGGCATGCGCTGTTGGAATACACGCAGATCAAGAATATCATGTTGAATTTATCCGACGATACGCGGGATCCGTTCTCGATACAAATGTGAGCTCAGAATAGTGGAGAGGTGACGAGTTTGAAATTAGGAGAAGCGATTACCAGGAAATTAGGAAATTCAGGAATCAATACGGTGTTCGGCCTTCCTGGAGGGGGAAGCAGTTCCGATTTGCTATGTTATATGGGTGATCTTGATATGGAATTTGTACTGACTCAGAACGAAACTACAGCCGCCATTATGGCAAGTGTGTACGGCGAGGTCACCGGTAAGCCAGGCGTATGCCTTTCTGACCTCGGGCCGGGAGCCTTATCTATGTCAACGGGTATTGCGTACGCCTTATTGGACCGTGCGCCGTTAATCTCATTGAGTGACAGATATGGTCACGATAGCGTAGATTACGCGCTGCGGCAAAAGGTGTCCCACATTGAGGCTTTTAAACCGCTAACCAAGCTCGCCAGCAGCCTGTCGGTTTCCAATTGGAGCAGCATGTTAAATAGAGGATACACTGTCTCCATGACTCCCAAGAGAGGGCCTGTACACTTCGACGTTCCGAATGACATCATTAACAAGGATGTCGACGAAGACACCGGCAGCTTCTGCCGTGATGCTTATCGGCTGACGGCTGATGAGGCCAGCTTGAAAGCAGCGGCCGCTCTCATTAAAAAAGCTAAATTCCCCGTTGCTATTGTGGGTCTAAGCATTAATACAGGTAATGGGGAACAGTACGAACATTTAAAAGCGTTTATCGAACAATTTGGCATTCCAACATTTAAAACAGCTAAGGCTAAAGGGTCTTTAAGTGATTATCATGAACTGTCGCTAGGTGTATTCATGGGCGGAAGACTCGAGACTTCCATCATGGATAAATGTGATTTGATTGTTGGAATTGGTCTTGACCCTGTTGAACTGCTGCCTAAGAAATGGCGGTACACGCAGCCCGTTGTCTACATAAGCAATGATTCAAATGATCAAGAAATGTACCGTGCCGTTGTGGAAGCGGTGGGGGACATTGGAAATACCTTACATTCCATTCGTGAATATATGACGGACTGCAGTAATCAATGGAAGCTGGATGAAGTAGCCAGCTATCGTAATCTGGTAAGAGTGACCTTAGAGACATCGGGTCCTGCTCTCACCGCAGACAAGGTCATCATGATCTCGCAGGAGGAACTGCCCAAGGATGTTTTGATGACCGCCGACGTTGGAGCCAGCAAGCTGCTGGTTATTGAATTGTGGGAGTCGATGAACCCGCAGTCCTTTTTTATCTCAAACGGATTGGCAACTATGGGCTTTGGGCTGCCTGCTGCAATGGCTCTGCAGCATGTTTATCCCAATAAGGTGGTCGCTTCTCTAACCGGTGATGGGGGATTCATGATGCGATTGCCGGAAATCGCCACCGCTGTGCAAAACAAATGGCCTGTGATTTCAATTATATTCTCCGACCGCAGGTTGAGCCTGATGGATGTTAAGCAGGTTAAGAAAGGCTACAGCAAGCCGTTTGGTACCGAGTTTGTGGCACCGGATTACGTCAAATTTGCCGAAAGTTTAGGAGCTAACGGGTGGAGCGCCGAGACGGAAGACGAGCTCAGATTGGCTATCCGTCAGGCACTTGCCTCCACTAACGGCATGCCTTCCATCATAGAAGCTAAGATTGATCCGTCGACCTATCACGAACAGTTTGAAGCGATTCGAGAACTATAGAGGTTAAAAGGGGATGAAAACTAGTGAGTGCTCAGGACGCTGTAAAAAAATTGGCCGTTTTAGGCGATTATGAAAAGGTCTTCCCTACTTCGCCTTATGCGAACCCATGTAGGGAGCTGGGGTTTGAAATCACGTTCTCACACGATCCGGTTACAGAAGCCGAAGCCGTGGAATTGATGCGGGAGGCTGATGTCGTTGTTCTCGTTCGAGAGAGGGTTCCCCTTCCTGACCATGTCTTGAAGCAACTGCCACGGCTGAAGGCCATCTCGCAGGCCGGTACCGGAGTGTCTCATATTGACCTGGATGCAGTGAACCAAAGAGGGATTCAAGTATTCACCTCGCCGGGCCTGTCCATTTCGTCTGTTGCGGAACTGACAATCGGTATGATGATCGCCTGTTCACGACAATTCCCGGTTCATCAGGCTCATTTAAAAGAAGGAAACTGGATCCAAACGCCGGGGTTTGAATTAAAAGGAAAGCGGCTTGGTCTGCTGGGCTTCGGCAAAATTGCCAAAGAGGTGGCGAAAATTGCCTCCGCCCTCGGTATGGAAGTGACAGCTTGGCGCCCGACGGGGATCAAGGGGGATGAAAATTCCTATGGAGTTCAGGTGTTAGAGCTCGATGAGCTCCTTGGAACTTCGGATGTGGTTTCCGTCCATCTCCGTCTCGTTCCTGCTTTAAAAGGTTTGTTGAATAGGGAGAGACTTCGCCAACTAAAGCAGGGAAGTATAGTTATCAATACTTCAAGAGGTGCCCTTGTCAATACCGAAGCGCTTGTTGGCTTATTAAAGTCAGGACATCTTCGAGGTGCGGGAATCGATACGTTTGAAGAAGAACCGCTGAAGTCTAATCCGTTTGCGGACTGCCCGAATGTTGTGCTGACCCCTCATATCGGTTATGTAACGTGGGACGTTCTTCAGCGCTTCGCGGACGAGTCGCTGAAGAATATCATTACCTTTAAAGATAACAGCATTTGAGAGGATACACCCGGCGCCGGCGCTTTATTACTCTATAGGATGTTCCGAAGCATCACCTAGAACATGGCATGATTCTTGCTTTATAAAATCTACAAAGGCTTTCACTACCGAAAGCTCCAATGTAATGTCGCGGTTAATCATCCAGGTTTTTCTAAGGATAGGCTTGTTGTCTGACGAATGTAAATTTATGGTGTGTAAAGAGTCGTGATCACTTAGAATGATGCCCGGTATGATCGCATAACCCATACCATGCTTAACAAGTTCTACACAAGTGTCTATTCGATCTACTTCCATAGTGATAAGCGGAGGCTGATTATAATGAGCTTGCCACCATTTGTAAATGGAGTCTTTTAAGTGCGAATCGGTTTTATAATTGATTCTCGGAAGATTGGGCAAATCTTGCAAATGGATTGGGTTCGTAGAAGCAATGCAGAGGGGCTCCTCATACAACAAATGTATTTGTTCATGCCAATTGTTCTCACCACGCACGATTCCAATATGCACTTCATCTCTGTATAAGAAATTTACAACCTCTGAACTCCAGCCTGTTTTGACGTGGATTTCAATTTCGGGATAAATCTCTAGAAATTGTTTTAATAAAATCGGCAGACGGTACCTGGCAAAGTTACTTGAAACGCCGAGCCGCAGCGTCCCTCGAACTTGATCGTTCATATTTTGGACCATTTCCTTGGTCTTTCGCAATTCAAGCAGCATCTTTTCAGCATATTCTACCATGCTCTCTCCTTGCGGGGTAAACTCAACCCCCTTTTTACCTCGCGAAACCATTTGGGCACCGAACTGTTTTTCAATATTTTGTATGCGGTACGTTAAAGCCGGTTGAGAGATGTAAAGGAGCTCTGCTGCTTTGGAGATGCTTTTTTTCTCATAAAGGGTTTTAATAATGAGCCAGTCTTTCTCGTCCATGAGTACCTCCGAATATAATAGATAAAAATTATCGAAATTTAAAATATCTCACAATCATACTTATAATTATAAATTGTACTACAGTTAAATTGGGAATCAAAGTAAATTAGCGCTCATTAAGGAAATTTATATAGATAGGAAGTCGGTGAGAAGCTTTTGGTGTTTTTTATGGTCTCGCTGCATGCTTCCTTCCTCGGGATTACCGCTGTTGAAATAAGTATTATTGTTGCTTGTTATGCGCTGCTGCCCGTTTTTCTCGCAGTACGAATGGGTAAATGGACCGATAAGTATGGGATACGAAGGATGTTAATGCTCGGCAACGGTGCGTATTTGGTTGCAGTGGTTATGGGTACGGCGCTTCCCAATTTTGTAACATTTGTACTGCAGCAGTCACTCATTGGCATAGCTATTACTTTATTAATGGTTTCTTTGCAAAAATGTATGGGCAGGTGCTCTCTAATCGGGAACTCTTTTCCGCTTATTTTCCATTGCTGGGGGAACAAATGGGGGTAAATTCGGTCGAATGAAGCTGTTAACCAGGTCGTTATACATTAGCGGCGTAATTTACTTATTAACCCCTTTATCACCCTGGATCACAGTGTTGGTTGTGTTTGTCGGAATACTAGGGGGCAGCCGCTTAGTTTATCGTTTGTATTGGAAGTCAGCCCATCGGATCGCCGAGGTGAAGTACTGGGACTTCGGATGACGGTAAACCGCGCATCTCAGTTCATGATTCCATTGGTTTTCGGCGGAATTGGAGGCTTGGCAGGCGTGTCCGCCGTATTTTGGGCGAGTGGGGCAGTGTTGGCATTTCTCGGATATGTAACGAGACCCCTGCCGATGGAAATATGCTGCCCATCCAAATCATTTATGGATAAGTTCAACCGGTGAAAGGACAGACGAATGATTACATTCGGCCTGTCCTTTTCTAATCGTACTATGTATGGCCTCGATTCCTTTCAACGTCTTATCAGGGCATACATCGCCCAGTATGTAGATATTGGAAATATTAGTATTTTTTTGAAGAGAATCGATAAATTCATCGATAGCTTTTTGGATATACGGGAATTTCTCTATGTCTCCCGTCCTGTAGGCAAGATAAGTTCCATTTAGTCACGGGATAAGGTAAAATGGTACGACGATAGCCAGATGGGAGTGGGAACAGTGGGTAATGATGAAATGATTTTAACGCGAGAGGGCTTGGCGAAATTAGAGGAGGAACTCCGCGAGCTTAAAACCGTCAAGCGTAAAGAATTAGCTGAGCGGCTGAAAGTAGCGATTAGTTACGGTGATCTCAAGGAAAACAGCGAATATCATTCGGCTAAGGATGATCAGGCATTTATGGAAACAAGGATCCTGACGCTTGAGCGCATGTTAAAAAAAGCCAAGGTAGTGGATGAGGCCAGCATGAGCTTGAACCACGTAAGCATAGGTTCTGTAGTGATCCTAAATGATATCGAATTCGCTGAGAAGATTGAATACCGTATTGTTGGTCCGGCCGAAGCCAATGTGGCGGATAACAAAATCTCATACGAAAGTCCGCTCGGGAAAGAGCTCCTGGGCAAAAAAGTAGGTGACATCATTAACGTGAACGCTCCGATGGGTATCCTGCAATATGAGCTGCTTGAAATTAAGGGGAGCTAAAAGCGGGAAGTGGTCAAAAATTGGCGTTAATAGGAAACGAGAGTATAATATAGTGATACGCGGGCTGCCGGTTCCTCGATCGGCAGCCTTGCTGTGCTGCCGGGCACATTCATGTTAATAAACAATAACACGCTATGCAACAATAGTCTCAAGATTACGTCATTAATACAGGGTTGGGTAAAAACATTTTATGGGAATGGATGATTCGCATGAAGTATGAAGACATGACTTTTGAAGAAATGAGAAATGATCTGATCAGGACGGCCAAAAGAGGATATTCCTTTCCGCTTGCCGGAGCACTATTCATGATTGTGGTGACTATTCTAGCTCAATTTTTAGAAGAAGACATTTTAAAAATGGTTTGGTTGTTTGGCATGGGGAGTATATTTCCATTAGGCGTATTGCTTGGTAAAATGCTTGGTTTTGATGTCATGTGTAAAAGTCCTCTTGGAGTGTTGGGTGGACTGGTTGGCGGGATTCAAGGATTATTCTTGCCTGTCTGGATATTTGCATACGTGCATAACCCCGAATATTTGCCATTCTTTATCGGTGTGTTGGGCGGAGCTCATTTCCTGCCGTATTTCTTGATTTATCGTAGTAAAGCCTACTTATTCATGGCAGTAGCTACCGTCATCGTTTCGGTTATATTTGGTGCCATATTTGTTGAAAATTCATATTTTACAACGCCAATAGCGATCGCATGCGTCTATTTCATTTCTTTTTTTTGGATTCAAAATGAAAACCGGAGGGACCATATATAAAGGGTATGGCTTGATGACACAAACGGCCGCCGGCTTCAAAGCCAAGCGGCCGTGCTGATGTATTCGGTCATCACACCGCACCTTACTTAATTTCTTCCAGAAATTCCTCCAGATTGTCCCAAGTCGAGGCTATACCTTCGAGCATTCCCATATCCATTACGGTCTTGAGTGCGTCGGCCGATGCGTATTGAGCGTGGCTGATCAGTTTCGTCTTGCCTTCATGTTCGACGAAGGTCATCGTGACCAGCGTCTCCGGCATTCCCTCAACTATATTGCCTTCCGCATCGGAGAACGAGTCGACGTAGACAATCCGCTCTGGCTCTACAATTTCGTGGTAGACTGCTTTGCCCCAAGATTCCTGGCCGTAATATTCCTGGCTCTCGTCTGTGCACTTCATACAGAAATGCCATACCCCGCCCGGACGGAAGTCGATGTTGCAAACCGTAAGCGGCCAGCCTTTCGGTCCAAACCAGCGTTTTAAGTGTTCAGCTTCCGAAAAAGCCTTAAACACGAGCTCACGCGGCGCATCGAATACGCGCTCCAGTACCAGAACATGATCTTCTACTTTCGATATCATTTTATTTGTCGTCAATTCATTTTCCTCCTAAATAATGAATTATGCAGTTGCACAATTGCTCCCAGCTGCGCTACAAAGCCGTATCCCCGTTATTACTTTCCTTGCAATTCACGTAAATAATCGTCCAAGCGGTCGAATCTATCCTCCCATAGGGTTCGAAAGGAATCAATCCACTCATCCAGTTCTAAGAAGGGCTGTGGCTGCAGTTTATAGATGCGGCGATTCGCGCTTGGATGCACCTCAACGAGCCCGGAATCACCAAGTACACGTAGATGTTTAGATACCTGCGGCTGACGGAGCCCGAGTCGTTCGGCTATTTCTCCTACAGTGAGTGGACCGTCACGCAAAAGCTCGACGATGTGTAATCGGTTGGGCTCGGCAAGTGCACTCAATGTTGTCATGTTCACGCCCATATAACGTATCTCCTTTCCATTTGAATATACACTTATAGGAATATTCCCTATAACGTTTGTCCACTGTCCACTGTAATGATTTGACCTGTCATTGCTTCTTGTTCCAAGGCTGCGCAGATAAATTTAGCGATATCTTCAGGTGTTGAAACTCGCTGCAGCAGAAGATTAGGAGCCAGCCTCTTCATTTGTTCCTCCCTTCCAGCCCACCATCTTGTCGCGACGGCTCCTGGAACAACACAGTTGACTCTAATATCCGGAGCTAAGGCGCGTGCTAACGATTTCGTAAGACCGTGAACTGCCGCTTTGGATACGGCGTATGGAAGAGAGGATCCTAATCCTGTTTGTCCGGCTATACTGCCGAGGTTGACTATCGCTCCTTGTTTATTCATTTTCATGAAAGGGGCTGCAGCTCGCGCGCAGTGATACATTCCTTTGACATTAACATCATAAAGCTCGTCCCATACTTCTTCCGTTGCCGCTTCCAGATCATCAAACGGGATATGCCGTGTAATGCTGGCATTATTCACAAGCAAATCAATTCTCCCAAATTGCTGCACCAATTTATCAACCATTTCCCTTACTTCCTTGTCTTGAGAAACGTCGGCTTGTATGGCTATTGCGCACCCACCTTTTATATTGATGATTTGTGCTGTTTCTTCCGCATCGGCTTTAGAGCGCGAATAGTTCACGGCGACGGTTGCCCCCCGCTCAGCAAGCGCGAGACAAGTAGCGCGGCCAATCCCTGTACCACCGCCGGTAACAAGAGCCACTTTGTTTTTTAAATTCATATGTAGTCATCTCCTTTTGCTACACTCTGATGTAAATGATTGTATATTGCCATTTCGAATTTGTATAATTGAATAAATTGATCGATAGGTTCAAAAAAAATGAACTCGGAGCTAGGAGAACTACGATGGATCTTAAAACATTAAAAACCTTTCAAATGATTGTGAAGTACGGTAGTTTTATCCGTGCAGCTGATGCAATGAATTATGTACAATCTACCGTCACGATGCAAATCCAAAAGCTTGAATCCGAATTGGGCGTTCAGCTTATCGAACGCGGAAAAAAGATCCGGTTAACAGAAGCCGGAAGACTGTTCTACGACCAGAGTTTGCAAATTGTAAAGAATATGGAACAATTACAAACGAACTTGTCGGATTTACAATTAGGCGAAAGGGGGAATATCCGTTTAGGGGTGACGGAGCCAACTGCCAGTTATCGATTACCTGGTATCTTAGAGAGATTTTTATCACAATTTCCGAAAATTCGTATCTCTCTGGACTTTGCAAACACGCCAACATTGAGCGAGCGGCTTCTCAAAGGGGATGTTGATTTGGCTCTTTGTTCGGCACCGGATCTGGGTTCCGATCTCTATTTTGAACCCTTATTTAAGGAAGAGTTTGTGGTCTTGATGCCGGAGAACCATCCACTTGCCCAAAAAGCGGTTATTACGCCGGATGATATTCGGGGACATCGTCTGCTCATCACGTCAGAAACCTGTCCGTACCGCAGAAAACTTGAGATGGTACTGCAGGAATCAGGGAACGTTCCAATAGACACGATGGAGATTGGCAGTATGACAGCTTTGAAATATTATGTCGAAAGCGGACTAGGTATTGCCCTTGTGCCAGAGATTGTTTTGAAACCGGTTCCTACAGGAACTACGATACGGGCTATGAGCGGCAGTCTTATATACATGACTTTCGGCATTCTTTCCAAGCCATCGGAATATCCGTTGAAACTGGCAAGCTCAAAGCTTTACCAATTTCTCAAGCAAGAACTTCTTGAACAATCCCCCAATGGACTCATACGGTGAACCGTAGCACAAGTCATTGAGTTAACGGTTAACGATAGTCCAATACCGAGAGGGCTGCCACGCGGCAGCCCTTCACTAGCTAACGGGCAGCATTCCTGTAATGAAGAAAATCGGGGTTTGAATGCAAAAAAGGCCTCTTGATATCATAAATAGTGTCCTGACGCTGGCCGGCAAAAGGGACAACTACACATGTATCAGGAGGCTTACAATGAAATATAACCAAAATCATAAGATTGTTCAAATCACTCCACGTACGCTCATCATTGGCGTAGACATTGCTAAGTTCGCGCATGTCGCTCGTGTGCAAGATTTCAGAGGATTAGAGTTTTTAAGGATTGGGAAGGGAAAGCAGCATTGCAATTGCTAAAGCTCAATATGTTACCTCATGAGCTGGTAGTGTTCTCTGATGAAGCGATACAAACGCATCTTAGGAAGGCCGTAAAACGAGCTGTCGGCTTGAGCAAGGTGAGAGAGTTAAAGCATGTCGCAAGCCTCTCCATTGGCATTCGTCAGGGCTCAGATATGGCTAAATTAGAGCTCAGCACATTATTAGATAAGTACGAACTATTTCAACAGAGGTTAGAAGACCTCGACTCAAAGATGGACAAACTTCTCGTCCAAATTCCTGGTGTTGAGCAAATGTTAGTAATTTAGTAAATTACTAATTTAGTAAACGGAAAGAAGGAAACAAAATGAAAATACCTACTACATTAAAACATAAACCTGTTGTCGTTTCTGAAAACTATGATCAGGTTGACGGCCGATTCGCCGGGAATACGGATGCGAAAGGTCTTTCCTTGGGATTAGCTCAGTGGAACGATAGGGGAAAGGTCGATATTTCTGCGAAAGTATGGAGATACACGGGGGAAAAATGGTCGCGGCAATCCGAGGAACTCCCACTCCATCGCGTTCTTGATTTGTCTATTCTGATTTGCCGATCCTTAGCGTATTTCCGCGAAGCCTACAGGTACGAGCATTTATATGATCCACAAAATCCTGTCATAGACCGGGTTGGTCTGCAGGGGGATGCCATGACTGTAGCAGTATGTACAGAGAATGATAAAATTCACGAAGATATCAGACTGTTCAGTCAAGCACTGAGTGATGATGATGAGTTGACGGGGAAAGGCTGCGCACATTATCAAGAATGTTAAAGGATATGGGATATTAAGGAGAGAATTACATGGATAAGAATAAGCGTAAGGAACTTCTGGAAGTATACACAAGCAGCTTAAGACCTACATGGGTGTAATACAAATAACAAATAAGGTCAACGGCAAAATTTATGTAGATAGCTATCCCAACCTAAAAAACAAATGGGTGACCATTTATGATTATATCCATATATCACCCCTAGATGAAGAAGCTTTTTTGACGGAGTTAAAGAAGCGATGTCCTCATTTGCACATGGAGACACGTTAAGCCTTCTGTGCTGAATAGCAGGCTGTCATGTTAATAACGAAAAAGAATGGATGGCCTACGGAAATTCAATGGTAAAGACTTGATCTCTACGATATCATTCGTACACTTTGTAGATTCTGATCTCGATAAAGATTTGCTGACGATTATTGCGGAAAACGTTAGCACAATAAATGCCGGCGGCTGAAGCTGCCGGCAATTTAAATATACACCCATGTTTGTGTCGCGGCGCTGTGATACAAACATAGGCTGTTATTCTTGGTAGGAACAGGCTGATTTATGGATGATTTCCCAAGAATATGTGCAGTCTAAATGCGGAGGTGAAATAATCATGGACGAGCAAAAGGAAACAGTCACTTCATTCGATCCCAAAACCGGACAATCCAAGGAAGTCAATATAGTCTTGGATCATGCCCGAAATGGGGGGATGAAATACGTAGTCGAAGAAGAAGAGAAGAATAACCGGAAGAATAGCCACTGACGAATAGATAGAAAGCGCATGCTCCCACAGGGGCTTTCCCCTTAACGACACGCGCTTTCTTACATTATTATTAACTACTATTCGTCAATACGTGCTCGACAGGTTTCAGGACTAGTTTGCGTTCTAAGCTGCTGTTATAACTGTGGACTCCAATTTTGTTTCTGTATGACTAGTTCCATTATCCATGCTCTTCCTCCTTTCGCTTGTACAGGCTAATAGGCTTCGTTGCCGCAAAAATAATAATCGACTTCCATTACCTCAGTTTAGTAAAATAAATAGTATAGCCTCTAAAAGCTGAACGAACAGATACGAGAGCTCAATAAAGCTCTGGAGAAGGCTGCCGACAGCAATGGATCGGCAGCCTTCTCCGCTAACGGACAGCTTAGTAGAGTAATGGTTATCGGATTTGGATTGACAATATCAATGTATGTTATCATGAAATTAAACGATGAAAAAATTAAAAGCTAAGCTTATACTTGGAGGGAATACTCATTAATAACGTCGTCCGGAATGATGCAATGACCATGTTGAAGAAAACGAGCCGTACTTTTTATATTCCGATAAGTCAATTGGATTTAGGATTAAGGGAGGCTGTAACATCTGCCTATCTGTGTATGCGGGCTATAGATGAAATCGAGGATCATGATGAACTCACAGACCCATTGAAAGTGGAACTATTACTCGGGATACACGAGGCATTCCAATCCCCGCATATTATCGAAGCAACACAAAAAATACTATCGCCGTATGGGGCCGTATTACCGGCAGTTACCAGGCAACTCGATGAGTGGGCGATGCTATGTCCGACCTCCGGAGCCCCAATCGTATATCGTTACATCGCAAAGATGTCGTTACAAATGGCCGAATGGGTTCAGAACGGGTGGAGCATTCATACGGAAGAGGATTTGGACCGCTATACCTATAGTGTAGCTGGTATGGTTGGAGAAATGTTATCTGAACTATGGTTGTGGCATGACGGGACGCAATCCGATCTAACGAAGGCGGTTGCCTTTGGAAGAGGACTGCAGGCGGTCAATATCCTCCGAAATCGAGAGGAAGATCTTAAACGTGGCGTTGACTTCTTTCCTGACGGCTGGGGATTCAAGGAGATGCAGCAATACACACGTCGCAATTTACAACTTGCCGACTCTTATATCGCAGATCTGAAGGAAGGTCCGGCGTTGAAATTTTGCAAGATACCATTAGCGCTAGCTCATGCTACGGTAAACCTCATCGCTGTCGGAGGAAACAAATTAACGAGAGATGCGGTTCTAAAAATTGTGAGTCGTGTGACTGGATAACCGATTGTCCATATGTAGACGTAAATAAGAAGGGGCTGTCCCCAAACTCTGGCTGGCCTAATAATACGAAAAAACAAACGCATAAGCAGTTGCACTTTGGAAGAAAACAGCAAGGCGAGCGCAAACGGGGCTCCCATCAACGTTCAGGGGCATGGATACTCTCAGTAGCCTGATCGTGGATTTCTTTTTTCAATCCGTGTAATCCTCTCAGCAATTTCGTCAAGGTTGTGGAGGTATTCCTGAAAAACGACGTGTATTGCAAAAGAGAGCCCATCTAAGTCAGACACGATGTTTAGTTGCCCAATTCCGAATTCCTTGCGGAGAATGTAAACCACTCCGAAGTAAGAATTTTGCTATGCGTTGAACTGGGGGGATTTTCATGTTCAGTCCCTATGAATTTTTCATTTTATCTATAGTCTCATTTGTAGACCATGAAGCACTGGCAATCATACGAAAATTTATTTTTGCGGCCTTATCCCCATCCAAGTCGTTTATTTTTGCGGAAGCTGTGGCATCGTGAACCACTGCCACTTCAAATCCCTGTTCGATGAGTTCGCGCATATGAGATTCAATGCACAGATTCCCTGACATACCTGCAAGAATGACGCGGGTAATTCCCTGTTTTCGCAGCTGCAAAACCAAGTCATTGGCTTCGGGTCCGAAAATTTTATGCGGACTTGTGATGACGGTTTGGCCATCTTCAATATAGGGCTTATATTTATCCAGAAAGTCGGCACCAGAACCTTTAAAGCCTTCAAGCGATAATGGGCCTTTTCGTTGATACATGTGGATACCGTGCATCAAATGTTCCATAGCTCCCCCAAACATCCATTTTTGGTCATAGGGATAATAGTAATGAGGGGACACAAACACTTTAAACTTGTTTTCCTTTGCTGTTTTTAATAATAATTCAATGTTCTCAATCGTATGATTTTCAGCAACGCTGTCTTTTACTAAATTCCAGGCTACACCTTTTGGGCTTAAAAAGTCATTTTGCGGATCTGTGAGCACCAAAGCGGTATTGGTTTGAGTCACTTTCATTCCCGGTGATGGAAGTGGTGCGGTTTGCGCTGCTGCAACATTTGGATAAAAACCATAAAGATCAACATTGACAAATAACGAAAACACAAAGAAACACGGTACAATTTTTCTCATGAGGATCTCCTTTCATTGATACACGTACATATTATGTGCTTTATTCAATGGTTTATCCAAGATTCAACAGGGGACAGAGGTTGATGGGAAAACAACTCATTTTGTTCACGAACGGGAATCGAGAGCACCAGAACGGTGCTTCGGTTCCCGTTCCTTCTTTCTCAACTAAAGGGCAGTTATCGGCAGGGAAGTACACGATCAGAGGAAACCGGGAGGCGGCTTTGAAACTTTTGAGGCTCATGCTGCGTTAACCTTTCAAAGGAGCTGAGAAGCATGAGAAAACGGAAAGGGTTTCTTATTCTCGCTTTGCTTTGCATGGCGATGCTAGTGGCAGCATGCGGTCAGGAAAGCGGTTCTGCGGACCCCGCAGCGAATCAGGTATCCGAACAGGAGACGCCAGCGGTCAAGGTAGTTGACAAGGGGAGCATCATACAAAAGGAAGGGAGCCGTTGGTTAATCACAGCCTATGTTGAAAAAAACGGCGCCCCCTATATCGATGCCTTCTGGTTTACCGTAAACGAGCGGACGGTGCTCCAGAACAGCGGCGGCCGTAACGTTTCGCCTGAGAGTATGCCGGTCGGCGCACAAGTGGAAGCGTGGCATGCAGGGGCAGTCAAAGAATCGTACCCGGCACAGACCGTTGCCGTCAAAATCATCATGCATGATCATACGAAGGAGGTGCCCGAAGGCATGATCGGTCAAACGGACGCCGTGCAAGCCGCCCTGCAATCGCAAACCGGGCCGACCGCCGCATGGGCTGTCAAAACCGCCTCGCTGGATGCGGAGAACGGCTACTGGAACGTAGAACTCGTCCAACACGAAACCGTCGATCAACCAGTCACTATACAAATTGACGCCCGCTCCGGCCAAACCGTCCCGATTCCTGTGGCGGCAAACGATGCCTTCCGCGTATTTTCGCCCCTGCCGGGGACAAAAGTCGGCCCCACCTTCACGGTCGAAGGCGAAGCCCGCGTATTCGAAGCCGCATTTAGCTGGACGTTGGAAGACGGACACACTATTTTAGCCGAAGGGCACGAAATGGCCGAAGAGGGCGCCCCGGCATGGGGCCGTTTCCACTTCGACGTCAGCTATGAGAAAGCTTCGCAGCCCAACATGATGTTAATCCTGTACATTCACAGCGCCAAAGACGGAGGCGCCGGGCATGAGTTGATCGTTCCTTTGAAAGTTCCCGAGGAGCGCATCAATTATACGGTTGAGTGATAGTAACTGAGATCGATAAATCGGCAAATTGACGGAAGTGGGCCGGACCCGGGGAGCACATTCCAGAAGCAACGGGTCGGAACATAGCATGGGGAGGAGGGTGCTGAACCCTCCTCTTTTGCCGTCTCGAATGGGAGGCTGGTTAGGGAGAAGAGTCTCATGCTTCTGTTCGCAAAAAAAAGCTTGTCTTACCACTAACGGTCAGACAAGCTTTCGAGGAATACCGTTTAAAACACCTTCGTTGTCCAGGATTCACAGTTCCATGTATCTGTAACGACATCGCGATAAAATTCCGGTTCGTGGGAGATCAGCAGGATGCTGCCTTTGTACGCCTTAAGGGCACGCTTCAGCTCATCCTTGGCATCCACATCCAAATGGTTGGTCGGCTCATCGAGCACGAGCAGGTTCGTTTCGCGGTTGATCAGCTTGCAGAGGCGCACCTTCGCCTTCTCGCCGCCGCTAAGCACGGCAATTTTGCTCTCGATATGCTTGGTCGTGAGCCCGCACTTGGCCAGCGCCGCGCGCACTTCGAACTGCGAGAAAGAAGGGAATTCGTTCCATACTTCCTCGATACATGTGTTATAGTTGGCATCCTTCGTTTCCTGCTCGAAGTAACCAATGTTCAGGTTCTCTCCGAGCTGAACGGAGCCGGACAAAGCCTTGATTTCGCCTAAGATACTCCTCAGCAGCGTCGTTTTACCGATCCCGTTCGCACCCACAAGCGCGATCTTCTGACCGCGTTCCATACGGAGGTTAAGCGGCCTTGACAAGGGACTATCATAACCGATGACGAGATCCTTGGCTTCGAAAATCAGCTTGCCGGACGTTCTCGCTTCCTTGAAGTTGAACTGTGGCTTCGGTTTTTCCTTAGCGAGCTCGATAACTTCCATCTTGTCGAGCTTCTTTTGTCTGGACATCGCCATATTCCGCGTCGCGACACTCGCTTTGTTCCGGGCCACGAAGTCTTTCAAATCGGCAATCTCCTGCTGTTGGCGCTTATAGGCGGATTCCAGCTGTTGCTTTTTCATTTCATAGACCTGCTGGAAGTGGTCGTAATCGCCAACATAGCGGTTTAGCTCCTGGTTCTCCATATGATAGATCAGGTTGATGACGCTGTTAAGGAACGGAATGTCGTGTGAAATTAGAATGAATGCATTCTCGTACTCTTGCAGGTAGCGCTTCAACCAATCGATATGCTGTTCATCGAGATAGTTCGTCGGCTCGTCGAGGAGCAGGATGTCCGGCTTTTCGAGCAGCAGCTTCGCCAGCAATACCTTCGTCCGTTGACCGCCGCTAAGGTCGTTGACGTCCTTATCCAGTCCGATATCGGTAAGTCCCAGTCCGCGGGCGGTTTCTTCAATTTTGGCGTCGATCATGTAAAAATCCTGATTCGTCAACGTATCCTGAATCGTTCCGACATCCTCGAGCAGCTGCTCAAGCTCCTCCGGAGATACCTCGCCCATCTTGGCGTACATGTCGTTCATCTCTTGTTCCATATCAAACAAGTATTGGAAGGCTCCCTTTAGGACGTCGCGGATCGTCATGCCCTTACTGAGCACCGCATGCTGATCGAGATATCCAACGCGCATGCGCTTGGACCATTCGATCTTCCCGTCATCCGGCTGGAGCTTGCCCGTAATGATGTTCATGAAGGTGGATTTGCCTTCGCCGTTGGCGCCGATAAGTCCGATGTGCTCGCCCTTGAGCAGGCGGAAGGATACATCGTTGAAGATGGCGCGGTCTCCAAAGCCATGGCTTAGTCTTTCTACGTTTAATATGCTCATGAATGACACCTTTTCCTTTAAACTTTATTATCGCTTTATTATAAGCGTTAAGGTGCGGATAACTCAATGTGGGAGACGATGTAAAAACCTTAATATAAAGAGTCTATTTCGTGTTACGCAAGCGAGTTTTACCAAGATAATTTTTTACGTAAAAAAATGAATAATGAACATAGTTGAAACCGAATATCATGTTATTGAGTATGTTTTTTACGTAAAAAACGTTGGAATGATCAAAATAAATAGAAAAACAGCCTAATAAGAAGAGGAAAAATATAAATTTCTTTAAATTACGCGGAAAAAATTGCGTAAATTATATAGACGAACAAGTGTGTTTTATGGTATAAAAGACATATGAACTCGTTTATTTGCGCAAATTACCTATGATTACCCTTAAATGTTAGGAAATGAGGTGTGTTGAGAGTCGAAGCTGAATAATTGATACGATTTTTTACGTAAATAATAAAATTGGTGAGTGACGATGAAGATAAAAGACATCGCAGCAAAAGCAGGAGTTTCGGTCGCCACAGTATCGCATGTGGTCAACAAAACAAGATATGTAAGTGCAGAATTAACGGAACGAGTGCTGGCTGTCATAAACGAATCGGAAGGTCAGCCTAACTTTGTATTACGAAATATGAAAGCCCTTCATTCAGATGTGATTTTATGTCTGGTGGAGAATGTAGAGGATTATTTTTACGTCAATATCATTAAAGGGATAAAAAGCAAAGCGGTTGAGTTCGGCTATCATGTGGTGATATTAAACTCGCAGAACAAAGGTTCGATACGTGATTATATAAGGCTGGAGAAACCTTGCGGCATCATCCTGGTACCTGACAAGAACAGTAATGAAGACGTATTCAAGATGAGGGAATTGAGCACGCCGGCCGTATTCATCAATCATCTTGAAAGCGATTCAAAAACTGGCAATGTCGTGATTAATTATTATGAGAACGCCTACAAGGCTGCGCATCATGTCATAAAAAGCGGACATGAAAGGGTTTGTTATATTCATGAGCTGAAGGATGGCTATACGCACCGTCAAATGCTCAACGGATATAAAGATGCGCTGCGAAACAACGGCATTCCGTTTGATCCGGCGCTTGTCATCGGCGTTGGCGCCTATGATCAATTTGATAAACAGATGATGGACAAAATCTTTACAGACGAAAATCGGCCGACCGCAGTGCTCAGCGCAGATAAAAATGCGACGTTGGAGCTGTTAAGATTATTCAACAGCAACAATATAAAGTGTCCCGATGATATTTCGCTGGTCAGCTTTAACGAGTTCGAGCTGAGTCATTTGCTTCAGCCCGCTCTGACGACCGCTGCGTTTGACCCTGTAGAGATTGGCATGAAAAGTGTTGAGAAGCTAAATGACAAGTTAAAGGGTTCGGAGGATAGCGCGGAGGACACGATCGTTCCCAGCAGGCTGAGGGTAAGAAATTCCACGCAGTGCATTGGCAGAGGGCCGCTTGGGGAAAAAGCGGAAAGTCCCGAAGTTTTGCAACTGAGTCCTTTTGAGATGGAACAGATTAAAGCAGGTTCCTATACGGCAGCCATTTCTTTTCACTATTCAGGCATTGCTTGGGCAAGGCTGCATGAAAAAGGGATCAAGGACGTTTTTGCGGAGTTGGGTGTAAAAGTTCTTGCCGTTATGGATGCGCACTTTGATCCTGAACTTCAAATCAAGCAGCATGCAAGTATTTTAACGATGAATCCCGATGTTCTGATCAGTATTCCCGCCGATGAGATTTTGACGGTTCAAAGCTACAGGGAAGTTGCCGCTGCAGGAACGAAGCTTGTTCTGATTGATAATGTGCCGAATGGGTTTACCCGCGACGATTATGTGACCTGCGTCTCAGTCAATCAGAGGGAGAACGGTCAAATTGCGGGCAGAATCCTTGGCGAACATTTAACCAAAAATAAGAAGAAAAAAATCGGATTAATCATGCACGGCGCCTCTTTCTTTGCCACAAAGCAAAGAGATATGGCCGTAGAGCAGGTGTTGCGCGAGGAGTTCCCCGAACTGGAAATCGTAGCGATCGAAAATTTCATCAACGAAAAGAAAGCCTTCGACAAGTGCTATGAGATGATCCGAAGCCATCCTGAAATCGAAGGACTATATGTATCGTGGGAAGGCCCGGCGTTGGAAGCGTTAGCCGCTTTACGCGAATTGAACCGCGAAGACATCAGTATTGTAACGGCGGACTTGGATCATGAGGGAGCTATGAACATCGCGATGGGCGGGCCGATCAAGGGGCTCAGCGCTCAGCGGCCTTATGAGCAGGGAAGAGCGATGGCTCTAGCGGCCGCTAATGCGTTAATCGGCAAAAAAATCCCGTCATTTATCGGGATTACGCCTTATCGAATCACGGCCGACAACCTGTTGACCGGGTGGCAGGAAGTATTGCGTGAAAGACCTCCCGCTGCATTGGTCAATGCAATGAAAAGCAATAAAACAGTCTGACGAAATATGGATTTAAGGAGGAGTTATTTATGGCTGTCAATATCAACAGAAGAGATTATAGCCTCGGCGGACCGGAGGATAAGCGGGCGCAGGAGAAAGGGATTGCGTCGGCCGAATGGTACGCTTCCCCGATTCCCCGCCAAAAGATGAAGGAGCTCATGAAGCGTAAGGACGGCCCGGCCATCCGGGATACGATCATCTGGTTTGCTTTGCTGGGCATCCTCGGCTATCTGGCATACCTTTCCTGGGGGACATGGTGGGCAATTCCGGCATTCGCAGCGTACGGTGCCGTGTATGCGCTGCCAGGGAACTCGCGTTGGCATGAGGCCAGTCATGGAACCATGTTCAAAACGCCTTGGATGAACGAAGTGATTTATCAGATCGCTTCATTCATGAACCTGTTCCCGGCGACGCCTTGGCGCTGGAGCCATGCCCGCCATCATACCGACACCTATATTGTTGGCCGTGATCCCGAGATCCATGCCCCAAGACCACCGGTTTGGCGAGTGTTGGCGGCGGAATTGTTTCGCTTGATAGGCGGAGTGATCGACCTGAAAAGAGTCTTGCTGCATGCCTTCGGTAAGATGGATAAAGAGGAACTGGAGTATATTCCTGCATCCGAGTTCAAGAAAGCGTATTGGGAAGCTCGTGTATGGATACTTATCTTTTTGGCGGTAATAGCGGCTTGTATTTACACGGGAAGCATACTGCCGGCCATGTTTATCGTTCTTCCAACCTTTTACGGCTTCTACGCCGTTATGATTGTCGCTTGGACGCAGCATTTGGGGCTTAATGAAGATGTTCTGGATCACCGCCTGAATACACGTACGGTTTATATGAATCCGATTATCCGATTCCTTTACTGCAACATGAACTATCACATCGAGCATCATATGTTTCCAATGGTTCCTTATCATGCACTTCCCAAGCTTCATGAAGAGATGAAGGGGGACTGCCCGCCGGCAAGCCCGAGTCTCTGGGCGGCTCTCATGGAAGTTTTCACGGCGCTTCGGAAGCAGCGTAAAGATCCTACTTATACCATCGTGCGCAAGCTACCCGAAACCGCGCGTCCGTATAAATATGGTCCGGCACCCTATGGAACGGTAGCTCCTGACGCGACGCTCATGCGGAAAGCGGAGTAAGCAGGAAAGCATCGCAGGGACCAAACTTAAATTTCTCCATCAAGGAGATTCTTGAATGACGGCATTGAAAGCGCTTAATAGTCCGCGGCAATGCAGGCGGCTTATCGTTCCTCGCATTGCCCGGCTGTCATTCGCACTGCAGCAGTTCAAACCTACAAGCGATTACATGATGGAGGTACTTATGAATAACGAAGGCTGGATTAAAACATGTGCTGTTGAAGATATCGATGTAGAAGATGTTGTTCGATTTGATCATGGCGACCGAACCTACGCGCTTTATCGTAATGCCAAAGGGGACTGCTTCGCGACCGACGGGCATTGCACGCATGAGAAGGTTCATCTGGCGGACGGCCTGGTGATGGGAAATCTCATCGAATGTCCGAAGCATAACGGCCGACTTGATTTCACAACCGGTGAAGCCAAGCGGGCCCCAATCTGCGACGCGATTAAGACGTATCCCGTTAAGATTGACGCGGGTATGCTCTTCATCAAAGTCGATTGAGGGGGATCGTCATGAACGAAGCTGGCATGGTTATTATCGGGGCAGGCGAAGCCGGAGCGCGTGCGGCTGTCGAACTGCGGACGCAGGGCTGGAGCGGACCTATCACGCTAATCGGTGAAGAGAAGCATGCGCCTTACGAGCGTCCTCCTCTTTCAAAAAATTTGCTGCTGGGCGAAGATGAACCGTCGCCGATTTTCATCCTGAACGATGAGAAGCTGTTACAGCACGACATTACATTCCTGTCCGGCTGCATGGCCGTAGAGATCGACAGAAATAACCGTGCCGTTATTCTTGAAGACGGACGGCAACTCCCGTACGACCGGCTGCTGCTTGCTACAGGGGCCCGCCCGCGCAAGTACGCGTTAGAAGGCTCCGAGAACGCGGATGTGCTCTACCTGCGGACGTTTTCCGACGCACTGTCGCTTCGTTCGCGTTTGCAGCCCGGGACTCATGTTGCGGTCATCGGCGGCGGATTCATCGGACTTGAAGCCGCGGCGAGCGCTGTTGAGCGAGGCTGTACCGTGTCGCTCATCGAACTGGGCCCGCGCATTCTGACGCGGGGTGTGCCCAAGGAAATCGCCGACATCGTGGAAGCCCGTCATCGTGCCGCCGGCGTCGATTTCAAATTGGGCGTTACCATCGACAGCATAGCAAACAACGGCGGCCGTCAGGCTATCGTTCTTGCCGACGGGACCTCGATCGAATGCGACTCTATTATTATCGGGATCGGCGCTGTTCCGGAGATAACGCTGGCTGCCGGTTGCGGGCTGGAGATCGAGAATGGAATACGGGTTGACGAGAGGCTCCAAACAAGCGATCCGTATATTTTTGCCGCCGGGGACTGCTGCTCCTTCCCGCATGCTTTATATGACGGCCGACGAATTCGGCTTGAGTCCTGGCGCAATGCCCAGGATCAAGGTTCACTTGCGGCTCGTAACATGATGGGCGCAGGGGAAGCTTATACAGTCGTACCCTGGTTCTGGTCCGATCAGTACGAACAAACGCTGCAAGTGGCCGGTTTGACGGACTTTGGCGAAATCATGGTAAGCCGCAATATCGGCGAAGACGGCAAGTTCTTTTTCCATCTTACCTCTGACGGACGGTTAGTCGCGGCCAGCGCTGTTGGGCCGATCTCTAAAATTGCCAAGGACATCCGTTTCGCTGAAATGCTCATTCAACAGCAAGCGAGACCTGATCTGAACAATTTGGAAAACCCTGACGTGAAGCTGAAAGCGCTTCTAAAGGATCTGGTGAGGCCATGATGAAAATAAAAAGCATCAAATCGCTCTGGGGGATGGAAGGTTCTCTGGAGAGCCAGTTCGAGCAGATTGCCGCCGCAGGCTACCATGGAATTGAATCCCCCGTACCAAGCCAACTGGCCATTACCGGTGGAGTGAACGTGGAAGAGAAGCGGTTCCGCAGTCTGCTGGAGCAATACAAGCTCGATTATGTTTCGATGGTGTTCACAGAGGGACCCGATCATGCGGAATCGTTTCGCCGGCAGACGGAACAAGCGGCGGCACTGGCCCCGATCATGATCAATTCACATAGCGCCAAAGACGCAATGCCGTTTGACGAACAGGCGGCATTTTTCGAAAAAGCGCTCGCCGTCGAGCAGAGATTGGGCATTCCGGTCGGACACGAAACACACCGGGGACGAGCCATGTTTACGCCTTGGACGACAGCGGCTCTCCTCCGGGAATTCCCGGAATTGAAGCTGACAGCCGATTTTAGTCACTGGGTATGCGTGTGTGAATCGCTGCTGCAAGATCAGAAGGAATCCCTGGAGATGGCTTTCCAGCGGACTATACATGTTCACTCGCGGGTCGGATATGCGCAAGGACCGCAAGTCCCCCATCCCGCGGCTCCCGAATACAAGACGGAACTGAGCGCGCATGAAGACTGGTGGAAGCAGATTATTCAAGCGCGAGCAAATAGCGGCATGCCGCTCACGTTCACGCCGGAATTCGGACCGCCGGATTACATGCCGAGACTGCCGTTCACGGGCCAGCCGGTGGCGGATTTGTGGCAAGTCTGCTTATGGATGAAGGAGCGGTTTGAAAAGCTGATCGCATAGTAACAGCGGAGGCAATGGAAGCCAATGAATGAACGCGTTTAATGATCCCGGGGAGGTTTTGAAATGAAATTGGGTTACCAAACAAATACATGGGGCGGTGTAGTCGGACATCCCGCAGGTGTAACTTCCGTCAAAGATCTTTATTACTTGGCCAACGGTTCGACCGAGCAGGCACTTCGGGATATAGCGGCCGCAGGATACAAGGGCATCGAGCTGTTTGACGGAAATTTGATGCAGTATGAGAATCGCCAGGACGAATTTCGCCAGCTGTTGAAAAGTCTGGACCTGGCAGTGGTAGGGGTGTATACCGGGGCGAATTTTATTTTCAAAGATATTCTGGAAGAAGAGTTTGACAAAATCGAGAAGGTTGCCAAACTGGCCGCTGAGTTCGGCACGGAGCATCTTGTGTTTGGAGGAGGCGCCATACGGGCGGGCGGCATTCAGGAATCGGACTATGAGCAGTTGGCACATTCTTTGGAGCGGGGCGCGAAAATTGCGGAAAAATACGGATTGGTGCCAAGCTACCACCCGCATTTGGGCACATGTGTGCAGGGACCGGATCAGCTCGACAAAATTATGGGGCTGACTTCGATTGCATTATGCCCGGATACGGCCCATATCGAAGCGGGTGGCGGAGATCCCGTAGCCGTGATTAAAAAATATGTGGATCGAATCAAATATGTGCATTTCAAGGATTACAAGTCCGGCGCTTTCTTACCGCTTGGAGAAGGCAACCAGAATTTCGCGGAGATGGTATCCATCTTGCGTGAAGCGAACTATGAAGGCTGGATCACGGTGGAGCTCGACAGCTACGAGGATCCATTCAAGGGCGCACAGATTAGTAAAGCCTACTTGAAAGAGCGTTTAAACATCGGGTAATGCCGGTTTCTATTCGTAAGTCATCATAACAAAGGAGATTACACCGTGCGTAAACTAAACATAGCAATGATCGGCGGAGGCTTCATGGGGAAGGCACATTCAATCGCTTATGCGGGAATGCCGATGTTTTTTTGGCCGGCGCCTGCGCTTCCTCAGCGTAAAACCGTCGTGGATATAAACGAAGAAATGGCAAAAGCCGCCGCCGAGCGTTATGGATTCGAATCTTATTCGACCGACTGGAGAAGCGTGGTAGAAGACCCGGCTATCGACATTATCGATATTGTGACGCCGAATGACTCGCATGCCGAGATCGCCATTGCGGCTGCGAAAGCCGGCAAGCATATTATTTGTGAAAAGCCACTTGCCCGTACCGCAGAAGAATCAAAACGGATGCTGGATGCCGTGAAGGAAGCAGGCGTGAAGCATATGGTGGCCTTCAACTATCGACGCACCCCTGCAATCGCACTGGCAAAGAAATATATCGAAGAAGGCTCGATCGGTAAAATTTTGAATTTCCGCGGAACGTATCTTCAGGATTGGTCGGCGGATCCGAATTCGCCTCTCTCCTGGAGGTTCCGGAAATCGGTTGCCGGTTCCGGGGCACTCGGCGATATTGCAACGCACGTTATCGATATGGCGCGTTACCTGGTCGGGGACATCAGCGAAGTATTGGCAACGTCCCAAACCTGGATCAAGGAACGTCCGGTTCAATCCGGCTCTGTTGACAAGCTTGGTACGGTGAAGGCCGGAAGCGATGTGAGGAAGGAAGCGGTAGACGTAGACGATGAAGTGAGCGCGCTTCTCCGATTCGATAACGGCGCCATCGGCAGCATAGAAGCAACACGCAATGCGTGGGGCCGGAATAACTTTATTACGTTTGAAATCCATGGCGAGCTGGGTTCCATCTGTTTTAACTATGAGCGCAGGGATGAACTGCAAGTATGCTTCTCCAGCGATCCGGAAGACAGAAGAGGGTTCCGCACCGTTTATACGGGGCCGGCTCATCCGTATGGCGAAGCACTGTGGCCGATTCCCGCCTTGGGCATTGGTTACACAGAAACCAAGATCATTGAAGCGCATGACTTTATTTCTTCCATCGTAAACGATACGGAAGTGTCTCCGAATTTCGAGGACGGTTATCGGATTGCGGTTATCAGTGATGCCATCCTGGAATCTGCCAATGCTGAAAAATGGGTGAAGATCGTTTACATGTAGATTTTGCATAAGAAGGATAGCGTTCGGGACGGTCGCCCGTCCCGAGGTCATCCTATAAAGGAGTACTTCGAATGGAAACGCCAATGCTGGAAATGCGCCAAATCTCCAAATCATTTAATGGAATTAAAGTACTCGATCAAGTTCATTTCGAATTGAGAAAGGGCGAGGTTCATGCCCTGATGGGCGGTAATGGGGCCGGGAAATCGACCTTAATGAAGATTTTGACGGGCGTATATGAGTTGGATGCGGGCAGCATACATTTGGACGGTGCCGAAGTTCAAATCAAAACGCCTAATGATGCGGAGAAACAAGGGATTTCCATGATCTTTCAGGAGTTCAGTCTTATTCCCACGTTAACCGTCGCTCAAAACATATATATCGGGAGAGAACCAAGAACGGCATGGGGTTTTATTGATGACAAGAAATGCGTTCAAATGGCTGCGCAGCTGCTGGAGGAATTGAACGTTGATATCAAACCGAATGACCTGGTGGCTGATCTGGGCGTCGGGTACTGGCAGATGACGGAAATTGCCAAGGCGTTAGCCAAGGAAACGAAAATTTTGATCATGGACGAGCCCACATCTTCTTTAACGAAACGGGAAACGGAAATATTGTTCGACTTTATTGGGGGATTGAAACGGAAGGGCTATTCCATTATATACATTTCCCACCGGATGGAAGAAATATTCCAGATTTGCGACAGAATTACGATCATGGGCGACGGGCGTCACATTATCACAGCGGATACGAATGAGTTGGATATGGACAGCGTCATTCAGCACATCGCGGGTAAAAACCTGGATAAGTTTGAATGGAAGCAGCGCAAACAACCGGCCAGCCACAAGGTTATCCTTCAAGTTAAAAATTTGAAAACAAACGATCGGGTGAACGGTATAGATTTTGAATTGAAGCATGGAGAAATTGTGGGAATCGCCGGTTTGATGGGAAGCGGTCGAAGCGAAACCTTGCGGGCGCTGTTCGGAATCGATTCGATCACCGAAGGTGAAATTCATATAAAAGGAAAGAAAGTCGCTATACGGTCGCCAAAAGACGCCATCCATAACGGACTTGCTTTAGTGCCTGAGGATCGAAGGGTTCAAGGGTTGGTGCTGGATCATGAAGTGAAAGATAATATTTTGCTTCCGTCCCTTTCCAAGATTACGAATGTGCTTGTCAACGATAGGAAGGGAAACCAAATGTCCGAAGAATGGGTCAAAAAATTAAACATTAAAACCGACTCCATTTATAAGAAATCGCGTTTGCTGTCAGGCGGGAATCAACAAAAAATCGTTTTTGCCAAATGGTTGGCCAATTCGCCGGAAATCATCATGCTTGACGAACCGACTATCGGGATCGATATCCGGGCCAAAACGGAAATTATCGATATGGTTCGTGATTTAGCCGATGAAGGAAAGAGCATTCTGCTTGTATCTTCGGAAATGACGGAACTTTTGGCCGTAAGCGACCGGATCCTTGTGTTTCATGAAGGAAAAGTCGTCAAACAATTTATGCGCGAGGAAATCAATTCGGAGGAGAATTTGCAGCATGCAATCCAAGGCTTCTAACCCGGGTATTCAGGGTTTTAATTGGCGGCAATATATTGTTTATATCGCTTTTGTAGGCGTTTTCATTTACTTCTCAATCACGTTAAGCTCTGACGGATTTTTGTCGGCGAACAACCTGTTGAATATTATTCGCCAGACTGCGATCATATCCATCATGGCCGTGGCGATGACTTTTGTGATGAGTGCTGCGGAAATCGATCTGTCTATCGGTTCCATAGCGGCTCTATCTTCATTAACGTCGGCCATGGCGTTGGAAGCTGGATTCGGTATTCCGGGGGCGATCATAGCCGGCCTGGGGACGGGGTTCATTATCGGTTTAATTAACGGTTTGCTGGTGACCAAGGTCATTATCCCTTCTTTCCTGGTCACGCTCGGGATGATGGGGATAGCCAAAGGAATGGCGATGTGGATAACGAATACGGCGCCTGTGCCGATCATTGACAAAACGTTTGTGTATTTCTTCGGATCTGGCGATGTCGGAAGCGTGCCGATTCTGTTGATCTGGACTGTGGCGATCGTTTTTATCGGGCATGTGATATTGCGTAAAACCGCATTCGGCAGAAGAACGCTGGCCACAGGCGGAAATCAAAGCGCAGCAAAGTTCTCGGGTGTGAACGTTGCCAGAACGAAACTGTACGTGATGATCGGATCGGGCGTGCTTGCAGGACTTGCCGGCATGCTGTATGCGGGAAGGATGCATTCCGGACGCTACACCTTCGGCGAAGGAGACGAACTATCCGTCATTGCAGCCGTTATTTTAGGAGGCACCAGTTTATTTGGAGGCGTAGGTACGGTTATCGGCACGGTCATTGGGTCGCTGATGATTGGAACGGTCAACAACGGTTTGATCATTATGGGACTGGATGTCAGCCAGCAAATGATCGTAAAGGGACTCATTATTATCCTCGCTGTGGCTTTCGGACGTAAAGCGATCAGTAAGTAATCAAGGAAGGATTGCTCATGAGAAAAATAAAAGCAGCGATACTGGGAGCCGGTTTTATCGGACAAGCGCACATTGAAGCGGTCAGACGGCTCAGTTTTGTCGAAGTCGTTGCGATCGCGCAAAGCGGTCAGGACAAAGCCGAGCAAAGCGCAAAATTACTAAATGTCCCAAAAGCCTATGGCAATTATATGGACTTATTGAAAGACCCGGAAATTGATGTGATCCATAATTGTACGCCGAATTATTTGCATTACGAGATTAATAAGCAAATTTTATTGCATGGAAAGCATCTGCTCTCGGAGAAGCCGCTCACGCTGACAAGCGAAGAGGCCAAGGAACTGTACCATTTGGCGAAAGAAAAAAATCTGGTTAGCGGAATCAATTTCAATTACAGACAGTTCCCCATGGTTCAGCACCTTCGCGGTATGGTGAGGGACAATGAGCTGGGCGATATCCGTATTGTCCGCGGCAATTACTTGCAGGATTGGTTATTGTACGATACGGACTATAACTGGCGGCTGGAGCCCGAGTACGGCGGAAAAACAAGGGCCATCGGTGACATCGGCTCCCACTTATTCGACCTGACGCAGTACGTAACAGGAATGAAAATTACGGAAGTCATGGCCGATACGGCGATTATGATCCCTCAACGCTACAAACCGCTAAAAGAAAAGCAAACTTTCCAAAACGGCGGAAAGGAAAATGCCAGTCTGGTTGATGTCAGTACGGAAGATTATTGCTCCGTATTGGTCAAATTCGATAATGGGGCAAGAGGCGTTTTTACGGTCTCCCAAGTATCCGCAGGGAGCAAGAATGCCCTGGTTTTGAATATAGACGGCTCTGTCGCTTCCGGCACCTGGAAGCAGGAAGAACCGTTCCGTCTGACCATAAGGTACCGGGATAAACCAAGTGAAACCGTATTGAGAGACCCCGGCCTCGTGAAGAAAGAGGTGCTTCCGTTCCTTCATTACCCGGGCGGGCATGAAGAGGGATGGACGGAAAGCCTGAAAAACATGATGCAGAACTTTTACGATGCCGTAGAAGGGAAAATGACCCATTCTGATTCCGTTGCTTCCTTCGCGGAAGGTTATCAAATCATGCTTATCATCGATGCCATCGTCAAAAGCGCTAAAACGGGCACTTGGGAAAAGGTTGAGAGCATTTCTTGACCAGGTACGCATGAAAGGGGGAATGCCGCCCAAAAGTACAGCGTTTTCTTGCAAGGGCAACAAGCTTGAAGGGAATCTGGCTTCATCGGTGTGTGTTTGCAACTAAATTTCATGTAGAAGAGGGGTTATCGAAAATGAAAAAATTATTTTCCGCATGCTTTGTATTCATTTTGATGTTCAGCATCGTCTTATCCGGATGTGGAAGCAGCAGCAGCAAGGGAACCGGCGGCGAAGCAAACAGCAATACGCCGGCGGCCACGCCACCGGCAGCAACCACTACTCCTGACGGTCCAGTGACTATTAATCAGAGCCTTCCCGATAAAGAGATTTTAAGTAAAGGTCCGAATGGAGAAAGCGCCATCTCCGCCAAAACGCTGAAGCTGACTCCGGAAGAATTGGCGAAAATCAAAGAAGGAAAATACAAAGCAGCCGTTGCCCTGCACTATGCCGGCAACGACTGGTCGACTGCGCAGGTCAAAGGGCTCAAGGATACATTTGCCAAGATGGGTATCGAAGTGATTGCGCAAACGGACGCTAACTTTAAACCGGAAAAACAAGTATCCGATATTGAGACTATATTGACCAAAAAACCGAACATCCTCATCAGTATTCCCGTTGATCCTGTCTCCACCGCAGAAGCGTTTAAAAAAGCTGCTGCCGCGGGCGTGAAGCTGGTATTTATGGATAATAAACCGAACGGTTTGGAGCACGGTAAAGATTATGTCAGTGTAGTTTCCGCGGATAACTATGGAAACGGCGTTGAAGCGGCCAATCTTATGGCCAAGGCGCTTGGTGAAAAAGGAGATATCGGCGTTATTTTCCACGATGCGGATTTCTTCGTAACCAAACAAAGAACGGAAGCTTTTGAGAAAACGATCAAAGAAAAATATCCGAACATCAAGATCGTCGATCGCGGCGGTATTGCAGGACCCAATGACGGCGAGAAAGTGGCTTCTGCGATGCTGACTAAAAACCCGAATTTGAAAGGGATCTTTGTCGTATGGGATGCTCCTGCGGAAGGGGCCCTGGCAGCTGCACGCTCGGCAGGCAAAAATGATCTGGTCATCACTACTATTGATTTGGGCACAAACGTTGCGCTTAATATCGCACAAGGCGACATGGTCAAAGGTCTCGGCGCACAATTACCTTACGACCAAGGCGTTGCCGAAGCCATTCTGGCCGCTTATTCCTTGCTTGGCAAAGAAACGCCTCCATATGTTGCCGTACCTGCCCTTGCCGTATCGAAAGAAAATATTCTGGAATCCTGGAAAACCGTCTACCAAGTCGATGCACCAAAAACGATTCAAGACGCTGCCAAGAAGTAATTGGATGCAATCAAGACTGGATTCCCTCTGATTGCTTAGCGACCAGTAAGGAGAGGATACCATGGAATTAATGGAAGGCATGCGGGTTGTCGTCGTCAAAGCAACAGGCGAGTTAAGGTCGTATGAAATGGTTACAGTCGTCGACATCAAGGGTGATGAGGTCGTCGTAGGCGATATGACAGGGGATTTGCACAACGTGCGGATAGACAATATCCAGATCTTAACTCCTGATCCTGATCATCACTAAACCCGATATTCAAAACCGGTAAAGAAATGCTGTAAGCATGAACAAGGGACTTCCCGATGGCGGGAAGTCCCTTGTTCATTTTCATAAGATACAAAGAACAGATATGCCTAGAGAACGATTCTATTTAATCATACTTGTCCTCGTCGATTCTGCTCTTATGTTCAAGGATAAGTTCGGCCTCGGTTTCAAAGTTCAAATGGAGCGGCTCCGGAAGCAGATCGAGAATATGCTTGATCAGAGGCAGCTCTGCCAATTCCTCGAGTGTCTGCGGTCGTTGATCTAACCCGTAAACCCACTCGCGTACAGCATCGATAAACTTATAGAAAGAAGCTTCAAATTCATCCGCAGTCGATTCCGCTTCATCGTTTTCCGACCCCGCCATAGACTTCCAGTTTTTAAAGCCGCTTCTAACGTCTGCTCGACTTTCGCGTCCATCCTGTAACCTCCCGATAAGGATATCTGTGTTCTTCATGTTCGCTTTGATCTATTATACCAGCCTTATGCAGGATCAGCTAAAACGCCTCGCTGCCGCCGGCAACATCGCATCAAAGCAAGCTGCAACAATAGGCGTGCATCAGGTTATGATAAGAGATGATAATGAGAATCATTATTGACAAATGAACTGAAATCGAAATACAATTAAAGTCTTACGAATCGGGATAATTGGTCTCTCCAAGTTTTATTGACACTCCGTGTAACGCTATTTATTATACGTTCCTTATTTCTTATACCTGCTTGCCAATTCCAAAGCATGACATTGAAGGAGGATATACAATGACCCGCTTATTTACCAAACAGCTGGACGTAGCTTATGATGACCGCCTGATTGTCGAAGGATTGAATTTATCCATTCCGAATGGAAAAATTACAGCCCTCGTAGGCGCCAACGGCTCCGGCAAGTCGACCATTCTTAAATCTATGGCGCGGATTATGAAGCCCAAGGGCGGGCAAATTTTCCTGGACGGCAAATCGATTCATCAGCAGACGACTAAGGATGTAGCGAAGCAGCTTGCCATCCTGCCGCAAAATCCGACGGCCCCTGACGGGCTGACTGTGCAGGAACTCGTCTCTTATGGACGGTTTCCGCATCAGAAGGGGTTCGGCTCGCTGAGCAAGGAGGACAAAGAGGTTATTCATTGGGCAGTCGAAGTGACGGGCATGGGGGATTTTGCAGACCGACCTGTCGATCAGTTATCCGGCGGACAGAGGCAGCGCGCTTGGATTGCCATGGCGCTGGCTCAGCAGACGGATATTCTGTTTCTCGACGAGCCGACCACTTTCCTGGATATGGCGCATCAGCTCGAGGTGCTGAAGCTGCTGCAGAAGCTGAACGCGGAAGAAGGACGTACTATCATTATGGTGGTGCATGATTTGAATCATGCGACCCGCTATGCTCAGCACGTGGTTGCGATTCAAAGCGGCCGAGTGGTGAGCGAAGGGACGCCGGAGCAGGTAGTCACGCAGGATGTACTTCGTCAGGTATTCGGAATTGAGGCGGACATCGTGCCCGACCCGCGCACAGGCGTGCCGCTGTGCATGCCTTACGAGTTGGTGGGTGAGCTTCCCGGCACACAGCATCGAAATTCTGTACCAGAGGAGCAGCGGGCTGCCATGGCCGCAGGCGTTTGATTCCGGTCAACTTGAAGCACATGGCTACCAATTGATCGAAACAGCATGAGGAGGAGATCCACATCGACAATCCATGTTCCGTTGATGCCGGGCGTTGTGCTGCCGGATCCCGCAGCCTGCGGGGCGGCGCTCATGGGTCTTGTCGGGTGAGGGAAAGCATAGCAGGCTGAGCCGGCATCGTCTGCAGCGTCTACGGCGCCAAGCAAGCTGGAGCAGAAGGAGAGAACTGTCACTTGCAAACGAATATCAAA
>NZ_BIMH01000018.1 GCF_004000985.1 Paenibacillus validus NBRC 15382 | reverse complement strand
TTCCGCGCGCGCCGAGCTTGCGCGCGCCATCGAAGCCGCGCGTGCGACCGCGCTGGCGGTGTACACGGCGCGCGACCTGACGAACCTGCCCGGGAACTACCTCGGGCCGGAGGAGCTCGCGCGCGCAGCTCAAAGCTTGGCCGCCCGCTACGGCCTCGAATGTACCGTGCTCGACGAGCGGGGCATTCGCGAGCACGGGATGGGCGGGCTCGCAGCGGTCGGCCAAGGCAGCGTCAACCCGCCGCGCATGATCGCGGTCCGCTACCGCGGAGCCTCGTCGCCGGAGGCGGGCGTGCTGGGCCTCGTCGGGAAAGGCATCACCTTCGATACCGGCGGAATCTCGCTCAAGAAGCCCGACGGGATGGAAGAAATGATCAGCGACATGGGCGGGGCCGCCGTCCTGCTGGGGCTGATCCATGTGCTAGGGCGGTTGAAACCGCCGATGGATGTCGTCATGGTCATTCCGACCGCCGAGAACATGCCGTCCGGAGCGGCTTTCAAGCCGGGCGACATCGTGAAGCTGATGGACGGACAAACGGTGGAAGTATTGAATACGGACGCGGAAGGGCGGATCGTGCTGGCGGACGGCGTGTTGTATGCGAAAAAGCTGGGCGCTACGCGCCTGATCGACGTGGCTACCTTGACCGGGGCCGTGTTGGTCAGCTTCGCGGATGTCGCGACGGGCGCGGTGACGAATGATGACGCCCTGCTTCAAGAGGTGCTCGCGAACGCGCAGGAAGCGGGCGAGAAAATATGGCCGCTGCCGAACTATCCGGAGTACCGGGACATGCTCAAGAGCCGCGTAGCCGACATCAAGAACGCCACCGGCCGCGACCGCTGGGCGGGCTGTATTACGGCGGGTTTGTTCATCGGGCATTTCGCCGGGGAAACCCCCTGGGTTCACCTCGATACGGGAGGCACGGCCTGGCTGTGGAGCGAGCGGGGCACCGAGCCGGCAGGAGGCACCGGGGCGACGGTACGCACACTGGCCAGGCTGCTGGGCAAGTCGTAACGAAAGTTCATCCGGTTCCGCTTAACGAAAAAAGCAGATGATTCGCCCGGTTGGTTACCCGAAGGCGGTCATCTGCTTTCATGTATTAAGCCTGCATCTGCTTGCTTCCAGATGTCACGGGAACGGCATTTGCCATTTGCCGGACGGCCATCTCCTCGAGATCGCCCAAACGAATCGTCAGTCGCGTCACTTCGTCGGTCGTGACGGATAGTCCTGCGGTCCGTTCGGCAAGCTGCTTGAGGTCGATGCCGATCCATCCCGGCTTGCTCGGGTGCGCCGACAAGTCATAAGACAGTACCGGAAGTCCGGCGTCTGCAGCTTTACCGGGTTTCATGTTCGTTTCGGGAGCTTCCTCCCGCTTGAGGCTGTCCAAGTGAAAATAAAGCTTGCCGGCCTTCCGCCACCGGACGAAACCGGGGTCGAACGAGATCGTTACCTTGCCGTTCACGCCTCCCGAATGGACGCGAAGGCTGACCCGCTTGCGATGCTTGGGACGAATATATTGATGCCGTTCGATATCGGGCAGCCAGATGACGATCAGGATCGGCAAGGCGCTGGCGGCATACAAGTAAACCGTTGATTCGTAATAGACGGCCAAACCGAGCAGTACCGCGAACGCGACGAGCGAGGCGGCGAAAAGCCGGGTTTTCATTTTATGCATAGTGAAATCCCCCAGAAGTAAGGTACGGATCAGGCGAAAGCGGTGGGATCGCCAACCTTTATATTACCATAACGCTTGGTCCCTTGAAAGTCGCTTGGTGCTGGAGGTTTTATCAAATTTTGGTGAAGGAGGGGTTCGGATGAAACCAAGGATCGGCATCGTCGGTCTGGGCGATATCGCCCAAAAGGTATACATGCCGCTGCTTTCGGCAAACGATAATGTCGATATCGTCGGCTTGTCAAGCCGCAATCCGGCCACAGTCGAACGGATCGGCGCGCAGTATCGGATACCGGGGCGTTTTGCCTCGGTCGAGCATTTGCTGAAGGAAGCCAAGCCGGATATCGTGTTCGTGCACAGTCCGACGGAAACGCATGAGGATATCGTCATGTCTTGTCTGCAAGCGGGCGCGCACGTCTACGTGGATAAGCCGTTATCCTATGATTTGCAGGCCTCGCAGCGGATGGCAGACTACGCCCTCGATCATAACTTGCTGCTGGCCGTCGGCTTTAATCGCCGGTTTGCTCCACTCTATACGGAGGCCAGGCGTTGGCTGGCGCAAACTGGCGGCTTTGACGCAGTTACCGTCTCGAAACACCGCACCAAGCTGCAAAATCAATGCGCCCGGCATACGCTTTACGACGATCTGATCCATATGCTCGATCTGCTGTTGTGGCTAGGCGGGGACGCTTTCAAGGTCGGATCGTACTTGGAGCGTACGGATGCCGAAGGCAGGCTGGTGCTCGGCTCGGGCACGCTGCTGTTCGGACAAGGGAATGCGGACTCGGCAGGCAGCGCCGATGGGGCGATCGCCCATTTCGGGATGGCGCGGCTGGCGGGAGCCGACCTAGAGAAGCTGGAGCTGCATGGCGGCGGACGTTCCGCCGAGGTCCTGAACATGGAGAGAGCGGTTTGGATGGAGCGAGGCGAAGCCCCCCGCGAGCAAACGTTCGGCAGCTGGGACACCATTTTATACCGAAGAGGGTTTGCCGGCGTCGTCCAGCATGTGCTTGCTTCGCTTGCCGATCCCGGCAGCTGCACGGTTCGGGCCGACCGGGTTCTTCCGGCGCACCGGCTCGTTGAGGCGCTTCATCCTGGCGCTTAATGGACCGCATGGTCAAACTTGGCTGATACGGTTATACTATATGTAATATGTAATACTCCCCAATGTTAAGGAGGTTGATCATTAACATGGCAAACGAAACCAAATTCACAAATGACAATATCGCCGACCGCGTTCCCCCGGGCCAAACGCTAACCGACGGCTTTCCCGTTCTGCACTACGGCAGCGTTCCGTATTACAATGATATGAGCAAATGGGATTTGCGCCTATTCGGACTGGTGGAAGAGGAAGTTACTTTAAGCTATAAACAATTTCTGGCGCTGCCGATGCGCGAGTTCCATAATGACATTCACTGCGTAACGACGTGGTCGAAGCTCGACAACGTCTGGGAAGGCGTCTCGGTCGCGACAATCATGGAACTGGTTAAGCTGAAGCCGGAAGCGAAATACGTGATGCTGCACGCCGAGCACGGCTGGACGACGAATTTGCCGCTGGACGATTTCTTGCGCGACACGACGTTCCTTGGCATCCGCCACAACGGCCAGCTGCTGACGCCCGAGCATGGGGCTCCCGTGCGCGCGGTCGTTCCGCATCTTTACTTCTGGAAGAGCGCGAAGTGGCTGCGCGGCATCGAATTTATGGAGAAAGACAAGCCGGGCTTCTGGGAACGGAACGGGTATCACATGTATGGCGATCCCTTCAAGGAGCAACGCTACGATTTCGATTAAAGGTATACTTAGAAGAAACTCACTCGGTTACACAGAACTGAGCGTGAGTTTTTTGAGTAAGGGATTTAAGTAAAGGAATAGTTGGGGACGTAAAGGGGACGTGAATAAATCACGTCCCCATATGTATGTATCGTGGATAGAAAATCAGTAGCAATAGCAAAACTTATAGTGGCACTAAACCGAATGGGATTATTTTAGATTTAGATATCCCAAAAGAATCTGATTTCTAAAATCAAAGAAAAGGAAAAAAATCTCCTTTAAAGTCAAATGAACTAGTTTAAGGACAGGGGTTCAACTCCCCTACAACCGCTAGGGCTTGGGGGAACTTGACCATTTATTTACTATTGATGATTACGCTTCGTGAAGAAGCATCCCACTGAACGTCCGCGTTCAATAACTCACCTACGGCCCGCAGCGGAACAAGGGTGTAACCATTCGTCAGGGAGGGTGCGAGCTGCATCGGCACATTGCACCGACCCATGCAGCTTTCCGCTCGTGCTTACGCGGTTTAAGCTTCGGGCATACCCGCCTTCACTTCGGCTTATATAGACAACATCGCTGTTTCCGACCATTTGAACGTCGGACACCTCGAAGCTCAATGCGTTCTTGAGTTCCCACTTCTTCGTTGCTTTACCCTCTGTGCTCGCTAACGCTCCCTGTTGGAAACCCATTGAGGTCAGCAGTAGCATCGCTAGGGTGATTACGACTAACGTTTTCAGTCTCACTGGTTTTTCTCTCCTCTTTAGTCGATCGTGATACCTATTATAGCACACGAGATCGTATGACTTTATTTTTCGTAGACGTTCTCTTAATACGTTCCAGTGAAAGCAAAAAAACAACCGACACCGATGTAGGTGTCAGCTGTTTGCTGTAGATCCCGCGCGAACAATGATAATGGCTGCAGTCCTTCGCCACGTAAGCACTGTCTCATCGTTTCGTTTCTTGTTCACGTTCGGCTGCCGAACGTGAGGGTGTGAACGCGGTGTTCCCTTGCCGCGAACTCCGTCAATTGCGACGGCGAGATCAACATTAACCGTAAAGGTTTTTAAAGCGCGGTCTATCTTAAAGTAGTCGTAACTTTTCCGTACTCCACAGTAATACCCATACACGCGGAGCAGGTTGAACTCTAAGTCAGTTTAATACCTTATTTAACGGGGCAAGCTTCAATCCCTAAATTATAATTTTAAGGAATCTTTGATCCTTTTACAGTTACCTCGCAATTCCGGAAGTTGTTCGAGAAATAACAATAGTGCTCTGATGTGAGCCTTATCAATAGTCACCGACATTAATTCTTCACGAAGCTTGTCCAGCATGCGATAGTAATCTTGTTTTTCATTAACTTCTACATTAAGCGCATCTATTTGGGCATGAATATCTTTTAACCACGAACCAATCTGCTTCCATTTAGTTGTTGCCTCGTTTGTTCCGGAAATTTTCGCTAATATGGCGCACGATATGATGTTGGAGGCTGATTGGAAACTTGTGGCAAACCGGATGGTAGAATGGCTGACAGTGCAAAAGCTCTAACGACTTCAAAGCTTAAAACATGTAGACACGGCATACAGTTAATCGTGAAAGGGATGAACAAATTGTTTAGTTTAGTTTGGGTGCTATGTATCACAGCAGTAGCTATAATAGGTTTTTTTATGTATACGCGTTTAGTGCCGCTGAAAGGTTTGAGAAACTATAATGCAAATGATTTTGAGAAAGAGATTGAACGCAGCTCTAATCATGTGCTTATAGACGTTAGAGAAAAAACAGAATATAGTAAAGGCTTTATTCCTGGGGCTGTAAATATCCCTTTGTCGGAATTAAAACGACGCCTAGACGAAGTTCCAAAGAACAGAGAGATTTTGTTGTATTGCCGCGGGGGGATGCGGAGCAAGCAGGCGGCATTCATTTTAAAGAAAAACGGTTATTCGAAGATATCACAATTACAAGGCGGTATACTTTCGTGGAAAGGAAGCATACAGCAATTGTCTTAACAATACTCTCTCCGAGGGTACGAAGTGCCTGACAACACAGGAAACATGGGAACGAGCGACGTCACGCTGTACGCGAAGTGGACGGCGAGGATCAAAAGGGTCGGCTGTCCAAGCGCGCCGACAGACAGCCTTCAACAAATACTATATAAAGTTGCAAAGCATTAAATTAGGATAGAAGTTACGCCGCTCCCAGAACTTCTTCAGCATCACATATACGGTCAGTCAATAACCCTGTTTACCTCTGCATAAAATACCAGCCTTTGTGCACATGTTAATAAAAAATAGCACAAGAAGCACACAATGGCCCTACAACCCTTCTTCTTTTTCCGATTGAACTTCACTTCGTCGGGAATAGGAATGAGGACATTAGGGCCTTTTCGTTCTTGTAATCCATATTACAGAGCAGCCTTCAGTGATGTTCTATAGTAAAAATAGACACTTAATTTTAGAAAATAGGTGTGTGGAAAGCTGGATCAAGAGAGGGGCGCCTGAACTCAACAATACGTAAGTATAGGCGGTGAGTCCGATGAAAATAACGATTTATACAAGCGATCACTGCTCTGCATGCCGGAAAGCGATTCAATTTTTTCAAGAAACGGGTATGCCTTATCATCAACTGGATGTGGGCTATAACAAGGGGAATTTTGATGAAATGCTTAGGCTTGGCGGAATTGCTACGCCGTTGATTATTGTGGGTACCCAAACCTTCCATACGTTCGATCCGCAGAAAATAAAGGAGGCACTGCTAAGACATGATGGATAAGCTATGGTATTTATCTAGAATCAGCATTTTTGAGGCGCTTCCCGAGGAAGATTTGAAGGAGCTTGACCAAATGGCACCCATGACTCATTTTAACGCTCTACCCAAAGGAACATTAATTCAGACCCCGGACACTTATCGTGACGGTCTGTTTTTTATCAACGCTGTTTTCGTATATATTGTTGCTCTTATGGAGATAATGTATAATACTTCGAACAATTATTTCGTAGGGGGCTTTTGAGTGGATTGGCTGAAAGTATATGAATATTTCTCCGACTTGCCCGAGAAGGAGCAGCACCGCTTGTTTGATGCGATGAAAGACACGCTATTTCCTGCACCCAAAATTCACGGAGTGTTGGGCGATATTCGAGAAGCAAAGTTCTCGGGCGGTTTAGCTTGTCTTCACTGCGGAAGCATGAGTGTAAAGCGGAACGGCAAGTATCGCGGTCGCCAGCGTTACTTGTGCAAAGACTGCAATAAAACCTTCAACGATTTGACTGGAACGCCGATGGCTGGCACCCACAAACCGAATCTGTGGCTCAAATACTTCGAATTGATGGTCGAGGGTTATACGCTTCCCAAAATCGTAGAGCGGCTTAACATACACATTTCGACCGCTTTTTACTGGCGGCATAAGATTCTTAACGCACTCCGTTCCCTCGGCAACATCCAGCTTAGCGGAATTATTGAAAGCGACGAAACTCACTTCCTGGAGTCCGAGAAGGGGCGTAAAGGCGGTATTCCTCACCGCCATGCACGGAAACGGGGTCGCAAGGTTACGGACGAAAAGAAAGAGCAACGCAAACGCGGAATCTCCAAAGAGCAAGTAAGCATAGTGGTCGCCCATGACCGAAACGGTAATATCATTTGTCAAATGGGCGGTCGTGGACGCATCAGAGCCGAAGAAATTGATAAGGTCATCGGAGGTCACATATCGCCTTCTTCTTTGCTTTGCACAGATAGTGCGACAAATTACAAGAAGTTCGCTAAAATGAAAGGATTGACACACGAAATCCTACCGCGAGGGAAGCATGTGTTAAAGTCTGTTTACCACATCCAACACGTCAACTCGTTCCATAGCCGCTTAAAACAATGGATGGATAGGTTCCAAGGAGTTGCGACCAAGTACATCGACAACTACATGTTCTGGTTCCGATTCTTAGAGTTGCATAAAAAACTAGAGCACACCGACAGGCAAAAGAAAATGCTTTTGGATACATGTAAGCGAGCTAATTTTACAACTATCCAGCAATTTAGAATCGCATAAGTTTCGGGAGGTGAAACAATATAAAGATTTCAATTTTCCAAAACGTCAATTTCGAAAAGTTGAAAAAACTAGCTCCCCCGCAATACAGCAAGCTTTTACCCGAACCGAAGGATAAAGAAAAACTATATAATGCAATCCTCTTTTTAAAGAACAATAGAGATGTTGTTCTTTCAAAAGATGTAAAAAAAGCCTTAAAGAAATTTGGGGATACAACTAATAAAAAAATTGCTTTAGGGTACAACTTTACTTTCGAAGCAAAACAACTCTTAAATGAAAATAGATTCGAAATTGTGTTAATTAGGGATTTCCCTTGGAATGACGCAAACTATATTGATATTTATTCAAATCATTAATTAAGTTTTTAAAACCTTATCTTTTAGCAACAATATTTACGAAAAGAGCGTTTATCAAAGAGGGAAAGCTTCGTTTATATAAAATCAATGCTGAAGGAAAGCAGTTCACCGTTGGAATCCTGGGTAAGGGAAACATGTTTGGAGAGATCGACACGTTCTCGTTCGGCACAAAGGGAATCTATATTGAAACCATGGAAGAAACGTTGATTTGTTCCGTTCTAAAGGAGCATTTTGAGAATTTCTTAGCGAAGAGGCCCCAGTTAGCCATGAGATTCTTAACGGAATTAAGCAGCATGCTTAGGGATAGAGATGAGATGTTGGAAAAGCTGGCTCTTGGAGATGTGAGAGAACGAATTCTCCATTTGCTGCTCAAGCTTTCGGAGAAGTTTGGAGTTGAGGATGAAGGACTGGTAAAAATAGACTTGGCCTTAACTCATCAAGAAGTTGCCAATATGATCGGTGCGACGCGAGAGGCGGTCACTGTTATATTAAATGAACTTATGAAAGAAGGAATGATTCGAACCGGAAGGAAAACCATTTCAATCCACCAAAGGAAGGTTAAAGCGTGTCTTGAATTCGGCTGTAAGGAATAAGAAAATGGATGATCCGAAGTTCTGAGAATTCGGGGAGTCCATTACTTATCTTTTGTAAGATACATTACAGAAGGAAGCGGATGATTGGGGTAAGATGGTCTCATCTTACAGAAAGGAGTCGAGTATCATGGGAGCTGGTTCAACTGCCCATCGTTGAATATAGATAACGAACCGGAACTTGCTATGGATGAAAAAATTGGAGCAATCAAACATATAATAAGGGAGGAACTACCGATGAAAAAAATCGCGATTATTGTACATGCTTCAGAAGCTGAATTGGGACGGGCGCTGCACTCGCTTTTATACGCAAAGGAATTGCATGAAGCGGGGCATGAGGTGAAGGTATTTTTTGATGGTGCCGGTACGGTATGGGTTAAAAAGTTTGAGGATCCTGCCAGTGACTTCAACCCGCTGTACAAAGCTGTTAAAAACCTTGGCCTCATCGCAGGGGTGTGCGAATAATGTGCTCATGCATTCGGTGTCAAAGATGAAGTGCGAGCGTCGGGTTTGACCACAATAGGGGAACGGGACGGACATCTAAGTGTTGCGCAGTTCATTGCTGATGATTATCAAATCATGACTCTGTAAAAAATTACAAAAAGATCGCCAAGCCTGAAGCCCGAAGTTTTCAGTGCTTGCGATCTTTTGTTTTTTTGTTCGTTTTTGTTCGGTCACCAAATATGGTATTTTAATATAGGTATCTCTATCAAACCTATCCGGCTGCACAGAAAGGCTGCAAGATTCATGGAATATATACAACCGGGAAGCAGGCAATATGCAAGCGCCATAATCGCGCTCTTTTTAGGCAGTTTTGTCACATTTGCGGAGCTCTACAGCACACAACCCCTGATTCCGGTGCTGACGAAGGAATTTGGGGTATCGCCGGCCACCGCGAGCTTGACGCTGTCGGTTAGCACCGGATTTCTCGCATTTTTTCTGTTTATCGTCTCCCTTTTCTCCGACCGGCTGAAGCGGAAAAGAACGATGACCTTCGCTTTGCTGCTGTCAGGGCTGCTTTCGGTCGGGGCGGCTTTGTGCCATCGGCTCGAGCCGCTGCTGGTGATTCGTGCTCTGCAAGGTATCGTATTGGCTGGCTTTCCATCCATAGCAATGGCCTATATCAGTGAGGAATTTCATTCAAGCCGCTTGGGGACCGTCATCGGTATTTATATAAGCGGGACGAGTGTAGGCGGCATGGCGGGCCGTTTGGTTGTCGGGGCTTTGTCCGATTATTTCACTTGGCATGTTGCGATCGGGATGCTTGGGGTCATCAGCTTGACGTTCGGAGGTTTATTCTGGATTCTGTTGCCCGAGTCCAAATACCAAACCTCGAACGTGAAGTCACGGCGGAGCATCCATGTATTCCGGCTGCTGAAGGATCGAAGGCTGCTCGCTCTGTACGCGATCAGTTTCCTGCTGATGGGTGCTTTTGTTTCCCTGTTTAACTTTATCAGCTTTCCCTTGCTGGCTCCTCCTTATGAATTAAGCCAGACGTTAGTAAGCTCCATATTTGTTGTCTATTTGATGGGTACGTTAAGCTCGGCCTGGATGGGCAAGCTTACCGACCGCATGCCTCATTCCAAGGTGATCGCGATAGCCATTGCCCTCATGCTGACCGGGGCGTGTGTGACGATAAGCATGCCGCTGTTGCTTAAAATCATAGGGGTTTCCCTATTCACCTTTGGATTTTTCGGCGCCCATTCTGTAGCGAGCGGCTGGGTCGGAAAGCTGGCCGCGCCAGATCAGAAGGCTCAGGCCTCGTCGATATACCTGCTGTTTTATTATGCAGGCTCCAGTATGATGAGTCCGATAGGCGGATTGGTATGGAGTCGATTCGGGTGGTCGGGGCTGGTCGGTTATACCGGATTATTACTGCTTATTGCCGGTACTTTGAGCGTAGTCGTGTCTCGCAGCCATAGGGCTGCCGCAAGGCAGCCAAAAGCCGAATTGGGGTAGCTCCGATTCCGGCAGCCGCGGATAAGCTGCTTTATTCACTGATTACGCCAAAGGAGCTAATCCTATGGTTAGCTCCTTTGGCGTAAAAATTTTGTATAAGGCTTAGACCGGTTTGGCTACACTGTTCTTGATGGAATTTGTTCCTTCCGCCGCTTGTTCGGCCGATTCGGGATGTCCGCCCGGGTGGAATTCGTTTTCCGATTTGGCGACGATGACGGTTGCTACGCCGTTGCCGATCAGATTCGTAATGGCGCGCGCTTCCGACATGAAACGGTCGACGCCGAGGAGCAATGCCATACCCGCCAGAGGGATGGAAGGAAAGGCGGCCAAGGTGGCAGCCAGCGTGATGAATCCCGAACCCGTAACGCCTGCAGCGCCTTTAGAGGTCACCATCAGGATGCCAAGCAGCGTAAGCTGCTGCCAGATGGTCATCTCCACACCGGAAGCCTGGGCGACAAACATGGCTGCCATAGACAGGTAGATGGCGGTGCCATCCAGATTGAACGAGTAGCCGGTTGGAACGACAAGTCCGACTACCGATTTGGAACAGCCGTATTTCTCGAGCTTATCCATCATGCGCGGCAGCGCCGACTCGGAAGAAGAGGTGCCGAGCACCAGCATGATTTCTTCTTTAATGAAGGCGATAAATTTGAAAATGCTGAAGCCGTATGCTCTGGCGATCAAGCCGAGAACGACGATAATGAACAAGGCCATCGTGATATAAACCGAACCCATCAGCTTTCCAAGAGACGTAAGAGATCCAATCCCGAACTTGCCGATCGTGTACGACATGGCGCCGAAGGCGGCAATCGGGGACACCTTCATGACCATGTTCACGACACCGAAGAAGGCTTGCGAAAGCTTATCGAACAATTGAATGATCGGCTGGGCTTTCTCGCCCATAGCCGTCATAGACAGACCGAACAGGATCGCAAAGAACAGGATCGGCAGCAGATCCCCGCCGGCCATGGCGGCGACGACATTATCAGGTACGACGCCAACAAGAAAGTCGACAATGCCGTGATTGGCTTCCGCCGCTTTGGCATACTTGGAGATGTCGCCGGTTGCCTTGGATGCATCGATCCCGGCCCCCGGTTTGATCAGGTTGACGACGACAAGACCGATCCCAAGCGCGATCGTCGTTACGATTTCGAAATATAAAAGCGCTTTCCCGCCGATGCGACCGACTTTCTTCATATCCCCCATGTTTGCGATCCCGTGCACAACGGTGAAAAATACAATGGGGGCAATAACCATTTTAATCATTTTGATAAAGACATCGCCGAGGACTTTCAATTTTTCGCCCGTAGCGGGGAAGAAATGTCCAAGGAGAATACCGAGTATGATGGCAATGACGACTTGAACGGTCAAGTTCTTCAAATTGATCCGAAACTTCATGGGACACAGCCTCACTTTCATTTTCTGAAAACGTTTTATTTCGTGTCCCAAGTGTATAAAAGAAGACGGATCAAAACAAGAATACGGTCATATTGTTTGTTTAGTTCGTTTTGGTCATGGAATTTCTTTCATCAAATCGCTCCCGATGATGTCGGCGAACTCTTGGTACAAGGGCTCGAATCGCTGTCTCCAAAGCGCTTTATCCGCATCTGAAAGGGTCGTCATCTCGATCGACTGATTTTGAGCCAGCATTTGCAGCCGGTTCTCGTGTGACAAGGCTTCACGGTTATTCCAATCCGAGGTTTCCGCTAACGCTTCCTTAAGAAGCTGCTGTACATCGGGAGGGAGATCCTCCCAGAACCGTTTGTTGAAGGTGACGATATAGCCAAGATAACTGTGGTTGCTGATGGTAATAAAGCGTTGAACCTGGTACAGCCGCTTGCTGAGAATATTGGAAATGGTGTTCTCCTGTCCATCAACCTTGCCGTTCTTCAGACTGCGGTAGATTTCATTAAAAGGGGTGCTGATCGTCGATGCGCCCAGCGCTTCAAACTGCCGCTTTAACACCGGGCTGGGCTGAATTCGGAATTTCAAGCCCTGAAAGTCTTCAGGCGTCCGCAGCTGGCGGACGTTGTTGGTGACTTGCCGGAAGCCGTTATGCCAGAAGGCCGCTCCTTTCATGCCGTGTGGCTCCAGCGTCGCGAGCAGCCTTTCGCCCAGTACCCCTTGCAGGGCGCGCTCCACTTCCTGTTGATTCCGAAAAGCGAACGGCAGATCCATCACCAGCCATGCGGGATCAATCACGTTCATATTGGAGAACGACGGAGCGATCATTTGAACGTCGTCATGCTGAAGGGCGGTGATTTCGTTGTCTTCCGCATACAGCATCCCGTTCGGGAACACCTGAACTTCGACCCGGTCTTGCGACTTCTCTTTGACAAGCTCGGCAAAATGCGCCGCGGCGAGCCCTTTGGGCGTATTCTCGGCGACGACATGGCTGAATTTGATCACGATTCGGTCTTTAAGACCGGTGTGCTCGTCATCGTACGGCAGCTCGCCTCCGATATCGGGTTGAAACCCGATCAGATAGGCGGCAAGCAAGCCAAGCACAAGAAAAATGCTGATTCCCGCAACAGTTTTTATGGGGGCTCACCTCCTGGTTGCTATTTCAGCCCTATTATTTCACAATGAAATAGAAAAATAAACCGTGCGAAAGGACGGGGAACTCTTGCATCGGCTTCGCATCTATTGGAAAATCATGCTGCTCTCGTTCGGGCTGGTCCTATTCTCCCTTCTGATCGGCGGAATCGTTCTGATCGGAAGCCTCACCCGGCTCAAGGAGGATGAACTGAAACACCGACTGACGATTACGGCTCAAACGGTCGCTAACCTGCCGAACGTCGTGGACAGCATTGGCCGTCCCGATGCTGCGATCCATATTGCGCCAGTAGCGGACAAGATCCGGATATTGAATAATGTGGCCTATATAAGCGTCGTTGACATGAACCGGAAGCGGCTGTCCCATCCGTTATCGAGTCGCATCGGCGGAATATTCGCCGCAGAAGAGGACGATCCCGCATTCGCCGAGCACACCTATGTCTCCAAAGTGCGAAGCGAAGCGGGCGTCGGTCTTCGAGCGTTCGTGCCGGTCATGAATGCCGCGCACGAGCAGGTAGGGGTTGTTGTAGCGGGAGGTTTGCTGCCGGGCGTGGATGAGCTGATCGGCGAAGAGAAGCGTTCGGTCGTCGTTACCTCGCTGCTGTCGCTGCTGTTCGGTATTTTAGGCTCTGTACTGCTGGCCCGCCATATCAAGCGGCAGATGTTCAATCTGGAGCCGCAGGAAATCGCCAGTATGTTTCGGGAACGTACGGCGGCGTTCCAGGCGATGCACGAGGGGGTTATTGCCATCGACCGCGGCGGAGCCATCACGATTTTCAATGAGCGCGCCAAACAAATTTTCGGTATAAGCGACGATGTGACCGGCAGGCCGATCGGCGATGTCATTCCGGAAACGCGGCTGATGGAGGTGCTCGATTCGGGTCAGCCGGAACTGGGCAGAGAGCTGAAATTCGGAGCGGCCATCCTGTGGAGCAACCAGATTCCGATCCGCGAGCAGGGTCATACGGTCGGGGCCATCGGAATCTTTCAGGATCGGACCGAAGTGACGAGGATGGCCGAAGAACTGACAGGCGTCCGTGAGTTTGTTCATGCTCTGCGCGCGCAAAATCATGAGTATATGAACAAAATACACACGGCGGCGGGACTGATTCAGCTCGGCAAGCAGGAGGAGGCGCTCAACTACTTGTTCGAAATCGCCGAGCAGCAGGAGGAGATCACCCGGTTTCTGCAGCAGCACTTCGACGATGACGGCGTGGCTGGACTGCTGCTGGGCAAAATCAGCCGCGGCAAGGAGCTGGGCATCGAGATCAGGATCGATCCGAACAGCAGGCTGGAGCGCTTTCCAAAATTGCTGGACCGTCATGATTTCGTACTGCTGCTCGGCAACCTGATCGAAAATGCCTTCGATGCGCTTGTCGCTTTGGACGCTGAACATAAAGAAGTGTACATCAGCATCGAGCAAAATGATGAACTGCTGTCCATAGCTGTCGAGGACAACGGATGCGGCATGTCGAAAGAAACGATGGACCGCATGCTGGAACGCGGTTTTTCCACCAAGGAGGGGGAGAACCGCGGTATGGGCCTGTATTTGTTGAACGATATTGTAACGAAAGGGAACGGCAAGTTAACATGTGAATCGGCGGTCGGTTTGGGCACATCGATGGAAATTATTTTTCCGATGAAAGGTGGGGCAAGTGTCCGTGATGAGTAACACAGAGAAACCGCATTTTCGGGTGCTGCTGATTGAAGACGATCCTATGGTGCAGGAAGTGAACCGCCAGTTTGTAGAGCAGGTGGACGGGTTCCAGGTTGTAGGTACGGCAGCCAACGGTCTGGAAGGTCTTAAGCTGATCGAGCAGCTTAAGCCGGATCTAGTCTTTCTTGACATCTTCATGCCGTCGCTTGACGGGATCGCCACCCTGCAGCGCCTCCGTTCCAGCATGCTGCCTGTCGATGTGATCGTCGTGACGGCTGCGAAGGATACGGAGACGGTGCGTACGATGATGCGCAATGGCGCGTTCGATTATATCATTAAACCTTTCAAGATGGAGCGGGTTCGGCAAACGCTGGAACGATACCGTGCACAGCAAATGGCGCTTAGACCGGGGGAATCGGTAACGCAGGATCAGTTGGATGACCTTCTGATCAGCGGTGAAACCGCGAATGAAGCGGGGACGAAGGAAGCTCCGGTTGATGATGTGCAAGTCCCGTCCGACGATCTGCCTAAAGGGCTTAATGCTGCGACGCTTAAGCAGGTGCTCAGCGTGATGAAGCTTCAGGGCGGCCGACTGTCTGCGGAGGAAACCGCGGCAGGAGTAGGCATCTCCCGGGTAACCGCCAGACGGTATTTGGAATTTCTGGAGAAACGCGGGATCGTGCGTCTTGAGGTGCATTATGGCGGCTTAGGCCGTCCCGTCAATCGATACGAATTGCAGCGCGATCCCAACAACCCCAAGTAATTGTCTTGGTAGGATGAATTTAATGGCAGTTCAGACCGAAATCAAGGGTACCCGGTTGTGCTGAAAGTTGGTTTCGAGGATCGGGCGGCTCTTGACGCGTATAAAGCCAATACGGAGCATCATGCCTGCTCGGCCTTTATTCGGAGCGTAGGAAGACTTGATGGCATTGTGATTGATATTGAAATCTAGCGGCTTCACGATGGATCCCCCGGGCGAGACTTTGAGTCTGGCCTTTTGTTGTTCCCGCTCCATGCCCCTGTCGGTCAGGAGCTTTTTCTTATTTGGGGCCGTACAAGGGGAGTGAGATGGTAAACTTTGTACCTCCTTGCGTCTTGCTGGACACGCTTACTAAGCCGCCTATGGCATGAATCACCTGGTAGGAAAAGGTAAGTCCCAGCCCGGTTCCGCTTGATTTTGTTGAGAAATAAATCGTGCCAAGCCGCTTCATTTGATCCTCGCTCATCCCGATCCCATTGTCTTTGATCGAAAGCTTGGCGTAATGTTCTTCCGCATGGAGAGTCAGGATGACTTGTCCGTTCGACACTTCGGAACATGCCTCGACGGCAGCGGCAGCCCGCTTGTGCAAAAAATCACAGATGGATCGTTATGCGATCGATACAATAGAAACATGAGAAACGTCAAACCGCGCTTCAAATGAGGGAGGGGTTAAAGTGAGCGCCGACTTGCAGCAAATCAAGGAGCGAACGGAGTCTAGGTCCATACCGGAACAGCCTAACCAAGAAACGGAATTCAAGGGCACGTTTGTCAGCGTCATGGCGCTGGGTGCATTTGTGGTGTTGATGTGGCTGGCGGTTTTCATCCTGTTCATCGTTCGACAATAACGAAATAAAGAAAGAAGGAAAGCCGATGCACATTCATCGTTTGGAGAAAATCTGGCTCACATTCGGGTTAGCCATGCTGTTTGTATTTCTCGGTATTTTGGGCATATCCGCTTTTGCCATGGGCGCTCAGCCACCCAGCCCGCACCGTCATATGATTGATCCGACCCGGGTACAGGAAACCGCCCCGTTCGATGCGCCGGGCATCAAGCAGGTTGCGGATGGCGAATACGAGGCTGTGATGATTGCTTACGCATTCGGATATTCCCCGAACAAAATGGAAGTGCCAGCCGGGTCTACGGTTCATTTTACGATTACCAGCCCGGACGTGATCCACGGCTTTGAAATCCCGGGGACCAACGTGAACATGATGGTGATTCCGGGGGAGGTCAGTCAAATTTCCCACAAATTTACGAAGCCGGGCGAGTATCTCATCCTGTGCAATGAATATTGCGGCACCGGTCATGAATATATGAATACCGTAATTGTCGTGAAATAAGCGATTTCAAAAGGGAAGGGAATGCCATGAATTCAAATCAATCGCAATCATTCAACCGTAGAGACGGGGCGCTTGTTGTCGCCCATATTGTGTTTGCTTTCGTGGCGCTGCTGCTTGGAGGCATTGCCGGTTTGCTGCAAAGCGTCGTGCGCGGAGGGATGTATACGCTGCCTGGAGGCATCGGCTATTATCAGCTTCTCACCGCCCACGGCGTGCTGATGGCGCTTGTCTTTACCACTTATTTTATTATCGGCTTCCTGTATTCGGGAGTTTCCAAGACGATGGGCGGCGAGCTGCTCCCCCTAACGCACCGGCTTGGCTGGGCGGGGTTTGTCCTCATGTCGCTCGGCACACTGATCGACGTAGTCATGATTTTGTTGAATAAAGCAAGCGTGTTATATACGTTTTACGCGCCGCTTAAAGCTTCTCCGTACTTTTACATCGGTTTAGCTTTGGTGGTGGTAGGCAGCTGGCTCAGCGGCTTCGGCATTTTCTATCATTACATGTATTGGAAAAAAACGCATCGCGGCAAGCTATCGCCGCTGTTCGGATTTATGGCGGTCTGCACCATGCTGCTCTGGCAAATTGCGACGATCGGCGTGGCGGTCGAGGTTCTCGTTCAGCTGATCCCCTGGTCGTTCGGCTGGACGGAAAAAATCAATGTCATGCTCAGCCGCACCTTGTTCTGGTATTTCGGTCATCCGCTCGTTTATTTTTGGCTGCTGCCCGCTTATATTTGCTGGTATGTGATCATTCCCAAAATCATCGGCGGCAAAATATTCAGCGACGCCTTGGCGAGAATGTCGTTCATCCTGCTTCTGCTGTTCTCCATTCCGGTCGGTTTTCACCATCAATTGACGGAGCCGGGCATCAGCCCGCTGTGGAAATTCATCCAGGTCGTCCTCACGTTCATGGTCGTCGTACCGTCGCTCATGACCGCTTTCTCCCTGTTCGCTTCCTTTGAGTCGGCCGGCAGAGCTAAGGGTGCCCGCGGTTTGTTCGGCTGGGTGAAGCTGCTTCCCTGGAAAGATGTTCGCTTCTTTGCGCCCTTCATGGGCATGCTGGTCTTTATTCCGGCAGGGGCGGGCGGCATTGTGAATGCAAGCAATCAGATGAATGTGGTCGTGCACAATACGCTGTGGGTGACGGGACACTTTCATTTGACGGTGGCGACCAGCGTAGCGCTGACGTTCTTCGGCATTACGTACTGGCTTATCCCGGCCGTCACCAACCGGCTGCTGACACCGCGGATCAACAGGCTGGGAATAATTCAGACGGTAATCTGGTGCGTCGGCATGTTATTCATGTCGGGCGCGATGCACACCGTAGGTCTGTTGGGTTCGCCAAGGCGAACGGCCTATACGACGTATGGGGACCATCCGGATGCGGTGCTGTGGATGCCCTACTATGCGGCGATGGCGATCGGAGGAATCATCCTGTTCATCGCGCTGGCGTTGATGATATATAATGTTGTGGCTCTGCTGCGCGCTCCCAATGGATACACAGAGTATCCGATCGGCGAGGCGGCGGAACCGGAAGAAGCGACTCCGCGGTATTTAGAGCGCTGGAAAGTGTGGATTGCTCTAACGGTTGTGCTCATTTTATTCGCTTATACGATTCCCGTGATGGATATGTTCGGTCATGCGAGTACGCAATCACCGGGTTATGTGACGTGGTAATAGGTTCTCATTAAAATATGCAGGGATGAAGCCGCTCAGGGAAGCGGCTTTTTTCATGGCCGCAGGCGTGTGATATACGTCACACTTTTTAAGCAATTAATATTTTATGCTAATGAATATGAATTAGATGAATGCTGACTTGGGGGATGAGTGCATGGAAGGTTTATCGGGTCGACGCAAAGAGCAGCTGGACTACATCGGCATAACGGCCGATGATTTATTGCTTCTGCAAAATAAAAAAGCGGAATTTTCAAAAGTCGTAAACGTACTGGTGGACGAGCTCTATGAACGCATTATGCGTCAGCCCGAACTTAGGCGAATTATTGAAGCCCATAGCACAATCGATCGGCTTAAAGAGACGCAGAGATGGTATTTTCTCTCTCTGACGGAGGGGAAGATCGACGAGTCTTTTATCAACAGGAGACTTTTTATCGGCGGGGTGCACTCCAGCATCGGGTTAACGACACAGTGGTATCTGGGAACCTACATGCTTTATTTGGATCTCGCCACAGCCCATTTCCAGCATGTGCTTCCGGACGAATGGCTGCCGGTTATTCAAGCCGTTACCAAGATGTTTAATTTTGATTCGCAGCTGGTGCTTGAAGCTTATGAGGCCGGAGAGAAGCAAAAAGTGGAAAAGCTTGCCGAAGAACGCGGACATCTCCTGGTAGGAATAAACGCTGCCGTGCAAGATCTGGCCTCGATGATGGTTGAACTAAGCGGGAGTACTCAATCGGTGGCGGAAACGGCCATCCGTACCGCGGAATCGCAGGAAAAGTCACTGGACACCGTGTATGAGCTGACTCAGGAAATTGAATATATTCATCATATGGGCTCGCTTATGGAAGAGATATCCTCCCAGACGCAGCTGCTTGGGCTTAACGCGGCCATTGAAGCCGCCCGCGCCGGCGAGCTGGGTCGCGGCTTTGAAGTCGTCGCCAATGAAATCCGTAAGCTCGCCGCGAAATCCAAAGAAGCCCTTGTACAAATCCATGCCAAGCTTGACATCATACTGCGCTTGCTGCAAGAAGTCAAATTGGAGTCGGAGCAGACGACCCATCAGGCACAAACGCAGGCCGCCAGCTCCGAAGAGCTGTCATCGTTCGTTCAAATGATTGAAAAAGTAACGGCGGAGCTGGATCAATTGAATCCTTAAGCAAGCTTGGCACATCGGGGCGTAACCTATATACTGGAAATTGTAAACAAGCATAACGGACCTGAAGTTGGGGAGACTGTTCATCATATTGAAGAAAGTGACGTGTTGGGATTGGAACAAAAATATGTAAGGGAAACAAGATGCTTCAAAATTTCCAGAGTATTTCCGCCCGATGTAAACAATCATAATACGATGTTCGGCGGCAAATTAATGTCTCAAATCGATGATATTGCTTCCATATCGGCCTCCAAGCTGTGCCGGGTTACTGCAGTTACGGCCTCGATGGATTCGGTGGATTTCTTGTTTCCGATCCGGCCAACGGACAGCGTGGCGTTAGAGTCTTTTGTTACATGGACAGGCCGGACCTCGATGGAAATATTCGTTAAAGTCATTACGGAGGATTTGCGCACCGGAGAACGAAATATAGCCGCCACGTCCTTCATAACATTTGTCGGGCTGGACGAAAACAATAAGCCCGTTCAAGTTCCCCAGATCGTCCCTGAGACTGAGGAAGAAAAGAAATTGTTCGAGACGGCGGCCCACCGGGCGGAAATGCGCAAAATTCGAAGGGAAGAGAGCAAGAAGTTCGCCGATTATTTGATCACGAACTATCCTTGGGAATAAAGGACGGCTTCAGGACTGCCGAATACCGAATCTAGACCGCGTGTCGTATGGACGACAAGCGGTTTTTGTTTTTTTTTTTTTATACCTAAAAAATGGCCGGGACAATATATGTTACGTCACTGTATAAGCCTTATTTCTGAGGATAAAATAGCTCTGTTGAACAGGAGGTGATGAACATGTCTCAACACGGCTTGGCGCCGCATGAATCGATGGAAATTCATGAGATGCTCAATTTTAAAACGATTTGCATGACGAAATCGAAAATGATGCAGGGATTGGTGTTCAATAAAGACCTCAAAGCATTGATGCAAAAAGATGTAGATCAATCGATTAAAGCTATTCAACAGCTTCAAGGCCTGTATGCCAAATTCCCGATTCAATAATTGGAGGTGCCTCGATTATGGAAGATTATTTAGATCCCCGAAACGCCGAGGGGATGCCCGATCAAGCCGATTCGCTGTTTGCGCTTGACTTCTTGCTCTCCGCCAAAAACGGGGTAAGAAACTGCGCCATTGCATTAACGGAAGCCATAACCCCCGAAGTCAGAACCGTATTGAAGAATCAATTGAACGAAGCTCTTGCGCTGCATGACGAAATCAGCCGGCTGATGATACATAATGGCTGGCTGCATCCGTACGATGTCAACGAACAATTCCCGATCGATCTGAAAGCCGCCCAGACCACGGTTCAAATCGCCCAAATGAAGCTCTTTCCCGAAGATACCTCTCGACTCGGCTTATTCGCGACACCAGACAAATAATAGGGAGGAACAACAATCACATGAAAGCCGTCACCTTTCAAGGCATTAAAAATGTCGAAGTCAAAGAGGTTCAAGACCCCAAAATCGAAAAAGCAGACGATATGATCGTCAGGCTGACAACGACAGCCATATGCGGATCGGATTTGCACCTGATTCACGGCATGATCCCCAATTTGCCTACGGATTATGTGATCGGTCATGAGCCGATGGGGATTGTTGAGGAAACGGGTCCGGGAGTAACCAAACTCAAAAAAGGCGACCGGGTTATCATCCCGTTCAATATCGCCTGCGGCGAATGCTTTTACTGCAAGCACCAGCTGGAAAGTCAGTGCGATAACTCCAATAAAAACGGAGATATGGGAGCCTACTTCGGGTATTCCGGAACGACGGGCGGGTATCCCGGAGGGCAAGCGCAGTATTTGAGGGTCCCTTACGCCAACTTCACGTCCTTCAAGGTTCCGGAAGGCTCGGAGGTGGAGGATGAGAAATTGGTGTTGTTGGCCGACGCCATGTCGACGGCTTATTGGAGCATAGACAATGCCGGGGTGAAAGACGGGGATACCGTGATCGTCCTTGGCTGCGGCCCGGTCGGATTGCTTGCACAAAAGTTCGCTTGGCTGAAAGGGGCGAAGAGGGTAATTGCCGTCGATTACGTCGATTACCGGCTGGAGCACGCCAAGCGGACGAATAAAGTGGAAACGGTCAATTTCGAACAGGAAGAAAACATCGGAAATCATCTGAAGGAAATAACCCAGGGCGGGGCGGACGTTGTCATCGACTGTGTCGGCATGAGCGGAAAGATGAGCCCCATGGAGTTTCTTGCATCGGGTTTAAAGCTTCATGGCGGTGCAATGGGTGCAATTGTAATCGCTTCTCAAGCTGTACGAAAAGGCGGAACGATTCAAATCACAGGGGTGTACGGGGCGAGGTACAATGGCTTCCCGCTGGGCGATATTTTCCAGCGCAACGTGAACATCCGAACAGGGCAAGCGCCGGTTATCCACTATATGCCTTATCTGTATAACTTGATCGCTGAAGGTAAGGTCGATCCCGCCGATGTCATTACCCATGTGCTGCCGCTGGAGCAAGCGAAGCACGGTTATGAAGTTTTCGACACCAGAACGGATGGCTGCATTAAAGTCGTTCTGAAACCTTAAGCGGTTTGAAACCTGGGGAAGTCCGCTGCACGACCAAGCATAGGAGGCTGTGAAAAGATGAATAATAGGTTCGGGTTACATGAAACGCTGGAGCTTCATGAAATTGCCTCATTCAAAACCGTCTGCTTGACGAAGTCCGTAACGATGCAGAGGTTGGTATCAGATCCGGCGTTGAACGATATCTTGCAGCAAGACGTCCAGTCATCAACCAGACAGATTCAGGAGTTAAACGATCTGTTATCCCAAGCGATCAGGTAGGAGGCGAGTTAATGAACACGATTCTTGAGCATTTAACGGGAATGAATACGATGACCGATCAAGTCATTGCGACGGATTTTCTTATAGCGGCCAAAAACAGCGTCATCACGTATGCCTTGGCTCTTACAGAAACCGCGACTCCTGAAATTAAGGATGTCTTACGCAGACAGCTGGAGGAAGCGATTCTTACTCACGAACAAATTTCCAATTATATGGTGCAGAATGGCTTGTATCATCCATATGAAGTGAAGGAGCAGCTTCAGCTCGATATGACGAATATTCAGACGGCTTTAAATCTTGTATCCCAATAGGACGAACAAACACCCACCGATAAGCTTAACGGTGGGTGTTTGACGTCACTTGCAAATCTATCAATCTCTTATGCAAAAACATAGATGATTAGCACATCGCTGCTAAAAGTGTGGTATAATGCGAATGGAATGCCGAAACCTTCACAATAACTTACATAATCGGCACATACAGGATGCAATCTAATTTGATGAACCGGAGTTTTGACGATGCGGGAATTGAATGTGGAACCAGTTAGAGCGGTGGAGCGTGCCATCCAAATTTTAAATTGCTTCAGCTTTGAGCGGCCGGATCAATCCATCGAAGAAATTATTAGAAAAACAAAATTGGCCAAAGCGACGGTCTATCGGCTGCTGTGGACGCTGGAACGAAATGGACTTATTCATTATGATCCGAAAGAGAACACGTATCGTCTCGGCTATAAATCGCTGGAATACGGGGGGATTGTTCTAGAGCATCTGGATATCCACCGGGAAGCTGCACATTACCTGCAGGATTTACAGGAACTAACCGGTCATTCTGCGGTGCTGGCGGTTCCCCAGGGTGAAACGCTCCAGTATCTCATGAGGTTTGACAGCGACGAGGGCTTCCAGCCCCGAAACTTTATAGGCCGAAGGCGTATCCTCCATAACGGAGCCCTCGGAATCGTCCTGCTGGCTTATATGGAGCCGGAATTTGTACGCGATCTTCTCCGCCGTTACCCGCTCGAAGCTTTTACGCCGGATACCATGACGGATCATGCACGTTTTATCCAGCGTCTGGAGGACATTCGGAAAGAAGGCTTCTTTGTGGATGCGGGGGAAACTTTCAGCGGTTTTACGGCCATCGCTGTTCCTGTATTTGATAGCAAAGAAAAAGCGATAGCGGCCATCGGCGTTTCCGGATCCAGCTTCAAGATGGAAGGGGAAGCAAGAGAACGATTAATCCATCTGACGAAAGAGACCGCCCTGAAAATATCGCTGCGGATGGGCTACATCATTAAATAAAATCGATCACTCCGGGAGGGGTGATTTTTTGTTTTTCGGAATGAATATTGAACAAACGAAAAGAGATTTTTAAATTGACATGTGCAATGAAATTGGATATATTTGAAATATCAGATCACTTGATGATTCGCCAATTCACTAGATGGATCAGAGTAGAGGATATCGTATTCTCGTCCATGATCAGCTATACGGAATTCATAATGGAGATGTCCTTCATTCCTCGTCTAGTATCATGTTTCACAATAGTGGAACCGCTTACTATTAGGTTTGAAAACGCTTTTTTAAATTCGGGCAAGGAGGTAGAGGTTCAGATGACAAGAAATACGTTAGACAAAAAAACGCTCGAGGTTTTAAAGCAAAAAATGTCGGAAGGTTTGCTGCCGCAGTGGGTCTTAACGGATCCGGAAGTTTACCAGTTGGAACTTCAAAAGGTATTCGGGCGTACGTGGCAGTTTTTGGCGCATGAATCGGAATTCAAAGAGCCGGGCAGTTATGTAACGCGGTGGATGGTTAACGATCCTGTATTGCTCGTCAAAAACAGCGCAGGGGAGATCAAGGCTTTTCTCAACTCCTGTACACATCGGGGAACACATTTATGTACAGCCGATTTCGGGAAAAAGAAAACGTTTACATGTGCTTATCATGGATGGAGCTATAACACGGATGGCGAATTGATCGGAATTGTAGCCGGAGACAAGGTGTACGGAGAAGAGATGGACAAAAGCGAGTGGGGCCTTCGTCCGATTCCTAAGGTAGCCATGTATCAAGGCATGATTTTCGGAAACCTGGATCCTGACGCCATCTCACTGGAAGAATATTTAGGCGATATGAAATGGTACTTCGACATGCTGCTCGGCAGAAGCGACGGCGGCATGGAAGTCCGGGGAGTTCCGCAACGCTGGGTAGCCCAAGCCAACTGGAAGAGCACAAGCGAAAATTTCTCTGCCGATCCGTATCACGTGCAGACGGCGCACCGCTCAACGGTGGAGATGGGAATCAGTCCCAAAGATCCTTTATATGCAGGATATGGCCATCAAGTCGTTATGGAGCACGGGCACGGCATTAACGTGATCACGTCCGCTACAGGCCGATCCATCCATCGCTATCAGTCAACGCCTGAATCGATGTGGCCGATGTTCGAGCGAAACTTGACCCCCGAGCAAGCGGACATCTTATCCAGAACGACCGTCTTTGTAGGGGGCGTCTACCCGAATCTTTCCTTCGTCAGCCCTATTCACGGAACGGAAGGACATTTGCACAACTACTTGAATTTCCGGGTTTGGAGGCCGCTGGGACCCGATAAAGTGGAAGTTTGGTGCTGGTTTATGATCGATAAGGCCGCGCCGGAAGATTACAAGCAGGAAGCGTATAAAGGCTATATCGGTTCCTTCGGCACTTCCGGTACTTTGGAGCAGGACGACACCGAGATATGGGCCCGCGTCGTTCAAGCCAGTAAGGGATTGATGGTCAGAGATAAAGAACTGAGCTACAACAATGTCAGCAATTATCTCATGGGATTCGGTCATGTGGACCCTGATCCGTCCTTCCCGGGACCCGGCGTCGCTTATCCGACCTGCTACATTGACGCCATATCCAGAAGCATGCACGAGTATTGGCTGGAACTCATTACGAAAGATATAAATGATTCTGAGGAGGGTTGCTAATGAACCCGCAATTGCACTACGAAATTAGCAGATTTCTCCAAGACGAAGCCTATTTGCTGGATCATCGGAAATATAAAGAATGGTTAGAATTGCTGGCCGATGACCTCATTTACCGGATGCCCGTCCGTGTGACGACCGAAGAACGGGGCGGCTCCAATATCGTCGATGAGATGACGCATTTGGAAGAAACGAAGAAGTCGCTGACCACCAGGGTGAACAGGTTGTATACGACTTCGGCTTGGGTTGAAAATCCGGCGCCGCGGCAGCGGCATTTTATTAGTAACATCACGGTCGATCCCGGTCTTCAGCCCGACGAATACAAGGTTCGAAGCTACTTTTTATTCCACCGGAGCCGGGGCTCGGATATTGAAACCGAGAAGATGTTCGGAGAACGGGAAGATGTGATACGCAAAGAGAATGGAGAATGGAAGCTTGCGTCGCGAACCATTTATCCGGATCAGGCTGTTTTAGGAGTTATGAATCTTAGTATGTTTTTGTAAAACAATTATAAAAACGCTTACAGCTGTTTGGAATAATAACCATATAAGGGAGCGACGAAAATATGACACGTTACGAGGATTTGAACCAAAGCTATATCAATGGCCAGTGGACGGAAGGCTCTAGTGAACGGACCTACGATATTTTGAATCCTTACGATAATTCCGTTGTGACATCTGTACGTTTAGCGTCGGTCAAACAGCTGCAAGAAGCATTTGAAGGTGCGAAGCAAGCCCAGAAGGAATGGGCGAAATCTTCCGCGGAACAAAGAAAAGAAGTCATTCATAAGGCCATCGAATATTTACAAGCGAATCGGGAGTCGATTACTGCCGTGATTAGCCGGGAAACGGGCGGCACCGTTCTAAAAGCCAACGTGGAACTGCATCTGGCTATAGAAGTGATGGAAGAAGCGATTCGTCTTGCCGATGAAATTTATAAGGTTAGGGAAGTTCCGTCCGGTATCGAAGGCAAGGTCAATCATATTCACCGTCTTCCTTTGGGCGTGATTTCCTCCATATCTCCGTTTAACTTCCCTATGAACTTATCTATGCGCACCATTGCGCCGGCTATTGCCTTGGGGAACAGCGTCGTGCATAAGCCTGATATTCAGGTTGGCTTGACGGGCGGGTCCATTATCGCGAAAGCGTTCGAGCATGCAGGTCTTCCTGACGGCGTGCTGCAAGTGATTTTGACCGACCTGACCGAAATCGGAGACGAAATGCTTACGAATCCGCATGCCCAAATGATCAGTTTCACCGGTTCGACGGCGGTTGGAAGACACATTGGCGAGATTGCGGGCCGGAACCTAAAGCGTGTTGCCCTTGAGCTTGGAGGGAACAGCCCGTTCGTCGTTTTATCGGATGCGGATGTAGACCGGGCTGTGGACGCCGCGGTCTTCGGGAAATTCATTCATCAGGGCCAAATTTGTATGATTATTAATCGAATGATTATCCATAAGGATAAGTACGATGAGTTCGTCCAGAAGTTTGTGGAACGCGCCAAAGCTCTTCCTTACGGCGATCCGAGCGATCCGAAGACCGTTATCGGTCCTCTAGTCAATGAGCGTCAGCTTCAGAAAGCGCTTCAAGTGATTGAGGAAGCCAAACGTGACGGCGTGAAGATCGCATTGGAAGGAAAACGTGAGGGCAATGTTCTGACTCCCTATGTATTTACGGAAGTCGATAATTCCAGTAATCTTGCGCAATCCGAGCTGTTCGCACCGATCGCTACCATGATTAAAGCGGAAACGGACGAAGAAGCGATTAGACTGGCAAGCGATACGGCCTATGGTTTAAGCTCGGCGATCTTTACGTCCGATCTGGCCAAAGGAGAAGAGCTTGCCCTGCAAATCGATAGCGGTATGACGCATATTAACGACCAGACGGTGAACGACAGCCCTAATATTCCGTTCGGAGGAAATAAGGCAAGCGGGCTCGGCAGATTCGGGAATCCGTGGATTGTCGAGGAGTTTACCATCACCAAATGGGTTTCAATCCAAAATACCTATCGTCATTTCCCGTTCTAATTTCATTCCTTTCCATCGCTAACATAAATAAAGGTATCCGGGGTTTGTTCCAGATGAACTTACTCCGGATGCCTTTTTTTATTATTTTGAGCGTCATTTTTATGAACGAATGAGTCCCGAGGCATGAGGGAATGCTTCATAGTAGGAGAACAGCGGCCGATCCCGAAGGTGATCGGGAAACGGCCGCTGCCTGTAACGTGTTTGTCTGATTGCTTATTAGTTAGCAATAAATTCTTGCACCCAATAATTATTATAATAGCCAACGCCAATTTTCGTGAAGTTTGGACTCAAAATATTTTTACGATGACCGGAGCTGTTCATCCAGGCCTTCATGACTTCTTGCGGACTTTTCTGTCCCATAGCTATATTCTCGCCGGCATACGTATACCGGATGCCGTACGATTTCATCATATCAAATGGGGAACCATAAGTTGGTGAAGTATGGCTAAAGTACTTGTTATTGTTCATGTCTTTTGCTTTATCCAGCGCCATGGCCGACAAAGCTTTGTCATAAACTAATGGCTTCAGACCGGCTTTCGCACGTTCCTGATTGACCAAGGCAACGACTTGATCGGCATAAGAGGATTGAGCCGAGGTCGGCGTTGTTGTTCCTTTCGCAGCGCCAGGAACGTTCAATACCATGCCCGGCCAGATAATATTCGGGTTAGCCACCTGAGGATTTTGCCTGATCAGGGTGCTGAGCGGTATTCCATACTGCTTGGAAATCGTCCACATCGTATCCTGGCCTTTAACCGTGTACGTAGCGGCTGAAGCAGCCCCTGCCCCAACGATCATGCTTAAAGCAATCACGCCAGTCATAGCGGTTTTCTTGAAGTGCTTCACAACTATCTCTCCTTTTTATGGCCTACGAGGTTAGCTGACGGATTCGGGTCAAAGAGTAATCACCCTGCCATGAATATGGCTTCACCCCAAGTAAAGAGGTTCCCCCGCGCTTCCTTAAGGAAAGCTTCGGCCTTGATTCGATTGCTCAGTAAGATCGGCTGCTGCCAGCGTCTCTTCCGAGGCCGTTCCATTCTATCATAGCTTCTCTATCAGGTTCACCCCACAATTGTTTCCATCTCCAAGAAAGCTGAAGAGAAAAGCGGACAACACGCAGAACTTCCCGTTTCTACAAAGCTTGAAAGCATAGCGAAATACTATAAAAGGTTTGAAGATTGTATATTCATGTCATATATGTGTCATTTATTCACAATACTTTACCACTAAATAGATAAAATCCGAACGATTCGAGGCGATTTTGGCATGAATGTTAATATTTTATGTTAATAATATTGACATAACATACTTTCATGTCATAAAATACATACACGGCTTACCGTTAATTATGAAAGTTAATCAAGGATTTCGAATTCATTTATTTTAGTTAAAGTGAGGTTGACGTGTATGGAATTGGGAATGAATGCGATTTGGGTCATGCTGGGTGCTATTTTAGTTATTTTCATGCAAAGCGGGTTTGTCATGCTGGAAGCCGGGTCGACCCGGATGAAGAACGCCGGCCACATCGCCGGAAAAACGATCTTTACGCTCGGCATCGTCTCGTTGGTTTTTTGGGCGGTAGGTTACGCATTGATATTCGGATCGCAAGGTAATGCGTGGATCGGTTGGGGCGATTACTTCGGCTTCGATGTTAAGGAGGTTCCGGAAGGCAGCACGGTAGCCCCGACGGTCATGTTTATTTTCCAGTTGGCGTTTGCTGCGATATCGATGTCCGTAGCATGGGGAGGGTTTGCAGAAAGAGCGAAGCTTTCCGTGTATCTGGTATTCGCCGTCTTGTTCTCCATTGTCGTCTATCCCGTTATTGCCCACTGGATTTGGGGCGGCGGTTGGCTGGCTGAGCACGGCAAGCAAGATTTCGCCGGATCGACGGTTGTCCATCTGACCGGCGCGATGGCTGCTTTGGCAGCCACCCTCTTGTTGAAACCGCGGCTCGGCAAATATAACAAGAACGGTACTCCGAACGATATGCCGGGGCACAATCAGGTATTTACCACACTCGGCGTGATGCTGCTGTGGGTGGGCTGGTTCGGTTTTAATGCAAGCAGTACGATTGCGGTCGGCGACGGAAGCTTCTTCGGTTTTGTCGCGATCAATACGCAGCTCGCCGCGGCTGCCGGTGCTATTGCCGCACTATTGATTGCTTGGGCTGTTAATGGCAAGGCGGATATCTCCGTGATGTTGAATGGCGCCTTGGCCGGTTTAGTCGCGATTACGGCTTCCTGCGCATTCGTTGAGTCTTGGGCGGCTATCGTCATCGGTCTGGTTGCCGGTATCGTCGTCTTTGCAAGTATGCGGATGTTTGAAAAGCTTCGTATCGACGATCCGATTTACGCGCTTTCCGCTCACGGGACGGCCGGTGTTTGGGGAACGCTCTCCAACGGTTTATTCGCCACGCCGGAATTGGCGGAGAAAGTCGGAGTTGGTAAAGCCGGCCTGTTCTACGGCGGCGGGTTCGAGCAATTGGGGGTTCAGGCTCTTGGGGTGCTGGTTTGCGGAGCCTTTGCTTTTGTTGCATCGTACGTCATTCTTTCCGTGATGAAGGCTGTTATCGGATTGCGTGTCACGGAAGAAGAAGAGACGATCGGCCTTGACTTGAGCGAGCATGGCACTTACGGCTATCCGGAACAATTGAAAGCTCAATCCGACAAACGTGTCATTCCGCAAATGAACCAATCGGTATAATGATGTAAAACAAGGGCTGTTCCTCAAGTCATCCTGGATGACGGAGGGGCAGCCCTTTTTTTCAGCTCACTGGCCTTTGGTTAACGGTATAAGTTTCCTGTCATAGGAAATCCTATCGCTAGAGCTTTATGGGATTGGAAATCCATCATGACAAGGCGGCGATAAAGGATGAAGGAGCAAACGTTCTCCATACAGATTAACGACAAGAACTATAGCTGCTCCCCGAATCAAAGTATTTTGGAAGTAGCCAAAGCCCACGAATACTACATTCCTCATGTCTGTTATCATACGAATTTGGGGGCCATACAATCGTGCGATACCTGTATGGTGGAAGTGGACGGTGTCTTGCAGCGGGCTTGTGCGACGGCAGCCAAGCCGGGAATGAAGGTTAACAGCGTGTCCGACCGGGCTAAAGAAGCCCAGCTCGAGGCTATGCAGCGGATTCTGCATAATCATGAGCTGTATTGCACGGTTTGCGATAATAACAACGGCAATTGTACGGTTCATAATACGGCGGAATATCTTCAAGTCGAGCATCAGAAGTATGAATTTACTCCTAAGCCGTATCCTCCGGACAACTCTCATCCGTTTTACCGCTATGAGCCGGATCAATGCATTCTGTGCGGACGGTGTGTCGAGGCTTGTCAGGATCTTCAAGTGAATGAAACGTTGACGATCGACTGGAGTCTCGAAAGACCAAGAGTTTTATGGGATAACGGAGTCCCCATCGATAAGTCCTCCTGCGTTTCCTGCGGACACTGTGTTACCGTATGTCCGTGCAACGCGCTTATGGAGAAAACAATGCTGGGAGAGGCTGGATATTTGACGGGAATTCCGGATGACATTCTAATGCCGATGATTGACCTTACCAAAGAGGTTGAGCCCGGATATCAGGAAATCTTCGCGATATCGGAAGTGGAAGCGGCGATGAGAAAATCCCGCATCAAGCGGACGAAAACGGTGTGCACCTATTGCGGCGTCGGGTGCAGCTTTGAGGTGTGGACCAAAGACCGTAAAATTCTCAAAATCGAGCCGCAGGAGGAAGCGCCGGTGAACGGTATTTCAACCTGTATCAAGGGTAAATTCGGATGGGATTTTGTGAATAGCGAAGAACGGCTGACCAAGCCCTTAATCCGGCAGGGGGACCGGTTCGTCGAAGCCACGTGGGATGAGGCGCTCACGTTGATCGCACAGAAATTAACGGCCATAAAGGATACGCACGGTGCCGACTCGATCGGTTATATTGCGTCATCCAAATGCAGCAACGAAGAGAACTATATTTTCCAGAAGTTTGCCCGGGCTGTCATGGGAAGCAACAATGTCGACAACTGTTCGCGATATTGTCAGTCTCCGGCAACGGCGGGACTGATGCGCACGGTTGGAATCGGAGGCGATTCGGGCACGATCCGTGATATTGCGAGTGCCTCGTTAGTGATGGTGATCGGTGCCAATCCGGCGGAATCTCATCCCGTATTGGCAACGCGCGTTAAGCGTGCCCACAAGCTGCATGGCCAAAAGCTGGCGGTGATCGATCTTAGGAAACACGAATTGGCGGAAAGGGCGGATGTCTTCCTAAGGCCTAAGCCGGGGTCGGATTTGGTTTGGCTGTCCGCGGTTACCAAATATATCATCGATCAAGGCTGGGCGGACCGGGCATTCTTGGAGAAACGGGTGAACGGTCTTGAAGAATACGTTCGATCGCTTGAGCCGTATACGCTGGAATATGCGGAGGAACGAACGGGCCTAACCCGGGAAGAGCTGGTGCAGCTGGCCGTGATGATCCATGAAGCCGAATCGGTTTGCGCATTATGGGCTATGGGGGTCACCCAGCATATGGGGGCGACGGATACAAGCACGGCGATCAGCAATTTACTGTTGATTACCGGAAATTACGGCCGACCCGGTACAGGGGCTTATCCGCTGCGGGGACATAACAATGTGCAGGGGGCTTGCGATTTCGGCACGATGCCTGCCTGGTTTCCGGGTTATGAAGCGGTGCAGGACGAGAATGTCCGAGCCCGGTATGAAAAGGCTTGGGGCGTGAAGCTTCCCGAACATCCCGGATTGAACAACCACCAGATGATTGAAAGCATCCATGACGGTAAGCTAAAAGCGATGTATTTATTCGGGGAAGATATGGCCCTTGTCGATTCCAACTCGAATCATGTACATGCCGCTTTCGAGAAGCTTGATTTCTTCGTCGTGCAGGACATCTTCTTCTCGAAGACGGCCCAGTTCGCCGATGTCATCCTGCCGGCTGCGCCGAGTCTGGAGAAGGACGGAACGTTCACGAACACGGAACGGCGGATTCAGCGCTTTTACAAGGTGTTCGAGCCGCTTGGGGAATCGAAGCCCGATTGGGAAATTATCCAGGAGGTTGCGGCCCGGCTTGGTGCGCAATGGAGCTACACGCATCCGGGTGAAATCATGGCGGAGGCGGCTGCGCTGGCGCCTGTATTTGCCGGAGTCAGCTATGAGCGGCTGGAAGGCTGGAGCAGCTTGCTGTGGCCGGTTGCGGCAAGCGGGGTCGATACGCCGCTGCTCTTTACCGAACGGTTTAATATGCCGGAAGGAAAGGCGAGGCTGTTTCCGGTGGCGTGGACGCCGCCGTTTGAACCTGGGGAAGAATTCGATTTGCATTTGAACAACGGACGCATACTCGAGCATTTTCATGAAGGCAATATGACCTACAAATCGAAAGGAATTTCGCATAAGGTGCCGAGCGAGTGGCTGGAGGTATCCCCGGAACTTGCGGAGGAGCGCGGAATTGAGAGCGGAGCGTTAGTGCGTCTCACCTCCCCGTATGGCGAAGTTAAGGTCAAGGTAGAAGTAACGGACCGGGTGAAAGGCAACGAATTATATTTGACGATGAATTCATTCGCCGATGATTCGGCTGTAAACCGTCTGACAAGCAGTTACCATGATCGGGTCACCCATACGCCGAGCTTTAAAGAAATGAGCGTGAAGATGGAGGTCTTGAAGCCTAAGGGGGAGCGGCCGCTGCCGCGCGTGAACCATCGCTTTGGAAACCGCGTACCGCAAATCGGGGTGAAGGTTGAGGAGAAATGGAAGCGGGCTGACTATATTCCGATTCCCGAACTTATCGATGGGGGGGAGACGCATGGCCAGAGCGATTACGGACATTGATAAGCCGGTACCGGATCAGGAGGAAGAAACGGCGCAAGCGATCCGGCACATGATGAAGGAAGCGGCGAACCGTACCGAACCGCTTGTGAAAGTAATGAGTATCCTGGATGAGTTAAACCGGCTGGGCATTCTGGACGCGGTCGAGGGTTTGTTAAAAAACAGCAAGCAAATTGCCGCTATCGGCATGGAGCAGATGAATAAACCCGGCGCTCATCGGATGATCAAGAATGGAATGGGAGCCGTGCAATTGTTAACCCAATTGGATCCGGCCAAGCTCGGGGCGATCCTGCAAGGCTTAAGCGAAGGGGTAAATCAAGCGGTACGACCGGAACCGGACCCCAAACAAGGGTTATGGGGGATCGTTCAATCCTTGCGCAAACCCGAAGTGCGGGTCTCCTTGTCCATGATGATGGGCTTTTTGCAGGGAATGGGGAAGGGATTGAGCAAGAAGTCGCCTTGACATCAACGCCCGACATGAAGGACGCGTTAAGAAGAGAGAAGGGAGGAAGTCCGTATGCCGATGGTTTGTGAGGTTTGCGGAGTTGAAGAAGAGGCGGAAGGCGCCACGCTGCAGGCTCATCTTCACCTATGTGCCGATTGCCGGAAGGACCGGCAGCAGCCCGAATGGTTCGTTCCGACGCATGAAGACAACTAAAGGAGCCGGCTGCTAAATATACCGCTAAGGTATATGCAGAAACGAATATTTTCGGGTGAAATAGCCGCAGGCGTGAAACAAACGAGCCTGACCCGCAGGGACATGCGGGTCAGGCTCGGCAGAAGCTAAAATTTAAACTTAGCGGATACTTGGTGCAATTGATCAGCGATCCGGGACAGGGAGGAGGTCGTCGTTGCGATTTCCTCCATAGCCGTCAGCTGCTCTTGGGCGATGAGCGCGACATGATGCGTGCTTTCATACGATTGCTTGGCAATGTGGGCCATCTCCGTTACGGAAGCGGCTACTTCTTCGCCGCTGGCCTGCATCTGCTGCGAAGACGCGGCCAGTTCTTGAATTTGCTTGGATAAATGTTCGGCCGCCGACACGATCTGCTTGAAGTTGGCGCCGGCTTCCTGGATCGATCGGGTGCCTTCATGGATTTCGCTAAGCCCTGCATTCATGGCAGTAACGGCTTGCCCGGAATCCGATTGGATGGCTTGAACCAGCTCGGCGATTCGGGCGGCGGATTGATTGGACTGCTCGGCTAATTTCTTAACCTCGTTGGCCACTACGGCAAAGCCTCTCCCTTGTTCGCCGGCGCGGGCCGCTTCGATGGAAGCGTTGAGCGACAACAAGCCGGTTTGCGAGGCGATGTCTCGTATGATGGTGACGATTTCTCCGATTTCGGCGGAACGTTCATTCAACCGGTATAATTGAGCTGCGCTTTGTTCGACCGTGCGGTTTAGGGAGCTCATCTTCCGGATCGCTCCCTGTATGTTCTCATTTCCTTGCGCGGCCTGATCCGACGTTTCCATCGCCAGCTCGGATACGAAGCCCGACGTTTCCGCGACGCGCTGAATGCCGCCCGACATCTCTTCCATGGCTCTGCTGGCCTCTTCGGAACCTCTCATCTGATGCTCGGCGCGGGCGGAGGTTTCCTGCATGGCAACAGACACCTGATTGGCGGAGTGCGAGGTTTCCTCCGCTCCCGCAGACAGCTGCTGGGCGGATGCGGCGACTAGCCCGGATGCATCCTGGATTTGACGAACCATCTCTCTGAAGTTATGTATCATGCCGTGAAGGGAGCGGACTAAATCTCCGATTTCATCGCGATTTTTAATATGAAACGCCTGGATATTCAAGTCGCCTGAGGCCAGCTGCTCCATCGCTTTGGACACTCGCCGAACCGGTTTGGATATGTGCAGGGACATGAGGTAAGCGAGCAGCATAGCGATCAATCCGGCTGCCGCAACAAGAATGACGGAGGTGACAATGCTTTTGGCATAAAGCTCGTCGGCCGACTTGCTGGCATGTAACGCCCCGTCATGATTCAATTGGACCAACTTGTCCATATCCAGCTTCATGCTTTTATAAACCTGCTGCGATTCCTGAATTAACCGGATAATTGAATCTCCATCTTTCTGGGCCCCGCTGACCAGGTTCACTTTCGCGGAATACTGTACGAACTGCGTATGGAGGGAAATGTAATCGCTCCAGGACGTTTTCATTTTGACCAATAAATCAAGTTCCTCGGCGGTCGTATTTTTCTTTTCGTAAGTCTGAAATTGCTGGTCGATCTCTTTAATCGTTTGACTGACTTGATCGTTGATCGATTGTTTGGCGGATGGGTCGGGTTCGATCAGGCTTTGCGTTTCCAAGGCCAACACGTGCTCCATTAAATAATTGATATGATTGATGATTTCAACGCCAACCATCCAGTGCTTGGTAATCTCCGTTGTTTTCTGGCTGACGTTTCTTATTCCCGCAGTGGTAAACCAGGCAAGCACACACATCAAAATGAGAATGGCGATAAAGCTGGCGTACAATTTCTTTCCGACGGTCAATTGGATGGAGTTAAACCAGGTTTTCATAAATGCAGGGCTCCTTTGTATGGGTTAATAAACATGAGCGGCGAACAATCGTTCAAACGGCATAATGTCGATTAGAGGACATGGCTTACATTTATGGCGGATAGCGTTTCTTATTGCGTAATATCGTTCTCTATATGTAAATGACGTTTCCTATATGTGAACATATAGGATTTTAGCATGGTACCGTAAGGCAACGCAACGTAAATTATAGGACCATAGTTTCGGTTGTGGAGACGGTTTGGGTTGATTCTGTCCGAAACGAAAACGGCTGCCCTGCGCGCGGTTTGAACAAAACCGCGAACAGGACAGCCATTTTTCTCATTTGTTCCGATATCCGAGTTGAAACGAAATATCACGCGTGGTCTCCACGACGAGCTGAATGAAGGTGTCCAGGGACGGGTTTACGCGATCCGTAGGTCCGATCAGGCTGATGGAAGCATTCACGGTGCCGTCCGCATCGTAGATGGGGGCCGCGATACCCGTTACGCCTACGTTTCGCATATTGGAGCTTATTTCATAGCCTTGCTCGCGTATCCGTTTAAGCCGCTCCATGACCTCCTCCGGTTCCTTCAGGGAATAGGGAGTGAAGGTGCGGATTTTCTCTTGCAGAACGTTCCCGATAAACGCCTCATCCTGGAAAGCGAGTATAGCCCGTGCGGCGGAGGTTGCGTAGAGGGGGAAACGCCGGTAGGCCTCTACATTGAAGCGGATCGGATGGAGGGAATCGATTTTTTCAACGTAGATGGCGTCCAGCTGGTCCCTTATACAAAGACAAACCAGCTCCTGGGTCGTTTCGGCAAGCCGCTGCAGGAACGGTTTGGTGAAGTCGGCCAAATTATGATTTTTAATCACTTTATTCCCGAGCTCTAACAAGGTATAGCCGAGGGCATACTGTTTATTGGCCGGATTTTGCTTAATGAAGCCTTCGCTTTCCAGCGTCATGAGCAGTTTATGTACGGCCCCTTTAGAAAGCTGGAGCTGCCGGCTCAGTTCGCTGACGCCCATTTCTTTCTCGGAATCGAGAAATAGCTTCAATAGCCTGCAACTGTTTTTAACAGAAGAAAGGTGGTTGTCCATGCTTGATCTAAACTCCTTATTTGGGGAAAGCGAAGCCTCTTGCGGGTTTTAAAAGTTAGTGTATCACAAAAGGTAACGCTTTCCTAGATAAATGACGACGTGGCAGAAAAGATGACATCGACTAAATTTTTTATTGCATTCTTTTGTATTGGCGTGATAATATTTTAATATACTTTTCACATATAGTAAACATCGTTCATGTATAGTGAACGAAAAACCGACTCTCAAGGAGGATTCTTATGAAAAAGTGGGGAAGAATTTTGTCGATTGCAGCATTGTGCGGCACTATGCTTGCGGGATGCGGTTCTACGGCGGAACAACCGAAAGGTGATGCCGGAGCGTCGACAACGAATGAACCGGCAGCGCTTCAACCTGAGAAGCAGCTTGTTGTCGCAGGTAACGGTGCTACCGTAGAGCAATTAATGAAGGACGAGATCTTTAAAAAATTTAACCAGAAATATCCGGATGTCAAGCTGACTTACGTTTCCGGCGTCTCCACCGAAATTGTAGCGAAGGTCAAAGCACAGAAGGCTTCTCCGCAAATTGACGTGACGATCGTCGAAGGCGGGGAGCAGGAGGCCGGTCGTGTTGAAGGTTTATGGGAAGCGCTCTCGGATAAAGATATCCCGAATATGAAGAAGGTCGGCGAAGATCTCAAGGTGAAGGATAACAGCGGGGTAGCCGTTAACTTCACGCCGATGGGCATCTCGTACAACGCGGAGCTTGTCAAAGCGAAGGGCTTGCCGGTGCCGGAATCGTGGAATGACCTCGCGAAGCCGGAGATGAAGGGCAATGTGACGTTAGCTGAGGTTTCCAGTAACTTTGGCCGCTCGGCGCTGATTATGCTTGCCTACGCTAACGGCGGTTCGGAGAAAAATATGGACGCGGGCTTCGAGAAGCTGCAAACGATCGCGGGTTACATGCCGACGTTCGCTAAGAGCGCCGCGCAATTGCAGCAAAATCTGCAGAACAAGACGGCGGCTTACACCGCCTGGACGATGGCCAGAAGCTTGGTGCAGAAAGACGCCGGTCTGGATCTCCAGTTTGTCATTCCCAAAGAAGGTTCCAACCTCGTTCCTAACGTGGCGACCATTGTCAAAGGGGCTAAAAACCCGAATGCGTCGAAGCTGTTCATTGATTTCTTGTTGACGGATGAAGTGCAAACCATGTACGGCGAGAAGCTGTACTATAACCCGGCGACTGCCGTGAAGCTGCCTGACGATATCGCGAAGAAGCTGAGCTTTGACCGCAACAAGGTCGTGAAGTTCGATTTGGAGGTCGTAGGCAGCAAGACGCCGGAATGGCTTGACCGCTTTAACAAAGAAGTAGCTCCTAAAGTCGGAAAATAGGTGATCCCCGTGGCCAAAAGCATCGATGTAGAATTGCTCAATGTACAGAAAAAATTTGGTTCCAACGTGGTTGTAGACAACTTTAATCTGCAGGTCGAGAAGGGCGAATGCGTCTCCTTTCTCGGCCCGTCCGGGTGCGGAAAGACGACGACGCTGAACATGATCGCCGGCTTCCTGGAGCCTGATCAAGGCGACCTGCTGATTAAAGGCAAACGGATGAACGGCGTACCGTCCAACAAGCGTGACCTGGGGATGGTCTTCCAGACGTATTCTCTTTTCCCTCACATGACGGTAGCCGAGAATGTCGGCTATGGTTTGAAGCTCCGCAAGGTAGCTAAGGCGGAAATTGCCGAGCGCGTCGGCAAGGTGCTGGAGCTGGTTAAGCTGCCTCATGTAGCGGACCGCTATCCGAAGCAGCTGTCCGGCGGTCAGCGTCAGCGGATCGCCATTGCGAGGGCGCTTGTTACCGAGCCGTCGCTGCTGCTGCTCGATGAGCCGCTTAGCAACCTGGACGCCAAGCTCCGGGAGGAGCTGCGCGATGAGCTGAAGAGGCTGCAGCAAGAAATCGGCGTCACGACGATTTTCGTTACCCATGATCAGGAAGAAGCCTTGTATTTGTCGAGCCGGATTGTCGTGCTTGACCACGGCAAGGTGGAGCAGATCGGTACGCCTTGGGAAATTTACAACCGGCCGGCGTCTGAATTTGTGCATACCTTTATCGGCAAGTCCAATCGGATGCAAGGCGTCGTCGAGCAGGTTCAAGGCGATACGCTCGTGTTGAAGACGGCATCGGGCTTTACGCTGCAAGCGCCATCGCGCGAGCGCCGTTTTTCCATCGGAGAGCCGGTCTCGATTTACGTCAGACCCGAGAAAATTCACTTGCAAACCGCAGATGCTCGGGCGGAGAGCAATAATGAAATGCAGGGCCGCGTGAAGCTGACCTCGTTCCTCGGGGCCTATACCGAATGCGAGGTTGAGGTGGGCCATGACGTCCTTACCTTCCGCATCGAAACCGCGGAGCAGGAAGCATCCTTGGCGGCCGGCCAAACCGTCAACCTGAACTGGAAGTCGGAAGATGTATTTGTATTCTCCGGGCAGGTGAAGGAACAATGAGCGAGGGACGCAACCGTTCGACGCGAGCCGCGGCTTTGCTGCTTGCCCCCGGGATGGCGGTAGTGCTGGGCGTTTTCCTGCTTCCGATGCTCTATATCCTGATTCTCAGTTTCCAGGATAAGCATGAGGCCTTTTCATTGGAAAATTACCTGCTGTTTGTGCAGGATCCGTATTATGTTCAAATTTTATGGCGGACGATTAAAATGAGTCTGTTAACGGTGCTGGCCTGTTTCCTGCTGGGCTACCCGGTAGCCATGTTTATGGCGCAGACGACGGGGAAGATGAGGGGGATCATCACCTTCCTGATTATTTCCCCGCATCTGGTCAGCGTCGTCATCCGAAATTTCGGATGGGTCGTCATTCTCGGGGAGAAGGGCTGGATCAATACGACGCTCCTGCAGCTTGGACTGATCCAGGAGCCCTTGAAGCTGCTGTATAACGAGCTGGGCGTCGTTATCGGCTTGACCGACTCGTTCATTGTGTACATGATCTTGGCGATTTCGACGAGCCTTTATCAAATTGACGGTTCCTTGTATAAGGCAGCAAGCATTCTGGGCGCCAGCAGGCTGCGCACGTTCTTTACCGTTACTTTACCGCTCTCGCTGCCGGGCATGGTCGCCGGCACGACGCTTGTCTTCAGTCTGTCCATGAGCGCATTCGTAACGCCGGCCCTGATGGGCGGTACGTCCGTGAAGGTGCTTCCGGTCATTACGTATGAGAAGGTCATGGCCCAGCTCAATTGGCCGCTCGGAGCGGCGCTGGCCTTTCTGCTGCTTGGCTCCACGATCGCATTAGTGACGCTGTTTACCCGGCTGGTGGAGACGAAGCGTTATAAAGAGGTGTTCTCTTCATGAGCAGAAAAATAACGCCGTTAGGCGTGATCACGTTTTTCGTCGTATTTTTTATCGTTTCGCCGCTGCTGGTCATTATTCCTACCTCTCTCACGTCCGTTAAATATTTATCGTTTCCGCCTGTCGGGTTCTCCTTCATGTGGTACGAAAAAATATTCGATCGGCCGGAGTTTATCGATTCGTTCCTGTTCAGCCTGCAGCTTGCGGCTTTAACAGCTGTCATTTCCACCATCATCGGAACGCTGGCAGGGCTTGCTTTGCACAAGTACAAATTCCGCGGCAGCAGCGTCATCAACGGTCTGCTGCTGTCGCCGCTGACCGTTCCCGCGCTTATCATCGGGATCGCGGTACTGTTGTTTTTTACGCGGATGGGACTGGCCGGTACATTCTTGGGCTTGCTGCTGGCGCACGTGCTGATTTCGATTCCGTATGTCGTGCGTCTTGTCTTAACGGGGCTCAGCTCGTTCGACTATACGCTGGAGCGTGCGGCTTATATTTTGGGGGCCAAACCGTTTCACGTGTTCAGGGACATCACCCTGCCATTGCTGAAGCCGGCCATCATGTCGGGAATGATATTTGCCTTCCTGACTTCGTTCGATAACGTGACCGTGTCGCTGTTCCTGATCTCGCCGTCCAATACGACGCTGCCGCTTGCCATCTTCAGCTACATGCAGGAGACGCTTGATCCGCTTGTCGCGTCGATATCGTCGGTCGTCATTTTGTTGAGTCTTGTGTTTATTATTCTCTTGGAGCGCGTATATGGTCTGGACCGGTTGTTCGGTTCCAATTCGCAATCCCATTAACGGAGCTGCATTACTATCATGTTAACTTCACTTACAGAGCAGATCGAATCCTATTTGCCTGAGCTGCTGCAACTATTGGAGGAGAGCGTCAATATCGATTCTCCCTCCCGAAGCAAAGTGCAAAACGATCGTATGGCCGATTGGTATGCGGCACAGTTTACACGCTTGACCGGGGGGCGCGTCCAGCGCGTTCCTCATCCGATTGCCGGAGATCGCCTGCTGTGCGAGGTAGGACATGGACCTAAGCAAATTCTTCTGGTAGGTCATTATGATACGGTATGGCCGCTCGGCGAGGCGGAACGCCGGCCGTTTCGCATCGAGAACGGGAATGCCTACGGTCCCGGTGTGTACGATATGAAAACGGGTCTGCTGCAGGCCATATTCGCCTTGAAGGCGCTGCAGGATACCGGAAGCTTCCCTGAAGACAAACGGGTCGTGCTGCTGCTGAACAGCGACGAGGAAATCGGCAGCCCGAATTCCCGTGAGTTTATCGAGAACGCGGCGCGCCAATCGGCGGCCGCTTTCGTATTGGAGCCGCCTATGGAGCCTGCCGGCGCATTGAAAACCGCCCGGAAGGGCAGCGGCCGGTATAAGCTGCAGGTGAAAGGCAGATCCGCCCATGCCGGCGTTAATCCGCAAGCAGGGGTGTCGGCTATTGAAGAGCTGGCCCGCCACATTCAGCGGCTGCACGGCATGACCGATTATTCCCTCGGAACCACCTTGAATGTCGGTGTCATTCAAGGTGGGATCGGCGCCAACGTGGTGGCCGATTATGCCGAGGCCGAAATCGATGTGCGGGTGGCTACGCTGGACGAGGCGAGACGGATCGAAGCGGTATTCGCCTCGTTGGCTCCCAGTCTGCCGGGCGCGGAGCTGTCCGTCTCGGGCGGCATGACGCGTCCTCCGATGGAGCGGTCGGAGGCGGCGGGGGCGTTGTATGCGCTGGCCCGCGAAATTGCGCAGAGCGAGCTGGCCGTCTCCCTGGAGGAGACATCGACCGGCGGCGTCAGCGACGGCAACTTCATAGCGGCCGTCGGCACACCGACTCTCGATGGTCTCGGCGCCCGCGGTGATCACGCGCATTCACCCTTGGAATATGTGCGGATCGGCGAGATTCCGCAGCGAACCGCCTTGCTTGCGCGATTGATCGCGCGCTGCTGAGCCGCGGTTAAATAGGATCGATAAAAAGCCCCGAAGAGGATTCTTCGGGGCTTTGCTCTTGAGGAAGGAGCGGAGCTTAATGTACCGGTTCCGGTATGCGCTCGCAAATGGTCCGGCCGATCGCCAAAGAAGCGGTCGCCGCCGGCGAGGGAGCGTTCAGGATATGAATGGAACGCGGATTGCTCACGATCATGAAGTCATCCACCAGTTTTCCATCCTTCGTAAGCGCCTGCGCCCTGACCCCGTTCTCCGATTTAACCAAATCGTCTTCCCGGATTTCGGGTATTAACCGTTGAAGACTGCGGACGAACACTTTTTTGCTCCAAGAACGGGCCATTTCTTTCCAGCCTTCGCCGATGTTCTGCCGGGCAATTTTCCAAAAGGCAGGATACATCATGACTTCAGTAAAATCTTTAAAGTTAAAATCGGATTTGCGATAACCTTCCCGTTTAAAGCTTAACACGGCGTTTGGACCCGCATGGACATGGCCGTCGATCATACGGGTAAAGTGAACGCCCAGGAAAGGGAAATTCGGATTGGGCACCGGGTAGATCAAATGCTTAACCAAATGATGTTTTTCAGGCGTTAACTCATAATATTCGCCGCGAAAAGGCACGATTTTCATACCGGGCTTGAGTCCTTGGTTGGCGGCGATGCGATCGCAGTGCAGTCCCGCGCAATTGATCAGATAGCGGGTATGGAACGTTTGGGCTGAGCATTCGACTTGAATGCGGTCCGGACCCTCTACGATATTTTCCACTTTGGTGCTTAAATGAATGTCTCCTCCTTGCTCCCGAATGACTTTGGCAAGCGCTTCCGCAACAGACTTGTATTTGACGATGCCGGCTGCTTTCACGTGAATCGCTCTTATTCCGTAGGCGTGGGGTTCAATTTCTTTGAGCTGACCGGAATCGATCATGGACACATCCAGTTTATTCTCAAGAGCGCGCGTATATAGACGGTTCAGCAGCGGCAGCTCCTCTTGCTCGGTCGCCACAATGACTTTGCCGCACATCTCGTAAGGAATATGATGCCGGTCGCAGAAAGCGCGCAGCAGCTCGCCTCCTTCTTTGGACAGATTGGCTTTCAAACTTCCGGGTTTGTAATAAATGCCGGAATGAATGACTCCGCTATTATGGCCTGTTTGATGAAAGGCAAGGGTGCTTTCCTTTTCAATGACGGCGATTTTGGCTTGCGGATATTTTTGAATGAGGGAATAGCAGGTGGAGAGACCGACGATACCGCCGCCGATAATGAGATAATCGTACATTTTTTTATCACCTTTCTCTTGAGCAATAAGTATAAACTTGTAATACAATTATAGCGTGCATGTCATACAAATTAAATAAAAATTATTCATGGATTGCATATGGACATTTTGTGAATCTTATTGTATTCTTTTATTGCTTGGGAAAATAGGGGTAAAAAAAGAATATGGTCTTCAAGATCACGGAAATTTGTAATAACAATTTGTAGTACAAATATGATACAAGTTAGCCGAATTTACAATTCTCAAACAGAAAAGCGGTGGTTTTAAAGTATGCGGGTTGATCTCTTGTTTCAGGGCTTTCCAGGCCGTTCGAGTCGCGGGTTTCTTGGATGGAGCAGCTGCGTATTGATTCGACAGGAGGGGAAGTCGCCCATTCTGTTTGATACGGTGGGATTCAACGAGCGCGGCGCGCTTTTAACCAGATTACAAGAGCTAGGCGTGAACAGAGAGGATATAGGGACGGTTTTATTAAGTCACTTTCATTTTGATCACGCTGTCAATTACCCTCTTTTTCCTAATGCGACCTTTTATTTGCATGAAGAAGAAGTAACGCATATCGAGAACAATGGGGAAGCCGATCTTGCCGTTCCTGCCGAGATGTATCCGGCGCTGAGAGATTCCGGGAGATTATCGCTATTGTCCGGCAAATCGGGTGTCGTCGAAGGACTGAATTGGATCCATACCCCGGGCCATACGCCGGGACTGTACTCGATCCTTCTGGACTATCAAGGGAAAAAATGGGCGCTCGTATCCGACACCGTCAAGAACATATCCGAATTGATCACCGGTGAAGTTGCCATGACATGGGACGATGCAAGAAGCAGGGAGAGTATTAACGCCGTCAAACAATGGGCGGACATTGTCGTTCCGGGCCATGACCGGTTGCTGGAGATCCGAAGAACCGGACAGCAGGTCGAAGTCGTGCCCTTAAATGAAAGCGTTATAGATATTATCGTTCCGTGGAAGGACGAGAAATTCTCTATAAAGATTTAAGACAAGAGAAGGTGAGATTCATGAACCATTTGAAGGGTGCTATCGACATTCACGTTCATTCCAGTCCGAGCATCTTTCCCAGATCGGTCAATGATTTGGAGCTGGCGGAACAAGCGAAAAAGGCGGGGATGCGCGCGATTGTATTAAAGGCGCACGAAGAATCGACGGTTTCCAGAGCGAAACTGGTCAGTAAAGTGATTGACGGAATCGAGGTTTACGGTTCCCTCGTTCTGAATGAGTATGTGGGAGGTCTTAACCCTTATGCCGTTGATATGGCGATTCAACAAGGCGCCAAATTGATCTGGATGCCCACAGGATCGGCCAAACATCATCTTGAGCATTACGGGGGAAAGAGCGACTACAAGGAAATGAAATCGACGATTCGTTTATTGCCCCAGAAAGGGATTACGGTTCTTGCGGAAGACGGCCGCTTGCTTCCCGTTGTCTATGACATTATCGATTTAATTAAGGGCAGCGGGGCCGTATTGGCTACGGGTCATTTATCCCCTCTGGAAACCCGGATTGTCGTGGAAGCAGCCGTTTCACGAGGGGTTGAGAAGGTGCTTGTCGCCCATCCCGATTTGAAAATTAATAAGATGGACCTGTCTCTCCAAATTGAATTAGTGAAAATGGGCGCTTATGTAGAGAAGTCCATGTTAACGTTGATGCCGCTGTGGAAATCGATCGAGCCGGATGAGCTTGTTCAAGGCATTCGTCAGATCGGGCTTGATAAATGCATCCTGCAAACCGATTTTGGCCAAGCGAATCATCCGACGCCTACGGAAGGGTATAACCATTTCATACAAATCTTGCTGGAGCACGGTTTGACGGAAAAAGAGGTTGAACAAATGGCCTGTTCCAACCCGGCTGAATTAATCGGGCTAACTTAAATACAAGTAAAGGGAGGATCAAACAAATGGCTCAAGTACAAGTATCGAATAAGCCATGGTATAAAGAGGTCACGAAAAACCAATGGAGAGCCTTGATTGCGGCAAGCTCCGGCTGGGCTCTGGATGCGATGGACGTCATGCTGTACTCCATGGTTCTTGTTCATGTGATGGCGGATTTACAGATGGACAAAACGACCGGCGGTTTTTTGGCAACGCTTACTTTGTTGAGCTCTGCCGTAGGCGGCATATTATTCGGCATGGTAGCAGACCGATACGGGCGTACCAAATCATTAATGCTAAGTATTTTCGTTTATTCGATCTTTACTTTCCTGTGCGGATTTTCTGAAACGGTTACGCAACTGGCTGTATTCCGTTTGCTGCTTGGCATTGGTATGGGTGGAGAATGGGTTGCCGGAGCGGCGTTAATTACAGAAACCTGGGATGCGAAGCATCGCGGTAAAGCTATGGGGTTTGTGCAAAGCGCTTGGGCCATCGGCTATGCGTTTGCCGCAATCGTAGCGGGCCTTATCTCTCCCTTGTGGGGCTGGAGAGGTGTCTTTTTCTTCGGTATTATCCCGGCTATAGTCGCCATCTGGATTCGAAAAGGAACGAAAGAACCGGAAATATGGGAAAAAATGAAACAAGAATCTTCCAAAGTAAAACAAGCCAAGCCTAAATTGCTGGAGCTATTTTCGAGTAAAATTATTCGTTGGACCATGTTGGGCGCTGCTTTAAGCGTTTGCGCGCAATTCGGTTACTGGGGCTTATTTACCTGGATTCCGTCCTACTTGGGGACACCGATCGATAAAGGCGGAGCCGGACTTGATATTCTCAAATCAACGACCTGGATTGTGATCATGCAAACGGGAGCCTGGTTCGGTTACGTAACATTCGGCTTTTTGGCCGATAAGATCGGACGGAGGAAGACATTTATCCTGTTTTTCGTCATGGCGGCCCTTCTGGTGCCCGTCTACGGGATGACGCATGATGCCACCTCTCTCTTATTGTTGGGACCTTTCGTCGCTTTCTTTGGCTCCGGGTATTTCAGCGGTTTCGGATCGGTTCTGGCCGAATTGTTCCCGACAGAAATTCGCGCAACCGGACAAGGCTTCTGTTATAATTTCGGACGCGGCATTGCTGCGACGGCTCCTACGGTAGTAGGTTTTATGGCGACAAGCATAGGGTTAGGCGCCGCGTTCGGCTTCCTTGCCATCGCCTTTGCGCTGGCTGCGCTGCTCGTCATAGCCTTCTTGCCTGAAACCAAGGGCAAGGTGTTGAACTAAGGCGCAAAACCTTCGCGCCCCCATATCCGTATAGGTCATGAATCCTAAAGTTCATTATGGGGGATCAACCCATAATGAACTTTTATTTTCAGGAGAACCTTTCATCAGGAGTGCGGCGACGCTTGTTGAGCTACACGTAACCCGTACAAAGGATTCCGGCCTGAGATGTCGAAGTTATGGTCGTTCCGTTTGAGGGGCGCATAAGCTAATTTGTATTACAATATTCAGAGTTTTTCGGGACGATCTGAACGATTCGAAGCGAATCAATGGCATAATCTCGCAATTTATTTGACTTTATGCAACAAAAACCTTAATATTTGTAATACAAATTAATCTAACAAAAAGGAATTGGAGAACCAGATGTCCAAAGAAAAACTTTCGCAAATCATCTCTCGTGACTTGTTAAATATGATTGAGTCGGGAAAGTTCCCGCCGGGTTCGAAATTACCGACGGAGATGGAACTGGCGGCACATTTTGGCGTAAGCCGAATTCCTATACGGGAAGCGTTGAGTGTGCTTCGCGCAGCCGGTGTGATTAACTCGCGGCAGGGTGGAGGAAGCTTTGTAGAAGAAAGAATCGGTTCGCCTATATTAAATAATCTCCGGATTGAGAACGATGATGCGGAGTGGATCAAATATTTATTTGAAATGAGAAAAATTTTAGAGCCTGAGGCTGCTTATTATGCTGCGTTGAGACGAACCCCCGAACAATTGGAACGAATGAGGCAGGCGCTTCAATGGCTGGAGGTTGAGCTTGCCGATGACAGCAAAATTGGAATGGAGCCCGATATGGAGTTCCACCGGTCGATCTTCTTAGCCACGCACAATCCGGTCATGATCCAGGCGATGGAGAACTTATCCTCCCTTTACGAGAGATCGTTAAAAATAACGCTCCAGTCCAATTTGGGTTTAAAAAAGAAACGGAAAGCCGTCTATAAAGAACATCAGGACATTTTATTAGCCATCGAAATGGAAGAACCGGAATTGGCCAAAATTCAGTGCGCCATTCATCTCAAGAATGCAGAGAAAAAGTTAAGCCTGTTCTTCTAAACAAACGGCAAAAGGAGGAAATCATGAAGTCCATGACCGCTATTCATATCCAAGAGATTGCAAGCATCGTTCAAACCGGCAGAGTGCTGACGGATGAGAGCGATCGTTTCAGTTATTCTTTTGACGGCTCGTTTGGGACCTATCTTCCGGATATCGTCATACAAACGAAAAGTGTGGAAGAATTAGCGGAGCTGGTGAAATACGCCAATCGCGAGAAAATTCCCGTCTACCCGCGCGGTCAAGCGACCAGCTTAAGCGGCGGGCCTCTTCCGGTGAAGGGCGGTATGGTCATCGATTTATCCGTCATGGACGATCTGCTCGAGATTGATGAGGAAGATTTAGTCGCTGTCGTATCTCCGGGCGTGTTGACAGCCCATATTCATAAAGCGGCTGAAGCCAAAGGCCTGATGTACCCGCCTGACCCGAGCAGCTCCCATGTATCTACAATAGGAGGCAACTTGGCTGAGAATTCCGGAGGGCCGCGCGGATTGAAGTACGGCGTGACCAAGGACTACGTGATCGGGCTTGAAATGATTACGCCGCAAGGCGAAATCATTCGCACGGGAGGAAGAACGGTTAAAAATGTAACGGGGTATGATTTAACCAAGCTTATCGTTGGCTCGGAAGGCACCCTTGGTATTATTACAAAGGCGATTTTGCGCCTCATTCCGAAAACTCCCGCATCCGAAACCGTTATGGCTGTCTTTGACAGCCTGGTTGACGCAGGTAAAGCGATCTCGCAGATTTTATCCTCCGGCATACTGCCTTCCAAAATGGAGCTGATGGATCAGGCTTCTATGGTGGCCGTAGAGAACTACCAGCCGTCCGGCTTACCCCTGGATGCGGATGCGATGATCCTCATTGAACTTGACGGTCATCCTATGGCGGTGCGCGATGAGGCTGAACAAGTCTCAAAGGTATGCAAGGCGGCAGGAGCGAGGGAAGTGCGCGTTCCGCAAACGAAGGAAGAACAGGAAGACGTATGGAAGGCGAGAAAGCTCGTTTCTCCGGCTATTGCGAGGATCAAGCCGACCAAAATTTCAGAGGATGCGACCGTCCCCCGCAGCAAAATACCGGAAATGTGCCGCAGGCTGCAGCAGATTAAGGAAAAGTACCGGCTGCACCTTGTTGTTTTCGGTCATGCCGGGGACGGAAACCTGCATCCCAATATCATTGCCGACAAATCGGATAAAGAAGAAATGCTGCGCGTAGAGCAGGCGGTTGCCGAAATATTCGAAGCGGCCGTTGAGCTGGGCGGAACGTTATCGGGAGAACATGGCATCGGCACCATGAAAGCGCCTTTTATGGAGATGGAGCTGGGTGCGGCCGGCCTGGACATGATGAAGCGAATTAAGGAAGCGTGGGATCCGAACAACATTATGAATCCCGGCAAAATATTTCCCGAGCCCGGGCAAAAGTTGGTGTTGAGCGAATGAGTGACAACCTTGCGGCATTACGTAAAGAATTAAACTATGAGAAAACGAACCAATGCGTTCAATGCGGATATTGTTTGCCTGTCTGCCCGACTTATCTGACCATGGGTAAGGAAACGCATTCCCCGCGCGGACGGATTAATTTGGTGAAAATGGCCGGGGAGGGCAGGATAACGGACCTCTCTGTTTTAGAGGAGCCGCTCGATTTATGTCTGGGCTGCCGGGCTTGTGAAACCGTATGTCCCACAGGCGTAGAATACGGCGCCATTCTCGAATCCGCGCGCGCGGCCGTTACCCGTCGAAAAAAGCATTCTTTACCCGTCAAAATTTTGCGCAACACGTTGTTGAAGAAAGTTTTTCCCAGCCGTAAGGCGATGAATCTGATTGGCAACGCGATGTGGATCTATGAGAAGAGCGGCGCCCAAAAGCTGGCCAGAAAAAGCGGATTGACGAAAATGGCGCCCGCTCACTTAGGCGAATTCGAGGCGATCACATCGCCGGCGGTATCCCCTTGGGAACGGTCCAGTCTCCCTGCCTATACACCCGCTAAAGGAAGCAAAAAATATACCGTAGCGTTCTTTGTCGGCTGCGTTATGGACGCCATGTTCAGAAAAATTAATCAGCTGTCCATCCAGCTCCTTGCCGAGGTTGGCTGCGATGTCATCGTGGTTGAGAACCAAACCTGCTGCGGCGCGCTGCATGCCCATACGGGAGAAATGGAAGAAAGTAAAAGGCTGGCGAAAAGAAATATCGATGCGTTTGAACAAGCGGAGGCCGCCGATTTTATAGTCAACAATGCGGGCGGCTGCGGCGGGATGATGGTGGAATACGATCATTTGCTGGCCGATCAACCGCAATGGGCGGAACGGGCGCAAAGGTTTGCTCGGAAAACGAGAGATATATCCCAGATTCTTGCCTTATGTGGAGGAATTAAAGGAAAAGAACGGCCCGCTGAAAGGGTTACGTATCAGCGGTCTTGCCACATGACCAACGTTCAGCGTGTAACCCGGGAGCCGGTTCAATTGATTCGACAATTACCCAACGTCGAATTGGTCGAGATGAAAGAGGCGGATATGTGCTGCGGATCAGCCGGAATTTATAATATGGTTCATTACGAGGCCTCGATGGACATATTGGATCTCAAAATGGAACATGTCAAAGATACAAAGGCTACGACGATTGTCACTACCAATCCAGGCTGCCTGCTTCAGATGAAAGTAGGCATCGAGCGTGAAAATTTGGGAGGCAGCATGCGTGCGGTCCACCTGGTAGAGTACTTGGCGGAAGCCTATGGATTGAACGTGTAACCCAAGACAAGGATTATATACCTTTACCGCCGTTTATCGGGGTAGAGGTGTTTTTTTTATGACCGGCAAAGGCCTGTTACCCCTTAGCTGGCTGCCTTCATCCCATAACGGCAATTATAGACGCTCGGTTGAGATTTTCTTGAAATAATCAGCTGCAAATTTTTGAAAGTGGTGAGCGGCCTGCGATAAATAACGTCTGTTGGACCATCCCAAGCCTATGGTTCGTTGACAAACCGGTTTCCTGATTCGAAGACGTTTCAGTGTAGGACGGGAAATACGACTCAACGATAAGGCAGGGGTGAAAGCGACGCCAAGCCCTTGCTCAACCAATTTTCCGATGATGTCCGGTTCGTCCCCTTCAAAGGAAATCGTAGGTACAAATCCGGCTTCGCGGCAAAAATCATCCGTAAGATCCCGAAAGCCGAATCCCGCATTCATGCTGATAAAAGATTCGTCCTTGACTTCAATGAGATCGATGCTCTCCCGCTTGGCCAAGCGATGACCGGGGGGAACAAGGAGGAAAACTTCTTCCGTCATAAGCGGCTTCCATTCCACATCAGGACCTTGGATCGGGATGGAAGAGATACAAAAGTCAATGTCTCCCTGATCAAGCAGACGCTTCATAGAGGATGTGGATTCGATAAACTGGCGTAAATGAACGTGCGGATACCGGGTCAGGAACGAGCCTAATAATTCAGGTAAAATTCTCGGAATGGAGACGGCTAGCGTTATACTTCCCCGATGCAGCCCGGCTAAATCCTGAAGCTCCCGTTTTCCTTCGTTAAGCTCCATGAAAGCTTTTTCCACCCGGGCAAGAAAGGCTTTGCCATAGGCATTTAACCGGACCTGGCGTCCACGGCGGTCAAATAAAGGCACTCCGAGATCCGCTTCCAGGCGGGCAATCGTTTTGCTGAGAGAAGGTTGGGCGATTTGAAGCTCCTCTGCGGCCTTCGTTATATGTTCGAGTCGGGCTACCGTCTGAAAATATTGAAGCTGAAGAAACTCCATGGAGGTTCACCTTCCTGCTCTCTAATAGACTTAAAGCTATATAAATATAGATAATTATATATTATACATTATTATTTCAAGTCCATATAATATTACGCATGAAATCTTTTATATGCAGATTGGAGAGAGAGCACTTGAAAGGACTGCAATTGTTTATCAAGGATTGGCTTCATATTGCGAAGCACAAGCAAGCACGAATAGCTGTTGGCGTCCTTCTGTTCATTCCGCTGCTTTATGCAGGCATGTTTCTTATCGGTTATTGGGATCCGTACGGACAATTGGACCGGCTTCCGGTCGCTGTTGTGAACTTGGACAAGGGAGCGGCGATGGACGGCAAACCGCTTCACGTAGGAGAAGACATGGTTACCAATTTGAACGAGGACAAAGCGCTGGATTTCCATTTTGTCGCTTTGGACGACGCCGAAGAGGGATTGAAGAACGGGCGCTATTATATGCTGGTCAAAATTCCTGAAGACTTCTCGCAGAAGGTAACCACCTTAAGGGACGACAAGCCCGAGCCGGCAAACTTAGTTTATCAAACAAACCCGGGTAACAATTTTATTGCCGGACAAATCGGGGCGGCGGCCATCGACAAGCTGAAAGACGAAGTAGCGAATAAGATTACGCAATCTTATACCGAAACGGTGTTCGACAGTTTTCATCAATTATCGGACGGTTTGGCTAAAGCAGGCAACGGCGCTTCTCAGTTGAATGACGGGACCAAGAAGGCTCAGGACGGGCTTCATTCCGTTCAAGAGGGCATTGACCGGTTGGCGGACGGAGCCGCAAGCTTATCCGCCGGGATGAAGCCGTTGACCGAAGGTCAGGAGCAGCTTGCTCAAAGTATGGTTCGGCTGAAGGAGGGGTCCGCAGCTTTAGCGGACGGGGAGACGAAGCTTACCGCCGCGCATCAACAGCTGGAGCAAGGCGCCGCGAGTTCTGTTCAAGGCGCTAAGCAATTAAGCGCAGGCATGGAGTCGGAGGAGAAGGAGACCGCAGACGTACTTGAACATGCGCAAGGCGTGGCCGAGCGATTGCACAACTATATGCAGCTTCATCCGGAGCTTGCGAAAGATAAGGAGCTGCAGACGATCGTACAAAACGCGGATGTCGCGTCTACGGAAGCGAAAGCAGCGGACGACGGGCAAAAACAACAAGTCCAACGTATGAAAGCTTGGTTGGATAGCCAGTCCCGGCTTGCTGACGGCCTGCATCAATACGGTGACAAGCTGTCGCAAGCCGCTGAAAGCAGCCGGCAGCTTGCGGCTGGATTAGGACTGGCTTCGGCAGGAATGGACAAGTGGCAAGAAGGCTTTCAGAAGCTGAACGACGGGATCGCGTCCTTGGCGGACGGGAGCAGGCAGCTGCAAACCGGCACCGTGCCGCTGGCCCAAGGCATGCTGCAGCTAGTAGACGGCAGCGGGGAATTATCGAAGAGCCTTACGGCCGCAGCGCAGGAGACATCCGGCGTACATGCAAGCGACTCTTTGCTGAGCATGTTTTCCCGACCGGTGCAATTGAAGGAGAATCCAATCAATGCAGTGCCGAATTACGGTACGGCGATGGCTCCGTACTTTTTGGTGCTCGGATTATTCGTAGGCGGATTGATCGCGTCGAATATTATTCCGTTTAACCGAAAGGCGCATCAAGGAGTAGCGGGAGGCAGCCATTTTATTAATAAAATTTGTTTGTTTCTTTCCATTGCCTTGATTCAGACCTTCATTGTGGATGCGGTCCTTCTATACGGGTTCGGGATTCATGTATTAAGTATTCCCAAATTTCTACTGCTGAGTCTGGCGGCATCCTTCACCTACATGACCTGTATTTTCATGCTGGTCGCGCTTTTTGGATCGCTTGGCCGCCTGGCGGCGATCTTTCTCTTAGTTACGCAGCTTGCATCCTCGGGAGGAACCTTTCCGCTGCAATTGGCGCCTTCTTTTATTCAGTATGTAAGCAAGCTATTGCCGATGACTTATGCCGTGCAAGGCTTCCGAAGCGTAATTTCGACTGGAGATTGGAGTCAATATTGGCATAATACCGGAGCTTTGCTGGGATATATTCTGGTATTTGTAATCGTGGCCTGGTGCCTGATCGCAGCGAGCAATGAGAATAGGGTAACGGCTCAACCTGCCGGAGAGAGCGGCTAATTGATTAAAATAATCGTTTCTTTACAGCCCGGAGTGGCATATACTAACCTTAATGCTAAGGAAGAGTTTGCCTAAAAGGAGTCCGGTATCTCATGATTCGAAATTCGCCTTATGTGCTGCTTGTTATGGCCGCTTGTATTTGGGGAGGCAACTTTGTTGCCGGCAAAGCGCTTGTCACGCACATTCCGCCGCTGACGCTTGCCACTGTACGCTGGTGCATCGCCTTCCTGTGTCTGCTCCCTTTCCTGGGCAAGGAGGCATGGTCGCTGCGAGCCGAATTTCGTCGTCACTGGAAAATGATTGTTTTTCTTTCCGCGACCGGCGTAGCGGGTTTTAATACGTTAACGTATGTGGCCGTACAATTTACCAGTTCGATTAACGCCTCCTTAATGAATTCGGCAACCCCGATTATGGTCGTGATGTTGACTTGGTTGATGATCAAAGAGAAAATCGCTTGGTCTGCTTTTCCAGGGGTCCTTATTTCGATGGCGGGCGTATGTTGGATTATCGGTCGGGGCAGCTTGGAAGCCCTGACGGCGCTATCCTTTAATAAAGGCGATCTGTATATGCTGCTGGCCATTTTCATGTGGTCCTTGTACTCGGTCGGTATGAAAAGAGCGGCCGGGCTTTTTCCGGCGACTCCCTTCTTGCTTGTGCAGGTCGCGGCAGCTTTGCTGCTATTGATCCCGCTCTCCGCCGTTGAACTGGTCACGCTCTCGCCTGAAATCGACTGGAGTCCGTCTTCGATTGTCGGGCTGCTGTATATCGGCTTGTTCGCTTCCATCGTCGCCTTTCTATCGTGGAATCGCGCCATTGAATTAGCCGGTCCGCAGCGCTGCGCCGGGTTTCTTAATCTGATTCCTTTGTTCAGCGCCATATTTGCGACGGCTTTTACAGGAGAATCCATTCATTTGTATCATCTGCTGGGCACCGTGTTGATCGTTACAGGCGTGTATCTTACGAATCGCGCAATCAAGCATCAGCAAATTCGAGGCAGGCCGAAGGTAGGCGAATACGCAATGACGAAGAACCCTTGATGGATCAAGGGTTCTTTTATTTCGACTGCGTGTGTCCAAGAAACAGGGGTATTATTTTTATGGCGAATTTGTTAAAATATTGAAGCGGGTTGCGCATCTTTACGGGGGGGTGAACGACAGCGGCGAACATGTTGATCGCAGAAATGAAAGCGCTAACAGTAAGGCGGTTTAAAATTCTTCATCATACGAGGTGATGACAATGGGGACCCGTTTATTATCGGAGCATTTAATTAAAAATCGTTTTCCTCACATCAGATATGTAAGGATCCATTCGCAGGGTAAAAATACGGCTACGATCTATGCGTGGAACAACGACCTGGATTTGCCTGATAAGGAGATAGGCAGCTTGAAGCAGTTTGCTTCCGGTCACTTGCTTCCGCACGTTTGCTTTAAAGTTAAATCCTACAACATGGTCCAAAACGATAAAGTTCCGCAAGTACATGAACTGCCGGCACCCATTGTTCAAGCTGCTATGAACAGAAGCCTGGATCAACATGGAATCACCGCGGTCATGAACCGCATGTTTCCTTATGGCAGTCTGACCTTTGACAGGTACGATTCCATTAGCGGCACCATTCATTTTGCTTTCCACGCCAACACCCCCGTTAACGATATAGAGAAGGAACGGATTCGGCAGTATCTTTATGAAGTGATTCCCTTGGGCTCAGCCTGTGAAGTGGCCTATTGCTGAGGGCGACAGCAAGGAGAGAACGGAAACTTCTCCGGAGAAGCGGAGCTTTACGGTGCAGCAACAAGCCGCGAACGTAAAGTTTGCCGCATTCATGGATAACGATACCCGTACTGCTGCACAAGCAGCTTCCGGATTTATACGGTATCGATTATGCGCGGCAGGAGGAGCGGGAGGCGTATATCGAGCGGCTGTTCCGCCAATATGTTCCATCATAGGGATAGCCGGACCGAGTGGGCGGCTCAGGATGGCCGACTCGCGTCACGGTCCTTGGGGAATATCCCGGAATACAAAGAACGCCCTCCCGATTTCCTTGTGGGAAGCGGGAGGGCGGGAGGGGCGGGGGTTTGTCACTCCCGCCTATTCGATTATGAGTTTCGGGCCCCTTGGGCGGACGTCCATAAAGCTTCGATTTCCTCCAGCGATTTCCCCTTCGTCTCGGGTACGACGCGCCAGGTGAACAAGAACGTGAACAAGGACATGAAGCCGAAAATCCAGAAAGTAATCGCCGGGCCTGCGGAATTCAGCATGGGCGGGAACGATTGAGAAACGACGTAATCCGCCGCCCAGAGCGCCATGGCCGCGATAGCCGTAGCTCTCCCGCGGATGCGGTTCGGGAAGATTTCGGACAAAACGACCCAGACGACCGGTCCGAGCGATATGGCGAAGGAGGCCACGTACAGCAAAATAAAGATAAGCACCAGCGGGCCGGAAGTATGACCCGTTTGGAAAGCGAAGCCTATGACAACGAGGCATAGCGTCATCAAGGACGAGCCGACGAGCAGCAGCGCTTTGCGGCCTACCTTATCGATGAGCCACAGGGCCAAGATGGTGAACAGGAAATTGATCAACCCGACCAGAATGGTCTGGATCAACGAGGCGTTCGTGCCGGCGCCCGTTTCCTTGAATATTTCCGGAGCGTAATACATGATCGCGTTAATTCCTGTAACTTGCTGAAGGATCGCCAGCCCCACGCCTACGATCAACGCGATCCGCAGCCCGGGATTGAGCAATTGCCGGATCGAGCCGTTTTCCTGCTTGAACGATTCCTTGATATCCAATACTTCTTGTCTGGCCAGTTCATCGCCGTGAATCTTCAATAGAATCGGCAGCGCTTCTGCCGGCCTTCCTTGCTTGATCAGCCATCTGGGGCTTTCCGGCACGAAGAAGAGCAGCGCCAGGAACAAGAGGCCGGGAACGGCGCCTACGGCGAACATCCAGCGCCAGCCGGTGGCAATGTCCCAAGCGTCGTCTCCGGAACCGGCAATCCACAAATTGACGAAATAAGTAAGGAAGATACCGGTAACGATGGCCAGCTGGTTTAGAGCGACCAGACGCCCCCGGTATTTGGCGGGAGCGATTTCCGCGTTATAGAGCGGGCATAGGGTGGAGGTAATGCCTATGCCGATTCCGCCGAGGATACGGGCCATAATATAGGCGGAGAACGTATCCGGAATGGCCGAGCCGACGGAGCCTATGATAAACAGGATCGCCGCAGTGATCAATACTTTTTTCCGGCCGAATCTGTCGCTTAACATACCGGACATGGCGGCGCCTACAATACAGCCGATAATGAGACTGGAGACGGCCCAGCCGACTTCCACCTGATTTAATTGAAAGCGGTGTTCCATAAAGCCGATGGCTCCCGACACCACAGCTGTGTCAAATCCGAATAATAAACCGCCCAAAGCGGCTACAATCGAAACAAGCGTAACAAACTTCATGCTCACTTGTTCTTGGTGCCTGTTGATCGTTAGTTCCAACTTCATTTCTCCCTTCCGTTCTCGCGCCAGCTTACCGGTTGTTCCGTGCATCGTCCGGTAAGAAGGCTTCTTTCGATCAGAACGAGGTTCATTATATCATGTGAATCTGGGGACCCAGACGGCAATCTTCTTCACTTATCAGTGTTCTTCCCGCATTTAATTCGCACTATCCGCAATTTGCTTCCCGATGATCAAATAACTAGCACATTCTTGTCTGCCCATCACAAAAAAGTCCATGCCGTGAAAGCATGGACTCGCGCGCCGCCCTATTTGATTTGGCTGCGATACTCGGTAGGGGTAACGCCGGTGACTTTTTTGAACACCCGGCTAAAATAGTTCGGATCCTTGTAACCGACCTCGTAGCATACTTCCTTGAGGCTCAGCTGCTCGGAGGCGATCAGCGCTTTGGCCTTATCGATCCGCAAGCCGGTGACAAAGTCGATGAACGTCTCTCCCACCTGCTGCTTGAAAATTTTGCTGAAGTAGTGCGGATTCAGGTGGACGAAGTCCGCCACCTCCTCGAGCGATACCTCCTCGGTGAATCTTTCCCGAATATAGCTCTTGGCCCGGTCAAGGACGGTTAAGGTTTGCTCCTCGCGTTCTTCGCGAATGCGCTGCAGGGCGGAGATGACGTAGGATCGTTGATCGCCTCCCCCGGTTAAGGACGGCTTCTCCGGTTCCGGGACGATTCCGTCCGCTCCTTGCTTCAGCTCGTCGAAGTGGCACACCTTGCCGCCGATCTCGAAATAGGTGGACGCAAACACCGCTTCAAAGTAAGACTTGCGCAAGCCGTCCGCACCGTTCCGGGTCGACCCGATGCCGACCGAGACTGAAAAGCCTGCTTGCCGTTCCGCCAAAGCGCACAGCTTCTCCCCGTACCGTTTAACGTCTTCTTTCCAATCGTCCTCCCGGGCTCCGGGCGGTTTCCGCAAGAAAATCGCCATGTGCCGGTCGATCACCGAGCTGACGATGCAGGCCGATCCGTGCGTCTTGGCAAAGCTGCGGATGTTATCGTACATTTTTTTCTTGTCCGGGGTGTAGAAGTGTTCCGGGAAGGCGACCACGATCGCGCAGCCTTGATCGAGAGGGAAGCCGAGCCATTCGGACAGCTGCTCGGGACCGGCGTCCACCATGTGATCGACCATGAACATCAAGGCAAGCTCATTTTCCACCAGGGGCAGCAGTTGGGAGACTTGATGCCTGAGCTCCAGTTCATCGGCGCGCTTGCGTTTCTCCTGGTCCAGTTCCCGGACCAGCTGCTCCAGCGTGCCGACCAGCTGCTCCCGCTTAGCCGGTTTGACGATGTACTCTTTCACGCCGAGCGAAAGCGCCTCCTTGGCATAAGCAAAATAATCATAGGCCGTCACCAGCACGAATTTCGTATCCGGAAGACGTTCTTTGATTTCCCGTATAGCCGCCAAGCCTTGGATGCCCGGCATATTGACATCCATCATGACGATATGCGGACGATGCTCCTCCGCGCGTTCAATCGCCGTCCGCCCGTTCTCCGCATGGATCACCTGGAACGTTCCCGGCATCATGCGCTGAACGATCCATTCCAGTCCTTCGCGCTCCAGCGCCTCGTCATCCGCGATCATCAGCCGGTACATGCAGGGGTTCGACCTCCTTTCCAGAGGGAATTACAATCGTAATCGTTGTTCCTTTTCCGGGCTCGCTGTCAATGTCCACAAGGTCGCTGCGTCCGTAAAACAGCTGCAGCCGCTTGAACACATTTCTTGTGCCGAGCCCCGTGGAATGCTTGTTGTCCGTTCCGGCCTCCAGCCGCAGCAAGGCTTGGCGAACTTCCTCGCGCATTCCGCCGCCGTTGTCGGACAGCGCGATGCGCACGCCCTCCGGAACATGCCCAATCTCCAAACGGATGACAGCTCCTTGCTCCATGCCCTCAATGCCATGCACGAACGCATTTTCCACCAGCGGCTGAAGCGTTAGCGCCGGTACAGGCACTTGCAAGGCGTCCGGTTCGATATCCAGCTCGAACCGGACGCGGTCGCGGAAGCGGGCCTGTTGAATCGTAAAGTATTCCTGAACGTGCGCAAGCTCATCCCGCAGCGTAACCGGCTGGTCCAGCTTGCGCAAATTGTACCGCAGCAGGTTCGACATCGATACGATCAGATCGCTGGTCCTCTCCGCGCCTTCCAGCAGCGCCAGCTTGGAGAGGACATTCAACGTATTAAATAGAAAGTGGGGATTGATCTGGCTTTGCAGCGCTTGAAGCTCCAATTCCTTGACGAGCCGGTCCTTCTCCAGACTTTCCTTATCCTTCTCGATCAAGGCCTTCAGATTGGTGGACATTTGCCCGAAGGCCGCGGACAATAGGCCAAGCTCATCATCCGACCGCCGCGGAGGGGGGAGCGGCTCCAGATCGAGGTTCCCCCGGGACATGCGTCCGGCCATATCGACCAGCCGGCTGACAGGTCCGGTAATGCTGCGGGAAATCCAGACGGCCAGCACGACGCTCATCAGCGTATTGATGACGAGTACGGCTGCGCCCAGGCGGTTCATGCGTTCCGTTTCAAGTTGAATTTGCTTGTAGACCGGCCGGTAGGAGCCAAGCTCCAAATCGACAAGACGCTGCCCTTCCTCGCGGATATAAGCGGTTGTTTTCTCCGCTTCCTCGTAATGGGCCAGCGCGGCGCGTGCGCCTTGAGCTTCCGCCGCGGCGCGCGCGGCCTGTTCCTGCTCCATGAGGGTGTCCAGCATATGGACGTAGCTCGTCAGCGAGGACGCTTGCAGCGAGGAGCTCGTGCTCCGGGCAAGCCCCGCGCGCAGCTCCTGCAGCTTGGCTTGCGCTTGCTCCAGCTCGGCGCCGCCGCTTCCGCCCGGATTGAGCAAATAGGCGTGAAGCAGCCGGAGATTATCTTCCGCCGTTTGGGCGGATTGATTGTACAGCAGGATGCGGTCCATCATGACGCCGTAGCTCATCTGCACGATTTTCCCGCTCTCAAACAAGAAGAAGGTCACCGAGTTGACGAGCAGAACCAGCAACGGAATAAATACCAGCAGCTTCGTTCGAATCGTCATCGGCAGCCTTCCCCGGCGCCGACCGTACTGCGGTCAAGCACAGCGGTAGCGGTAAAATGCTGCGGCTGCGGCGTCTTTCCGTGAAAATAATCGTGCAGCAGCGATATGGCCTCATACCCCATCTCGCGGGGCTGCTGCACAAGGGTCGACGCAATCTTGCATTGCTTGATGCCTTCGACCGTTTCCGCCAAGTCGTCAAATGCGAAGATGCGCAGCCCTGTTGGGCCAACGCGCCCGGCGGCTTCCAGTATCCCGACACCATCCAGGGCGCTGAACCCGACCATATACCCGACCTGCGGGTGATGGGTCAGGATGTCTTCCGCTTGCCCGGCGGCCTGGAGACGAGAAATGTTCGACGAACGGACAGCGACGACGGTAAGCTCCGGATAACGGCTGATTACCGAATCGAAGCCCGCGAGTCGAAGCTTTTGATTATCGGCCTGCTCATTGCCGACCAGCACCCCGATTCGGCCTTCGCTTCCCGCAGCTTGGACGACCAGCTGGCCCATTTTTTTCCCCGCTTCCAGATTGTCCGAGCCGACGTAGGACAGCCGGCGGCTCCCGGGCTCGTCCGTGTCTACCGTAATGACGGGAATTCCTTGCCCGGCGGCTTTATCGATCAATTGCCGATACAGCGGGTCATTGATGCCTTGCACCAACACCGCATCGGCTTTTGCGGCTATCGTTTTCTCCAGCAGCTTGATCTGCTCGGCCGGATTGATCCGGAACGGTCCGGTATATTCCAGAAGCATTCCGTACTCGGCGGACGCCTCCCGCGCTCCTTGCTCGACGGACCGCCAGAACGGATTATCCAGCTCCTGGGAGATCAGCACGACATGGCGCTTCGCATCGCCGCCCGCTCTGCCTTCTTTCAAGGGCTGGACCAGCTCGCGAATGCGCAGCGCGGAGAACAAGAACTGCAGCAGCAAGCAGGCAAATACGATAAAAAGGATAGCGATTCCGAGGTTCCATTTCCGATTTGACACGCTTCAGCTCAGCTCCTTTGGCGACGTTCCGACGTAGGCTTATTATACAAGAACGGCGAAAGAAACCCAAAGAAGGACAGTCTTAGGGGCTGCCCGTGTACGGAAGCATGATCATGGGTCGCAATCTTCCATTTTCTGTTATAATATAGACAGACAATCAGTGAAAGCCAGGGGAGGCATACAGGTGGAGCAGTTAACGCTGCTGCTCTTTGAGCGGATGGGCCTTTTATTGTTGATTACGTTTATCCTTACCCGTATTCCGCAATTCCGTTACTTGCTCGATCGGAGAATGGACTGGAAGACAGGGGTGACGTTTTCTCTGTTTTTTGGGTTGGTCAGCATAGGGGGGACGTATGCCGGAGTCACGATCGGGGAGGAGGGAATCGGCTCCTATTTTTTCGCGGCATCTCTCGGTCCCGATGAAGCTATGGCGGATTCGGCCTTGATCGGCATTGTGATGGCCGGCCTTCTCGGCGGCGTCGCCGTAGGTACGGGAGCCGGGATTCTATCCGGCGTTCACGCCTATTGGATGGGGGGGCTGACAGGCGCCGCCGAGGCGTGGTCAACGCCGGTTATAGGTCTCCTTGCCGGTTTAGTGGCCCGTTTTTTTGCCGAAGAACGAGTGATAGCTCCGGTGAAGGCTTTGTTTATCAGCGTGTTCGCGCCGGTTCTGCAAATGGGCGTCATTCTCATCGCCACGGAATCTTCGGCATCCGCGATCCGCATGGTGAACCTGATCGGGGTTCCGATGGTCGTCGCCAATAGTATCGGGGTCGGCATCTTCGTCGCCATGATATTGGCTGTCTTGAGGGAGGAAGAGCGGGCGTCGGCCTCGGAAACCCAACGCGCGCTTCATATCGCCGAGATGGCGCTTCCTTATCTCAAGCAGGGGTTAACTTTCGAAACGGCGGAAGCGACGGCGAACATACTCCGCCGCGAGCTTCGCGCCAACGCGGTAGCGGTCACGGATACGGAAGAAATACTCGCTCATGTCGGTATTGGGACGACAAGTCTCTTTCAAGGTGAGCGTATCAAGACCGAATTGTCCCGCAAGGCGATCCAGACCGGAGAAATTCAAATCGCCAAAGCCAAGGAGCACATTCAGCCGCAGCACCCTGCTCTGGGCGCGGCCATTATCGTTCCGTTCCGGAACGGGGGACAGGTTGCCGGGTTGATCAAGCTGTATTACCATAGCGTGAGGCAGATCCGTCCGGTGGAGGAGGCCTTTGCCAAGGGCCTCAGCAAGCTGATCTCGATTCAGCTCGACATCGCGATGGCGGAGGAGCTCCGGGGGTTGATGAAGGATGCGGAGCTTAAAGCGCTGCAAGCGCAAATCAATCCTCACTTTTTGTTCAATACCTTGAATGCCATCGTTACGTTGATCCGGGTAAACCCCGACGCGGCCAGACGGGTTACGGTTCAGCTCGGCAGCTACATGCGAATGAATTTAACCATGACCCAATCCCCGCTCGTTCCGCTCTACAAGGAGCTGGAGCATCTGCAGACGTATCTCGGGATCGTTCATATCCGGTTTGAGGACCGCCTTTCCGTGAAGTGCGTCTGCGAGCCGGGGCTGGAGGCCGTCGCCATTCCGCCGTCTACGCTTCAGCCTCTGGTGGAGAACAGCATTCACCACGGCTTGAAGGGCAGGACCGGTCAGGGTGAGATTCTCGCTGCGCTGCGCCGCGGCGGGGACGGGGTTCAGGTAACCGTAGAGGATAACGGAAGCGGGTTTCCTGCCGGGCTGTTGGACAAATTAGGCCAGGTCCCGGCGCACGGCACGGAGAGCACGGGCCTCGGCTTATATAACGTGAACAGGCGGCTGATCAACTTGTTCGGGCCGGGATCCAGACTGAGATTCAGCAACCGGCCGGAGGGCGGAGCCCGCATTGAGTTTACGATTCCCTATCAAGCTGATGAAAGCGTGAATCGACGAATGAAAGTCATGATAGCTGAAGATGAACGGTTGGCGCGGGAAGAACTGACCTACTTATTGTCCCGGGAACACGATGTCGAGCTTCTTCCGTTCGCAACGAATGGCGCCGAGCTGCTGGAGCTGGCGGGCATGCACAAGCCGGATGTCGTATTTCTGGATATCCACATGCCGGGGCTGGATGGGGTGCAAACGGCGCAAAGCCTCATGCAGGTCGAGCCGCGGCCTTTCATCGTCTTTGCGACGGCTTATGAGCAATATGCCTTAGAAGCGTTCCGGCTGGAGGCCGTCGATTATTTGCTGAAGCCTTATGATGAGGAGCGCCTTCGGCAAGCCTTGCAGCGCATACGCAGCAGGCTGGCGGCCTCCGGAGAGGTCGCGGGCCCTTCCGCTGCCGGCGCAGCGCCTGCCGCCGCGGAAGGCGTCAAGACGCTCGCGTCATCGATCAAACCGAAATTGTTGATCGATGACGGGAGTCGTATGATCGTGGTCGAGCCTATGAAGGTAGGCTTTGCCGTCAAAGAAGAGAAGCTGACGCAGATTCACATGGCCGACGGGCAGGTACATGCGACGCGACAAACGCTTCAGGAATTGGAAGAAAAGCTGACGGGGTACTCTTTTTTTCGGCCGCATCGCAGTTATTTGGTCAATGTAGAATTTATCGATGAGATCGAACCGTGGTTTAACGGCGCTTATAACGTCATTCTGAAGGACGCGAAGCGCAGCCGAATTCCTTTATCGCGGGTGGCGGCCAAAGAGTTGATCAAACGGCTGCAGGGGGAGTAGCAGGCCTGCGGCCATCGTTCGTTTAGGGCCGTTTTTTATGAATTTGAGGATAGCATTCTGACATTTCGCGCCGAAAAGCTCTCCAGGGCGTGCTTTCCATGCTAAAATAATAAAGCGCTTACAAATAGCGTAAATAGGGCAGCGGAGGCGATCCTAACCGATGGGGACATTGGAAATGAAAGAAATTATACCTCCCGATGGGGGGCAGCATCATCTGAAAAATTATGAATCCGTATACGGAACATTCCGGTTTGAGGATGTACATGCGGATTTCAGCTGGCACACAACCGGTAAAGTCAACATGGCCTATGAATTGATCGACCGCCATACGACGGGACCCCGGAAAAATAAAACGGCGCTCTTGTATGCAGACGATCACCGCCGCGAATCGTATACGTTCGAAGACCTTCGGAAGCTATCCAATCGATTCGGGCATTTGCTTCAAAGACTGGGCGTAAGCAAAGGAGACCGCGTCTTCTTCTTCATGCCGCGATCGCCTGAAGTCTACATCGGGATGCTCGGCGCGTTCAAAATCGGCGCGGTCGTCGGCCCGCTGTTCGAGGCCTTCATGGAAGGCGCCGTAACCGACCGGCTTGCGGATGCCGAGGCTGCGGTGCTGGTGACGACCGCAGCTTTGAAGGAGCGTGTGCCGCGCGGGAAGCTGCCGAATCTGCGCCATTTGATCATCGTGGACGAGCAGCCGGAATATGCCGCGGGCGAAGTGAATTTCAAGCAGGCGATGGCCGAATCGGAGGAGGAGCTGGAGCTGGCCTGGGGCTCGCTCGAAGACCCGATGATCCTTCACTATACGTCCGGCTCTACCGGGAAGCCGAAAGGCGTGCTGCACGTTCAAGGCGCCATGATCCAGCATTATATTACAGGCAAATGGGTGCTTGATTTGCAGGAAGACGACATTTATTGGTGTACGGCGGACCCGGGATGGGTGACGGGAACCTCCTATGGAATTTTTGCGCCCTGGCTGAACGGGGCGACGAATTTGGTTCGCGGAGGAAGATTCTCCGCTGACGGCTGGTACCGGACGCTCCAAGACTATGGGGTCACGGTTTGGTACAGCGCTCCGACGGCGTTTCGCATGCTGATGTCCGCCGGGGACGAACTGACGGCCAAGTACAGCTTCGGCAGACTGCGGCACGTGCTCTCGGTCGGAGAGCCGCTGAATCCGGAGGTCATCCGATGGGGGCTTAAAGTTTACGGCAAGCGCATTCATGATACTTGGTGGATGACGGAAACCGGAGCTCACATGATCGTCAATCTGCCATGTATGGACATCAGGCCGGGCTCGATGGGCAAGCCGTTCCCGGGGATCGAGGCCGCGATTGTAGACAATCAGGGGAATGTGCTTCCTCCTAATTCGCTGGGGAATTTGGCCGTCAAAACCGGCTGGCCGTCCATGATGCGGCAAATTTGGAACAACCCCGCCAAGTATGACGAATATTTCTCCGTCCCCGGCTGGTATATATCGGGGGATTCCGCTTACATGGATGAGGACGGTTACTTCTGGTTTCAAGGGCGGGTGGACGATGTGATCAATACATCGGGCGAGCGTGTCGGTCCTTTCGAGGTGGAGAGCAAGCTCGTCGAGCATCCGGCGGTGGCGGAAGCGGGAGTGATCGGCAAGCCGGACCCGCTGCGGGGGGAAATCATCAAGGCGTTCATTGCGCTGCGCGAGGGCTATGCGCCATCTGACGAGCTGCTGGATCACATTCGGTTGTTTGTGAAAACCGGGCTTTCCGCTCATGCGGCTCCGCGGGAGTTCGAAGTGCTGGAGAAGCTGCCCAAAACCCGTTCCGGAAAAATTATGCGCCGGGTTCTGAAAGCGAAAGAGCTTGGGCTTCCTACGGGCGATTTGTCGACAATCGAGGACTAATCTATAGGAGGGGAATACAACCATGAAAGAACAATCCCACAATCCTTACAGTGAAATTGTAAGATCCGATTCTTTTCAAAGGCTGATGGCCAAGAAAAAACGATTTATTTTACCGATGTCGGTCTTCTTCCTGGTGTTCTATTTCGTTCTTCCGATCATGACCTCGTATTCGAAAGTGCTGAATGAGAAGGCGTTCGGTTCGATCACTTGGGCTTGGGTATTTGCTTCCGCGCAATTTATTATGACTTGGGTCTTGTGCTCTCTGTATACCCGCAAAGCCGTCGAGTTTGATGAATTGGCGGAGAAAATCAAAGAAGATTCGAAAACAAGCCTACGAAAGGCGGGATGATCCATGAATACGGCATTTCTCCTCTTTTTGGTCATCGTAGCGGGAACGTTGGTCATTACGTATTACGCGGCCAAAAAGACGAAGACCGCCAGCGAGTTTTATACCGCGGGGGGCGGATTAACGGGTTGGCAGAACGGTCTTGCCATAGCGGGCGATTACATGTCCGCCGCTTCATTCCTGGGCATTGCCGGGATGGTCGCGCTTTTCGGGTTCGACGGTTTTTTCTACAGCATCGGCTTTCTGGTCGCCTATCTCGTCGTGCTTTATTTGATCGCCGAGCCGCTGCGCAATTTAGGCAAGTATACGATGGCGGATATGATCGCGGCCCGATTCGACGATAAGAAAGTTCGGGGCGTCGCGGCGCTCAATTCGATTACGATTTCCATCTTTTATATGATCGCCCAATTGGTTGGAGCCGGCGCCTTGATCAAGCTCCTCCTTGGGTTGGACTATACGACCTCCGTCTTGATCGTTGGTGCGCTGATGACGGTATATGTCGTATTCGGCGGCATGACGGCCACCAGCTGGGTGCAGATCATTAAGTGTGTGCTCCTCATGGCAGGCACGCTCATTATTTCGCTGATCGTGTTCGCCAAATTCAATTTCAATGTCCTGTATATGTTCGAGCAGATGGCTACGGTCACGCCGCTGAAGGAGGCGTTCTTAAATCCGGGCAACAAGTTTACGAACGGACTGGACACGATCTCGCTCAATCTGGCGCTCGTTCTCGGCACGGCGGGACTGCCGCATATTCTCATCCGCTTCTTTACCGTGAAAGACGCCCCGACCGCAAGGAAGTCCGTGGTCGTCGCCACCTGGATTATCGGCGTGTTTTATGTGATGACGATTTTCCTCGGGTTCGGCGCAGCTGCTTTTGTAGGAAACGATGTGATTGTGCAGGCGAACGCCGCCGGCAACATGGCGGCTCCGCTGCTGGCCAAGGCGCTTGGTGGAGACTTCCTGTTCGCCTTCGTATCGGCTGTGGCCTTCGCGACCATACTGGCCGTAGTCGCCGGCCTCGTCCTCTCGGCGGCATCCGCGTTCGCTCATGACTTCTACGGGCATATCGTACGTAAGGGGAAGGCGACGGAGAAGGAGCAGGTGAAGGCCGCGAAGCTGGCTTCCATCGGCGTGGCGCTGATTTCCATCGTGCTGGCGTTATTCGCCCAAAAGCTCAACGTAGCGTTCCTGGTGGCACTCGCTTTCGCCGTCGCCGCAAGCGCCAATCTGCCCGTGCTCGTGTTTACCGTGTTCTGGCGGAGATTCAATACGGCCGGCGCTGTGACGGGGATGCTCGTAGGCTTGATCAGCGCGCTGGCGTTGGTGGCGATCAGCCCCAACGTATGGGACCCGGTGGCCGGCAAGGCGGTTCTCGTCGGCAATCCGCTCATTTCGCTCACGAATCCCGGCATTATCTCGATACCGCTCGGTTTCCTTGGAGCCTATGCAGGCACCATGCTCTCGTCCAAGCGCAACGATGCGAAGTACGATGAGATCTTGGTGAAGGCCAATACAGGCATGCAGGAAGCAGGTTAATACAAACTTCACAGACAACGGCGTCCCTCTTTACCGAGGGACGCCGTTGTTTGGCGTTGCTGCAGTGTGAAGGCTTCATCTAACCGCCATCATTCGTTCATTAATTGTTCATACACGGTCTATATACTGGCAGAAGAATCCAAAGCGAGAGGTTGAAGATGGAGATGAGCGGAGGGCCATATGCTGCGGCAACAACAAAATCGGATAAACCGATTTTGGAGCTTGTGAATGTAACCAAAACCTATGGAAGCCGGGAAGTCGTACGCGGACTTTCACTGGACGTCTACCCGGGTGAGGTATTCGGTTTCTTGGGTCCGAACGGCGCCGGGAAGACGACGACCATTCGAATGCTGGTCGGATTAATTGCCTTATCGGCCGGAGAGATCAAAATAAACGGGTTCAGTATCCGGCATCAGAAAAAGCAAGCGTTGAAATTCGTCGGTTCGATCGTGGAGAACCCGGAAATGTACAAATATATGTCCGGGTACAAAAACCTGCTGCATTTCGCGCGCATGATTCCGGGCATTACGAAGCACAGGATCCAAGAAATGGTCGAATTGGTCGGATTGGAAGACCGGATCCATGACAAAGTAAAAACGTATTCGCTCGGGATGCGCCAACGGCTTGGCGTAGCGCAAGCGCTGCTTCACAAGCCGTCCCTTCTCGTTCTGGACGAACCGACGAACGGGCTGGACCCTGCCGGAATCCGCGAGCTTCGCGATTATTTGAAAGTGCTGGCTCATGTGGAAGGGACGGCTATTATCGTTTCGAGTCATCTGTTGTCCGAGATGGAGCTCATGTGTGACCGCGCGGCCATCATTCAAAACGGAGCGTTGGTGGAAATTCAATCGCTTGCGGAGGTCAAGGAAGGGGACGAAGTGCTGGACGTCTTCTTCGAGGTTGATAAGCCGAAGTATGGAGCCGAGCAAGTGATGGGAATGTCGTCCGAATTCGTCAGGGAGGTTCATCCGAACGGCTTCTCGGTGAAAGCCTTGAAGGAGAGCATCCCTCTCATTACCGACCGGTTAGTTGGCACGGGTGTGAAGGTATATGCCATTTCGAAGCGCGGAAAATCGCTCGAAGACAAATTTTTGGAAATCACAAGGAGGGGAGCCCGTGATGCATCTGCTGTCGCTCGTTCGTAATGAACATATGAAAATCTTTAGCCGTTTTCGCACGTGGAGCTTCATGGTGCTGCTCGTGCTGTTGACGCTGCTGCCGCTGTTTCTTCAGAACAAGGCGCCGCAGGAGGGCAACTGGCAGACGCAGCTGGAACAGGAGAATATCCAGCTTCAGAAGACGGTCGGCGACCCGGAAATGCCTCAGTCGGAGGTGCAATCGCTTCGAAACAAGATCATGGTGAACGAATACCGGATAGCCCATAGCATCAAGCCTTACAACTCGGTATGGGGAACGGTCAACGAATTGTCGGTATACATCGCGGTCGTCACGTTTTTTACCGTTATCGTCACGTCGGATGCCGTGGCCGGCGAGTTCTCCGCGGGAACGATCAAGATGCTGTTAACGAGACCGGTCAGCCGCTCCAAGGTGCTGCTTTCCAAATATTTGGCCTCCTTTTGTTTCGGCCTGATCCTGCTATGCCTGTTGTTTGCGGCCTCTTTCATCATCGGCTCGATCGCGCACGGATTCGAAGGCGTATCGGACCCGTACTTGTATGTGAAAGACGGCGCCGTCCATGAAGGCTCCATGGTTCTTCATTCGATGAGCACCTATGGGCTGAAATCGGTCAATTTGTTGATGCTCGTGACGCTCGCCTTTATGATTTCCGCCGTATTCCGCAGCGTGAACATGGCGGTCGCGATCTCGATTCTGCTGCTCTTTACGGGAAATCTAATCGTGTTCGTACTCAGCAAATTCGAATGGGTGAAATATGTGCTGTTCGCCAACACCGACTTAACGAAGTATTTGGACGGCGGGGTTCCGATGGAAGGGATGAGCATGAACTTCTCCTTAGCCGTGCTTGCCGCATACTTTGTGCTCTTTAACGCGGTGTCCTGGACGGTATTTGCAAAGAGAGACGTGGCCGCGTAGCTTTCCCAAATAGGCGAACACGAACAAGGCGCGATATGCTACGATATAAGCCGATGGAATAATTAGGAGGCTTATCCGATGATTAAAATCATGGTAGTCGATGACGATCCTTATATCCGGGAGCTCATCCGGCTTTACTTGAAGAATGAAGATTACGGCATTATGGAAGCGGAGGACGGGGAGGAGGCGCTGCGCCTGCTCTCCGAAGCTTCCGTAGGCCTTGTCATTCTCGATATTATGATGCCGAAGATGGACGGCTGGGAGCTATGCCGGACCATTCGCAGCCATTACGATTTGCCCGTTCTGATGATTTCGGCCAAATCGGAAACGGTAGACAAAATCAAAGGCTTTCAGGTCGGCACAGACGATTATTTGGCCAAGCCGTTCGACCCGGTGGAGATGATCATGCGCGTGAAAGCCTTGTTGAAGAGATACAAGGTTTCTACGGCCAGCGTGATCCGTTTCGGCGAATTGGAAATCGACGGGCCGCTGCACGAGGTCCGGGTTAATAAAGAAAAGCTGCACCTGCCGCCCAAGGAGTTCGATATTTTATTCAAATTGGCTAACTATCCGAACAAAATTTTTACGAGAGGCGACCTGATCGAACAAATCTGGGGCAGCGATTTCGACGGGGATGAACGAACGGTTGATGTTCATATCAAACGGTTGAGGGACAAATTCGACGATCTTGCGCCATCCGTGAAAATCGTGACCGTACGCGGACTCGGCTACCGGATCGAGGTCGCTCATGTTTAAGTCGCTTTACGCCAAGGTCATTTTACTTTTCCTTGCCATCGTCGTATCCATATTAGGGCTTGGATATTACGTGATCAGCACCTACTTGGGCAACTATTTGCGCGATCGCGTACAGGAGGAAATGCACCGGGTGGCGGTTTCCTCCATCCATTTGTATAACGAAATGACGGATGAGTCGTTCACGCTGGTGCTGAAGGGCTTTTTTCTGCCGAAAAGCTATTTTTTGAATATATACCGCTTCGACGGCGGGCAGCCTGTTCTCGTCCCGATGGGCGGTAACGCGACAATCGATGTAGACCCTTCGATCGTCAGGGCGATGTTTCTGAACAAGCAGGAATACCACGGACCCGCGTATCCGCATTACGATCCGAAGGATATGTCACTTACGGTGCTAGGCGTCCCCTTTGATCATAACGGACAGCCTTATGCGATTTTGCTCCAGCAGGACTTCACCAATTCCGTGAAATTCCAAATTAACTTGACGATCGTTCTGCTTATTTTCTTGCTTATCGGCAGCGTGCTGCTCTTTTTTGTATCGACCAAACATCTGATGAAACCGCTTAGGGAAATGGTGAGGGCGACCCGGAAAGTGTCCAAGGGAGACTTTGAGGTTAAAGTAGCCGCTACACGCAAGGATGAAGTGGGGATGCTGGCTTTTCATTTTAACCGCATGGCGGGGGAACTGAAGCAGATCGAGCAGATGCGCAGGGATTTTGTATCGAACGTATCTCATGAAATCCAATCGCCGCTTACTTCGATTCGCGGCTTCTCCAATGCGCTGAAGAACGGTCTCGTGCAGGAGGAGGACCGGGTGCGCTACTATACCATTATCCATGACGAAAGCGAGCGGCTATCCCGGCTGTGCGATAATTTGTTAAAGCTGGCTTCGCTGGAATCGGACCATCATCCCTTCGTGCTCCTCACCTACCCCCTGGACGAGCAGCTTCGCAAAGTGATTATAGCCAGTGAGCCGCTATGGGCGCGGAAAGAGATCGACATCCGGATACAATTGGAGCCTGCGGTCATCACAGCCGACCAGGACCAACTGTTTCAGGTATGGAAAAACCTGCTCGATAACAGCATCAAGTTTACTCCGCAAGGAGGAACGGTCGTCGTGTCCTTGACCAGGGCCGGGAAACAAGTCCGTGTCAGCTTCATGGATAGCGGGCCGGGTATTCCGGCGGATGAAATCGATAAAATATTCGACCGGTTTTATAAAGCAGACAAGTCGCGGAACCGCAAACGGGAGGGGAACGGGCTGGGCCTGGCCATCTCCAAGCGTATCGTCGACCTTCACAAGGGCGAGATTCATGCCCAAAATAACGAAACCGGCGCGGTGTTTATCGTAACCGTACCGGTGAAGCCCTAGTGTGAGGAGGAAAAAAGATGATGAGACCGGCCGTGCTTTGTTTACTTGGCATCGTTTGTTTATTGTCAGGTATGGCCGCCAGGAACCTGTGGACATGGTCTCCCCTCGTTGGCTGGGCTCTTGCCCTGATCTTTATTTTCGGGGCGATCTTCACAGCGGTTAAGAACAACAAGTCAACGCGGAAGTAGATACGGATGGATAGCGGTAGTGAAAATCCCCTGACAAACACTTATCTGTTTGTCAGGGGATTTGTTTCGATTACGGCGATGTGGACGGCTGCTGAGCCGAATTGTCCTCCGGCTGCGCCGCCTTTGCCTTGATCAGCTCCTGCTGGGCCAGCTGCTCGATGTTTTGCAGCGCTTGATCCACCGAAATTTTATTTTGCATAAGCGCTTCGATCTCCTGATTGGCCGCTTTGTCGAAGGCTGCATAAAAACTTATCGGCACACCCGTAAAGTCGCCGGTATTTTTGTCGCTGGGCTTGAGTTTATAGAAGGATTCCAGACTGCGGCCGTTCTTTTCTTTCATATATGCAGGTCGCGATAACAGCTCGAATGCGGATTTGGATAGCGTTTTGGCCAGTTCGTCGCTGTTGATGTATTCCACCAGCTCCCAGGCGGCGGATTGGGCGTCGGAGTCTTCGCTAATGCTCACGATCTGGTTGATGTAGAAGCTCGAGGACTGATCGGGATTGGCCGGATCGACGGGTTCGGTAACGGCTTCCCATTGGACCGGCTTCAAGCTTTTGACATTTTGCGCGGCCTGTTCCATGGAGGTGATCATGTAATAACCCCCAAGGGTCATCGCCGCTTTTCCGGCAATGAACGGATTTTGCGTATAGATGGTTTCCGGTTTATTCTCGTCGAAAGACGGTTTGGCCGGCGGACGAACGGAACCGGATTTATAAGCGTCCACTGCGCTCTGGAGCGTTTTTTTCCAGCCCTCCGATTTCATGTTTACGATGGTTTTGTCGTCCGGATGAATCATTTGCAGCCCTTGCGTCAAGCCGATATCGTAGACAAGCTCGAAGTAGCCGCTTGCCGGTCCCATCCCGTAACCGCTGGAGGCGTAGCCGTAAATCCGCTGATCGCCCTGCTGGTCTGCCGGGAACCGTTTCGCTAACTGAAGCACTTCGTCCCACGTCATTTGATCGGTTGGATACGCAACGCCGTAACGGTCGAACAGGTCTTTGTTGTAAAAGAGCGCGCGTCCGCCAAAGCTGGGCGCCAGACCGTAGAGGCTGCCGTTTCCTTTAGATTTCAGCAGCTCTACGACCGTCGGATGCAGGTTTTCAATATCGAATCCAGTCTGCTTCACAATCGGGTCGAGCTGCAGCAGCCGCCCGTCTCCGGAAAGGCGCTGATATTGCTCCGCATTCAGGAAGAGCACATCCGGCTTTTGCTCTTTAATCAACTGATCGAACGCTTCTTTCGACGGATTGCCGGACATCATCAAGGGCATCATGGAGACCACTTCCACCTCGATGTTCGGATGCTTAACGCTGAAGGCGGAGCCGTACAGCATGTTGAAGGCCTGATCATTGTAAAACAGCACCTTGATTTTGGCTGTTTCCTCCTTGCCCAGCGGGGTAAACCCGGAGCCGGTTTGCTTCGCCGCCATATCCGGGCTGCAGCCGGCCGCGCCGAACGCCAACAGAAGCGACAGTGCAGGTAATGCTAACGTCTTTGTGTTCAATGGATGTTCCTCTCCCTTTCTCAAGTAAACTCGCTTTGAACCAGCGTAAGCGATTGTTGTGAATATCCCATGTCGAAAGCATGAATAACCGATGAACATCACAAAAAAGCTGCAAAATATCGACCCGATCCGGTTCATGCTCGTTCTCTACGCGCTGGGCGACGGTATTTTTAATGCCAATGAAATGGGTGATCTACAGTATTTCGGCATCACGGTGGAGGAACTGATAAATGAAGCGTCCCGTCTTACTTATACGGGTATCGTTAGAAACCATGGGGGAGATGAGTGAATGGTATTCGTATGGATCGCGCTAGGTCTGGTCATCATCGCGGTGGCGGGGCTGCTGCTTTATCGGGCTTACCTGCAGCGGCGGATCAGGAATCAAAGCAAGCGGTTGATAGCGGCTGGAGGAATAAGCTCGGTCGAGGAGGTCCGGTTGGGCGGCTTAAAGCAGTACGTCCTGATCCAGGCCGAAGATGCAAGCAAGCCTGTCTTGCTGGTGCTGCACGGGGGACCGGGTATGCCGGTTCCCGGCGTAGGCTGCCGCGGTGTCGACTGGGTGTTCAATCTATCGACGGCGGAATTGATCAAGCACTTTACGGTCGTGTTCTGGGATCAGCGGGGTACGGGCAAAACGTACGCTGCCGAAACACCGGCATCCTCCATGAACATGGAGCAGTTTCTGACTGACGCGAGTGAACTGACGGATTGGCTGCAGGCGCGCTTCCAGACGGACAAAATTTTTCTTTCCGGGGTGTCCTGGGGTTCGATTATCGGGATTCAATTGGCACACCGTTACCCGGATAAATTTCATGCCTATATCGGCATTGCGCAGATTGTGAATTGGGCGGAGAGCGACCAAATCGCCTATGAGTGGCTGCTGGGGCGGGCCCAGGAAACCGGCAGTTATGATGCCTTGTCCGGCATCCGCAGGCTTGACATGCCGGTTTGCTTTTTCCATAGCCTGCATGACATAACGATATCGGGCAAGCTGCTCCAGCAGTTTTACGAACGATTGGAAGCTCCTCAAGGCAAGCATCTGACGTGGCTTGAACAGTCCGCCCACATCTACAGTCCGGCTGACTCCCGGCTGGTGGAAAAAGGCGTTATCGAGTTTAAAACCAATTTGCATGTATAATTGGAATCAGGTGTATCCGTAACCAGGAAAGGAAGCTTGCTATGAATAGCTACGTTGATCAGGAAACGGGAGTGTTCCCGTCCGTATGTTCGTTGGATTGTCCGGACCAGTGCGGTCTGCTGATTCATAAAGAAGCCGGTAAAATCGTGAAAATCGAGGGCGATCCGGCACATCCTGTCACGCAAGGGGCGATCTGCAACAAAGTGCGCCATATGGCCGAGCGTATTTACGATCCGAACCGTCTGCGCTATCCGTTGAAACGTACGGGGAAGAAGGGGGAGCGCCGTTTCGAGCGCATCTCGTGGGAAGAGGCCATCGATACGATTACTACCCGGTGGAAACGCCTCATAGCCGCGGAAGGGGCGGAAGCGATTCTTCCGTACAGCTTTTACGGCAACATGGGAATGCTCGGGACGGAAGGCATGGACCGCCGGTTTTTCCACCGGTTAGGCGCCAGCCGATTGCTGTATACGATCTGCCAAGCCGCGGGTACGGAAGGGTACGGCTACACGATGGGAGGCAGCTTCGGCATCGATCCGGAGGATACCGTCCACTCGAAGCTGATCATCATGTGGGGAATCAATGCGGTCAGCACGAACATGCATCAGGTGATGCTGGCGGAGAAGGCCCGCAAGAACGGGGCGACCGTTGTGGTCATCGATGTGCACAAGAACCAAACCGGCCGGTGGGCCGACTGGTTTATCCCGGTATTGCCGGGGACGGATGCGGCGCTGGCCCTGGGCATCATGCACATTCTGTTCGCCGAGCAGCTGGTGGACGAAGACTTTCTCCGTGAGTACACCGTGGGGCACGAGGAGCTTCGGCAGCATGTGCGGCAGTATGAACCGGCCGTCGTCTCCTCGATTACGGGAGTTCCGAAGGAAGATCTTTACCGGCTTGCCCGGTTGTACGGGCAAACCTCGCCGTCCTTCATCCGGATCGGCAACGGGCCGCAGCATCACGATAACGGCGGGATGTGCATCCGGACGATCTCGTGTCTGCCGGCGCTGACCGGACAATGGCTCAAGAAGGGCGGAGGCGCGATCAAAGGAAACAGCGGCTATCTGGCGCATCATGCGTCGGCGCTGCAGCGTCCGGATTTGTTAAGGAAGCCGACGCGGCGGATTAACATGAATGAGCTCGGCAGCGCCTTGCTGGAGCTGGAGCCTCCGATTCGCTCGCTGTATGTATATAATTCCAATCCGGCCGTGGTCGCTCCGCATGCGAACAAGGTGAGACAAGGGCTGCAGCGGGAAGATCTGTTTACGGTGGTCCATGATCTGTTCCTGACGGAAACGGCGGCGTATGCGGATATCGTGCTGCCGGCCACGTCGTCGCTGGAGAATACGGACTTCTACCGTTCTTACTGGCATCACTATGTGCAGCTGCAGCGGCCGGTGATCAAACCCTATGCCGAAAGCAAATCGAATGTGGATGTGTTCCGTCTGTTGGCGCAGGCGATGGGCTTCGAGGAACCGGCGTTTCAGGATACGGAAGCAGAGATGATCCGGCAGGCGTTGGACCATCCCGGCAATCCGCATCTGGCCGACGTTACCTACGAGACGTTGGCGGAGAAGCAGTTCGTGAAGGGAAGGGTGAAGCCGCTATTGCCGGGCAAGCTGCCGACGCCAAGCGGGAAGATCGAGCTGTATTCCAGGACGATGGAGCGCCGGGGGTTTCCGCCTCTGCCTACGTACACACCGCTTGCCGGAGACGGCGACCTGCCGTTCTTGTTCATTCCGGCGCCGAACCATAACTTTCTCAATTCCACGTTCGCGCATAACGAGAAGCATGTCCGCCTGGAGAAAGCTCCAAAATTGCATATGAATGAGGCGGATGCTGCGGCTCTCGGTATTACGACCGGAGATTGCGTCCGTCTCTGGAATGACCGGGGGGAATGCGAGCTCATGGCGATCGCGGGCGAGGACGTCCTGCCGGGCGTCGTCGTCACTCAAGGGCTATGGGCGGACTCGCCGGGAAGCAAGACGCTCGTCAACGCGCTGACCCCTGACCGTCTGGCGGATATGGGGGGAGGGGCCGTCTTTTTCTCGGGGCGGGTGAACGTGGAGAAGGTACAGTACGGGAAGTGAACGGGCCTGACGCTGTTCGACACGGCCTCCTCCGGCAGCCGCAGCCGGGGAGGCTTTTTTCTTTCCATCCCAAGGACCCGACGGAAGTGAAGTCCGCCGAGTCCTTTTTGGTATGCTCCGCCGAAGCCATTCATGAATTTATCGAACAGCTCTTGTTTTTTACGCTACTTGTTCTTCACGCTCGGGTTCGCCGTCCCACGCCATGGCCGATTGGCTTGGAGCTATGCGTCTATAAGGGGATCAATGTTCCCAATACGTTCACAAGCATATTTTTCGCGTCGTTTCGACATTTGCTATACTATTGTAGATGAATGAAATGAACGGAGGGACGACGACAGATGGCCGAGTCGCGGAAACTGATGGAAGAAGCCGAACAATTCGTGCGAGCGTGTTACGCGGAGCTGAACAAGACGCCGGGCGAGACGGCTGAGCGCATCGAGGAGATCAGACAAGCGGTCGACGCAACGGGGGGTTACGAGCATACGCCCGAGGAGCTGCGGCATGGCGCCAAGATGGCTTGGCGCAACAGCAACCGGTGCATCGGGCGGCTGTTCTGGGAGTCGCTCGAAGTTTTCGACGCCAGACATATCGATACGGAGGCGGACATGGCGGAGACGTTATTCCGTTATATGGCGTTCGCTGCCAACAGCGGGAAAATTCGTCCCGCGATCACGATCTTCAAGCCGGAAACCGAGCCGGGGCGGGGGGCGCGAATATGGAATCATCAGCTTATCCGGTATGCGGGGTACGAGACGGAGTTCGGCATGGTCGGAGACCCGGCTTCGGCGTCGCTGACCCGATGCTGCCTGGAGCTGGGCTGGAAGGGGGAAGGCACCCCTTACGACGTGCTGCCGCTGGTGCTGAGCATGGACGGGCGTCCTCCGCGCTTATTCCCGATTCCGAAGGAGCTTGTGCTGGAGGTCCCGATTACGCATCCGGAGTATCCGGCGATGGCCGGGCTGGGGCTGAAGTGGTACGGAGTGCCGATGGTATCGGATATGCGGCTCGACATCGGCGGCCTATCGTACACGGCAGCGCCGTTCAACGGCTGGTATATGGGCACGGAAATCGGGGCGCGCAATTTGGCCGATCCGCAGCGCTACGACATGCTGCCTCGGGTCGCGGCCGTCATGGGGCTCGACACGAACCGAGAATCGTCGCTGTGGCGGGATAAGGCGCTCGTCGAGCTCAACGTGGCGGTGCTGGATTCGTACAAGCGGCAGGGCGTCACGATTGTCGACCATCACACGGCGGCTTCGCAGTTCCGGCGCTTTGAAGAGCTGGAGGCGAAGCGTGGACGGCAGACGACCGGGGACTGGACCTGGCTGATCCCGCCGATGTCCCCGGCGACGACGCATGTGTTTCACAGCCATTACGAGAATCGGGTGGAAATGCCGAATTTTTTTTACCAGGAGCGAGTTTATGAAACGAGCGGAGGAACCGGCCATGCACGAGAAAGCGGAACGCATCAAACGAATGAAACTACCCGGCGAGGTGTCCAAGCCGGGCTTTGAGCATCGGCTGCCGCCGGGCCAAGTGTGGACGGACCGGTTTCCGATTTTACATGAGGGCGCGGTGCCGGCGTACGACTTGGCGACATGGAGCTTGCGCATGTTCGGCGAGTTGAAGGAAGAGAAGACGCTTACGCACCGGGACCTCATGGCGCTGCCGCAAACGCGGATCACCTGCGACATCCACTGTGTCACCCGCTGGTCCAAAGCGGATACGGTATGGGAAGGCGTCTTGGTCCGGGACGTGCTGGGCCTGCTGGACGTGAACCCCGAAGCGGGTTACGTGATGGTGTACGCCGACCACGACTACGAAACGAATGTGCCGCTGAAGGATCTGCTCGGCGATCAGGCGATGCTGGCGCACAGCTATGACGGCAAGCCGCTGACGCCGAAGCACGGCTGGCCGTTTCGCCTGCTCGTGCCGCATCTGTATTTCTGGAAGAGCGCCAAGTGGGTGCGCGGCTTCGAGTTTATGAAGGAAGACCGGACCGGCTTCTGGGAAAACAACGGGTTTCATAACGAAGCCGATCCGTTCAAGGAAGAACGGTTCTCCGGGGAGCCGCTGCCGCTGCCGGAGGACGAGTGGGTACATAAGGATTTCGATTGAAAGCCGTCCTCCGGGACGGTTTTTCTTTTGTTGCAGGACCTGCTCTACTACGTTGCGTCATTCGATCCGATGACATGGAGCCGCGTCCCCTTGCTGCGAGCCGAGGACCAACCGGCCCCGAATCGTATGCTTCTCAAAATTGTTCCCCGTTCATAAATATACATCAGCAATATACTTCATGATAGCTGATGGGGGGGCGTAAATGAGGGGAAAGCTTGAATTGTTGTCGCTCTTGCAGTTGCTTGAAGATGAAATAATGGCTTTAACGCATGGTTCCCAAGCGTGCGGCGGCGGTTACAACCTTCTCCGAACTAAATTGGATGAGCTGTGCGAGTTTATGGTTAGGGACGAAACCATACGACAATGGAAGGTTTGGGGACGTGATAAAGAAATTCAAAATCAAGCGGAGCGATTAAGAGAAGCCTCCTTAGAAGCCCTTTGCAATGTAGAAAAATATGTATCCCAATCCATCTCGCTTGAGGAATGGGGAGCAAGCCCGTATTTAAACCACCTATTCCACTCGGTGAAGGGAGAATGGCAAAGCTTTGGTATGGACGGCCGCTCGAAATTGCTTTTTATCGGAGCGGGGGCGCTGCCCATTTCGGTTCTTACCTTTGCCAAGGAGTTCGGTTCGACAGCATTGGGAATTGATATTGACCCCGCAACCGTAGGGTTAGCCAATCGTGCGGCTAAAGCTTGCGGACTGGAGACGCTCGTTCGTTTCTCAGACGAGAAATTAAGCGGCCTCGCCTTTCGGCGGGAGGCGACTCATATCATGATCGCTTCGCTGGTCAAGAACAAGCACGAGGTGCTGAAGCAATTAAAAGAAACAACCAGGGACGATGTCGAAATTATGGTAAGATTCGGGAACGGAGTGAAGTCCATCTTTAATTATCCGTTTGAATACGGGTTAACCAGAGACTGGTTACCGGTTCAAATCATCGAGTCAAACCCGATCTACGACACGGTTATACTTCATAAATCGGCGTCACAAGTCGGGAAGGCGGTCCTGGCCTGAATCGAACGATTCAAACGGACACGGAAACCGAATATTTCAACATAACAATGATTATCATTATCAATGTTGGGTATACTATCGGATGTAGACGAAAAAGAGGCAACCTTATACAAGGTCGCCCCAAAAGAAGTTACAGCTTAGATTCAAACGTTTTGCAGTCGGTTTCTTCGGAGTTGTTGGCTTGCTTTCCGCGATGACTGACGACATAGATCGAGGAAGCGTTACACTTGTTGCCTGCAGCCCAGTACTTACAGGAGTTCACTTCGCATAATACATCTTGTGCCATGGTTTCACCTCCTTTGTTACATAGTGTGGGTTCAGTAGCTAGCAAAATATACATAGGACATGAAAAAAAGGATAGAAGTACCGGAACGGATCCGGTGCCTCTATCCTTTTTCGTTGTTTCAACGGCAACGATCTGCCGCAACTTGATCGCTAGATTTAGGAGTCATCTGACATATTAATTTTAAAGAGTATAACCCACTTTGCGTTTTTCAGAGATTCAGGCGTAAAATCGATCGTTCTCATGCTGTTTTCATTCGTTGCCTGCATCCCCCAAACGGCAGCCTCCTCGTTGTCGGGAACATCTATAGGCTTGCCCAAAGTGACCGGCATCTTTGATGTGTGCTTCACAGGGGAATCAATCCGAAACTGAGTGCTGGAGGACCCATCCTCATGAATGATGGCTACTGTGGCCATGTAATGGGTTCCTTCTTTGTCAGTATCCAGCTCTTTCATCGAAACTATGAATTCACCGTCAAACGTTCTTTGTTCTTCACTTCGCAACAATGTGCTGAATTCCCCTATGGTCTGTTTTTTCACCCCGTTCTCCCATATTTCAGCGGTTGCCCTAATCGATTTCTGATCTCCTTTATAGTTTAGTTTCACCGCTCCTGACATGGGTCCCATAAAGGGCTGGAACTTTTTGGCGTCACCTTCAAATACATTTACAGGCTTCACATGGAGTAAGTCGCGTTGTACCTCTTGTGATTTCGTGCAGGAGGACAAAACAGAGATGGAAATAAGGAAAGAACAAACCATTAGAAATGCCCGCATAGTTACCCCCCCAGGATGAAAGGAATTTTTCATCGATCTAATCTCCGATCCTAATCTTTACAACGCTATCTTATCTCAAACGCATTACCCATCAGCAATGTTGCTGGACGGATTCACAAAAGCGGGAAACCGAACGCACGATCGAACCCATGGGATTGTTCCTGAAAGCATGGCAATTTCCCCAAAGAAAAACTGCATAGAAATAAATTCTACGCAGTTCTTTTTAAACTCTTAGGTAATACTTTGTCAACAGCCTCTTGGTGTAAGGAACTTTTCAAGAACGATCATTTATGAAACCAGATCATCCGCTACCTGATTAATTTGTTCGATCTCAAGTAAAATCGTCGCCAGTTCTTGAGGGGTTGAGTAAAACGGCGAATGGTCCGTATCCAGAGTGTAGACGCTTTCACAGGGAGTTGCAGCGTACATATTTTTTTGACACCAGTTCGTTATCGCTTGATCACGCAGGCACTCAATGTAATAACGCGGAACTTGACCAAACCGCTCGTCCGTCAGACTTAACTTTGTTGCTAAAACTTCCAAAGCTTGAGCATTCAATAAAGATTTCGCACGCTCTGCATCAGCATGTTCAGAACAGCCGTAAAAAATCTCTTTTATTTTTGCCTCGTTAACGGTTGCGTAACTGCCGTCACTGGATACGATCATATTAGATGCTACCAGAGCCCCGGCATCCGTTTGAATCACATCTACCATGGATTCTCCATCTCTAATCAAGAATGCGGTTACATAAACGAGTGCTTTTATTTGCTCCGGACGATATTCGGCGCTTTGCGTGATGGCCATACCACCCATGCTGTGTCCAACAAGGATAACAGGTTCGTCTGCTTCATCAATAACGGAACAAATTTTATCCGTATAGCTCTTAAGTGAAATTTGTGAAACGGGTGTTTGATCAGAACCATGTCCCGGTAAATCAATAGCGTGAACGGTATGACCCTTTTGCTCGAGTAAAGGAACAATCTTCTCCCAGCACCATGCTCCATGCCAGGCTCCATGTACGAGTACGTATGTAGACAATGTGATCACCTCTATTTATTATTAATCATTATCATATTATGACGAAATGAAAAATAACGAAATAGACTTGTTGCAGTATAAACAACAACAGGGATATATTTTAGATTGCGCGAAATGAGTTGACCCACAAATTTTGTTCAACTCCCGCGGATAACGCCGGCTTCTTCAGACGTCTCTTGCCTAAGGAGCCATTATATAAAATAGGTTTCGTGTAGTATGATAGGAGAACAACAGATTCTGATCAAAGGGGCAGGAATAACAGATGAACAGCGGAAGCGAACAGGGAAACCAACGAAACGGGAGTGCCGAGGAAGCAAGACATCTGCTGGCGGCGAATCCGGATCTCGTGTTTGACGAGCGGATCCGGATCGATATCGGGACGAAGGATGCGGATTTCTGGTTGAAATTCGCTTCGGAATGGGGCGGAGCGTTGTACTTGCTCGATGAAACGAACAAGAAGCGGCACGAGAACGGCCTGATAGATCCGACGTCTTACGAATATGCGCGGCGCACCTACAGACTCGGACTGATTACGTTAAGCGAGCTTTATGACAAGCTGAAAGCGTGGAATGGCGGCGACGAGCGGGCCGAGCCGTACGTCTACGCGATGAATTCCCTCGATTGCTTCTTCGTTCCGGCGTACCTGGAGGATTTCAGCCGGGTGCAGCCGTCGCTGAAACCGGCATGCGACGAGGCCGTCGGGCGTATTCTTACGCAGCTGGCCGGGAAAGCGGACCTTGAAGACGTGAGCGAAGCGCTGAATGCGATGGTCGGCCAGTATATCCGTCACATGCACGAATACGCGGCCGGCTGATAAAAGGCGTTCTTCGGCGGACCGTTATCCGACCGGTTCGGACGGAAAAACGTGCTGTTCCTTTCGATTCTTCGGTACGGTGCCTCTAGCGCAGCTGCTGCCATCGGACTGTAAGCTGAACGAAGGGGAGGCGCAGCAGGAGCGGCTGCCGCTTTCCCCGAGCCGGCTGCATTTTACCTGGGGGCATGAAATATGAGACAATACTGGCAAATGAACATTTTCACAGCAAGGGAGCCAGATGAAATGAGAAGTCGAATCCCCGTTTTTGTTCTGATCTTGCTCGCTTATTTGGGACTGAGCGCTTTCATCGGATGGAGCGGCCTGCAGTATTGGAACGTTGTCATGCCCGCAGCCCCCGACGCGTTGTTTATATTCGTGTACGTGCTGCTGGCTTTCTCGTATTTGATCGCGATGCTGGCCCGCCGCGCGATGCCGTACGCGTTGTACAAAGCGCTCAAGGTTATCGGTTCCTATGGAATTGGGTTGTTGTTCTACGCGGTTCTGCTCGTGCCGCTCGCCGATCTGACGGCCTGGCTGCTCATCTTAATGGGAACCGATGCCTCGGTTGCCGTCACCGTCGTCGGCTCCGCCGTACTGGCCGTCATGGCGGTGCTGCTGCTGGTCGGCTCCTGGAACGCGTGGAATCCTATCGTCCGCCGTTACGACATCGAGATCGCGAAGCCGGGCGGAGGGCGCAAGGAGCTGCGCATTGCCGCCGCCTCGGATCTGCACCTCGGCACGATGGTCGGCAAACGGCATCTCTCCCGGCTGACGGAGCGGGTGGCATCGCTTGCGCCGGATCTCATTCTGCTGCCGGGGGATGTGCTCGACGACAGCATAGAGCCTTTCGTACGCGAAAATATGGCTGAGGTGATGAGCGGGCTGCGCGCTCCCCTCGGCGTGTACGCCGTGCTCGGCAACCACGAATATATCGGCGGCCATATTGCCGAGTATGTGGAGCGGATGCGGGCGATCGGCATCGACGTACTGCTCGATCGCGTCGTGGAGTTCGAGGACGGTCTGTATGTCGCCGGGCGCAAAGACCACGCCGTAGAGAGCTTCACGAACGAAGGACGGCTTACCGTCGATGCGCTGCTGGAAAGCTCGAACGTGGATCGGTCCAAGCCGATTATACTGATGGATCATCAGCCGCATCAACTCGGCGCAGCCGCCGAAGCGGGCGTCGACTTGATGCTGTCCGGGCACACGCACCGCGGCCAAATGATGCCGAACCATTTGATTACACGGCGCCTTTTCGAACTAGATTGGGGTTATTTGCGCAAAGGCGTCATGCATGCGATCGTCTCCTCGGGCTTCGGTTCATGGGGACCGCCGCTGCGTATCGGAAGCCGATCCGAGCTGCTGGACATTCGAGTTACCTTCCAAGGGTAATTCATCTGAATGCAGGTATACGTCTCAAAAATGGTGACCGGATCACGACCGGCCCTGCGACTGTCTGGCTGGACACTCGCAGGGCTCCTCGTGCTGTTCGCCAGAAGATGGACACGATCGCCGCAATCGCAAACAGGGGCGGCTTTACGATTCGTCAAAATTCGGGAGGAAACGCCGGGCATCATACATCCTGCAAAAAACGCTTTCAATTTTCGACAAAGCATGCTATAAAAGAACTAGACATCACCTAAAATTTAGGCAAACCATATGAAAATATGGGACGCAAAACTACAGGGGCTACGCGCCATTCGCCGCATGCCAGCCAGTTGCCGTTTTCCGTTTATGGGGAATGAACCGATCAGCCCTCCGTAACTGAATGAGGCATCACAGCACTCGATTCGGAGGTAAGAGACATGTTTTATTTTCTTCTTTCCCTCAGTTTGTTTTTAACTCCTGTTTTCATCCTATTCTATATGGCTGTTGAAACGCTGCAGCGTAACAAGCGTGACCGGTTGAACCAATGCGCCTCACTGTTTTTCTTCTCCGCCATGCTTATGTTGTTCGGCAATTTTATGACCAGCTTATTCACGGTTCCTTTTTCGGGCAAGATAAGCTACTTGTTTATTTATCTCCCCGCGTTTGCGGCGATGTGTTTGCTCATCCGGTTTTGTGCGCTGCTGAGCGAGCGGGACCGGGCGATGAGCCGCCCCTTGTTGCTCATTCTTTGCTATGCGCCGCTCCTCTCGGGCCTATCGACCTTGCTCTTTCCGCAGTGGTCCTACATCGAGATCGCTGAGATCGGGGGATGGCGTTATCATGAGGTCAGTCCGCTGTTAATGGGGGTGACGGTCGTGACGGCCGTGTACACGATGGGGCTGTCGCTCTATTTGGTCGGCGCCGGTCTGCGCGAAGCGGCTGCTCTTCAATTGAAGCTCAAGCGCAAGCAACTGCAGATGGTGATGTGGGGGGTTGGTCTCGGAGGAGCATGGGCGGTGCTGCTTGCCTCTCATAAGCGATTTTCTATCGTGCCGGACGATCTGTGGATGCCCGATCTTAGCATGTTCGGCGTTTTGATTTATGCGTTTTTCATGCGGTATGCGATGATGAAGTATGATTTCCTGCTTTCTATCGAACGTAAGATATTGTGCGAAATGTCGCCGGTGTCGATTCTGATCGTGGACCGGAACGGTATCATCCGGGAAACCAATGCCCAGACGGAGGCGATGCTGGGACCCTTGCACCAGGAGCCGGCAATGCGCCGGCTGGATGAATGGTTGACCCCGTGCGAGGAGGACGCTGCGAAGCCGGCAGAGGATTCGCAGCGCGAAGCACTGTATAGAGGAGAATATGCGGTTCACAACAGGCAAGGCGACATCAGGTTCGTTCGCGCCGACAGCGAATTCATCTATACCGCCGGGGAGCGGTTTCAATGCGTCGCTTTATTGGATATTACGGAAACGAAGCTGGCAGAAGCGAAAAATCGGCATTTGGCGTACCACGATACATTGACGGACCTGCCGAACCGGTTTATGTTCCAGCAGCGGCTCCAAGAGTCATTATCCGCCGTCAAGCATCATCAAGGATCAATTGCCGTCATTCTTATCGGTTTGGACGGATTCAAGAAAGTGAATGATTCGCAAGGCCATCATGTCGGAGATTTGCTGCTGCAGCATGTGGCCGATATTTTGCTGAAGAGAGCGGCGCTCGACGCGACCGTCTTCCGTTTAGGCGGAGACGAGTTTGCGATGATCGTGCCGCATTCGGAGAGCCAGGCTTCTATTTCCGAGCTTTGCCACGACATTTTCGAGGGATTTCAGGCGCCGTTCTTGTATAAGGATAAGTCCTATTATATTTCCGCCAGCGTGGGCGTCTCTCTCTTCCCCGAGCACGGGCAACAGGCGGAACAATTGCTGCAGTTTGCGGATTTAGCGATGTACCATGCGAAGCAATCGGGAAGGAACCGGTACGTGTTGTATGATCCTTTCATTCATCGGGAAGAGCAGGAGCGGTTCCGCATGGACGGCTGGATTCGCAAAGGGCTGAAACAAGGGGAGTTTGCGCTTCATTACCAGCCGCAGGTCGATATGGAGAGCGGGCGTGTGACCGGAACGGAAGCCTTGATTCGCTGGCACCACCCGGAGGAGGGATTGATCCCGCCCAACGAATTTATTCCGCTGGCGGAAGAATCGGGCACGATTGTCGATATCGGCTACTGGGTGCTGGACACCGCCTGCGAGCAGCTGCGGAAGTGGATGGAAGCCGGGTATGCGCCGCTCTGCATATCGATTAATTTGTCGGCCAAGCAGTTCCTCGATCCGAAGTTTCCGGATGTGCTGGCCGATACGCTGAATCGGACCGGCATCGAGCCTTCGCTGCTCTGTCTGGAGATTACGGAGCGCACGGCGATGCTCGACAAGGGGGGCTGCGCCGACATTTGCCGGGAAATCATGTCGTTCGGCGTCAAGCTGTCGATCGATGATTTCGGTACAGGGTATTCGTCGTTGGTTTTGCTGAAGCAGCTGCCGGTTCACTCGATCAAGATTGACCGCTCGTTCGTCATAGAGCTGGAGACCAACGACAGTGACCGGGCGATTATTATTGCGATGATCGCGATGTCCCACAACTTAGGCAAGAAGGTGGTTGCCGAAGGGGTGGAGGAGCTCGGCCAGTGGAACATGCTGGCACGGCTGGGCTGCGACGAAGTGCAGGGGTATTTCGTCAGCCGTCCGCTGCCGGCCGACGAGTTTGTTCGCTTTCTGGCGAGGGAACGACAGCAAGGGATCAGCGTGATGCCCCTTGCCTATCACATGCATAAGTAGAAGCAGCGGCGATGTCCGGTTTGGCGTTCTTTCCGAATCCATCCCCGGAAGGGGCGAAAGCCACATAACCGTTCAGCCCAGAGGGCCGAACGGTTATTTCTGCTGCAAGGCTTCGCCGGGCGTAACGGATGAGGCCTTCCGGCGAAACATCCAAATGATCCCCAGGCACAGCGTCAGACAGATGCCTCCGCACAGCATAAAGGCGCCGCTTGCACCGTAACGGTCGGCCGCATACCCGGCGAAGAAGTTGCCGATCGGCGTCGAACCGGCGAAGACGAGCGAGTAGATGCTCATCACGCGCGCGCGGTACTCGTCTTTCGCGTGTATCTGGAGCGTTGAGTTGCTGTTTGTCGCGAACAGAATGTTGAATACGCCGGTGACGGCCAGACACAAGCCGGCGATCAGAGGCGAATGGGTGAGTCCGATCAGCAGCAGGAAGACGGACAGCAGCACGGAGCTGATCAGGATGAGCTTGCGGCGCGGGCCTTTCTTACTCATGAACGACATCGCAAGCGCCCCGCCGAACGAGCCGACACCGAGGCACGACATGAGCAGCCCGTACATCTGCTCCTTCATCATCAGGACGTCCTTCGTGAATACGGGAATGAGCACGGCGAAATTGTAGGCGAGCGTTCCGACGACGGTTACCATCATCAGCGTCTGCAGCAGCACTTGATCTCCCCGGATATAAACCAGACCGTCTTTAATCTCATTCCACACCCCGATGTTCTGTTTTTTCTCCCGCACATACGGGACCGCCTCAATCTGCAGCAAACCGTATATGACGGCGATAAAACTTAGCCCGTTCAACAGAAAGCACCAGGCCGGCCCGAGCAGCGCCATCATCGTCGCACCGATTGCCGGTCCGAGAATTCGCGCCAGGTTGAACGTCATCGAATTCAAGGCGATCGCATTCATCAGATCGTCCTTCCCGACGATCTCGATATTGATCGCCTGCCGCGTCGGCATATCGAACGTGTTCGTCAGGCCAAGCAGCAGGGCGAGCACCATGACGTAGCCGTACCGGACCGTATCGGTAAAGACGAGTGCGGACAGCGTCAGCGCGAGCAGCATCGACATGCTCTGCGTCACCAGCAAAATCCGCTTTTTCGGAAACTTGTCGATCACGACGCCTGCGAACAGGGACAGGCATGTGAAGGGCAGGAATTGGATCGTGCCGATTAGACCGAGCAGGAAAGGCGATCCCGTCAATGTCAGCACGAGCCATGCTTGCCCGATGTTCTGCATCCACGTTCCGACGAGCGAGACGCATTGCCCCATCCAAAAATATCGATAATTCCGATGCGTCAGCGCGTGAAAATGATTATTGACGAGCCGAGCGCCAGCTAGCTTTACATTCAAGACCTGTCACCTGCCTCCTGATGTTCGGATGATTCCGGTTGTAAGCGGCTGCTATCTTTCGTAAACCGGGCGGCGTTATGGCCCATCTTGTCGAGCAGCGCGATTGCCGCTTCCTTCTCCTCCTCCGTGAAGCCGGAGGTGAGCAGGCTTCGCCAATCGGCCAATACGCTGCGCACCTCGTCTTTAATTTCAAGCGCCTTCGGGGTTAGAAATACCCGGTAAAAGCGTTTATCGTCATCCCTCACCTCGCGGCTTACATAGCCTTGTTCTTCCAGCTTCTTCAACGCTTTGGCCGTCGTGCCTTTATCTATCATCAAATAATCGGAGAGCTCTTCCTGACTCAAGCCGTCTTGTTTATACAGCGCGCTGAGGAACATATACTGGCCTTTCCCGATATCGTGCTCCTTCAACCGGCTGCCGATGTACATTTGGCCTGTACGGTACAGCAGCGAAATCAAGCGGGAAATCGTATATTTATGATCCGGCATCGGAATCCTCCTCGTGTTTAAATAATCAGTTGCAAATGCCACTATAAATAAGTATAAATCCTAACGGTTGCTCTTGCAACGGTTCTTTTGCCATGATGAGCCATCGCCCGAATGGATGAAAACGGGGAGAAATCCGGTCCGAACGACAGGCGTTTGCTGGAGGAGGTCCGGCGAGCTCCGCTTCGCCGCGAGCGTGTACAAGCGTCGGCCGGATGCTTTTCATACGGTTCGCCCCAGGTCGTTTGTTGTTGAGAGCGTGAATATGACGCGGAAATTTGCCAAAGTTGTTGCCATTTTGTAATATTATTTTAAGCTTATTTTAATCATCGTAATTTATCCTATTAAGTAAGTAAGCGCATGGCGCAGTACCGCTAGATTTTTTGATAGATGGGACGGTGTTAGGGATGAAGGTTTTTGTTAACTTTCAAAACAAACAAATCCCGGTCTTCGCCGACAACTTGAATAAGAAAACGCTCAAGCTGCTAAGAGCGGCCCTCGACAAAAAGGTGGAAACCGGAAGAAACGCATTGCAAAAATGCTTGCAAACCTTAATCAGCATCGAAGTTGTCGGATGCGAAGCTATCCTGCATTCCTTCAACGAAAGAGATTCGCTTGCTCTGTCCCTCTATTAGAGGGACTTTTTTCTTTAATTCGGTTACGGCTGAAGCGTATGTAAGTTATATAGGAGGTTGCGTCCTGCATACCACCCTGATCGGGAGCGTGATACGCATGGGTAAAATGGGAATAGCGTTGCAGCTTTATACGCTTCGGGGAGAAGCGGAGGCCGATTTTCGCGGCATGCTGCGTAAAGTGGCGGAGCTCGGTTTCGAAGGCGTAGAATTTGCGGGTTACGGCGGTGTGCCTGCCGAGGAGATGAATGCGCTGTTACAGGAGCTCGGCCTGCGGGCGGTCGGCGGCCATGTCGGCTTACAGCGGCTGCAGTCCGGCCTGCAGGGCGAGATCGATTATTTGAAAGCGATCGGCGGCAAATACATCATATGCCCGTATGTGTCCCCGGATACGAACGAAGAAGGCTGGAAATCGGTGATTGCCGAGCTGCAAGCGTACGGGGAGGAAGTGCGGAGGCAAGGGTTGGCGTTCGGTTATCACAACCACGAGTTCGAGTTCGAAGCGAAGCTCGGACCCTCGCTCATTTTCGATGCGATCTTTGAATCGACGTCGCCGGAGACGCTGCTGGTGGAGATGGATGTGTGCTGGGTGATGCGTGGCGGCCAAGATCCGCTTGCCTATATCCGCAAATATGCAGGGCGGCTGCCGCTGATTCATTTGAAGGATTTTAAATACGAGGGCGACGGGGTTCAGACGCTGGAGCTCGGCCAAGGCATCGTTCCGTTGAATGACGTCATCGAGGCGGCCTCGGAAACCGGCGTGGAATGGCTGATTGTCGAGCAGGATCATTGTCAGAATCCGCCGCTGGTGAGCGTGGCCAACAGCCTGAACTGGCTGAAGCAGCACGATGTGCAGCAGGCGTAATTAGATGTGGATTTCCGGCGAAGAAGACTTGCGTTCCGTGAACGTCATTCTGGCCGCGTTGGAATCCCAGACGGCGGGTATCGTCGCTTCGCTATAGGTATGGCAAAGGCAGCCATCGTTCTTCGAGGAGAACGATGGCTGCCTTTGTTGGCCGGAGAAACGGGCTGTTCCGCTAGTTTCGCGTATCCTTAGGCTCGGACCGGGCTTGCAGCCGGATGTACTGCCGCAGCATGGCTGCCCGCCAAGGGACGATCATGCCAAACGCAAGAATGAAGAAGAGAGCGCCTGTTTGCGGAATCGAAACGAAACGTTCGATGTACTCGTGAAGTCCCAGCCGAAGCGCGAGCAGGATCAGCAGCACCAGAGCGAACGATTTGGAGCGTTTGACGTAGATGCCGCCGCTGCGCCGTTCCAGCCTGGAGCTGCGGATGAGCGGATAGGAGAACAGCAGCAGACCGGCGAGGAACGCGCTTCCGGCCCATGCCAGCGGAATGCGGAAGAAAGGCAGGGCGAACATCAGAAAGCCGGTGCTCATCCCGATGGGCGGCATGACGATGCTTGACACGGTGATCGGCTTGCTTCCGGCGCGCGAGCGGACGAAGACGGCGAGCAGCGCCATCACCACCATGCCGGCGCTGGCGAAGGTGTGCAGTTGGATGGTGCCGAAGTGAATCAACGTATACAGCCTCCCGGTTGAATCGTCTGATTGACATGATTATACCACCGGCAGGAAGCCGATTCTACTTCATGCCCTTCTACGTCCAGCCCTCTGCATAACCTTCCGCAAGCAAGCCGCCGTAAGGCTCCAGCCAGCGACCAGTGAGCGCAAACAGCGGCTCCGGGTTGCGATTCGTATAATAGGCGTCCAGCGCCGCGAGCAGCTCGCGGCTCTGTTCGAGGCTGTGCCGCTCCAGCTCGCGGTACAGCCATTTGCCGTCGCCGAGCCAGCAGCCGGCGCTGCGCAGCGCGAAGGAAGCGAGCTGCAGCGTAAGCTTGGCGACAATGAACAAGCACTCCGCGTCGCTGCGGTCGCCCGACAAGTCGGCGAGCGATTCGCCGATCTCGTATCGGGCCCGGTCAAGCTCTTGCACGGACCAGGGGAAAGGCCCGGCTGCCAAGGCGTCTCTCGCTTCGCTCACAATGTCGCGTATAGCGTCTTCTCCCTTCAATGCCTGACCGCAGGCGCACATGCGCAGCATGGAAGGGATGGCGCTGTCAATCGCTTGGTCGAAGAAGTAGCGGTACGAATCGCGGGTCATGACGAACGCTTCGATGATCCAGCCGAATGCGCGGTACGTTCGCCGGAATGGTCCTTCCTGCGACTCGTCGAATACGATCAAGTCCAAGTCGGAGGCGGAGGTTTCGCCGCCTTGCACGACGCTGCCGGCCAGCAGCGCCGCTTCGCAGTTCGGGAAATACGTATCGATACAACGTCCGGCCGCTTCCATGCCGTTCATTCTCACAGGAATCACGCTCGATTCACGTTTATTTTTCGGCGCGTATAAGCGCGTAGCCCAGACGGTCCCGATGTGCGTCGATGAGCTCGTCGTGCCGAAGCGAAAGCTGCCATAGCGCCGGATCCATGATCGCTTCGTGGTCCATCATTTGATGAAGATCCGGATGCTGCATTTGATCTCTGCTCAAGTGCTCCTCAAAAAGCGACCGATCCACCAGCTCGAAGCGTTCGTATCCGGCCGCGCTTAAGGCCGACAACCATTCCTCTTCGTTAAATAAGCCGCCGAACTCGAAGAAATCGCGCAACATTTGGCTGTCGCTTTCCTTTAGTCCTGCCAAGGCCAGCACCTCGCGGTCGTATAGCGTTCCGCCCGGACGCAGCACCCTGTAGTATTCCGCCAACGCCTCGGGGATGTGTGTGAAATTGGTCACCGATTCGGCAAGCACAACGTCGAAGGTCTCGTCCGGAAACGGAAGCGCCGTAACGCTGCCTTCCACCCAATCGACATGCAGCTGCTCGGAGGCGGAGCGAGCCGCTGCTTTGACAAGCATCTCGGGCCGCAGATCGAGTCCGGTAACCGCAAACCCTTGCCGCGCCAAATAACAAGCGGTCCGTCCCGTCCCGCAGCCGACCTCGAGGATCCGGCTTCCCGGAGGAAGGGGATAACGTTGCATTTGATCGAGCGTCGCGGAGAATCCGCCGGGATGTGCGCTCCCTACGCCAAGGCGCGTCAGCATATCCAAGTATCGCATAGCTTCACCCCTTCTCAGTAAACTTAACTCCATGTATTTTATGTAGGATTGGAAGAATGGTTATAGGTGGATGCTCCGTTCCGCTACTTTCTTTCTTTAATGACTATGACAGTTCCTGTCAGGGATAGCGGTTAAAGTGTATGAAGAAGTGCAAGTAATGTTTGGCTATAACCAAACTTACCGCTCTTTTCACCGGGATGATGTGATATTATGGGTTTTCGGATAGGGAGGGAGAGAAATCAGATGTTGGATTCAAGCGCGCAAAGCGCAGGGGATAAGGCCGTGTACCCCGCACTCGACGTGCGGAGAACGGCGCCATGGATCATGTTCATTATTTTTTTCGCGGTGTTGAACGAGACGGTATTCAACGTTTCGATGCCGAGCATCGCGGAGCAGTACGGATTAACGCCTTCGGGGGTCAGCTGGGTATCCACGACGTTCATCATTTTTTTCGCCATCGGCTCGGTTATTTACGGGAAGCTGTCGGATATTTTTAGTCTGAAGAAGCTGATCGTCATCGGCATCGTCATTTATAATGTCGGGTCGTTGCTCGGCTATGTGTGCCAATTCTCCTACCCGCTGGTCGTTTTGTTCCGGGCGGTGCAGGGAGCCGGCGCCTCGGCGATACCGGCGTTGATCATGGTTCTGATCGCGCGGTATTTCTCGATGGAAGACAGGGGGAAAGTATTCGGTATTTTGAATTCGACGGTCGCCTTTGCGGTCGGGATCGGCCCGGTCATCGGCGGTTTCGTGTCATCCTCCCTGCACTGGTCTTACTTGTTCCTCATTCCTGTCTTTACATTAATTTCGCTGCCGTTCTTCAACCGGACGCTGCCGAGCCAAGGGGCGAAGCCGGGGAAGGTGGATGTGGCAGGAGCGGTCTTGATTGCCTTGGGAGTCGCCGCGCTTATCTTATTCTCCACGGAGTCGCACTGGTATTGGCTGCTCGCTTGCGTCGGCCTGCTCGGTTGGTTCACGCTGCATATTCGTCGCACGAAAGAACCGTTCATCGAGCCTTCTTTATTCAAAAACGTGTTGTTCCGAAACGGTTTGATCGTAGCGTTTATTATCTTTTGCACGGTCATGGGCATTATGTACGCCGTTCCGTTCATGCTGGATAGCGTGAAAGGACTCAGCGCCAATCAAGTCGGTTGGGTGCTGTTCCCGGGTGCGATCAGCGCGGTGCTGTTCGGGCCGATCGGCGGAAGCCTGGCGGACAAGCGCGGCAATCCGTTCGTCGTGTCGATCGGCATCCTGCTGCTGATCGCCAGCCTTGTGCTGATCTCAAGCTTCGTCGGATTCAACGCGTGGCTGATTTCCGGCGCCATGGTGCTGACCTACATCGGGCTATCCTTTATCCAAACGGCTATCGCCAACAGCGTGTCGCGGACGCTAACGATGGAGGAAACCGGGGTCGGCATGGGATTGTTCAATCTCGTAGGCTTTATTTCGGGCGCCGTCGGGATGGCGCTGGTCGGGCGGGTGCTTGCAGAGAATATGTTCCAATTCAAGCTGAATCCGTTCGTCTGGGAGTCCAAGGCGTGGATGTACAGCAATCTGATGCTTCTATCCGCGCTGGTCATTGTTTTAGGCGCCTTGTTGTACTACCGCAGCTACGGCCGCGCCGCCAAAGTCGGATCATAACGGCCCCTGGGAACCGGAGCAAGCGAAAGAACCGTCTGCGATCACATCGCAGACGGTTCTTTCGGTATATGCCGGTTTTGGCTCACATCCAGCATCAATAGCAGAAGAATTGCTCCACACGCCGCAAATCGAGGCCGAAATAAATCCAGCGCCCGAACGGACCGAATCCGTACCAGCGGAAACCGGCCAAGGAATTTCGTCCGACGAAGGTCAAATAGGCCCAATACTGCTCGCCGTTTTGCTGCCAAATGTATACGAACCGGAACAAGCAGCGGCGTATCCCTCCGGGATCGACCGCGAACAGCTGCTGGCCGCTTTGCTGCGGGATGAACGATGGCGGCGGGCTCTGCGGGGCTCCCGTCGGAGGGCCGCCCGGCCCTGGTCCCGGCCCCTGCCCCGGGAAGCCGCCGG
>NZ_BIMH01000017.1 GCF_004000985.1 Paenibacillus validus NBRC 15382 | reverse complement strand
TTAAAGAAAAGACAGAATATCTCCTGTCTATATATTTTCCGGGTCTAACTGCGTTCGAATATGAAAATGTTAGGTATCTCATGATGAACGCTTTTTTAGATACCACCGTAGATGAAAGTGTATTTGTTTTAAGAACAAATGCAATCAGTAAAATCGTAGAAAATCAATCTGATTCAATAAAGGAATTATTTGATAAGGATGTTTTAGCTAACGCAATTAAAGAGATCGAAATAGAATTAATCAAATATGAGCAACTATTGAAGAAAAAAGGAGTTTCAGACAGTTTAGAACGTATTCTAAAAGTCGTGGGTTCGTGTACCGAACAGTGGGTACAGGGGATGAAAGAACTGGGAGTGCAGCAGATGAACAGTAGGTATCTGATGGCAGGAGCCACTTCCTCGTATACCTTAAACATATTGGAATTATTCAAAGCGATGGGAGAAGTGTATTCATTATCGGAAAAGGAACTTGGTAATGTCGAACTCTTTGGACTTGAAGGGATTAACAATGTTTCATTTTCGGAATATAGAGCATTTTCTTTAAAGACTACTCCACATGCAAGTGATAAGCAGGATGAACAATTTTTAATTGCTGCTTTTATTGACCATACTTTAAAGGAACAACATCTCATACACGCTGTCGGCGATGAAACTATTATTTTTGACGCTGAGTGTAAAATATGTGTGCCTGATAAACTAAATATTGAAGATATTGTAATGGACATCTCGAAACCATATGGAACTATAGTGCATCAGGAGTTTTACCGATCCTTTCAATATAAATGTATGCGATGTATTAGATTATTAACACACGACGCCAATTGTCCTTTTAATAAAAGCTTTAAGGAAGGACTGATTTGATGGATAGGATTATGGCCGAATTAGAGATTTCAGATTTTCTTACTTATGAAGAACTTCCTTCCTGTAGAATCTGCAACTTGGATAAAGATAAAGTACTTGTTATTTGTTCAATAACATACCTTGAACAAATTGATGATATCGTTACAAAATTACCCAGTTTAAGAAACAAGATAATGACACAAATGAATAACCCCAAAAACAAGGAATATGTCGAGAATGAAAAAATCCCCATGTCAAAATTTTTGTGGGATATGTATGTAGTCGCCCTTCATCAATATAAAAGTGAAAAGGAACTCTTTAGACCTGCAGATATAGCCAAATACGAACGTGACAGATTTGTAGCAAGAAAAATCGTAATTCAATATGAGCATTTTGAGGAGCTTAAGAGAAAGTTTATTCGGCTGTTATTTCCTGAACGAGTATTGGATGGATTCTCAATTATAGACAATCAAGAGAACGAAGAAGAATTAGATTTTGAAGCAATAAAATTGTTAATTCAAAACATTGAAAACGTAGTAAGTAAGGGGGACTGAATTTGTATCTTTCCCAAGTAAGAATAAAAAACTTCCGCGGCTACGGCGAATACGAAGGCTCACCAGACAATTGCTTTGTTTACGATGAGTTAGATTCTCCCTTAGTAATTTTTCATGGGTACAATGGATTCGGTAAAACATCATTTTTTGAAGCAGTGGAGTGGTGCTTGACTGATAATGTTTATCGTCTGGAAAAGTTCTATGTAGATAAAACTTACCAAGCCAATGAATTAAAGAGAAGCCATTATTTAAAGTTTTATCACCCTAAATATGGGAATAATGAACTTAGGGAGATATATGTAGAATTACTATTTGACAATGGATTGAGAATAGTTCGAAGAAGTAATAATAAAGTTCTTCGTACCACTGATAAGGATGCAAGTTATTCATCAAAAGTATTTATGGGAATAAATGAGTTAGTCGAAACTACAACGGAAGAAGTGTTGCATAAATTCATTTCAAAAACAAAAGACAAAGAAGCATTTTTTCATACTCATATGCTAGGCCAAGAAAGTATAAGCGATTTTCTAAGAAATAATTCTCCTTCGCAGCGAAGGGAAATTTTTATGCATCTGTTACAAGAAGAAGAGCTAAATAATTTGTATCAGGCACTTAGTAAATTTCAAGCAAAAAATAATTCGTTAACTTTAAAGTACAATGACTTGACCACCAAATCTGTAAATTTAAGGACTTATCAACAAGGGATCACAGATTTCATCAAAAAATTGGGTTTTGATGATATTATTCATTATATAAAAGCGATTAATGATGACTATACAAAAATTAAATTGGTTTTAACAAGTAGTGATCTCGGGAATCTCCCGATAAATGCTTCATTGTTAGTGGCTGAATCAGGTATTGGTTTTAGCAATTGTGTTGAATATTTGAAAACATTGAGTGCGGAGCATCAAAAAATTGTTGCGTTTCGTGATGACTTGAATTCAAAATATGAGGAATTACTGCGGCTTAATAAAAGGTTTGAAACATTTTCATTGTTGGAACAAGCTAAAGTACAACTTCAAAGATCAGAGGCGGCTGCACGCTTAAAACTAAACAATAGTGATTCGCTGAGTGAACAAATACGTAGTTTAAATCAAAAAATTGTTTCTTGTGAATCAAGTATTGATTCTATCCAGCGAAAAAAAGTTACTCTGGAAGAATATAGATATACATTCCTACCATTATCAAAGTATATTTCAAGCACAGATGTTGATGAGCGATTTTGGGCTGAATTAATCCAAGAGCAAGTCAAATGGGAAAAGTTTGTTATTGAGTTTAAATCGGAACTTGAAGTAAATATAGAGAATCTCGGTATTGAGGACATAGATAAAGAGTGGTTTCGTGAAATTCAGAGGCAGTTAATCAATATACAGGATACAAAAAAACAATTGAATGAAAATTTAGAAGATATACTTTCTCAAAAAAAATCCGTTTCATTATTAAACGTACAATATCAAGAAGCTTTAATTCATGTCAAAAAGTTGATAAATGATAACTTTCAAAGCACTGATAAGTGCCCAGTTTGTTTAAACGAGGACTTTTCAAATCCTAAATATTCTTCATTGCAAGGTTGGGAAAGTAGTTCATCGATAGCAGAGAAGATTATTCTAATAATTGATTCAACTTTCGCCGCGGGCAACGAACAGGTAGCGCTGTTAGTAGAAAGAGAAAAGGAAATTCATGATAAAATTAGGTCGCTTGAAAATCAGTATTCTCTAAGAATTGAACAGCCGTTGCGTGTGAGATTGGATAATATAAATCAAAAGTTCAAAGAAAAATATGATGTTGTGGAGAAGCATCTTCAAAAAGAGTTGATAGCTCAATCTGCTATTAAAGATTCTTCAATTTCGACGAGAAACGAAACTCAATTACAACTCAATAGGATTCGTGAGTCAATAATTAGTTTATTCGGGAATGAGATTAAACTTGAAGAACTTGAAACTTCTCTTCTTGATCAAATTATTACTCAATCACAAGAATGGTTTCTCTCGAACTTAAGTGAAACGGGTTTTTCAAGTAGTCCAAGTATTAGTGAGGTCGAAAGCGAACTTGCTTTGCTAAGAAAAGAGTACCTTAACGGTAATGAGCATGAAAGTGTGAAAACCAATTTAGAATCCACAAAAAAAAAGTTAGCTGCCATTGAGAGTCTTATAGCATTAATAAAAGAAGTTTTAAACAAGAAGCTTCCTGATGAGTATGAAGTTGCAGTAGTTCGATATGAAAAATTGGGAGAACTGATACGAAGCGAGGCAAGTAAATGGCACGGAAGATTGCTTGGGAAACAAAGACAGATAGTAAAAGAAAGGTTGGAGAATCATCCTATCATAAGCTGGGTCTACGAAACGATAAACCCACATCCATTTCATAAAAGTTTACATATTACAAATACAGAACGTGGAACCAATTTTATAGGGCAAACCCAGTTAGAAGATAAAATTGATCTCTATCTTGACCAGATATTTAGTGCAGCACAATTGAATATATTGGCTTTAAGTATCTTTCTTGGCCTTGGTTTGACCCAACGATATAGTCAACTTCAACAGCTTTTTATGGACGATCCTATTCAGAGTATGGATGACGTTAATATTTTGGCGTTCATTGATGTTTTGCGTGCAATTATGGATTCAAAATACAGCAATAAGCATATAGTCGTTTCGACTCACGATGAAGATTTTGCCCAGTTACTTTCAATAAAAATGAGAAACAGAAAAATGGTACAATACAGAATTGTGGGTTATACAGAGGAAGGTCCCCAAATTATAAAAATGAAGTGAGAATCAAGTTTGATGTAAATAGAGCCCGATTGTACAAGAGAACGCCCTTTCAGCGGCGTTCTCTTTTTATATAGATACTTTCAAAAAGCCGGTTGCCCTGAAATATCAGCGCAAACCGGCTTTTTGCGTGAAAGGAGAAGTGTAAGATGACCAAGGTGATCGCCCTCGCCAATCAGAAAGGCGGCGTGGGCAAAACCACAACGGCGGTCAACCTGGGGATCGGATTGGCAGCCGATGGGAAAAAGGTTTTGCTGGTCGATGCGGACGCGCAAGGCAACCTGACGGATTCGTTAGGGTTCCACGAACCGGATAACCTGTCGGTATCTTTGGCCACATTGCTGGCGAAAACGATGCTGGAAGAATCCTATGAAGCGCGGGAAGGTATTTTGCATCACCATGAAGGCGTTGACCTGATGCCAGGCAATATTGAATTGTCCGCTGTTGAGGTATCGCTCGTCAACACGATGAGCAGAGAAACGATTTTACGTTCGTACATCGATTCCGTTAAAGCCGACTACGATTACGTGCTGATCGATTGCATGCCGAGTTTGGGCATGTTGACCATTAATGCGCTTGCCGCGGCGGACAGCGTCATCATTCCCGTACAGGCGCATTATTTACCGGCCAAAGGAATGACTCAACTGTTGCAGACCATTTCCCGTGTGCGCAGGCAGATCAATCCGAAGTTGGTTTTGGACGGCGTGCTGCTCACGATGGTAGACAGTCGGACGAAATTTGCCAAAGACATTTCCTTTATTCTTCGGCGCGACTACGGCGACAAGCTGCGCGTGTTCAACACCGAAATCCCCTTATCCGTTCGCGCGGCGGAAACAAGCGCCAAGGGGAAAAGCATCTACGTCCATGATCCGGATGGGAAAGCTGCGGGGGCTTATGCCGCCTTTACGAAGGAGGTGCAGAGCATTGGCAGCGAAAGACGACATGCGCGCCAGCATCAAACTGGCCACAGTCGCTGATTTATTCTCGACGGAGGAGAGCCGCGCCGACCAGCAGCGGGAAAAGGTGATGGAAATACCATTGTCGGAAATCAGCGATTTTCCCGGACATCCGTTCAAGGTGAAGGCGGACGAAGCGATGTTGGAAATGGCAGACAGCGTAAAGCAATACGGCATTCTCGTTCCCGGCCTGGTACGTCCGAAGACGGACGGCGGCTATGAAATGGTAGCCGGGCATCGTCGTAAAAAAGCGAGCGAACTGGCAGGCAGAGAAACGATGCCCTGCATCGTCCGCGAACTGGACGACGATCAGGCGACGATCATCATGGTGGACAGCAACCTGCAACGGGAAAATATTGCGCCAAGCGAGAAAGCATTCGCCTATAAGATGAAGTTGGAGGCGATGAAGAGACAGGCGGGCAGACCTAATAGAGAAAATGTGTCCCAAGTTGGGACACAAAAGCGGTCCGATCAATTGTTGGCAGATCAGGCAGGCGAAAGCCGCAATCAAATCCAGCGTTATATCCGCCTTACCGAACTGACCCCCACCATTCTCGAAATGGTGGACGATAAACGGATCGCGTTCAATCCGGCCGTAGAACTTTCATACTTGGCCGAAGAAGAACAGAAAGCCTTGTACGAAACGATGCAGTCTGAAGACTGCACGCCTTCGCTGGCGCAGGCGCAGCGCATGAAAAAACTGAGTCAGGACGGGCGGCTTAACGTGGATGTCATCTTCTCGATTCTCACGGAGGAGAAACCGAACCAGAAAGAAAAGATGACCATTCGGCGCGAGCGGATAGACCGTTTCTTCCCGAGGGACTTTACCGAAAAGCAAAAGGAAGACCTGATCGTACAACTACTGGAAAGCTGGTATAAAAAACGGCAACGGGAACAGGAACGTTAACCTGTATCCTGTTCGGCAGGCACTCTCCCCTAGGACGGAGAGCTTTTTTATGCCCATTTTTGGGGAGGCGATTCATGATGTATTTCACGAAAGGGAGGCGTCGTCAATATGAGCGCCTGATGCAAGAAAAGCCGGGTTTCAACCGCTTTGAAGTTTTGGAGGATGAGACCGAGCAGCCGCGCACGCGAAAGAAGAAATCTCGTGAAGCCGGCCAATCAAAGCGAAGCCGGGGAACGAAGGAAGACCGCAACTTTCCAGGAAAAGAGGACGGACAATGGAAGAAATAAAGCGAATGGTGGACAACTATGAAGTCGATCAGGCCATCTCCATCGGGAAGGTGGAAGTGCTGCTTGGCATAGACGAAACCAATGCCGAGCGTTCGTACATGGTATGTACCTGCACCCGAAACAATTCGTTGGGTGTCGAGCAATATTACGCGATTGCGTTAGGCGAGGATTATCTTGAAGCCGTGCATGACTTTATTTCCCGCGTGCAATGGGAACTGGAGGATCTCAAAGAAGAAAGGGCCAGTGTCAAGGTGCCCCTATCTCCCCTTACCCAAGCCCAATGCCAGCCGATTCGCGAAGACATGCGCATTGACAACCAGGTTGTTGTCATCCGACCGGAACGGTTGCGACCCGAATATCGCACCGCTGTTAACCAGCTTGTGCTGGCACTAAGCGGTTTTGGCACCTCTGCCAATTCCCGAGGTCGCGCCGTCTACGTGATCAATCTGTATACCGGTGAAGAGGCTCGCTGGAATCGGGAGGATTTTATGGGTCTGATAAAACCGGAGCATATGCCTGCATGGGCGCAAGAAAAACTGGAGCAGCATCAGATTGGAACTCAGCAAAAGCCGAAGCGCCGTGACGAAGCCCGGTAAAGTCATTCGATAGCACTTCAATCTCGGATTGAAAGGAGACGTGAGCGATGTCGTGGACTTATCGGCACCGCAAGACGCTTATGATCGCCGCGATTGCCGTAAGCGTTTGTTTACTGGCGGCTGCGGCCATTTATTCTCTGATAAAGCAATCAGAGCAAGAGCAGAAACAGCAGCAAATGAAGGAACAATATGAAAAGCAAATCGAAGAACTGAAAACGATAGAAGAACAATCGCGCAGAAGCGTTTGGACTGTGGCGCGCACCATTCCTGCCGGCGGCACCGTGACGGCGGAAGACCTCAAGTCCGTCCCGATGCCTGCGAATCTGGTGCCGCAAGGGATGATGACCGATCAGAACACGGTTATCGGCAAAAGCGCCAAAATCGAATTGCAGCCAGGCACGCCGCTGATGCCGTCCATGCTGTACGAGAGCGCGCCGATCCCGAAGGATTTGCGGGTGCAGGAGTTTCATGTCATTCAGCTTCCCTCCAATCTGCAAAAGGGACAGTACATCGACGTGCGAATCAACTTCCCGACTGGCGAAGATTTTGTCCTGCTGGCGAAGAAGAAGGCGCGGGAGTTGTCCGGCAATGTCATCTGGCTGGAAATGAACGAGCTGGATATATTACGGACTTCAAGCGCGATCATCGATGCCTACTTGCAAGGCGCGCGGCTGTATGCCCTGCCCTACATCGAGCCGGGCTTGCAGGAATCGGCGGTAGTCAATTATCCCGCCAATCCGAAGGTGCTCGATTTGATGGAACATGATCCGAACCTGCTCGAAAAAGCGACAACCGAGCTTGCCCGCCAGCTTCGCCTGACACTTGATGACAATCTCAAGGCGATGAGCGAGTCGGACAAACTGCGCGTAACGAGCGGCAGCGTAACGGTTCAGCAGCAACTGCAAAACGAACGGATTGTCACACAGCAAGGCAATGCCCTGCATGAGGCGACCCCATCGCCGCCACCGGCAGGCGCAACGGCTACGGTCGACCAGGAACCGCCAGCTGCACAGCCGCTGACCTCCCCTTCCGTTCCGACAACGACGAATGAGAATCGGCCGGAAACGTCTGCGGAGTCTACGCCATCTGTTTCGACAGATCCGGCACCAGCTTCGCCGTCTGGAGAGCCTGCAAAAGTGGATAAATTAGAGCAAATTTTTAATCAGTGAAGGAGGCCGTCATGAAAAAAGTCGTGTTTTTCGGCGCGTCGGACAAAAGCCACCTGCTCCTTGTGCTGGGCAAGCTACTCACGGCGATGGAGCGAAAGGTGCTGATCGTGGACTCCACCCTTGCCCAGTCCATGCAAGGCTATTTGCCGCGAGCGGATTTCGGCTATTCGTTGCGGGAGTTTGAAGGCATCGATGTGGCGACCGGGCTCATCACGCCAGCGCAATTGGAACGCTCCCTGTTTCAAGCCGGAGGCGAAGCGGCATACGATGTCATGCTGCTCGACACCGATCACACCGAATTTGTGAAAGGACGAGAGTTGCCGGGCTATGACAAGCGGGTTTGGTGCAGCAATTGGAGCCGGCTCAGCATGCATAAAAACGCGGAACTGATGCAGCGGCTGTGTCTTCACGAAGCGGAAGGCCAGCCGCTCACGTTTTACAAACTGATTGCTCCCACTCTGCCGATCGCCATACCCGAGTCGTATATCGATTCGCTTCTGGCGCAGCAGTTTGTACGCTGGGAGGACACCGTGTTCCGCTTTTCGCTTGATGAAGGGGATATGTCGGTCGAACTGGACAACCAGCATCATGGGCGCATCGACATCAGGCGGCTATCCGGGACGTATCGCCGGAACGTGTTGGACATGCTGCAACAGTTGTTTGATTGCGATGCCAAAACCGCCCGGCGGGCATGGGCGCGATCCCGAAGGCGCACGTAAATTCGGTAATGTTGCACGAAAGGAGATGAAGCAATGGGTTTTACCGTGGTGTTTTGGAGTCCGGTTTCGGGACAGGCAGGTACGACGAGCAACCTGATCGCCGCCGCGGCGCTGCTCGGACTCGAATATTCCTCGCGCCTTTTGTTGCTTGGGCATTTGCAAAGCGAATACGCGGCCATCGAACGCAGCTTTTACCCGAGACGGAGCTGGATGAGCAAAGCGGACGCCCCGCCTGACGCGGGCATCGACGCGCTGCTCAGGCTTTTACAAAACCGCAAGCTGGAACCGAACAGGTTGCGGGATTACACGCTGCCGCTGCTCGCCGACCGACTCGACATCCTTCCGGGATCGAACAAGCCGGATGCATCGTTTGTTTCCGCCGCACAGGAATGGCTTGGACCTCTTTTGGAACTGACAAGGCGCGCTTACGATCTGGTATTGCTGGACGGCGGAAGCGGCAACCTGTCGGCGTGGACACAGGCGCTGCTGCGTCAGGCGGATTTGCTGGTCGTCTGTCTGCCTCAAAATGGGCTCAAGCTGGAGCAGGTCTTTCCGCTGGTGGAGGCGCAGCTTCAGTCCGACCGGAAGCATTTGCTTGTATTCGGACAATATGACCCCGGGTCGGCGTTGACCGTCAAAAACATTAAGCGCCATTTTCATCGGCGGGAGCTAACGTACCCGATTGTCCATAATACGGGCTGGCTGGACGCGACCCAACAAGGAGAAGCCGTCCGTTTTTTATTTCGCAACCGACAGGTGCCGTGCAATCATAAAAACTATCCCTTTATGCAACAGGTGCGGACACTGGCACAAGCGATCGTCCAGCGCGCCGGATTAAGCAAGCCTTTTTTCGGCGGGAAGGAGGACGATGACCGATGATGTTCGCGCTGAACGGTTTGCTTCTGGCGGGCATCCTCATTGCGATCGGCGTCTTGCTCTATTTGCGTATGAGCCGTCGCTTGCCGGAGCAGCCGGACGAAAAGCCGGTCTATACGCTGGAAGCGATGACCGCGTTTGTGAAAGAGGCGCTGCACGAGATGACGAGCAGCAACCTGATTGACTTCGGCTTGTCGGAAGAAGAATACCGCCGCCGCAAAAACAAGCGCGCAGAACTGAAGAAGGCGCTGCGGGGCTGCACGTCCGGAGATTTGCGGGACAAGGCGTATGTGAAGCAGGTAATCGCCGATTTGCTCGAACAGCGTTATACCTTGGACGATAATAACCTGAATCGCCTCCTGCCGTTTGACGACCCGCAGGCGCTCACATCGCAAGATCAATTTGACATCCTGCTCTATCTCTATAAAAAACAACATCGTTTGAGAGCGCTGGACGAACTGATCCGCAAATACGAACTGGACCGCCCCAAGCGGAGCATGGAAGACGAAGAGACAGAATCGTACCGGATTACCGCCGACGAAATCCGAGATATTTACAAGCAGGAAGCGCGCAAGCTGTCTGCCGGGGACAAAACGCAGATCGTTGTGCAGCGGATCTACCAGCAGTACAAAGGGTTTAGCGTCATCGACGAAATCCGCGACATGAAAATCGACGGCGTATCGGGCGGCGTTTCCGGCATCCCGCCCTCGATGTGGGAAGGCGAATGGAGCCTGGAGGAAGAAGCGCAGCTGCGCGAGGTGCCAAGGTCGCATGACAGCGTGTGGCTGTTTTATAAAGGGAAATCTATCCATTTAAGCTTTCTGTCCTTCGGCTCGGAGCAAGAACTGAGGCGCGTGTGCCAGAACGTGTACAAACATAATTTTCCCGGCCAATTGTCCGAGGCGAACGGCTTTAAGGTGAACGAAATGGCCGATGGCTCCCGCGTCGTCGTGCTGCGCCCCCGGTTCAGCGAATCGTGGGCTTTTTTTGTGCGCAAATTCGATGTGCAAAACGCCACGCTCGAACAATTGATTCAGGACGACCATGCGGAGCTTCCCATCGGACTGATCAGATATCTCGTCATGGGCGAGCGCATAACGGCCATTACCGGCGCGCAGGGCAGCGGCAAGACGACGCTGCTCACGGCTATGGTGCGCTACATTCCGGCCATCTTGCCGATCCGGGTGCAGGAAATGAGCTTTGAGCTTCAGCTGCGGAAAATATACCGGGATCGCAACATTTTAAGCTTGCGGGAAACGGAAACGATCTCCGGGCAGGACGGGCTGGACATCCAGAAAAAAACGGACGGCTCGGTCAATATTTTGGGAGAAGTGGCGACCGACCCGGTTGCCGCCTGGATGGTGCAGATGGCGCAGGTCGCTTCGCTGTTCACCTTGTTTACGCATCATGCCAAAACGTTCCGCGATCTCGTCTATTCGCTGCGCAATTCGCTGCTGAAGACAGGGGTGTTTACGAACGAAAGAGTGGCCGAGCAGCAGGTCGTCAGCGTCATCAATTTCGACATTCACCTCAGGCGGGACGCGGACGGACATCGCTACATCGAACGGATTACCGAATGCGTCCCGGAGGAGCAGGAAACAGCCTACCCGGAGACGTTCCGCCACAAAACGACGACCGAGGAGAAAATGACGGCGTTCATGGAGACGATGCTGGAATATTTCCGCCGCTCAACGGACCGCCCGCTATACGTCGCGCGGAACGTCATCGAGTACCGAGACGGATGCTATGTCGCCGTTCATCCGTTGTCCGAGCGAAACCGCAAGGAAATCGCCGCATGCCTCGCCGGGCCGGACCAGGCGGCGTTCGAAGCGTTTTTGGCGGTTCACTGGGGGGATAGCGATGAAGATTGAATGGCTGTCCCTGTTGCTGGGCGCAGCGACGGTGCTGTTCCTCGCGATGGTGGCGGCGTTTCAATGGGTATCCCGCCACGGTTCGGACGTGGAGGCCGTTCGGCAGTATGAAGCGTTGCGCAAACCGGGCAAAGCCCGCAAGAAGCAAGCGCTGCACAGCGTGTTGCAGCAGCTGTATCGCCTAAGCGAAAGTGTACCGATTTTACGCGGTTATTTGCTTCAACTTCGCAAACGAATGACCATTCTCCAACTTGGCGACGAATGGAAGCTGCGGCTGGAGACGATGAAGTCGGCGCTCCTCATATGGGGCGTGCTGCTCGCGGCGGCTGTTCCGCTGGCTATCGGCGTGCGCGACCCGGCCGCGCTCGGCATGATTGGCATCGGCTTCTGGGTTGGCCACGGAATCCTTTCGGACAATCTGGTCCATCGGCTGGAGACGCGACTGCTTCGGCAACTCCGGCATTTTTTTTCGGATGTGCGTCATCATTATCATCGTCACGGCATGGTGGAAGAAGCCATTTATGAAGCGGCGGACGGCGCGCCGTATGAGATGGCGCTGCACGGACACGAAATATACGAAGTGCTCACGGCAAGCGATGCCGAGCATCGGCTGGCGCAATATATCGAGAGCGCGCCGAACCGCTATTTGCAGGGCTTGGCCGGGCTGTCGCATCTGGTGAAGGAATACGGCGACAAACGAACCGCAACCGGTTCCGTGTACTTGAAGGCGCTCGGGAAGCTCGCGACCAAACTGAATCTAGAACTGCTGCGCCGCGAGCGCCTCAGTTTCCTGTTGCAAGGACTGACCGCCATCACGCTGTTGCCGCTGCTGTTTACCCGGCCGATCGAAGCTTGGGCCAGCCATTACTTTCCGGCCATGGACGCCTTTTATGCGAGCACGACTGGCTGGATCGTGAAAATCGGCCTGATGGCGGTCGTATGGCTGTCCTACGTTCTGCTGCGGAACATTCAGGAACTGGACGCGAGTCCAAAACCAACCGGCCGAAAAAGATGGGAGAAACGGGTTTACGAATGGCCTTGGATGCGCTGGCTTGTGCATCGTTTCGGTCCCGCCCCCGGTTCCCGGGAAGCTGACCGCATGGTCAAGCTGCTTAAAGACACCGCATCGCCGCTTCGTCTGGAATGGCTCTATGTGCAGCGCATCGTGGCGGGTGGCATGGCTTTTCTGGCAGTGCTCGGGATGTTTATTACGCTTCATGCCGCAAGCCGGCATCAAATCCTGTATGCGCCGGTAAAGCCGGGCATCCTGTTCGGCCAACTTTCGCCGGAGGAGGAAGCCAAGGCGCGCGAGGCGGCAGCGCTCGATCGCCGCATCATCGATCGCGTAAAGGAGGTGAAGCATCGCACCGAAGAAACGGTGATGGCCCTGCTCCGCAGCGAAACGCCGACGGCGAATCAGGACGATCAACTTCGCGCTGCGGCTCGGCGCATTATGGGCAAGCTCACGAAGCTGGACAATCAATATTTGAAGTGGTGGGAAGCGCTCCTCGCCGCTCTCGCGGGATGGGGCGGCTACGCTATGCCGGTCGGCGTTCGATTGTTCCAGCGGCGCATGCGGCAGATGGAGATGAAGCATGAAGTGGATCAACTGCATGCGGTCATCGCCATGCTGGCGGATCTGGACCGGATGTCGGTCGAGCATCTGCTTATCTGGATGGAACAGTTTGCCCGCGTGTTCAAGGAACCGCTGCAAACCTGCTTGCTCCATTTCGAACAGGGCGCGGACCAGGCGCTGGCGCAGCTGAAAGAGGATGCGCCGTTTGTGCCGTTCGTCCGCACGGTCGAAAAGCTGGAGCTGGCGGCGCAAAGTTTGCCGATTCGGGAAGCGTTCGACGATCTGGAGTCGGAACAGGCTTACGCGCAGGAGCAGCGCAAACAGGAGTACGAGCAATTGATCGAGCAAAAGGCAGGCTGGGGAAAATGGATCGGGTTTGCGCCGATGATGGCTCTCATTTTCGGCTATCTGGTCATTCCGCTCGTCATCGTCAGCTTGCACCAGATGTCCGTATACTACGAACAGCTTCAGCGCATTCAGTAAGCGGACATGTTGCGGCGCTTTCCAAACGGGAAGTGTCTTTTTATTTCGAATTTCATTTGAAGGAGAGATCGGTTCATGTCTAACGCGCAAAAAGCACTCGTGATGGCGGCAGGCATTTTTCTTGCCATCGCGCTCATTACCCTCGCCGTCGTATTGTTTATTTCCGCGCAAGACTCCACCAAGGCGGCGCAAAGCAATTTCAGCAATATCCAGACGGAGCTGTCGCAAACGGCGTTTACGGTGTACGACAACACGACGTTGTCGGGCAGTCAGGTGGTCAACGCGCTGCGCAAGTTCAGCGATCAAGATCAGTTCGGCATTCAGATCGTCACCGGGAAAAATCCGGCAGGTCAGTGGTACGGCAAGGTGATCAACACGGGTGTTCCGATCGACAGCGTGACCTACGGCTCAGTGGTTGGTGAAGCGCCGGGGCAACTTAGCCATGCGCTCGATGAATCGAATGTGAACTACGTCAATCCGAGCGGCAAATTTCGGGCGCAACTGGTGCACGACAGCAGCAACGTCATCCGCGGCATTGTGTTTCGGCAGCAGTAAGCGCCCGTTGCTGAAATCACAACGCTGATGGGGCGTCCTTTCGGGTATAGACGGACGCCCCGGCGTTTCCAAGGAGGAAACCGATGGAACATGCCCCCAGAACGATGCTGGAAATGAGCGTGGCCTGTCTTCTCTTTCTGATGGCCGCAACGAGCGGACTGCTGCTCTTTCAAACCGGGGCCGCGCTGAACGCCACCGCCTATGTGTCGGGAAAGTCGCTGGACCGCAACATGCAGATGACGTTTTCGCCGATTGCCGGCGACGGCACCGTATCCGGCGCAGAGGTAGCGCAATCCGTTGCCCGGCTGGAGACGGGAGACGCGGAAATCGTGGTGGACGGCGTTCGATACGTGCCGCCGCTCGATCGGGACCAGTTCGTCCCCGCCGGCATTCGCCTGAATGCCCGGTATACGGCAGTCACCCAGCGTGATGCGTCCGGACAACTGCTGCGCCTCATTTTCGCTTCACGCTAAGGAGAATGCCATGAACAGTTTCTCGAAAGTTTTCGCGGTGCTCATTGCCGTTTTATTGCTCTATCTCTACCCCATTTCCGCAGCCTTCGACCAGCAGGACGATATTTCGGAACTGGTCGTATTGAAGGCGACGACAACGTTTGTGGATGCGGTGCGGGACAAAGGCTTTGTGTCGCCGACCATGTATACGGACTATATGGAGACGATTGCGGCAACGGGCAACACCTTCGATGTGCAAATGGAACACGGCAGCAAAAAGTACGTGCCGGTTTACGACGACCCGACAAGGCCGGATACGTTTCGGGGCAGCTACGAAGTGCATTACGACAAGTTTTACAACGCGCAGATTTTGCCTGTTCTGTTCCCAAATAGCGCGGCTGCAAAAGACGATCCGGCGCGACGCTACAAGCTGCGGGTCGGCGACACGTTTGCGGTCACGGTCAAAAATAAGAACCGGACTCCAGGTACGATTCTGTTCGATTTTCTGAACCAGGCCATCAGTCCGAACGAAAAAATCTTCATTCCTTACGGCGGGGTGGTGCGCAATGAGGCTGATTGAATGGGCCATTGTCGGGGCGCTCATTTTCCTGCCGTTTGCGACCGTGAACCGGATCGAGGTCGAAACGCAGCGGAAGGCGCTATTGACCGAGCTGCGCTATAACGCCGCGCTGGACGCAGCGGTGGATGACGCGGCGCGGATGTTGACCGTCAATACCGACCAGCGGCGGGAGACGCAATACGAATCGGCCAAGCGGGTGGCGCTGAACAAGGACGAGGCGATTGCCGCTTTTTTTCGGACGCTGTACGCAAGCTTCGGCATTGCCGACGATCCCGTTGCGCAAGGCGTACTGGGTCGGTATATCCCGGCTATTGCGGTGATTGGTTACGACGGTTTCTACGTCTATGCCGAGGAGGAGTGGACGGGAGCCGACGGGAACACGGAACGGAAACCGGTTTGGGGAGCGAAGAAGCCGTATGCCTACGCCGATTCATCGGGCAACAGCCTTTCGTTCACGCTGGACGATTTCGTCCTCGCTTACGATGCGGGCAGCCGGAGCTGGCACGAAGGCTTGCGGGCCGACGTCGGGCAGCAGACGAATATTGCGCTATTAAAGGATGCGGAGCGATTTGAGCAGGTGCGTCGAAGCACCATCGTCCGCGCAATTGAAGACGAACTCGCCTACCGAATCAACAAACACAACGAATCGGTTTCCCGATACGGCTTTTCTTACACCTTCACGCTGCCGACCATTTCGCAGGAGGAATGGCACAATACCGTGGATGACGTCGGGGTGCTTGCCTTTATCCAAGGCATTCCGATGGGAGGCAAGTTTTACAACAATTATGCGCTCGGCGGAAGCCGCGTGCTCAAGAAGCCGGAGATTTTCGGGGCCAGGAAAGGAAGCATGAAGGTGTATTATCGCAGCACATGCGGCTTTGCTTATCCGGTGGAAGAGACGTTTTCCAGCGAACAAGCGGCCGCGCAAAAAGGCTATATGCCGCTGGACTGTCCTGTCTCGCCATCTTAACGAGACGGCGGTGATTTCGGAAAGTGGACACGCCGTCAGATCGGCTCTATGATGAACCTGACAGTCGAAATCTTCCAAACTTGTCATGACCCCTATTAAGAGAGGAGCGAATGGCGTGAGAAAATGGATAATTACAGGACTTGTCGCCGCGATGCTTTGCAGCTTGTTCACCGTAACGGCAAGCGCGGCGAGCCGACTTCCGTCCTTTGTCGGCGTCGTCATGGACGGACAAAAAATCTGGTTTCCCGATGCGCAAGCATTTGTCGATGAAAACAATCGGACGCTCGTGCCGGTTCGATTCATCGCGGAAAAGATGGGCGCAAACGTAGGCTGGGAGCCCAAAACCATGACCGTACCGATTGAGCGGGACGACCTGCATATTGTGCTTACGATCGGCGATAGCAGGGCGCTCGTCAACGGCAAAGAGGTGGCCTTCGATTCGAAGGCGATCACCAGCGGCGGCCGGACGTTTGTCCCGCTGCGTTTTGTCAGCGAAGCGCTGGGGGCGGAAGTGAATTGGGATAGCCCGACATCGACCGTATTTATTTCCACACAAGAAGACGCCAATGCAAAGTACGATGAATGGGGCCGCCTGATTCGCACAACCCATTTGCCGAAGAACGCGAAAGATTACCCGTACATTCTGGCCGATGTGCCGAATGAAGCGTATGAGATGGCCTATCCCTACTCGCATCCTACGGACAGCAAAGTTTCATCGGTATTGTATTCAACCATACCGGAATTCAATAAGAAAAACGTGGATATATGGATGAGCCGACTGAAAACGTTTGGTGCACTCTGGCTGAACGTGGATTACAAAACGATTGACGATTCTTGGGCGCAGGCGGTATTTGCCACGAAGGTGCAAAGTTCCAATGCGGAATTGAAATACATCCGGCGGTATGTGGATTGGGTTAAAGAAAACAAGATTCAAATTGAAGGATACCTTGATCCCGAGCCTTCCATGATCTATCGGAACGGATTCGGCGATAATTATATCCGATCCAAATTCAGGATTAAATTTGTTTCGTTTAAGGAAAGTAAAGACTTGCTCTATGATGAAAGGTTCCCTAACCAACAATCTTTTGAAAAGGGAATTTGGTATGAAGGCTACACCGATATCTCGATGTCCACGAATGTGGGAGGCGATTGGGGGCCAACGTTGAAAGTAAGTCCGAGCGCTAGTTTATTCTACAACCATACGATTAAAAGGATGGAGTAGAGATATGAACAAATTGCATAAACGATTCTTGAGCATGCTGCTGGCATGCTTATTTTTGTTTTTCTCCATTCCAACCTCTGTTTTCGCGGGACCTCCCGATGTCAGAACTGAAAATGGCACCATTAAATTTAAGATCACCAGTACGGCTGCAACATCGTCCATTAAATACAGAACCGTGGGTTGGACGGTGCGCCGTGACCAATTATGTTCGAATACGACGCCCAAGCAGTGCGGCGATCCGAGAAGCGGCCAACACGCTTCTTTTTTGGACCAGCAAGTACGGCAAGTAGGACAGGAACCGAATCCGCCCATCCCCGGCCAGCCTGTCACGACCTATTACGAAGTCAGCGAGGCGCTCGTCACGGAAGGCATGTGGAAAGCGGGCATGGGCGACATCAAAGACAACGACGACTTATATTTGTATGCCATCATGGTGTCTATCGACGGAAACGGCAACGTGCGCAAAGGGCCCTTTTATACGCTGGATGAGATCAAGAGGGCCGAACCTTGGGCGCATCCGGACGACTTGGACGATTATTTCGGCATTCATGTACCCTATCGAAGCGCGGAATTTCCCGTTGATGTCATTGCGAAAACCGTGAACGGAAAAGTCATAGAGCAACCGCAAGCTACGTTTCTAAAGGGCAAGTACAAAGTCGGGGAAACGATCGATCATGAATTTCCCGAAACAATTGAGGACAACGGAAAAACGTATACGATCGTTCGCTCCTATTTATCGCCCAAGCAGGACCCGACGCGGAAAGACTGGCTGCAAGAAAATCCCGAAACGAATCCGAAGGTGCGAACGAGAAGCTTTACGGTACATCTGGGCGGAACGGACGCGGTTGCCGAATACGCAGAGAACAATCCGGTGAAGGCCATCTATCAAAAAGAAGACGGCACCAAACTCAAAGAAGTGGACAAAGGCGTTTTCGCAACCGGCGAGGAAGCGAACCATACGTTTGAAGGACAAATCACTTCCGGCGGTCAGACGTATGAAATCATCCGCTCTTACATTACGAACAATAACAAACCCGACGAGAAGCTGTTCGTTCTGGAAAAAGGCGACCCGAAGCTCAAAGAGCGCTCCATTCTGGTGGGATCGGGCGGCTCCAACTTTATCGGCATTTACAAAATTCCCTCCTCGGTAACGGTCGCGTCCCGGATTGAAGCGCCGGAAACGGTCGACCAAAACGTGACCGAAGTGGACGGGGATTTTGTTTTTGAAGTCAAGTCGCTAAAGAATTTGAAGTCATACGAAATCACGGATATTCGAAATGCCAGGCTCGTTCAAACGGGCGACAAAACCGGAAACCTCTCCGGCACGTCAACGAGTAAAACGATTCCGATCAAAATCCCGTTCACGTCCGGCGACAAAGTGAGCGTGCAAATCACCGTCGTTGTGAAGGATGTGGACGGCAATACGGGGGACTCGACATCTGATCATACGGTACGCAAAGGCGACGGCGGCGGAGAACCGCAGCCCGGCGCTTCCCAGCAGGCCGAAGCGATGGAGCCGAACGTTTCTGCCGTCATTCAGGCGGATGCGCGCGGCGCAGAAAAATTTGATGTGCTGCAAGGCATTCCGACTTCAGAGAGCCTGTATGTGAACGCTTTGGCCAAATCGTACTTGTATCGCAACACGTTCATGGAAACGAGCGGCACGAAGCAATACCCGATTCAGGTGAGTAAAACATATACCCTCACCTGGACGGAGACGCGATCCGGCCCGCCCGATGCGGACGGGAATCCGACGACCATTACCGTTCCGCGTTCAGATACACAGACGGTCAGCAAAAACTATTCGATTGAACGCAAGTACAGCTTCTGGACGATTCAAAATCTCGAAGTGTACGGCATTCAGAAGGCGACGGTCTCCAATTATGCGCTTCCGTCGGGAACGGTTACGCTGGAGCCGAATGGCTATGCGCCGCCAACCGTTTCCGCCGCGCATGATGCGTCGCTCAACGCGCATATCATCGATCCGGTCTATTCGAATGTGACGCTTCCCGGACAAACGATTTCCGGCGGCTCCAGGCGGCCTTCCGTACCAAACGAGGACTGGACCAACGAGGCCGAGAAAGCCATCGGCAAGATCAAGGTGAAAAATGACTCATTCGTTTTTAACGGAAATACAATCATGGACAATCGAATCGTTGAGGAAAAAGCACCGACGCCGGGGGCGATACCGGCCCCGCCGATGATTGGGCAAGATGTGCTGTACGGCAAAGGTTATCTCATTGACGCTTCCAAAACGAACAAAGCGAATCAGCCGAGTACCGGCACCATAACGTATTCCCTGATTAAAGGCATCGGTGGCGGAGCAAACAAAACGTTTTCCATTGTCGGCATCAACCCGGTAACCGTGCATACGCCGGTGGTGAACTACGCCTCGGTGTCGGACGATCAGGCCCACAACCAGAAAACGCAGCCGACTGCCGGGCGGTCGGCGCTCATTCTGGACCGGCCCTTCACCGTGACGATTCCGACAAGCGGCCCGCACAAGGACATCAAGGGCTACGGCAATCGGGATTATGCCAAGTATGTGAGGGACAAGCAGGTACGCTTTCCGTTCGATGTGTACAAAGCGGATCGCACGTCGTTCGTCCCCAAGGACACGTGGGTGTCCATCCCGGTCGGTCAGTTGCAGACGACCTTCTACTTGCCCGTTTGGGTGGACGAGGGCCATTACGACGTGTTATTCCGAACGTTTGCCGAGAACAGCCCGGCTTCCTTCACGTCCCAAATGAATGCCAACCTGGACTTGTCCAACCATGTGGCTGCGCAGGCGGTTCCAGTGGAAGTGATCGGACGTCTCTATGATTTCCGCATCACCGACATTGCCGATTTTGCCTGGGAATCGGTGTTTCGCACCCAAAAAGGCAGCGCGACGCCGACAGGAAACGCCTATTGGGTCGGCACGAAAGGTATTGACGGCGCACCGCGCGGCAACACCCCTCCTTACGTGCTGCCGGTACGGCAAGGCAGTCACCCGGAGAGCGGCAAGAAAAATGTTGCGGTCAAAACGGGTTACCATTTCAAATTCGAAGTCATGACGAAAGGCAACATGTTCGGCTCGGGCGACGGCATCCTCATTACACCGACGTTTTATTTTGTGGACAGCAAGGGGAAGAACAGGCAAGAAGTCGATCTTTACTATCATTCAGGCGGTCAGCGTTTTATTCGTATCGGCTCCGGCGACGATGTGGAGAAACGGTATGTGACGCTCGACGCTCGCCTGCGCAATGTGCCGAAGCAGGAGTTGACCGACACAGCCGCAACGCTTTGGTCGCTAAACGGTTCGCCCGGAGCGAGGCAGACGTTTATCGATCAATATGTAAAGGATGCGCAGAAGCCGACCTATGTGGGCGGCTACGATATTATGCTGCTGCCGCCTCAGCTTCGGACGTTTGTCGGAAGCACGCAGGTGCCCTCCGGCATCGATGCGGCCCGCGCAAACGCTTCAGTTCAGCGATGGCGGGGGGACTACAGCGTGCCCGCCGCGCCGTACGTGGTGCCGAAAGGCTTCAATCTGGCCGAGTACGGCCGCACGCACCGGCTGGACGACAATGCGCCCGTATTTCTGAAGGATGGGTACATCATCGTCAATTTCAACATCGAAACGATCCGCAATCAAGACTTGAAACATCCGCATCTGCAATACAAAAACGCGCCGCTGGACAATCAGTGGCGAATGGAAGGGTTTCAGCGCAGCTTCGTCGATCCATACGGGGCAACGTTCTCCCTGCTGGACGGCGACGTCGTCTTTTATCATGCCAATTTGTCCAGCTACGACGACTTTGGGACGGGCGGCACCCATTAAATTCACCAGACGGGAGGGATAAACATGTTGGAAAAGCTGCAAAGTGCCGCGCCAGAGGATACGGCTTATTTTTATTCCGCTTCTGCCGCAGAGGAGATCGAACGTGGCTGCATCGGCCACCTGCGCGGCGATTTTGGGCGGTCGGGCGAGGAGTTCTGGGTAACATGGTTTCCCCGGCGCTCTCCCTTGAAACGACTGCTTTTAAAGAAGAATTGGGTAAAGTCTTTCAAGCTATCGGCGATCAGAAGGTGCTGAAAAGCCGCCAGCATATGTTACGATTTTGCAGCGAGCATCCGGAGGCGCGCATCGGCGGTGCTTGGAGCACGGATGTGTACGGGTTTTGCATGCAAACGCAGGATCACCGCTACTATTTGCGCTGCTTTCCCTTTGCCGGGGATTACAACTTTTACTTGTACTGCTATGCCCGGCCGGAGCGCTTGGTGGAGCAGCAACAGCAAGCGCCTTCCACGCTTGCCGCACAGAAGAAAAAACGGAAACGCAACGATAGGAGGACGCAATGAACGATCTCACTCGTTATCGGCTGCTGGACGGAGCCTCGCTTCCGCTTGCGGCCAAGCTGGTGTTCTGCTATTTACTGGATTTGGCGGGCGGAAAAAACAGCCCCGTGTGGCTTTCCTCCCGTCGGCTTGTGGCAGATATCGGACTTTCCCCTTCTATGTGTGTCGCAACCTAGAGCGAACACCTACCAGCCGGGAGGAAAAGAATATGATGGAAAGACTGCAAACGGCCGTGTCGGAAGATGCGGCCTATTTTTAGTGTGCCACGCATGACGATTAACTAGGCGGTGAAAGTCCGCTGTGGGGGTTTGTAGTTACCAACCACTAGCCAAGAGCAAGGGTGTCCATCGCGAGGTGGAATCTGAAGGAAGCTGGAGGCAAAATTCCGACCCGAGGAATACGAACATCATCAGGCATAAGGCATGGGATGAGTTTGCTAAACAAAACGAAGTCCGATCAACTACACGGACATGCCAATGTAAATGGTGCGGGTGCATGGAAGGAAAGTGAATCGTCTTACCGTGGGAGGTCTCATGGACGTGAGGAGATGCAGTTCGAATCACGGTTGAAACAAGATTTATCATGAGAAATCAGCAGAAGCCATAGTACCGCATGCAGTCGACAACGTGCGGGAAGGGCAGAACCTAAGGAGGTGTAGGTCAATGAAAGTCACCAAAACAGGAACAAAGGGCAGCCAACTTTCGAAGGAAGGCTTCACGCAGAAAGATAGTGCGGAACACAAAGGATATGCGGAAGCGCACATTCCTGCGAGGATAACTGAAACGGATAACACCGACGCAAGCTTGACGAAGGATGGACTGCTTGAGCAAATTGTGAGCAGAAACAACCTGAACGAAGCGTTCAAGAGAGTCAGAGCGAACAAAGGCTCTCACGGAATCGACGGGATGGGAGTAGATGAACTTCTACAATATCTCAAAGAGAACGGAGAGACACTCAGGCAGTCAATCCTGGACGGAAAATACCGTCCGAATCCTGTTCGAAGGGTGGAAATCCCGAAGGAGAACGGAAAGAAAAGAAACTTAGGAATACCGACGGTTGTTGATCGAGCCATCCAACAGGCAATCGCCCAAGTACTCACGCCGATCTACGAGAAGCAATTTTCGGAGAACAGCTTCGGTTTCCGCCCCAAACGAAGCGCACACGACGCAATCAAACGAAGCCAGCAATACATTCAGGAAGGATACAAGTACGTGGTAGACATGGACTTGGAGAAATACTTCGACACGGTGAATCAAAGCAAACTGATCGAGGTATTGTCAAGAACCATCAAAGATGGGCGGGTCATCTCGCTCATCCACAAGTACCTGAGAGCTGGCGTTGTTGTGAAGCATAAGTTCGAGGAAACGGAAGTCGGCGTACCGCAAGGGGGCAACCTGAGTCCAATACTAAGCAACATTATGCTGAACGAGTTGGACAAGGAACTGGAGAGCAGGGGCCACAGGTTCGTCCGCTATGCAGACGATCTGCTCATTTTCTGTAAGAGCAGAAAGAGCGCTGAGCGAACGCTGATGAACATCCTTCCCTTTATTGAGAAGAAGCTATTCCTCAGAGTAAATCGGGAAAAGACGGTCATCGATGAAGCGAGAAGGGTGAAATTTCTTGGATTCTCCTTTTACTCCAACAAAGGAGAGACGAGAGTCAGAATCCACCCGAAATCCATCGCGAAGATGAAAACCAAGGTCAAAGAGCTGACTTCAAGAAGCAACGGAATGGGGAACGAAGACAGAGCCATGAAACTCAGAAGATACATCATGGGCTGGGTAAACTATTTCAAGATTGCCGACATGAAGAAACTGCTTCAAACCACGGATGAATGGATGCGAAGGCGAATCCGCGTGATCTTCTGGAAACAATGGAAACGAGTAAAGACAAAGTTCGAAAGGCTAAAGTCACTCGGAACCCATGAGCAAAAAGCTTGGGAATACGCAAACACAAGAAAGAGCTACTGGAGAACCTCCAATAGCCCAATCCTCTCTAAATCCCTCGGCAACAATACCATAAAAGGACTCGGATTCTTATATTTTTCTGATTATTATCGTCAAGTCACTGTGTAAACTTAGGAACCGCCGTATACCGAACGGTACGTACGGTGGTGTGGGAGGTCGGCTGCTCAAATAATGGGCAGCCTCCTACCCGATTTCCGCTTCGATCGAGAAGGATACGGAACGGGGATGTATTGGGCACCTGCGCGGTTACTTTGGAAGCAACGGCGAGACGTTCTGGGTAACCTGGTTTGAGCATTTGCCAACATTGAAAACATTGACTTTTCGGGCAGAACTGGATGCGGTTGTGCAAAACTTGAAGGAGCAAGGGCTGCTTCAAAGCCGCAGCCGGATGCACCATTTGTGCATGCTGCATCCGGAGGCACGTCTATCGGGGGCGTGGCATTCCGGTGTATATGGCTTTTGTTTTCAAACGGAACACCATCGGTACTATCTGCGTTGTTTCCCGCATGCGGGAGACTACAATTTCTATCTGTACTGCTACGTCCGGCCGGAGCGTTTGTCGGAACGATCGCCGGAGCGATAGCGTCTGCCGAGGAGGAAGTTTATGAATGATCTTACCCGGTATCAACTGCTGGCCAAAGCGAAGGTCCCTCCTGCAGCAAAGCTATTGTACAGCTACCTGATGGACCGCGCGGGCGGGCGGCATGGCTGCGTCTTGTTGTCCGGCAAAAAGCTGGCTTCGGAGGTGGGTCTCTCTCCTTCCACTGTCCGCCGAAATCTGCATCGCCTGCAACTTATTGGACTCATTCGGATTACGGCTCGTTATTCCGAGGAAGGCATTCGCCTGACCAATCAAATAACGTTTCGGTAAGGGAGGCGCTCTCATGACAGCCAAGTTGCAGCGCATCGTCGAACTGGCTGCCAGCACGGCTCGCACGGTGACGAATCACCCTGACCGCTGGGCGGATTTTTTGCGGGCGGCGGCCTGGAACTATAAATATCCGTTTCAGGATCAACTGTTAATCTACGCACAACGTCCTGACGCAACGGCCTGCGCGCCGATTGACGTCTGGAACAGACGGCTGGATCGCTGGGTGAAGCGCGGTGCAAAAGGGATTGCCCTGATCGAAGATCGGGGCAACCACTTGGGCCTGCGCCATGTGTTTGACGTATCGGATACCCAGAGCAGACGCCAGCCGCAGGTGTCGCTTTGGCGATTGCAGGACAGCGATACGGCTCATGTCATCGAAACGCTGGAAAATGCGTTCGGCGCGTCGGATGAGATGGAACCACGTGCGGATCTGCCTGCTGCGTTGCTCGCTGCTGCGCGGAATGCGGTGGATGACAACAGCGCCGATTATGTGGCGGAGTTGATGAAAGAGCGGGAACACAGTTTGCTGGAAGACCTGGACATACCACATGTGGAATTACTGTTCAAGCAAATGGCCGAAACGGCCGTCGCTTACATGGCGATGACCCGTTGCGGACTCGATCCCGCACATTACATCAGCATCGAGGATTTGTCCGGCATCGGGTATTTCAACACGCTTCCTGCGCTGTCCCACTTGGGCGCAGCGATTAGCGATGTGTCCGAGATGATGCTGCGGGAAGTGGAATCGACCGTCCGAGCGCTGCGCCGGGAGGCACAACGTGCAAATGAGGGTCAGTCGCTTCATACCCTTGCAAGACCCGATTCCTTGCCGCACAATGAAGCTACCCTGCAAGAAAGGAAGGATGAACATGGAACTGACGTACACGCAGCAAGGGGATTATTTGCTGCCCAATCTGATGCTGAGCGAAGCGGAGACGCCCATCGGGAAGTACGGGATGATGCGCAAAACGTTTCTGAAAACCGAACGGAAGGGTATGTACGCCCAACTGATGTTGTCGGAGCAGTTGAACCGGCATCTGGCGGACATCGACCGGACGGCGCGGGAGCAGATCGACCGGACGATGCAACAGATGCTCGCGTCTCACCCGGCACCGGACAAGGCGAGCGATCCGCTGGGCTGGACGGGACACATGAACAACCTGAAGCAGCAGGCGGAGGAACTGATTCTCGCGGAACTGATTTATCATTAAAATGGTACGACCGGGAAACGGAGGACCGAAGCCTTCCGTTTTTTCATGACCATGCCATCATCAATGACATGCTCCGAGCCGCGCCGCTGCGGGAGAGCAAGTCGGACATTGCAGCGTTTTTCCTTGCTCATGAGGATGAGTTCGAGCGTGTGTTATATGTGCGCGGTTTGTTTCCGGCAGGCATCACCGAACTGACGCTTGATGAAGGCGTGCAGGCCGGGTTTGAACCGTATCGCAACGTTTTGCATCTGTGGACGGGGACGGCGGAGCAACGAACGGCGCAAGGCTTTTACGATTGGGGCGTCATCGCCGGGCATATCGCCAGCATGATGCTGTTGAACGAATTTGACTTGTCGCGAAAGTTAGAACCATCCATCGAGCAACAGACGCTGTGGATGGAACAAGCGGAGGACGCAAAAGCCTCCGCTTTTTTCATGCCGCAAGCGGTCATTGACGCCATTTTGCAAAATGGCAGCGGTTTCGAGAACGGCAAGTATCGCATTGCGCTGCATTTCCAGCAGTCGCTGTCCGCACAGGAGAACGCCGATTTCCTGAAACGGGAATACGGAACCGGCGGGCGCCTTCCCGCGCTGATCGGCACGGATATTCACATGAATTATGACAGCAAAGGCATCACGCTGACCCGCGGCTCCATCATGAACCCGGATACGCGAGTCGTGCTGCCGTGGATGAAGGTGCAGAAACGTATCGGCGAACTGCTGGCAGCGGGTCGTTACTTGAACCGGCAGGAAGCCGAGCGGTTGCCTGCTTTTGCGGAAGAACAAGAGGAAAAGCGGCGGCTGCAAGCGGCGGAAATGGCCAGGCCCGATGTGCCGCAGCCGGATGCATCGTCGGGGCTTTCCCGACCAGACGCACAAGCGGAATCGGAACACACGCCGGTGAATCGGGAACGGGCACGATACGGTTATGACGCAGGCAGCACGGTCTGGATCGGCGCGGACGAATATGAAGTTGTGCAACTGGAGCAACGAACAGTGGTGCTGCAAGACCGTCAGTTCCCGCTCGTCATCAAAGCGTTGAATCGCCGGGATTTTGAGCGAATGCTGCGCGAAAACCCGCTGAACGATCATCTGATTACCGGAGAGCAGGAGCCGGAACGGTTTGACGAAGCGGCATGGGAAACAGCGGAAGATGCGGTTTCACCGGAAGAGCCGGTGACGGAGGGGCCAGAGACCGTATCGCAGCCAGACACTTCCCTTTCCCCTGATCCTGTGGCCGGCCGCACCGCGCCAGCCCGTCCGTCTGTCCCGGCTGTCAACTACCGGATTACGGATGATGAGCTGGGGCATGGCGGCGCAAAAACGAAGTTCAAATGGAACATGGAAGCGATTCGGCTGCTGAACAAGCTGGAGCAGGAGCAGCGGCAAGCGACAGCGGACGAGCAGGCGGTACTGGCTCGATATGTTGGATGGGGCGGCATTCCGCAGGCGTTTGACGAAGCGAACACGCAGTGGGCAGCCGAATATGCGGAACTGAAAAATGTGCTGGAGCCGGATGAATACGCGTCCGCTCGCGCGTCAACGTTGAATGCCCATTATACGTCTGTGACCGTCATCAAAGCGATGTACGAATGGTTGGAATCGATGGGCTTTCGCAGCGGCAATATTTTGGAGCCGTCCTGCGGCATCGGCAATTTCTTCGGACTGGTGCCGGAGTCGTTCCAAGGCTCGCGGCTGTTTGGCGTGGAACTGGACAGCATTACCGGCCGTATTGCCAGGCAACTATACCCGCAGGCGTCGATTGCGGTCAGCGGCTACGAACAGACGAATTTGCCGGACAGCTTCTTCGATCTCGCCATCGGGAACGTGCCGTTCGGCGGTTATGGCGTGGCGGATAAACGTTACGACAAACACAAGTTTCTCATCCATGATTACTTTTTCGCCAAGACACTGGACAAAGTGCGTCCGGGCGGCATCATTGCTTTTATTACGTCCAAAGGCACGATGGACAAGCAGAACCCGGCGGTTCGCAAATATATTGCGGAACGCGCCGAATTGCTCGGAGCGGTGCGTCTGCCGAGCATTGCGTTTCTGGCCAATGCCGGAACCGAAGTAACCGCCGACATTATCTTTTTACAGAAACGGGATCGCATGGTCGCCGTCAGCGAGCAAACCGAAACATGGCTATCCCTGTCCGAGACAGCGGACGGTGTGCCGGTGAATCATTATTTCGCGGAACATCCCGATATGGTGCTGGGCACAATGGTTTTTGACGACCGGATGTACGGCAACCGGCAGGAAACATCCTGCAAGCCATACCCGGACGCCAATTTGGATGAGCTTCTGCGCGAAGCGTTGTCCAACATCCATGCCGAATGGGCGGAGCTGGAACGGGAAGACCAGCCGGAGGAAGAAGAACCTTCTCTCCCTGCCGATCCGACTATCCGCAATTTCAGCTTTGCGTTGGTGGATGGACAAATCTACTACCGGGAGAACAGCCGGATGCGGCGCGTAGACACTTCTGCTACGGCGGCAGGCCGCATCAAGGGAATGATTCTGCTGCGGGACACCGTACGCGAGCTTATCGAGTACCAAACCGAAGACTACAGCGATGAGATCATTCAACAGCAACAGCGCAAGCTGAATGCGCAGTATGACCGGTTTACGGCGCAATACGGCCTGATCAACAGCCGCGCCAACAGCCTTGCTTTTTCGGATGACAGTTCTTACTTTCTTCTTTGCTCGCTGGAAATCATCGACGAGGAAGGACGGCTGCTGCGCAAGGCGGATATGTTCACCAAGCGCACGATCCGGCAGCGCATCCATGTGGAGCAGGTGGATACCGCTTCGGAGGCGCTTGCCGTTTCCATCGGCGCAAAAGCCCGTGTCGATCTGCCGTATATGGCGCAGTTAACCGGCTGGACGGAAGAAGAACTGATAAAAGAGCTGCGCGGCGTCATCTTTCCCAATCCCGTAAATCTGGACGAGGAAGGCAAGCCGATCTACGAAACGGCGGATGCGTACTTGTCCGGCAATGTGCGGGAGAAGCTGCGTGTGGCCAGACAGTTTGCCGCATACGATGCCGAACGTTACGGCGAAAACGTCAAAGCGCTCGAAGCGGTGCAGCCGAAAGACCTGGACGCCTCCGAAATTGATGTCCGTTTGGGCGCAACCTGGCTGCCGCCGGAAGACATTCGGCAATTTCTGTTTGAGCTTGTGGACACGCCGCCGATGTACCAGACCTACATCAATGTCATGTATTCCGAATATACGGCTGCCTGGAACGTCAAAGGCAAAAGCGATGACCGCAGCAACAATATCAAGGCGAACGTCACGTACGGCACTAACCGCGTCAATGCGTACAAAATTCTCGAAGATACGCTGAATTTGCGGGACGTGCGCGTATTTGACACCGTGTATGAGGATGGCGTGGAAAAGCGTGTGCTGAACAAGCAGGAAACGGCCATCGCCCAGCAAAAGCAGGAGATGATGAAAGAAGCGTTCCGCGACTGGATATGGAAAGACCCGAAGCGGCGCGAACGGCTGACCAGGCTGTACAATGACCGGTTCAATGCCATCCGTCCTCGCGAATACGACGGAAGTCATATCCGATTCACCGGGATGAACCCGGAAATCCGGCTGCGCCAGCACCAGGTCAATGCGGTTGCCCGGGCGCTGTACGGCGGCAACTCCCTTTTCGCTCATTGTGTTGGCGCAGGAAAAACGTTCGCCATGACCGCCGCGGCGATGGAGAGCAAGCATCTTGGGCTGTGCAACAAGAGCATGCTGGTCGTTCCGAACCATCTGACCGAACAGTGGGCGGCGGAGTTTTTGCAGCTGTATCCGTCGGCGAATATTCTGGTGGCGACCAAGAAGGACTTTGAAACGAAAAACCGCAAAACGTTTTGTGCGCGGATTGCCACAGGCGATTATGATGCGATCATCATCGGCCATTCGCAGTTTGAGAAAATTCCGATTTCGACGGAGCGCCAACGGCAGCAACTGTACGAACAGATTTCGGAAATTACAAACGGCATCCGGGAACTCAAGGAAGCCAGAGGCGAACGCTATGCGATCAAACAGCTTGAAAAAACAAAAAAGACGCTGCAGACCAAGCTGGAGAAGCTGAACGACACGAGCCGAAAGGATGATGTCGTGACCTTCGAGGAACTCGGCATAGACCGGCTATTCGTGGACGAAGCTGATTCGTACAAAAACCTGTTTCTTTATACGAAAATGCGCAATGTAGCCGGACTGTCGCAAACCGAAGCGCAGAAGTCGTCGGACATGTTTGCCAAATGCCGCTATCTGGACGAACTGACCGGAGGCCGGGGCATTATCTTTGCGACGGGTACGCCGATTTCCAACTCCATCACTGAGATGTATACGATGCAGCGCTATTTGCAATACGAACGGCTCAGGCGGCAAGGCTTGCAGCATTTTGACGCGTGGGCTTCGACATTTGGCGAAACCGTCATCGCGATCGAGCTTGCTCCGGAAGGAACGGGCTATCGGGCGAAAACCCGGTTTGCCCGTTTTTACAATTTGCCGGAACTGATGAATATGTTCAAGGAAGTGGCCGATATCCAGACTGCGGACATGCTCCAACTTCCCGTCCCGAAAGCCCATTTTCACAATGTTGCGGTGCCGCCAAGCGACTTTCAGCGCGATATGGTCGCGGATCTTGCCCGCCGCGCCGAGCGGGTGCGGGCGAAGGAAGTAGAGCCCCATGAGGACAATATGCTGACGATCACCAATGACGGACGCAAACTGGCGCTCGATCAACGGCTGGCGAATCCCCTGCTTCCTGACGACGAAGGCAGTAAAGTCAGCGCCTGCGCGGACAATGTCTTCCGGTATTGGGAGGAACATCAGGCGCAGCGTTTGACCCAGTTGGTGTTCTGCGATTTGTCCATTCCGAAACAGGATGATGCCTTCAATGTGTACGACGAGTTGCGGCGCAAGCTGATGGAGAAAGGTGTTCCTGCCGAGGAAATCGCCTATATTCACGACGCCAATACCGAGGTCAAGAAAAAGGAACTATTCGCCAAAGTACGCAGCGGCCAAGTTCGGATACTGCTCGGATCGACGTTCAAGATGGGCGCAGGCACCAACGTGCAAACGAAGCTGATTGCTCTTCACGACCTTGACTGCCCTTGGCGTCCGCGCGATCTGGAGCAGCGCAGCGGGCGCATTATCCGGCAAGGCAACCAGAACAGCGAGGTGCATATTTTTCGCTATGTGACGGAGAACACGTTCGACGCGTACCTTTATCAGACACTGGAGAACAAGCAGCGCTTCATTTCGCAGATCATGACCAGTAAGTCTCCGGTCCGTTCCGCCGAGGATATCGATGAGACGGCGCTCTCCTATGCCGAAGTGAAGGCGCTGGCGACCGGCAACCCGTACATTAAGGAGAAAATGGACCTGGACATCCAGGTATCCAAATTGAAGCTGCTCAAAGCCAATCACTTGAGCCAGCGGTATGCGTTGGAGGACCGGCTGCTCAAGCTGCTGCCACAGCAAATCAAGTCCACGGAGGAACGAATTGCCGGCTATGAACAGGACGTCGCTTTGTATACACGTTCTCTGGCACCCGAGGCGGATGGGGCAGATAAATTCCCCGGCATGACGATCAAAGATTACACCTACTCGGAGAGGGCGGCAGCGGGCGCGGCTTTGCTGGACGCTTACAAAGGAATGACTTCGCACGATTCGCAGGAAATCGGCAGCTACCGGGGCTTTTCCTTGTGGCTGTCCTTTGACAGCTTCCATAAGGAATACAAGGTTACGCTGCGCAGTGCGCTCGGTCATACGGTGACGCTCGGAGCGGATGCGGGCGGCAACATTAGCCGCATCAACAACGCCTTGTCGGATTTGCCTGTGAAGCTGGAACATGCCCGTGAACAGCTTGCCACCTTGCGTCTGCAAATGGAAACGGCGAAGGAACAAATCGCGGCTCCATTCGAGAAGGAGCAGGAGCTTCAAACGAAAGCGGCGCGTCTAGCGGAATTGAATGCGCTGCTCAACATGGACAAACAGGAAAACGAAGCCGTGGACAGCATGCCGGACGAAGAACCGGAAACGCCGGAACGGCGGGTGGTGGGCCGCGAGCGATAACGGTCTGACACTTCCGTTCCTGCCCCTGTAAGGGAACTTCATGCGGAAAGAACATGGTATCGGTGCGAGCATTTCACAGGTCGAAGTTAGCTCGCTTGTTAAAGTTATCAATCACATGACGAATTGGACTCCGTTTTTGGGGTCCTTTTCTCATTTCCGGAGGAATGAACATGTTGTATGCCATCCCAAGCGGCGGATGCTTTTGTCCGATTCTGCCGCCTTTTTGTTACGGAACCGACTTGATCGAGGAGGGAGAAACCGTGCCGTCATTGGAGTTGATTTCCAAAGAGAAGAACGGATTTGGCGATACGTATTATTACATCCGCGACTCAAACGGGGTGACCAGTCAAGTTTATGAAGGCGATTTAGACGCATTCATGAAAAAGAAAGGTGTTACGAAGTTGCAGGAAGGCAGAGCTTATCTGTACCCCAAAAAGAGGGGTAGGGCACGATGAACCATATACCCTTCGGACGCTGCCAGGATTTCCAGAAGGAGCCGCGGCAATGATCTACGTAAACAAGGAACAAATCGAACGTGCAAAAAGACTGGATCTGCTCACGTATTTGCAAATGTACGAGCCTGCGGAACTGATACGTTGCTCCCGCAATGTCTACACCACCCGTACACATGACAGCTTGAAAATCTCCAACGGCAAATGGTACTGGTGGTCAAGGGGGATCGGCGGGCGCTCGGCGCTGGACTACTTGATCAAAGTGCGCGGCATGTCTTTTCCCGATGCGGTGCTGCAAATTGAAGGCGTTCATCCGGGCAGCGCACCTGCATTTTCGCAATCTTTGCAACAACGCTCTTCTCCAGCGCGGTTTGAGCTTCCAGAACCGTATGAAAACTCTCATCGCGTCATCGCTTATTTGAGCAAACGAGGCATCCACCGCCCGGTGATCGACTACTGTCTCGAAACGGGGCGTTTGTATGAAAGCCGCCGTTACCATAACGCGGTATTCGTCGGATTTGACCAGGGAGGGACGCCGCGCTATGCGGCGATACGCGGTACGACAAGCACCCGTTATATGGGGGAAGCCGCCGGCAGCGACAAGCGGTATTCGTTTTCCATTCCGGCCTCGGGAAACTGTACGGAACTGCATCTGTTTGAGAGCGCCATTGATCTTTTATCTTACTGTACGCTGGAACATCTCGCCGGCCGGGATTGGCGGCAGGCAAATAAGCTGTCGCTGGCCGGCATATACAGGCCCAGGACAAATGGGGAGGACCCTACTCCCCCGTCTGCCCTAACGCATTACTTGCAGTGCTTTCCCAAGGTGAATCGACTTGTACTGCACCTGGACAATGATGAGCCGGGGCGATTGGCGGCAGCCACGATACAGAGGCTCTTCTCCCTCGCCCTTCTCATATCCGATGAGCCGCCCAAGTTCGGAAAGGATGTAAACAACGATTTGATGGAATTCCGGCGAAGACGCGGTGAACCGTCCCGATAGCGGTAGACGCTGAACGGTCAACGCTTTTTTTGCGGGGATACGATAAAAACTTATGGTATGTGGATAAGATGTGAATAGATTGGGGATAAGCGCAATCGCATTGATTGTATAGCATGTAATAGGTATAATAAAATCAATATACAGCTATGCAAGGAGTGACCAAGATGATTATCAAGCCTTCCGCCAGTATCCGGCAAAACTATAATGAAATCGCCGATCTATGCAAATCTTCCGGGGAACCGGTGTATCTGACCAAGAACGGTGAAGGCGATCTCGTCGTGATGGACATTGAGACGTTCTCCCGTCGCGAGAAGATGTTGAAGCTGCGCGAAGAACTGCTCGCTGTGCAAGAGGATCGTTTGGCGGGCCGTGTTGGTATGACGCCGGATGAACTGGACGATTACCTGGAGGGCATTATTGACGAGGTTCAGCATGGAAAAGATGCCCCGTTATAAGATCATCGTCTCCGATCGCGCCCGCCAAATGCTGGCGACTCATGTGCGGTTTCTTGCGGAAAAAAGTCCGGATGCGGCGCGGAAAACGAAAAACGAATTGCTACAATCGATACGTTCCTTGGCGCAAATGCCGGAACGGTATCCTTTTCTGGAAGCGGAATTTATCCCGTCCAACAAGTATCACAAAATGTTCGTAGATAAATGGTATCTGGTGCTGTATCAAATTCAGGATGAAATCGTGTATGTCGATTTCATTGTAGACTGCCGCCAGGATTACCGCTGGTTGGTGCGATAACAAAAAAGTATTGCGGAAGACGCCCGAGCGGATCGGCGTCTTTTTTGTGTTTTTGGGGTCCTCTCTTGTTCCCGGCAGGCGGTTTGATGGCAACGCGAGACGAATGTCTTGCGTTGCAGCAAGCACTGAATTTGGATATCCAAATTCGCTTGTTAGGGGCGCAGCCCCTAAGACCCCATCATCGCGATGCTATCGTTTCGATGATCGAATCGTGTTCAAACTGGTTGTTCATCGCGGCAGCGTTCTGCTTCAAGGAGACATTTATGGAAAGGGGTGATGGTCGATGAGGAAACGTTCGATATCATTTCTGCTTCGCCTGAGTGAAAGCGAACATGCTCGCCTTACTAGAGAAGTGGAAAAAACAGGACTTTCTCGGGAGGCGTACATCCGAGCGCTCATTAATGGATATGTACCGAAGCAGCTGCCGCCACTGGACTACTACGCGATGATTCGTGAGCTGCACGCCATAGGCAATAATCTGAATCAACTGGCTGTGAAGGCACATACGACCGGTCGTCTGGAAAGAGCTGCCTTTCAGGAGGAAGCCGATCACTTGCGCCGTGCTGTTCAGCACATTCAACAGGCGGTAACCGAACCGGAGCGAAGAAGCGAACTACCTTCGATGCATACAAGCGGACATCCGCCGTAAGGGGGCATGACAAATGGCAACGACCGCGATCTGGGATGTGACTGACCGTTTGAAGCGCGTACTGGACTACGCTCGAAATCCCGACAAAACGACACAAGATCGCGCCGAACCAGATAGCTTGCAGCAGGCGCTTGGCTATGCGACAGCGGATGCGAAAACGGAGAGGCAACTGTACGTGAGCGGCATCAACTGCGACCCGCTCACCGCTTATGAGCAAATGCAGCGCACCAAGCGACAATTTCAAAAAACGGATGGCATTGTCGCGTTTCACGGATATCAGTCGTTCGCGCCGGGCGAAACGACGCCGGAAATTGCCCATGCCATCGGGGTTAGGCTGGCGCAAGAACTATGGGGAGAACGCTTTGAAGTCGTCGTAGCGACCCATCTGGACAAGGGACATTTGCACAATCATTTTGTGTTGAATGCTGTTTCTTTTGTAGATGGCAAGCGGTACTACGACAACAAAGCTTCCTACGCTTTGCTGCGGCACACGTCCGACCGGCTTTGCCGGGAGCATGCGCTGTCGGTCATTGAACATCCCGAACCAGGTAAAGCTAAGCACTATGGGGAGTGGCAGGCGGAACGCGAAAACAAACCAACTTGGCGGGGATTGATTCGTGAGGACATCGACACCGCCATCGCAGCTTCCATGACAATGACCCAGTTTTTCGCCGCTCTGCAAAAACAAGGGTATGCGATCAAAACCAATGTGAAACATCTGGCAGTGCGTCCGCCCGGCAAGGAGCGCTTCGTCCGCTTGCGCAGTTTGGGATACGAATATACGGAGGAAGCGTTAAAGGAGCGCATCTTGCAAAACCACATGCCGAAGCGCCAGCCCTCACTTCCGCTACCGCGCCGAAAGCGAGTTGTCAGGGTTCGTGGAGTTTGGAGGGCTGGACGTAAATTCAGCGGCTTGCAGGCGTTGTACCTACGCTATTTATATGAAATGGGCATCCTGCCCCGTCAACGTGCGTCCCCGCGAAGGACGCATTTTTTGTTGCGTCAAGACTTGCGCCACTTGACGGTCATCACCGAGCAGACAAGACTGCTGTGTCGCCGCCGCATCACCACGAAGGATGAGCTACTCGCAAATCTCACCGGGCTTCAGGAGGAAATGAAACAAGGGTACAGCGCGCGCAAGGCATTGTACAACCGGCTGCGCCGTTGTAAGCAGCCGGAGCAGCGTGAGGCAATCAAAAGACAAATTGCCGAGGCGACCCGGCAGCTTGCGAAACTGCGAAAGGAGGTGAAGCTTTGCACGGGTATTCTCGCCCGTTCGGAGGGGATGGTCCATTTATTGCGTGAACGTGAACCCGAACATCACATACGAAAGGAGATGAACGCCGATGAGCGGAAACGAAGCGGCCGATCAAGTCGTCAGCATGAGTCTGCGGGGCATCGAGATGGTGGCCAAAATTTCCGGGGAAGGCGCTAAGCATTTGGCGGTGTATTTGTTCGCCGCCTTGCAGGGACAGAAACGGACAAAAGGGCGCATCCGTTTGGAAAGTTTGCTCCGCAGCGGCAAGGAACTCAAGGTGTTTGCCGTGAAAACCGAGGATCTCCCGACTTTTTGTAAGGAGGCCAAGCGGTACGGTGTGCTATATTGCGCGCTACGCGACAAAAAGAACGTGGACGGGCTTTGCGATGTGATGGTGCGTGCCGAAGATGCGTCCAAGATCAACCGGATCGTCGAGCGCTTCAAACTGGCGACGGTAGACACGGCCAGCATCAAACAAGAAATTGCAAATACCCGCAGCGAAAAGCAGCCGGACGAGAGCCAAACTGCGCAAACGCCGGAGTTAAACGGCGAAGCGCCTGAGCGGGAAGGGAGTCCGCCATCTGTCACGGAGGAAGTTCGAGAAGATTTTTTGGACGAACTGCTGGGAAAGACCGAACAGCCGGAGGAGGTTCGGGCAGCAAGCCAGCAACCGGAAGCCGCGCCTCCGGAACCGACTCCCCCGGCAGCCGCACCTTCGGCCGACGAACGAGTGCAGCAGCAGACACCGCTGCCCTCTCCCCCGATGCAGGAGGGAAGAACGATGGAACCGGCCATTCCGTCCGTGCCTATCTCCGGGCACAGCGTCGACAACGTAAGGGATTCGACTGATCGTAAACCGGCGCAGGAAAAGGTGTCGATCCGTCAACTGTTGCGTGAAATTCGTGAAGAAAATCGCGAAGCGGAGAAAAGACGGCGGCAAATGGAGCGTGAGCCGTCTTTGCCTAAACGCAGGGATCGTGGCAAGGCAACATCGGGCGACAAAACGCCAACGCCCACTACCCGGAATCGAAAGCGAGGGAAATCCAAATGAACGAACTGGACGAATTATTCTCTACTCCTTCCATCCAGCGAGAGCAGTCGTTTGACAAGGAAGCGTGGGTTCACCAAAAACAGGAACAGCGGCAGTGGACTTACGACACGATTGATACGACGACGATGACGATTGTTCAAAATGGAGAACAGTTTCAGCGTTATCTGGATGTGCAAAGCCGTTTTGACCGTTACAGTGTCTCCAATGCGCTGCTGATTTTAGCACAACGCCCGGAAGCGACACGCATAGCGGATTTCGAGGGTTGGAAGGAACAAGGCGTATCGATCCGCCGCAAGGAAACCGGTTTTTATATTTTGGAACCGGGCGAGGAATACCGGCGGGAAGATGGAAGCACCGCGACCAGCTACAACCCGAAGAAGATGTTCGATATAGCCCAAACCACTGCAAAGAAACCGGATCAACCGGTCTACCCGGATGATCGCACCCGCATCAAGGCGCTCATGGATCGTGCGCCAGTACCGATCACAATCAGCGATGCGCTTCCTGCGGATGTGCATGCGCTCTACCAACCGGATGTGCGCAACATTGTCATCCGCCGCGGGCTGGCAGCTGGAGACATCTTCCGCGCACTGGCGCAGGAACTGGCGCATGCGGAAATGGATCGCGGCGATAGTCGCTACAGCCGATCAGAATATCAGTTTCATGCCTACAGTGTTGCCTATATCCTTTGCAAGCAGGCTGGAGTTGAAACGACCGCGTTCCGGTTTGACCGGGTGGCAGAACGGTTCAAAGACATGGAGCCGCAGCCGATTCGTGCGGAATTGACGACGATGAAAGAAGCTTCGCATACGATTTCCCGGCGTATGCACCGCATACTGAACCCGCAGCGGCAACCTTCGCAACCAGGTCGAACCGATCCTACCCGCTAAGGAGCGTGAGGAACCATGAAAACGGAAGAACGCATACTCAGTCTCGACCACTACGAGCATGGCATTGTCATCAACGCGTTGAATAAGCTGCGTAATGACTTGATAGGCGAGCGGCGGCCGACCGATGCGGTGGACGATCTGCTACTGAAAACGTTGGATGCGCCCTATCAAAGAATGAAACGCCGGAGTCGCCATGAAACGCGCTAAAGCCGCAAGGAGTCAACTTGTACTCGTTGCGGTTTTTTTTATTCCCGTCATATGGGTGGCGCTGCTCGTCGCCCCGGTGTTATCTGGGGGATTGCCTGCAATCCTGCTTCATCTAAGCGAGGCGAATCCCTTTCAACTCCAGTGGGTTGAGGATTCAATCCGAAGCCTGCTCGTCTGTACGCTGGCTTATGGGCTGGCGGTTGGCGCGTATCTGGCTTCGCCGCGTAATTATCGTCGCCGCGAAGAACATGGCAGCGCCAAGTGGGGCAAGGCGAAACCGATCAACGCCAAATACCAGAGCAAGCAAGCGGAGCAAAACAAAATATTGACGCAGCACGTGCGCATCGGTCTAGATGGACGCAAGCACCGCCGTAATCTGAATGTTCTCGTCGTAGGGGGTTCCGGTTCCGGCAAAACGCGGTTTTATGCGAAGCCGAACGTGATGCAGGCGCACACCTCATATGTCGTACTTGATCCGAAAGGCGAAATATTGCGTGACACCGGTCATTTGCTTCAGACGAAAGGGTATGACATTAAAGTGTTGGATTTGATTCATCCGCACCGTTCCCACGGCTATAACGCTTTCTCCTATTTGCAGGATGATAAGGATGTGCTAAAGCTGGTCACCAATCTGATTCGCAACACGACGCCCAAAAACAGCAATACGAACGATCCCTTTTGGGAACGTTCTGAAACCGCCTTGCTGGAAGCGCTCATGCTGTACTTGCTCTATGAAGCGCCGCCGGAGGAGCAGAACTTCCCGATGATTATGGAAATGATTGCTGCTGCCGAGGTTCGGGAAGAAGACGAAACGTACCAAAGCCCGCTAGATGAATTGTTCGAGCGGCTTGCCATGCGCGACCCGGAACATCTCGCCGTCAAGCAATACAACATCTTCAAGCTGGCTGCGGGCAAGACAGCCAAATCCATTCTGATCGGACTTGGCGTGCGATTGGAAAAATTCAATTTGCACAGCATTGCCGGAATGAGCCTGGTCGATGAAATGGACTTGCCACGTATCGGCACCCGGAAGACGGCGCTATTTGCCGTCATCCCCGACAACGACAGCAGTTTCAATTTTATCGTGGGCATGCTGTACACGCAGCTTTTTCAATGCCTCATGTACGAAGCGGACTACCGTTACGGCGGCCGTCTACCAGTGCATGTGCATTTTGTCATGGACGAGTTCGCGAATGTCGCCCTGCCCGATGAGTTCGACAAGCTGCTCTCAACGATCCGCAGTCGGGAAATATCGGTGTCTATCATTTTGCAAAACTTGGCACAGCTTAAAGTGTTGTACAAGGACGCATGGGAATCCATCGTCGGCAACTGCGATCTGTTCCTGTATCTGGGCGGCAATGAACAATCCACGCACAAGTATGTGTCGGAGCTACTTGGCAAAGAAACTATTGATACGAACACCTACGGCCAAAGTAAAGGACGCAGCGGCAGCTATTCCATCAACTACCAGCAGTCTGGCCGGGAATTGCTTACCCCTGATGAAGTGCGACTCCTTGATAATCGTTATGCGCTGCTGTTTATTCGTGGGGAACGACCGGTGCTTGATGACAAATACGAGGTACTGCGCCATCCTCATATCGCGCTGACGACAGACGGCGCAGGTCAGGCGTACCAGCACGGCGGTACGGAGCATGCGCTCGATTGGAGGACGGTGCAATTGGATGAGAACGGTGAATATGAGCTTTTGTCAGAGGAAGAACTGGAGGCATTATTTTTACATGAAGGGATGGATCGCGTTTGAAACGTAAAACGAAATGGCTGATTGCTTTCTACATGATGACGGTGCTGTTCGGGACGATGCTAGTTTCCACCGCCTATGCCCAAAGCGACCCGATGACGACAGTCAACAACTTGTCCAATTTTATCTTCGGGTTGATTCGCGCGGTCGGCATGATTATTTTGGGGTTTGGCGTTGTGCAGATCGGCTTGTCGCTCAAGTCGCATGACCCTTCGCAGCGAGCGAATGGTTTTTTAACCTTGGCCGGGGGCGTCATCATCACGTTTACCAAAGAGATTTTGGACCTGATCACAGGTTAAGCCATGGAGGATGAGGAATGAGCCGACGCCCGTTCCTCCCTCGACAGAAGGGTGAGCGTATGTCGAAAAACAGTTGGATTGCAGATAATTTGGAGAATGCTCTAGATACCTGGGAGCAGAAAATGAATGAAATCTGGCACCTTGTTACCCAGTCACCAGTCGATTTCAAGGGGGGCACCATTTGGCGCATCATCACGGATATTCACGGCGCGTTACAGGCAACGGGACTGGCGCTGCTGGTTTTATTTTTTGTCGTCGGTGTGATGAAAACAGCGGGTAATTTTGCCGAACTGAAGCGGCCGGAGCTGGCGGTCAAGTTATTTGTCCGATTTGTGCTGGCCAAGGCAGTTGTCACCTATGGTTTGGAACTGATGATGGCTCTGTTTACGATTGTGCAGGGCATCATCTCGACGATGATGTCCCGTTCGGGGTTTGGTGCGGTGGATGGCATGTCGCTGCCGGACACGATTACCCAGGCGATCGAAGATGTCGGGTTTTGGCAAAGCATACCACTCTGGGTCGTCTCTTTGCTGGGCAGCCTGTTTATTACCGTTCTGTCCTTCATCATGATTCTTTCTGTGTACGGGCGTTTTTTTCGGATTTATCTGTATACAGCGATTGCTCCGGTTCCGCTCGCCTCATTCGCTGGCGAGCCGAGCCAGAGTATCGGCAAATCATTTTTGAAAGGATATGCAGCCGCCTGTATGGAAGGGGCGATCATCGTGCTGGCGTGCATCATCTACGCGGCGTTTGCCAGCGCGCCCCCGGCTGTCGAAGCTGGCTCTGGCGCGGTCACGATGGTATGGACGTACATCGGAGAACTCATTTTTAACATGCTGGTCTTGGTCGGCACGGTGAAGATGGCCGACCGGGTCGTTCGGGAGATGATGGGTTTATAGGCGGGAATTATTGGATGGCGGTCAGAAACAGCTTCAGCAGCGCCAGCGAGTCTTTGCGCTGTTTGTCTGTGCATTGCTGGAGCGCGGCCATAATCAGCTCAATTTCATTGGAAGGTTCAGCGTAAACGTTTTGTAGCAGCAAATCATTCGGAGACAGTTTCAGCACATGACAGATGCTGAGCATCGTTTCTATCGACATGCCGGCTTTCCCCCGCTCAATGTCCGCGCAAAACCGGGGAACACGCCCGATCTGCTCGGCCAGTTGCTCGCGTGACATGCCCCATGCTTCTCTCCGTTTGCGTATCCGCTGGCCTACTATTTTTTTATCGTAAACGTGCATCGCTTGTCATCTCTTTCCGAATAGGAGTTCATAGTTCCTATTATGGACAAGCACAGAATTGACTTACATGAGTTTTGAAATTACTATCAGGGGGGGCTAAAAACTCATATCCAGATATGTTAATCGGTAGCCCATCTGAAAACAAGGCGGTGGAAGAATGAGCAATCTATTGCGTAAATTGGAGAAAGAACGACAGGAGCTGAACAAGCTAGGCGAGCAGTCATTGAAGCAATCCATTCGATTATCCGACAACCAGGAATTGCAGGAGCAAAGTCGCAAAGTGGATGAATTGCTCGTTCGTTATGAGCGTACCCGACGCAAACGGCATCGGAGACATGGTAGATGAGAGGTGTGGGCAAACGATGAAATTTCCGCCATGGTTCAGAGAAGCGATTCAAAAACGGCTAGACAATGTATCCGATCTTATTGAAAATCACTCCGAACTTAGCCGCATTCGGGAAAACGAAAGAAAAGCATTTGAACGCTTATTCGCGGGCATGGACATCGGGCGCATGCCGGAATTTGCGGGTTGGGAAGATTGTCAGCACCTCAAGCAAGCAATTATGAATGAATGGCTATATCTGCAAGGTCTGAAAGATGGCATACAGCTTGCGTCCGCGTTATCGAGTCATCTTCATCCGTTCGATGAGCAGGGCTTCGCCAACATAGATAGTCGCCAGCCCGATGCACGGGCGGCAGATTCGGGAGGTCCTACACATGGAAGTCAAAATTAACCGGGAAATCCGGGAATATACCGAGAGCTTGTTTTTTGGACTGTCCTTGCGGCAGTTCTTTTTTTCAGTATTGGCCGTTCTGGTGGCAATTGGCTTGTACTTTGCTTTGCGAGACCGCTTCGGCGTGGAGACGCTCAGTTGGATGTGCATTCTGGGAGCCGCCCCCTGCGCCGCGCTCGGGTTTATTCACTACCACGGCATGACGGCAGAGCAGCTTCTGTGGACGTATGTAAAATCCGAATTTCTCATGCCCAAACGGCTGGTTTATCGCGCGACGAACATTTACTACGAGGTGCTGCATAAGTATGTCCAGCAGCGTGAGCAAGGAGAGTGAAGCTCGTGATTAAAACGCTTAAACGAATTATCAAGCAAGACAAGGAACGGTTCGCCATTCCGAAGGGTGTCCAGCAAGTCATCCCGATTCGTGCCATCTGGCCGGATGGGATTTTTTTTGTGGGCAACAAGTTTTCTAAGTCGTACCGATTTGAAGACATGAACTACGCTGTCGCCTCCAGAGAAGACAAGGAAGCAATGTTCCTAGCCTATTGCGAACTGCTTAATTCTCTCGATAGCGGCGCGACGACGAAAATCACGATTCATAACCGACGTTTAAATCGGCTGGACGTGGAAGACACCTTGCTGATCCCCCATCGTCAGGACGGACTTGATGGATACCGCGAGGAATACAACCAGATGTTGCTCGACAAGGCGATGGGCGCAAACGGCACTTTTCAGGAAAAATATATTACGGTATCTGTGGTCAAAAGAAATGTGGAGGATGCCCGTCAGTATTTCGCCAGAATCGGTTCGGAACTGATGGCGCATTTCTCGCGTCTTGGTTCCGCATGCGTGGAACTGGATGCGATAGATCGCCTGCGCATGCTCCATGATTTTTTTCGAATTGGCGAGGAGGCTGACTATCACTTTGACTTGTCCGCTACCATGCGCAAGGGACATGACTTCAAGGATTACATCAGTCCGGATACGTTTGAGTTCGAACGGGATTACTTTCGGATGGGACGCTACTTTGGCCGTGTCGTTTTTCTACGGGAATACGCGAGCTACATCAAGGACAGCATGGTGGCTGAATTATGCGACCTAAACCGGAACTTGCTGCTATCTCTTGATGTGATACCGATTCCGACCGATGAGGCCGTCCGCGAAGTGGAAAACCGGCTGCTCGGCGTGGAGACGAATATAACGAATTGGCAGCGGCGGCAAAACAACAATAATAATTTCTCTGCCGTTGTTCCTTATGATATGGAGCAACAACGCAAGGAAAGCAAGGAGTTTCTGGACGATCTGACGACACGCGACCAGCGCATGATGTTCGGACTGCTGACAATGGTGCATATTGCGGAGAGCAAGGAGCAGTTGGACAACGATACCGAAGCCCTGTTGACAACTGCTCGCAAGCATCTATGCCAGTTAGCACCGCTGACCTTTCAGCAAATGGACGGACTCAATACGGTGCTTCCGTATGGATTGCGCAAGGTACATGCGTTGCGAACTTTGACGACGGAAAGCACTGCCGTTTTCATTCCATTCCGGGCACAGGAGGTCATCCATCCCGGCGGTATGTATTACGGCCAAAATGTCATCAGTAAGAATATGATTATGGCCAACCGCAAGCAACTGTTAAACGGGAACAGTTTCATTCTGGGGGTATCCGGCTCAGGTAAAAGTTTTACGGCAAAGCGTGAGATAGTCAATCTGGTGCTAGCAGGCGATGACGACGTGATCCTGATTGACCCTGAGCGTGAATATTCTGCGCTGGTGGAAGCACTGGGCGGCGAAACGGTCCATATTTCCGCAACCTCGCCGAATCATATTAATGCCATGGATATCAATCGGCAGTACGGCGACGGGGCCAATCCAATCATCCTCAAGTCGGAGTTTGTTCTGTCGCTGTGCGAACAACTGATGGGCGGCTATCCCCTTGGCGCAAAGGAGAAGTCGTTGATCGACCGCTGCACCGCAAAAGTGTATCGAACTTATTTGCAAAGCAATTTCAAAGGCGACCCGCCTACTTTGCAACATTTTCACGCTGAACTGCTCAAGCAATCTGAACCAGAAGCGCAAGACATTGCTCTGGCGATTGAGTTGTTTACTTCCGGCAGTCTGAATACGTTCGCAAAGCCTACTAATGTTAATGTCTATAACCGGCTCATTTGCTATGATATTCTTGACTTGGGAAAGCAGCTGCTCCCGATTGGCATGTTAGTCGTACTGGATAGTATCCTGAATCGGATTACACAAAACCGGGCAAAGGGAAAAAATACGTTTATCATTATCGACGAGATTTATCTGTTGTTCCAGCATGAATATAGCGCCAACTTTCTTTTCACGCTTTGGAAGCGTGTCCGAAAGTATGGCGCCTTTTGTACGGGAATTACGCAAAACGTGGACGATTTGCTGCAAAGCCATACGGCACGTACCATGTTAGCAAATAGTGAATTTATCGTCATGTTGAATCAGGCCAGCACCGATCGGATGGAGCTTGCCGAGTTGCTTAATATTTCAGACCTGCAACTCTCATACATCACGAATGTAGACGCCGGAAATGGACTTATGAAGGTAGGCAGTTCCCTTGTTCCATTTACCGACAAATTCCCGCGGAATACGAAACTGTATCGCCTAATGACGACAAAGCCCGGGGAGGGATAACAAAACAGCAGTAAGCGGTTGGTCGCCATTAGATCCATCCGCTTACTATTTTATAAAGATGGTGACAGATAGTAGGGATGATTAATAAGATGATTAGTAAGATCATTGAATGTAGGGGATATTTATGGTACAATAAGGCCACGAAAAGGAGCTGGATGTTATGCCTAAAATAATCCCAATTCGCGATTTGAAAAATACGAGTGAAATTTCTCAAATGTGTCAAGAATCTGATGAGCCTATTTTTATTACCAAGAACGGATATGGAGACATGGTTCTCATGAGCATGAAAACGTATGAGGAAAAGATGTTTATGCTTGATGTCTACGAAAAGCTGAATGCAGCTGAAAAACAATTGGCGGAAGAAAAAGTTCTTGATGGCGAATCTTCATTAAAAAGCATAAGAGAAAAATACGATGTATAGATTGATTGTCACAGAACTTGCTCATCAGGATTTAGATAATATTGTTTCATACATTGCAGTTCAGCTGGCAAATCCAACAGCTGCTTCTGATTTCCTTGACGAGGTTGATAAGTGTTATGCTCATCTAAGAAATAACCCTGTAATGTATCCTAAGTGTCAAGATAATCGATTGGAGAAGGAAGGTTATCGAAAGGCGGTTATAAAGAATTATATTCTTGTCTATAAAGTGGACGAAGGCGCAGAAAAGGTAGTTATTTTACGCTTCTTTTATGGAGCACAAGACTATAATAAATTAATATAGAAACATAATATAATCGAAAGCAACTCTTATCTAGGTTGCTTTTTTCTATGCTTTATATATAAATAACAATGCAGTTACCAAGGAAATACGAAATAAGAGATTTTTCAACTGAATCATTCTATAAAGATCGAGATAGATGGAAGAAGCAAATAATTAGGAACAACATACCAATGTAGAATAACCCCTGGCCAACGGCTAGGGGTAACACATTCCTATATAGGCACAGATAAATGGTCAACTTTTTGGGAGTTCAGTTCTCGTTCAAAGTCTTCGCAAACCTCGCTATACACGGATCTCTCCATCATGCTTATCATACATTATGCAACGGTGTCGTTACTAGGCACGTGCGCTTTTTCCCCGGCAAGTTTTGAAAATTTCTTCTCCTGTTTCGAGTAATTAGTTTTTTGTTGCTCAAGATAAAGTTTCATTTTTAAATGCCAATCCACCTTTTTTGTCGGCAACAATCTTCATGATTGAGGGTGTAGGCACCGCATTGTGTAATAGGTGAAGTTATTGCATACCTCCCTTAGGGGCGAATTCGTGATGTTTGCATCACGTATAACAGTCTATGCTAGATAGCATAACATGAACACGGCATGTGCCCAAAATATGATACGAAACCTGAATTCAACAAAGTATGGAAAGATGTATAAATCAAATGGCAAGTTTGATTTATCGTACGCAAAGTAGACATTTTACGCTGTAACCGATTGTTCGTGACCTCATACAGTAGCTTTACTTGTAAATCAAGACTAATTGGGGCGTAAATTCCCCAGAAACAAATGGATAAGACTTTCAGCCGTTTGGAAATAATATACGGGAAGCCGCAAAGGCAGAAGTTTGAAGTACATCTAAAAGTTACAGATGAAAATCCAAGATGGAGGATTTCGCATGAATAAGCGTTTAAAGATCAATATCCTTTTCTTCGCAGTAATATTGACATTAACTGCATGCACACCGGGAGCTACACAAGGCCAACAAACACAAAAAGGTCAAGTAAACGTCGATCAACAGAAAAACAAAGCGTCAGAGCCTCCTTGGATCGCTTCTAAAAATACAACACGTATTAACAACAGTGATCCTTTTCAAACGGCCGTATTGGTGTCCAAAACGGTTTGGATGGCGACAAACGAAAAGAACCAGCCCGGTGGTGTTATTCTGGCCAACCCAGAAGATTGGCAATCCGCACTAGTAAGTGCAGATTTAATTCATCATCCGAATAATGGCCCCGTATTATTTGTGAATAAGAATAATGTGCCAGAGATTACGAAAAATGAATTAAAAAGGCTCAATCCTGTAGGATCGACTTTGAATAACGGAACACAAGTTATTTTGGTCGGAAATCTGGATCAAAATGTTGAGCAGGAAATCAAAGGAATGGGCTTTAAAATAGATTGGATTAAGGGTGAAGGTCCCGCAGCTATCGCTAAAACAGTAGATGATTATTATGCAAGAATTTCACAGGGCTATCCACAATCTGTAATTATAGGCTCTCTGGATAGCCAAGAATATTCACTGCCGGCAATTAACTGGATTGCACACATGCCTGAGCCGCTACTGTATGTAACAAAGGATGAGATTCCAACGGATACAATAGAAGCATTAAAGCTTAGAAATGGAAAGGCATCTATTTATTTATTGGGACCAAAGAGCATTATATCCGAAAATGTTGAAAAACAATTAGGACAGTACGGAAAGGTCGTTCGGATCTCTGGAAACGACCCTTATGAAAATGCCGTTGCATTTGCTAAATATAAAGACCCCGAGACCGGATTTGGATGGGGAATCACTTCACCGGGACATAACTTTTCGTTTATTAGTCTGAATACAGCATCATTGGCTCTCGCAGCAGCGCCTTTCTCACATCTGGGCAAACATGCTCCTATTCTTTGGACTGATAAGGAGAAGATGCCGGACACTGTCATGGATTACATGATGACGGTTCAACCCAAATATAAGAAATCTCCAACGGAAGGGCCGTATAACCATTCTTGGTTAGTCGGCGATGAACAATCGTTGAATAGGGCTGCACAAGGAGAAATTGACGATATGCTGGAGATCATTTCTTCCACAGGCGAAGGACATGGGCAACATGAGGGAAATTCTAAAAACGGCATGTCGGAAATGCCGGCTATGGGTCATTAGATGTTAAATAAAAGGACTTACTTGCGATTGTCTTCATCGCGGGCGAGTTGAACAGGGAAAAGAGGAAAAGTCATGTTCCATTACACTGTTAAGACAGCAAAAACGCCTAAAGAAGCAATTTCAGCCCTTACTGAAAACCTAAAGGAAGAAAAATTCGGTGTCCTCTGGCAATTAGATATGCAGGAAAAACTTCATGAGAAAGGTGTTGATTTTGACAATACTTATCATATTCTTGAAGTATGCAATCCAAATGAAGCCAAACGTGTGCTTTCAGAAAATGCTTTGGTTGGTTATTTCCTCCCATGTAAGCTTGCCGTTTATGAAGAGAGCGGGAGTACCCGGATCGGCTTGCCGAAGCCTACGGCTTTAATCGGACTTGTAGAGAACGATGAACTGATGGCTATCGCTTCAGATATCGAGAAGCGGCTTATAGCCTGCGTGGAAAAAAAGCCGTTAATCCGCGATATCCAAAGGACGTTGTGATTAACGCCTCTGGTCTGAAAATATCATTAGCTATAAGGTACGTCTAGACACTGCCTCCGGGTATGTGTCATTTTTCATTGAAATTTAGTGTTTTTGGTATGAGAAAAATGGACTTAAAAAAAAACTACTGTTCGAAAAAATAGTGACATAAGGGACGGATTAATGAACTGGATGATGGATGGTATGTTCGGAATGTGAATCGTCATGTTTATTGGAATGGCTTTGATTATTGCGGTATCCGGATTTACTGTCTATATCGTTATTAGAAAATTGCTTCAGCGCAAACACCCGAATTTGCGGATAATAATGATTGACAATTACCATAGGGGGGTATACTATAAATACAAGGAGGTGCAATTTAGTGGAAATCATACAAACTGGGGTTACAGATGTTCAAGAACATTGTTGTTCGAGTTTAGATGAACGGAAAAGTCATCATTCCAGTAAAACGAAAGCTGCACTAACAGCTCGATTAAATCGGATTGAAGGACAGGTCCGAGGTATAAAAGGGTTAATCGAAAAGGATACTTATTGTGATGATGTTTTGAATCAAATTGCCGCGGTTCAATCCGCTCTGAACGGCGTAGGAAAACTGTTATTGGCCGAACATTTAAAAAGCTGTGTTGTGGAACGAATACAAGATGGTGAAGTCGAGGTTATTGAAGAACTATTGAAAACAATGAATACTTTAATGAAGTAAATTTCAAATAAAGGAGACCCGTAACATGCAAAATCAAACATTGAAAGTGGAAGGCATGTCTTGCAATCATTGTGTAAATTCTATTGAAGGAGCACTGCGAAATATTGGGGTAACCGCAAAAGTTGATCTAAAAAATGGTACAGTTCAGGTTCAGTATGATGAAAATAACGTTAATCTTGAGAAAATCAAACATGAAATTGAAGAGCAAGGCTATGATGTGGTTTGAAATTTAACGAAGTAGTCACTCGCATCGAGTGACTATTTTCCATCATTTTTTTACTCAAAATTATACCCCCCATGGGTACATGAAAAGGTGACTACAGATGGAATCCAATCAAATCGAATTGAAGCAAAGTTCCCTGCAAATTACTGGTATGACCTGCGCCGCGTGTGCGAATCGTATTGAAAAAGGCTTGAATAAGTTGGAAGGGGTTAAAGAGGCCAATGTTAATTTCGCGATGGAGCGGGCGACGATAACGTACGATCCTACAGTAATGGATCTTTCAAAAATGGAACAAAGCATACAAAAACTGGGGTACGGGACGGCAAAGGAAACAATCGACCTGCAGCTTAGTGGTATGACGTGCGCAGCCTGTGCAAACAAGATTGAAAAATCGCTTAACAAGCTGCCGGGTGTTACGAATGCAACTGTCAACTTTGCGATGGAAACAGCTCATGTGGAATATAGCCCGACGGAAGTTACTGTCGCCGATATGCAGAACCAAGTAGAAAAACTAGGTTATAAAGCAATGCCAAAACAAGCTCAAAGTAATTTGGAGGAACATCGGCATCAAGAGATAATACATCAAAAGCGTAAGCTATTCATTTCAGTCCTATTAAGTTTGCCGTTGTTGTGGTCGATGGTTAGCCACTTTTCATTCACATCGTGGATCTGGATGCCTGAATTATTTATGAATCCGTGGTTCCAATTGGCACTTGCCACCCCAGTCCAGTTTTATATCGGAAAGCAGTTTTATGTGGGTGCCTTTAAGGCTTTACGTAACAAAAGCGCCAATATGGATGTGCTTATTGCACTAGGAACGTCTGCAGCCTATTTCTATAGTTTGTATTTATCGATTGTGTGGGCATCATCTGCGGATGCTGCACATCATGGACCGGATCTGTATTTTGAGACAAGCGCCGTATTGATTACATTGGTTGTTCTCGGAAAACTATTCGAATCTCAGGCGAAGGGACGAACGTCCGAAGCGATCAAAAAACTTATGGGCTTACAAGCCAAAACCGCGCTAGTCGTGCGCGATGGACAGGAACTGACCATTCCGGTTGAAGAAGTAGTGACCGGAGATATCGTACTTGTGAAGCCGGGTGAGAAAGTTCCCGTAGATGGAGAAGTGGTCGAGGGAACGTCATCCGTAGATGAATCGATGTTAACCGGAGAGAGTATTCCCGTAGAGAAAAACGTAGGCGACTTTGTCATTGGAGCGACCGTTAACAAGAACGGAAGATTGAGAGTAAAGGCAACAAAAGTCGGTAAGGAAACAGCGCTGGCTCAAATAATTAAAGTTGTGGAAGAAGCACAAGGTTCGAAAGCGCCGATCCAACGGGTAGCGGATCGCATCTCCGGCATCTTTGTACCGATTGTAGTCGCCATTGCGGTTTTAGCCTTTGGGGTTTGGTACTTCATTGTAACACCAGGCGATTTTGCCAGTGCATTGGAAAAATCGATAGCTATCCTTGTTATCGCTTGTCCGTGTGCGCTAGGTCTTGCAACGCCAACCTCAATTATGGCGGGCTCCGGTCGTGCAGCAGAGATGGGCGTTCTGTTCAAAGGCGGAGAACATTTGGAATCGACGCATAAAATCGAGGCGATCATCTTGGACAAAACCGGCACGATTACAAAAGGTGAGCCGGAATTGACCGATGTATGGGTCGATAATATGGAGGAATCGGATTTCCTGCGCCTAGTCGGTGCAGCTGAGAAGAGTTCGGAACACCCGCTTGCGGAGGCGATCGTGTCAGGTGTTAAGGGGAGAGGTCTGGAACTTCCCGAAGCTAGCGAGTTTGAAGCCGTCCCGGGATACGGCATCCGCGCTGTTGTAGAAGGAAAGGTGATCTTGGCCGGTACCCGCCGTTTAATGGCCAAGTATGGCGTAACTGCGGAGCAGGCGTTCGATCAGATGTCGAAGTTAGAGCAGGAAGGGAAAACAGCGATGCTTATTGCGATCGATCAACAATATGCCGGAATAGTAGCCGTGGCTGATACGATTAAAGAGACTTCAAAAACGGCTGTTGATCGCCTCAAGCGGATGGGACTAGAAGTAATCATGATTACGGGGGACAACGAGCGGACGGCTCGGGCCATTGCATCGCAAGTCGGTATTGATAATGTGTTGGCCGAAGTGTTGCCAGCGGGAAAAGCGGAAGAGGTCAAGAAATTACAGTCGCAAGGCAAAAAGGTGGCGATGGTTGGCGACGGTATCAACGACGCTCCAGCCCTGGCACTGGCGGATATCGGGATGGCGATCGGTACTGGAACCGATGTAGCCATGGAAGCAGCTGATGTAACATTGATGCGTGGTGATTTAAATAGTATACCTGATGCGATATTTATGAGCCGTAAGACAATGCGGAACATTAGGCAGAATTTATTCTGGGCTCTTGCTTATAACTCCGCTGGAATCCCGATTGCGGCAATTGGCTTGTTGGCGCCATGGGTGGCTGGAGCGGCAATGGCGTTCAGTTCCGTTTCCGTAGTGTTAAATGCATTGAGATTGCAGAGAGTGAAAATTTAAGTTTGAACTAAGCTTCATATATATTGAAAAGGGAGAGTGAAAATCAAATGGCTTTTCAGAAATTTGCCGTAACACCTGGGTTTGGAGTGGGTGGTACAATATTTAAGCCTAACCAGCTTGCATTGCTAGGTTCCATCGTAGGGGAAGATGCCCAGATTGAAATGACGACATTCAAGCAGCTTTATGTGGCATTGCAAGAAGAACGTGTGCAAGAAGTGCAGAAACAATTGCAGGAAGCAGGCTTGGAGATTCACCCTGCAGGCTTTTATTCGAAAAGTTTAATTGCATGCAATTTTTGCAGAGGAGCAGAGGATGCAGGGTTGGATGTAGCCGAAACACTCGATAAGGCAATTGTCGGTCATCCAGTTCCCAGTCCATTGAAGATTGGTTATGCAGGTTGTGCGCTCGGTACGAGCGAGCCTTTACTAAAAGACATTGCTATCGTGAAAATGAAAGATAGATATGATCTCTATGTTGGTGGCGATGCCAAAGGTTTGAAGGCGCGGCTTGCGCAGTTGTTAGTACCTGGCCTTAGAGCAGAACAGCTTATTCCTGCAGTCACCCGATTGATTACAGACTTTCAGCAGAACGGAAAAAAGAAAGAGACCTACGCCAGATATGCGGAACGTATATCGCTGGAAAAATTACGAGAAGTTGCTGAAGCAGCTTAATATTTCAGAGGGGACTACTAGTGAAAGAACAGTATAAGGTTGGTGCTGAGCGGTATTTTAGGAAAATCCAATTTAGTTATATCTTATAATCGCTGTATAAATAAAGTAAATGGATGCCAAGGAAATAGTATAGCAGTCCGAAGTTATTTTAACTTTGTACTGCTATACTGTAATTCTTAGATAAAAACTAAAGCGATATGCATTTTCAAAATATTACAAAGGATATTTCAAGGATCTTAAGATCTTGACATTGCACTTTTTAATACACTACAATAAGTAGTGTATTTTTTCAATTCCGTTCATGAAAAGGAAAAGTTCAGTGAAAACATTCTATCATTTTTTTCTTCTATTCGTCTCGTTCATATTCGTTTTTCAAAATACGGTATATGCAACGAAAGATGATCAGCATTTTTCGCTCAACAGCGAAGCTGCTATCTTAATTGACGGAGCAACAGGCACCATATTGTATGAAAAAGAAAGTAATCGCTTAATGTATCCCGCAAGTATCACGAAAATCGTAACAGGGATAATAGCTATAGAAGAGGGCAATTTGGACGATATTGTAACCGTTAGCGAAACAGCTAGAAATGTTATTGGTACGAGAGTTTATTTACTTGAAGGGGAACAGGTTACATTATTAAAACTTGTCCAAGGACTGCTTATTAATTCAGGCAATGATGCGGGAACAGCGATTGCGGAATATTTTGATGGAAGTGAAGCCCAATTTGCAGAACGTATGAATCAATTTGTCAGGGATACGGTTGGAGTTAAGAACACAAATTTTCAAAACTCGCATGGGCTATTTGATGAAAAACATCAAACAACTGCTTATGATATGGCAATTATTACGCAATACGCGATGAAAAACCCGATATTTCGTTCCATCGTTGGAACAAAGGAAATGGAGTGGATCGGGAAAGGATGGGAAACAACACTCTATAATCATAACAAACTACTATGGCGATACGAAGGAACAACAGGTGTAAAAAACGGATATGTGAGTCAGTCCGGAAACACGTTGGTTGCCTCTGTCAAGAGAGGGAATTCAGAATGGATTGCCGTTACCTTGAAAGCCGATTCGTCAGAATTAGCTTACGGTGATATGGTAAAATTGTTCGACTATGGATTTGAACATTTTCAAACCAATAAGATTACTTTAAATCCCTCAGCATTTGAGTCTTATATCGACCGTTTTGTAATCCCGGAACAATTAATCTTTACAAGCGATAAAGACGAAAAATTTGATATCCAGATCGATGATTCTGCTTTCCTAATCGTTGTTTTGAACTTTGACGGAAAAAAAATATATTCAAAAGAATTGGAAATCAATAATAATAAAGAACTTAAACGAGATAATACGGAAGATCCTTCAATTGAAAAAAAGGCAGCATCATCCCCATTCAGCACCAGTATAACATTTATGTTTATGTTAATTCTTACGGTCGTTATTCTAATCTTAAGGAAAAAGAGAAAGCAAAAAAAATTATCTAAACAAATTTTCGAAAATTAGAGAAAAATCCAAATAAAAAAAGAGGGATAACTGAAAGGGGGACAACCGTCCCCCTATCTCAGTCAAGCTGCCATTTTTCTGCATTCTTCAGCGCATTTTCTGCAAAGTTCGGCGCAGTGTTGGCAGTGTTCGTCTTTAAACTTCGCACATTCCGCCGCACAAGCATCACAAATGCTTGCGCAGATATTACAGATTTGTTTGGCATAGGGACTGTTACGTGACATGAATTGAGATGAGATTGAGCAAATATCTGCACAATCCCGCAGCAACTGAATGCATTGAATTCTTGCCTGCACATCCGGTTCATTCAAACACGCGGTTAGGCAATGTTCACAAGCTTGTACGCAGGCATTACATGTGTCGATACAAGATTGGTGATGCTGTGCAGTATGCGTTGTGACTGGCATGGAATAACACTCCTCCTTATATCGTTGGTTACTTCTTGATGTATAATTCCCAAATGATACATCTATATTCGTGAGGGCAGAGAACCATCTTCCTTTCATTTAATTAATCCGGAAAGATATTATAAAAACATCACCCCTTGCTTGGTTTTAAGGTCATCACGATTTGACCAAACTGTTAATATTAACAGGATTACCTTATGAAGGGGAACTATGTCATTGAAGCGAAGCGATCGTAAAGATATGCTGATTACATTTTCATCGGCTTTTGCTTTTTTAGTATATGAAGTATTCCTCTCCCGTTTTTTTTCGGTGATACTGGATTATAACTTCGTCTTTTTAACGATTTCCCTGGCAACATTAGGAATCGGTCTTGGCGGGTTTTTAGCCTACAAATCTTCAGGATTCGTCTTTAGAAACCGCAATGAATGGTTAGGGCTATTTGCTATCCTGTTGATTATTTCAGTTTTAACAATATATGTGCTTCCTTATCAGAATATATGGTTCTATTCGGCTGTAGCACTTTTACCTTTTTTCGCGGGTGGTTCGTTGCTTGCCGCAATCATGCAGGGGCAACGTGAAAATATTCGGACGATATATTTTTTCGATTTAGCCGGTGCCGGAATTGGTGCGGTATTTTCTATATGGTTAATGGATGTACTAGGTCCGATCGAAATGGTCAGTCTAATATCAGCGGCGCTAGTGTTCATTAGTTTTGTTTGCAGCGTCAAAACCGCTGCAAACCCATTAAAATATATATATATAACGGGTCTTGCTATCTTGATTTTCAACTTAGTTCAACCTTTTACTAACTTTCTTCCATTTCGTGCTTACCAAACGAGCCCGGCAAATTTGTTTTTAGGTGAAAAAGACACTCACATTGTTTATTCGGATTGGAATTCATTTTCTCGCACAGATGTATACGACGCGGGAGATGGGCAATTGTTATATATCACGATCGATGGCGGAGCAGTATCGCCAATTTCGAAATATACAGGCGATTTGCAGCAGGTCGATTATTTGCGATGGACAACGAGTTTTCTTGCTTTTCAAGATGTTACAAAAGAACGGGTCTTAATTATTGGTGCTGGCGGGGGACAAGAAGTCCTGACTGCAAAAATGGCCGGTTTTGAGCAGATTGAGGCAGTCGATATCAATCCAGGAAGTTTTCGGGCTGTTGAGGCAATGTCATCTTTTTCAGGCAATGTATTTAAACAGCCTGGCGTTAGGGAAATTGTATCCGATGGCCGTAACTATATCCGGCAAACCCAAAATCAGTATGACTTAATTTACTTATCGTTGGTAAAAAAGGAGTCAGAAAACGCTTTGGGTATGACCTTAACAGAAAACTATATGTTTACAGTTGAAGCGGTAGGAGAATATCTAAAGAAGTTAAAGCCGGGCGGAAGACTTGCCTTTCTGCTTCATAACGAAATGGAATTGGCGAAGGTTATGACTGCTGTTGAAAAATCCCTTAAAAGCGAAGGGGTTACCAACAATCGAATAAGTGATCACATTGCAGTGATTGGTACGTTTCAGCATCTTGGACACGAGGTTTGGGGTATGGGGGGAAGCGTGATAACACGGCCTCTGTTGATCATTAACAAGCGGCCGATTTCGTTAATGTTAGCCAACCGTTTAAAATCGGAAACGGAGAGCATACAGCAAATTCCGATTCACATTCCTCATGTAAATGATCAATACTCTTCGTTAAGTAAGTTATTAGCCGATCAGAAAGTCAACTTGGCTGCGAATAGCGACGATATGCCGTTCTTTTATAACAAAACAGGAAAAATCCCCTATTCGTTTATTTGGATCGTAGTTCTGACATTTTTGTTCGTATTTGTCTTTGCTAGAATAACGAAAAACGGATACGGAGGGACCGCCTATTTTTCAGGTATTGCCATCGGTTTTATTATCATTGAAACAACGCTTGTGCAACGGCTTATTTTACCGTTAGGCCATCCTACGTTGTCTTTTGTATTGGTTCTGGGTATTTTACTGATTGCCGGTGGAATCGGGAGTTTGTTATCCGGGATATGGTTCAATGGACAAACGAAACGATTTGTCCCTTTACTGATAATAACAATTCTTGCGATAGGAGTGAATTCGGGAATTACTTGGTACAATGAGCAAATGTTTTATTTGCCTTTGATTTATCGAATAGCAGTTGCAGCGATATTGTTATTCCCGCTGGGCTTTTTTATGGGTATGCCCTTTCCTTATGGTTTAACTCAAGTTTCGGAACGGCAGACGGCGGTAAGTTGGGCGATAAACGGATTGATGACAGTAGCCGGTTCCCTTCTTTCCGTAATGATTTCCATGACAATGGGATTTACCGTTGCAATGATGATCGGGGCCGCTGTTTACGGATTGCTATACATTGTGCATCCGAAATTGGTTTATAAATAAGTGAGAACAGGTAGTTACAATTATCCAAATATATACTACAATATGTAGTGTATTAAATTTTTAAATTTATTATGAGTGGTTGTACAACGGGAGAGGCAGAAAGTATGTTGAAAACTCTGAAGTACATATTTGCAACAATATTAGTCATCGGCCTTGTTATGACAAGCGCGTTCTTTACGTTGTTATTGTATTTAAAGATAACTGATCAGGAGTTTTTGATAGGTTCTAATCCCGATGACATGCGACAATCCGTCGCTATCTTAACTGAAAATAAAGATGATTATAATGAAAGTGATAATGTTGATCAGAAAAAAGAAAAGCTCGAATCGGCCTTTATTGACGCACCTGTCGTTCTTCAGTTACCCGAACTTTATAACGGATGTGAAATTGCAACATTAACGATGATGTTCAATTTTTACGGCATCGATAAAAGTAAAATGGATTTGCTTCCCGAACTAAAACAGGATCCTACGCCTATTGAGTATAATAAAGACGGAAGCATCCGCTATTGGGGAAACCCGAATTTAGGTTTTGTAGGAGATATAACAGGCAAGAAAAAAGGATACGGTATTTATCACACGGCATTATTTGAATTACTTATCAAATATATTCCAACCGGAATTGATTTTACCGGAAAAGACTTTGATGAACTGGAGCAACAAGTATCTGACGGTTTTCCGGTTCTGGTTTGGACAACCGTTTCATACACGAAGCCGTCTGAAAAGCAATGGATGGTGTGGGATTCCCCACTTGGGCCGATCCGGACGACGTTTCAAGAGCATACGGTGCTCTTGGTCGGTTACGACAATGATCATGTGTTTATAAACGACCCGCGAAAAAATCAAAAAGGAATTAAAGTCGATAAGAAACAATTTATTGAGAGTTGGGAAGCCTTAGGAAAACAGGCGCTATCCTACAGAGTAGATTAATTGCGAGGATGATAGGGTATGAAGAGCATTTTAATAGTCGATGATGAGGAAAAAATCCGCGATGTCATTAGTTCTTATTTGGTAAAGGAGGGGTACAACGTCGTTGAGGCGGGAACGGGTATAGAAGCCTTATCGTTTATCGAATCAACGGCAATCGACTTGGTCATACTGGATTTGATGCTTCCGGATATTCCTGGAGAAGAAGTATGCCAAAAAATTCGTCAGCAAAGCTCCGTTCCCATTCTTATGCTTACCGCAAAGGTTTCAGAAAATAATCGGATACAAGGTCTTTCGCTTGGTGCAGATGATTATTTGATTAAGCCTTTTGATGTTCGAGAGTTGGTTGCCAGGGTTAGGGCAATCCTTCGACGTTCCGATGACAGTTATTTACTTGCTGATCGCGTCTCTTTTAACGATGGCGAGCTTATTATCGATGTTTTACGCCATGAGGTATATTTAAATGGAGCTCCGATTGTGTTAACTCCGAACGAATATAAACTGCTGATGGTTTTAGCCCGACATCCTCAAAGACATTTTACAAGAGAAGAATTGGTGGAAAAAGTGTATGGTTTTGATTATGCGGGGGATGTTCGGTCCATTGATCAGCATGTTAAAAATTTACGTCAAAAAATTGAGCCGGATCCTAAAAAACCGGAATATATCGTTACCCTTTACGGTGTTGGGTATCGCTTTATGGGTGGTACTAGATGAGAAAAACCGGATTGCGTGCCCGCCTTTCCTTCATTTTTATTTTTACGGTGGCAGCCATACTCGTATTCGTTAGTATAAGTCTTATATTTGAGACGCATTATCACTTCTTGATGTATCAGAACCAGTCGATGGGAATGACTCACGATTTTTCTCAGCTTATTTATCATTTAGAACAAGCATTGATTCAATCCATCGTTTGGACATTTTTGGTAGCGCTTCTTTTGACCATCGGTATTAGCTTATATATAGCGAAACGAGTATCTGCGCCGCTGATCACAATGAAACATGTTGCGGAAAAAATGACACATGGACATTTAGAATCAAGGTCAAACATTAAAGGAAATGACGAGTTGGCGGATCTGGGAGCCTCATTAAATCGACTTGCAGAACAATTGCAAAATCAGGAACATTTGCGCAAAATAATGACTCAAGATATTGCACATGAATTGCGTACTCCGCTTGCAACGTTAAAAAGTCACATGCAAGCATTCCAAGATGGAGTTTGGCAACCGACACCGTCGCGGATTCAAGCCTGTTATGAAGAAATCGAGCGATTAATTCGTTTGGTTGCTGATTTGGAGCAACTCACACATATAGAATCCTCCCAATTTCGATTATCTTTGAAACAAGAAGACATAAGTAAGTTGATCCAACATGGAGTAAGCGTGGTATCAGCTGCCTACATGCAAAAAAATGTTCAACTCATAGTCAAAAGTGCTCCCTCAATCATCATACAGGTTGACAAGGAACGTCTTATTCAAGTTCTTGTTAATCTGTTAAGCAATGCTTTGGAATTTACCCCGGAAAATAGATATGTGGAAATAAAAGCGACGGATAAGGGGGAAAGTGTTCTTATCACTGTGAGTGATACTGGATCAGGTATTTCGCCTAAAGATTTGCCATATGTTTTCGAACGGTTTTATCGGGGGGACAAATCGCGAAATCGAAAATCCGGGGGTGGAGGTATTGGTCTTACAATCGTGAAAAAAATAGTCGAAGCCCACCATGGATCGGTATGGATTGAAAGCAACCATGGAACTATTGTTTATATTCAACTTCCTAAAAATTTGGATTAGTAACTGAAGGAGAAGAGATAAATATGGCCAGTAAGAAAAAAGGATCTTCTTTGAGTATAGGGTGGGTATTTTCGATCGTTATGATTGGAATTTTAGGCGTGGCTGTCTGGGGAATCATAAATAGGACAAGCTCAGCGGACGAGTTAAAACCCGGCTCGGCAACGCATCCTCATGTCTTTAGCTATTCTGCAGATGAATCAACTGTCTGGTTAGGAACGCATACAGGTGTTTATGAATATAACAACGGGAAATGGTTACGCACATTACAACCTTTGCAAAGTAACGACGTAATGGGACTGGAAATCGATCCAACAAATCCGGAAAAAATGATAGTTTCCGGTCATGGTTTTGTTAAGCGATCATTAGACGGTGGAAAGACTTGGGATGTGGCCGAAGACGGGCTACCGAATAAACAAAAACCAAATGAACCGGATGCGCACCTTTTGGCCATGGATACAAATAACCCTGAGCATCTTTATACAATGCTTGCTGGTCCAGGAGACAATCTGTATGAATCCAACAACGGTGGGAATACCTGGACGAAGGTAGGTGTTATTCCTCAAGCTGCATATTCTATAGCAATTGCACCCGGTCAATCTTCATCCATTATTGCCGGCACAGAAAGCGGGCTGTACCGTTACGATATAATGGATAACAATATAAAAGAGACGAAGATCGGTAATGAGCCGACATTTCAAATTTTTATTACGCCAACCGGGGAAATCATTACTATGAATGAAAGCAGATTTCAAAGATCGAACGACTTAACAACTTGGAAGCCAATGCTAGTCGATTTGAATGGAGAAATGCCGCTTGGGATCAAAGGTTCGAAGAAAGACGCCAACCGTCTGTTAATTGTGACTGAAAGGTATTCGGTATATGAAAGTAAAGACGGTGGTGAGAGCTGGGCGAAAACAAAATAACAACCTGCAAAAAACAGCCTGATTTTACGCTAATTTAAGGCGTAAGATCAGGCCATTTAAGGTTATTCAGGCTTATTGCCGGCATTCGGATCAGGTACAAAATCGCTCTTATAGTCGGTATATTGCAAATGCGTAACCATACCTGCTGCAGCATGGTGAAGTTCGTGACAGTGGAACATCCAGTCTCCTGGATTATCCGCAACAAAAGCCACTTCGTATTCTTCTCCTGGTTTCAAATTAAGTGTGTCTTTCACGATGGGTGAGCCTTCTATAGGCTTACCGTTCTTGCTAAGAACTTGGAAGAAATGACCATGAAGGTGCATGGGATGATCGTCGGTCTTGGAATTATTGACTAATCGGACTTTGACGAGGTCTCCCTTTTTGACTTTGATTTTCTCAGTGTCGGGATATGTTTTTCCATTAATCGTATAGACCTGCTGTCCACTCTGTTGATCCGTATTCAGATCCATCGTGTACTCTAAATCATATTTTTGGTCCAATGTGAACACTGAATTTGATGATTGCCCATAACGTGTCAAATCAAGGATTGGCAGCGCGGCAGTTTCGTTTGGCTTGTCTGTATCTGCGTTTGCGCCTTCGTAGGCAATGATGGCCTTCATGCCTTTCACACGCGGATCATCTCCGTGATCTTCGATATACCATTGCCCGGGGTTGTTCGCTTCAAATTCGAGATCGTAGCGTTCTCCCGGAGCAATCGAAATGACCTGATCATTGATAGAAGCAGGATTGTTGATCGGTTGTCCGTCAGTAGAGACGACTTTAAATTCGTGCCCATGTAAATGGATATTATGCGAAAGTAATCCAGCGTTAACGAGTCGAATGCGAACTTTTTCGCCCTTTTTCACTATAAGTTTATCAATCGAGTCTCCCGACTTCCCATTGATTGAATATATATCGTACATACTCATATCATGACCTTCAGCCGAAGAACCGTGAGCATCATCACCCATATTTCCATGGTCCATGTTATTTTCACTCGATGCCTGGTCTTTTGAAGAATCCATATTCATGTTGCTATGATCCATCGATGACATATCCATGTTCATGCTGCTATTGTCCATTGATGACATGTCCATATCGCCCATGCTCATCCATTCATCTAAAACTAACGTATAATCCCGATCCACTTTCTCATCTGTTCCTTCAACAATAAACGCACCGTAGAGGCCCTTATCCACTTGATTAGCACCGTCTTGATGAGAATGGTACCAGTAAGTGCCGGGAACAGTAGCTTTAAATTCATAGACAAATGACTTCCCAGGTTGTACAGCATTTTGAGTTACACCCGGAATGCCGTCCATTTCGTTGGGAACAGGTAAACCATGCCAATGTATCGTAGTGGGTTCAGGCAAATCGTTTTTTAATGTGATTTTGACGGTGTCGCCTTGTTTAACACGAAATTCGGGGCCTGGCACAGAGTTATTAAATGTCCATACAGGCAACGTTTTTCCAGGAGTGATTTCTAAATTGCTTGTTTTTGCGGTAAGCGTAAATTCCTTCCCCTTTAAGGTTGTCATCTTTGATGTTTTATCTTGTGTATTTACATTAGACTGATTGCTGCTATCCGTATTGGTCATACCGGATTGATTCATGTTCGAGTGATCCATTCCTTCCATCGAATCCTTCGAATCAAAGCAGGCTGTAAGCAAAACAGCAAGTATTGCAAAAACGAATACTAATTTAAAACGTGTACCAATCTTCATAATGCTTCCTCCCTATCCTCAATACTTTTGTCTATAACATTTATCACAAACTAATCATAATACATGATTATGTAGAACTTATGTAGGGAGGCCGGATTCATTTTTGCCCGATTTGTGAGCGATTGACACAGTGTATTTAATAGACTACAATTTGTAGTGTGGGGGGGCAGAAAATGACAAATGTGAAGAAGTTTAATGTGAATGAAGAAGGATTAAATCGTTTTTTCGGCCCACTCGAAGCCAAGATTATGAACATATTGTGGTTGTCCGATGGTATGAGTATCAAGGATGTGCAGTCAATTTTAAATCAGGAAAGTCCTATTTCGTTTAACACAGTGATGACCGTAATGAATCGATTGCTGGAAAAAGGGCACCTTAGTAAAGATACACGTGGAAAAGGCAGGAATAGGGTGACAGTTTTCGAACCTGTGCAAACGAAAGAACAATTTCTGCACGTACAAACTAAGGCGGTTACAGATGGCCTCATTCAAGAATTTGGTGATCTTGTTGTGGGACACATGATTGATGCGTTGGAGGATGCCGACTCTGAATTGATCAATAAATTATCGGATAAATTAAATCAACTGAAAAGCAGGAAAGATTTATGAATCCTGTATTCCGAATAAATTTCATTTTCGGTTCCTTGTTACTCGTCGGTGTTATGATTTTAGTACAAATGGGCCTATATATAGCGCATCAACTATGGGATGTTCGCCTTCCCTGGAACTTTTTCCAATATTGTATAAGTGCATTAAAGGAAGAAACCGTAGCCCATAATGTCATAAAATTTTTGATCAACGTGATCATTTTATATACGTTTGGGAAAATGATCTGGCGTCTTTACAAGCAATTACGTTTAACCCAAAAATGGCTCAGGGTGTTTCATAGCAAGAAACATACGAAACTTACCAAACAACTGAATGATAAGTATAAAAAGTGGGGGACAGAGTTCATTGTTGTTAATGATGAGAAGTTTATTGCTCTAACAATAGGATTCTTCCAGCCCCGAATTATTGTTTCAACCGGAGTATTGAGCATGTTTTCCAATCATGAAGTAGAAGCCATTCTGCTTCATGAGTGGTACCACTGCCGGAATCGTGACCCATTGAAAATGTTCCTGTTAGCTTTGATCCTTGACGGGTTAGGGTATATACCGACGATGAAGGCGATGGTACGTGATTTTAAGACATGGAAGGAATTGCTTGCCGACCGATTCGCCATTAAGCAAATGGGGACGGAGTATTATTTAGGCAATGTTCTACTAAAGCTATCAAAAGTAGGCAAGATGCAGCACTCTACTGCAGTTGCTTACTTTGCAGAAAATGCAATCAATTATCGAATTATGCAAGTTCTTGAACCGAAACAGCGGATCCATGTTCCCATGTCTGACTTTAAACCGTTGTTACTGACCCTATCTCTTATATTTATTATGAGTAGCATTATTTTAGGTGGGTGTTCGTAAGCCCGCCCTTTTCAAAACAATTTACACTACAATCAGTAGTGTGAAAAGGGAGGTAACCTTTTTGAATGCTGCAGATTTAAGCATTTGGCTTGTATTTGGCGCAGGTCTTTTATCATTTATTTCGCCCTGCTGTCTTCCATTGTATCCTTCTTATCTATCATACATTACAGGTATTTCTGTAAAAGATTTGCAAGAAGGTAAAGGAATGCTCCACCGGCAAGCGATGATGCATACGGTGTTTTTTATGATCGGTTTCTCAATTATTTTTATTGCTCTCGGTATCTCAGTTAGTTTCATAGGAAACTTATTTACTGATTATCAAGACCTGATACGCAAACTTGGAGGTATTATGGTCGCTGTTATGGGTCTGGTTATGCTTGGAGTTTTTACACCCAAGTTCTTAATGAAAGACGCGAGAGTTACTTTCAAGAACAAGCCAGTTGGTTATTTTGGTTCCGTACTTGTCGGGATAACGTATGCGGCGGGTTGGACACCCTGCGTCGGACCAATTTTGTCGGCGGTGATTATGCTTGGAGTGGCCAATCCGAATCAGGCAATTATCTATACCGTTGCTTACACAATTGGTTTTGCTATTCCGTTTTTCGTGATGGCATTCTTTATCGGACGATTAAAATCGATACTTAAATATTCAGGCATCTTGATGAAAATTGGTGGGGCCTTGATGGTATTGACCGGAATTCTGTTGTATACGGACCAAATGACAAAAATTACGATTTTCTTGATTCAGTTATTCGGTGGATTTACAGGATTTTAAAAGGAAGTAGTATGCTGGAAAATATAACTTTTTGAATATGGTAATGGAGAGAAGGAAAAGGATGAAAAAACAATGGATAGTGCTAGCGACTATTGTTGTTCTCACCGTTGCGGCTGTTTATCAATCGCCATCACCAAATAATAAGGAAGAACTGCCCAAAGTAGGGTATCGAGCCCCGCAGATTTCACTAACTGGACTTGATGGGAAGGCGTATTCTTTTGATGACTTGAATGGCAAACCCGTTGTTATTAACTTTTGGGCATCATGGTGCGGCCCATGCAGGATTGAGGCGCCCGATTTGGTGAGACTGTATGAAAAATATAATGAACAGATCGAGATTTATGCAGTAAACGTTACTGTCGGCGACAGTATTGATGGAGCAAAAGCTTTTGTGGAGGAATACGGTTTTGATTTCCCCGTTTTACTGGATCCGGAAGGAACAGTGTCTGGGCGATATCAGATCAGGCCAATTCCAACAACCTTTTTTGTAAATGGGAAAGGCGTCATTGTGGATCAGGTAATCGGAGTTGTAGATTCCCGAGATTTGGAAAGTAAATTTAAGCGACTTATTCGTTAGGGGGCAAAGGGTTATGCCGGAAATACTGCAATTTGGACCCTTTATGATTAAATTGGACTGGCTGCTGATGGGGTTTTCAGGAATGGTTGGCTACTATGTACTGCAAAAGCTAATCAAAAACTCCCCTTTCTATGATCGTCCAATTCTTGATAAGCTTTTCAATAGTTTTATTATCGTATTCTTCGTCTGGAAATTCAGCCCCTTGCTTTTCTCGCCGTCTATTTTATGGAGTAACCCGTATCGATTAATTACTATGATTGGTTCTTCAACGGGATTATGGATAGGAGTTACGGTTGCCGTATTTTACATGACCATAAGTATACGGCGATTGAAAGTTCCGGCTTTTTTTATTGGTGACCTGCTTGCTATTGGAACCATCACGTCAGTCCTCGTATACAGTTTGATTGGATGGCAATACGGTTCGGCTACTTCGTTGCCTTGGGGAATTTCGATTGAAAGCCCTCAGTTTAAATATCATCCTATCAATGTTTACATGCTGTTTATTACAGTTCCCATGCTCATTTACTTGTGGAGACAACGGTCGAAGGTCGGTTCGGGAAACATAGTTGTTCTGTTTTTAACTTATTTTGGTGCAGGCTTGATGCTAGTGTCGTTATTTAAGCCGAAAGCAATTTTTCTACTAGGGTTATCTGGACAACAAATCGTGTATTTGTTGATGATGGCAGCGGGATTTATATCTTCCATGTTCTTAAACAGATTGAAACATCATGAACAGACATCAATAAGCGAAAGGGATGAAGATCAACATGATGCCGCGTGGGTATTATCTTCTGATCCAGGAAATGCTGTTGCTGACCAAATCCGATCTGAAAATTCGAGCAAAGAGAACAGGACAATATTTTCAGATTAAACAAGATGCATTATCGTTTATACAAACAGAATGGTTTGAAGCGCTCTGCTTTGCGGTGGATTTAGACCCGGATGCGGTAAGGGACTGTTTTTTTGGGCGAACGCCTAATTTGCAAAACAATTATAGGGCAAGGTAGGGTATAGGATGAGAGTGATTCTTTTTTCGATTGGCGATTTCCAAGTTCGATCATATGGATTGGTCGTTGCTTTAGCCATCATGTTGGCCATGGGTGTGGCGTATTATTTAGCAAAAGGGACAACATATCGCAAACATATTCCAAACATGATGTTTTATGTACTAATCGGAGCAATCTTGGTTGCAAGAATTTGGCATGTGTTCTTCTTCCAATGGGACTATTACTCCAAACATTTAGTGGAGATACCTGCTATTTGGAACGGAGGTATTGCCATTCAAGGAGCGCTAGTAGGTGGATTTATCGCTGCGGCGATTTACGCCCGAGTGGCTCGGATTTCATTTTGGGAGCTGGCGGACACGATGGCGCCAGCTATTATATTTGGCCAGGCTATCGGTCGTATCGCTTGCTTTTTAAATGGAGATGCGTATGGATCACCTACAGGCTCAAGTTTTGGCATCGTTTATCCGGAAGGCACAATGGCATATGCCGAATACGGTCCGCAACCACTTTGGCCAGCCGAGATATGGGAAGGTCAGTGGGATTTCATTGTATTTGCGATTTTATTGATCATGAAAAATAAAACATGGCCTAAAGGGTTTTTGTTCTTATCTTATAACATCTTGTATGCGATCGGAAGGTTTATGCTGGAGTTTTTAAGAGGTGACTCTCCTAGATATCTTTTTAATTGGACAGCAGGACAATGGACGAGTGTAGTTGTGATTGTAATTAGTCTGGTAATCATGATGATCTTCACTTTAAGACAGAAACGAAAAGACCCCGAAGATCTTTCGCCCAAGTTAGAACAAATTCATTAAAAGGAGGGTCGCTTGTGATAAGAAATAAGTGGTTTGTCTTACTTGTATTGATTGTAGTTATGTTAGGAGCGGCCTCCATCAAGTTTTTAACAACGAACAAGTCCCTAGAAACTATACCTGAACTGCAAATCGTGGATACTAAGATGCTCACGAATATGATCAACAGTAAAAAAGATATGGTCATTGTCGATTTAAGGGAACCCGAATTATTTTCCAATAGTAGAGTACCCAACTCGATAAACATTCCTTTTGAGGAGATTCAGTTGAGGTATACTGAACTGCCTAAGGATAAGGAAATTGTCTTTGTGTGTCATACCGGTCGTATGGGAGTGGAAAGTGGGAACCTTTTGTTAGAGAATGGTTATAACCAGGTTTATAATCTTGACGGCGGTATGGCTAAATGGACGGGGGACCTCGAGAAGTAACTATCCGTTAAAATACGAGCACGTTAAGAAGGAGGACTAGCGGTTGAAAAACATTTATAAAGCAATTCTAATCCTTCTCATTGCCTCAGTCCTTGGTTCTTGTTCAATGATGGGAATGATGAATCGATCAGAACCCACAAGTGAAAAAAGACAACGGAAAGAAGTGGATATTAATCAGTTTTCAATACTTCCAATCGATGATACCTTTTATACAAGGCCTCAAATCGAAGGCGATAAGATCACATATAATATCGTTGCACAAACAAGAGGTCTCGTCGGGAATAAAACTAAACCTTTATTCCTATAACGGAACTGTACCCGGCCAAGAAATCCGTGTAAAAGTAGGGCAGCAGGTAGAAGTCAATTTGAAGAATGAGCTGGATCAGCCCGTAACCATCCACTGGCATGGATATCCTGTTCCGGTAGATATGGATGGAGTACCCGGGGTAACACAGAACGCAGTGAAACCTGGAGAGAGTTTTCAGTATTCATTTACAGCAACCGTTCCAGGCACCTATTGGTATCATTCCCATTACAAAAGTGCCGAGCAAGTGGATCTTGGGTTATATGGTGCACTGATCGTGGAGGGCGACCGGCAAACGGAGTTGGACCGAGATTATACGTTTATCCTGGATGAGATGAATAGTAAGGGAAAAGCAGGATCAAAGGGTATGATGGGAAGCTCCAATGATGATCTTTTCACTGTAAACGGCAAGTCTGGTGATTTGATTTCTGCGTACGAAATTCAAACGGGTGAGAATGTGCGGTTGCGTTTTATAAATGCAGGATATATAACCCATTATATGAACTTGGGTTCGATCGAATATAGAGTCGTGGCGGTTGATGGGCAGGCAGTAATGGATCCGCAAATAATCCAAAATAAGCTTTTGCCCGTTGGACCAGGGGAAAGATACGATGTGGAATTTACTGCGCCCGATAGCAGCTTTTTTATAAGAGAGATGTTAAATACGCCTGCTGCAGATGGATTAATCATTCCATTAATTAATAGAACATCCAAGAAAACATTGGATGAAACGGAGTATGACGGAATCTTTACATTGACTGGATCCGGGATTGCAACAGAATATGCTTCTCTTGCATCAAATAAATATGATCAAGAATACAAGATGGTGCTGTCGCATGGAATGAAAGGAATGGGGATGATCTATACAATTAATGGAAGGACATATCCTGATATCGATCCGCTTGATGTGAAGAGAGGGGATATTATTAAAGTAACATTAGAAAGCAAAGATATGATGTTCGATCATCCTATGCATTTGCATGGACACTTTTTTCAAGTATTAAGTAAGGATGGCTCACCGGTTGAAGACGGGGCGATCTTCAAAGATACACTTGTTGTAAAACCGGGCGAGAAGTATGAGTTGGCTTTCATTGCAAATAATCCCGGAGAGTGGATGTTTCATTGCCACGATCTCAACCATGCGAGTTCTGGGATGATGACATCAGTACTTTATGACGGGTATGCAATTCCGAGCCATATTGATCAATCGCAGCCGAGCGAGTAAGATTAGCGTGTTTCTACGGACATTAAGGAGTGGTCATCATTGAACGAATGTTGTCAATCATCATCGTTGGAAAAGTCGAATCTTAATTATTGCCCTATTTGTCAGCAAAAGGGCAAGAACGTTCCTCTTATTACACTCAAAGCAATGCTTATACCAAAAGCCTTAGAAACCATAGACAGTGAATTGATATACACATTCTGCTCAAATTCCTCATGTGAAGTAGTTTATTTCAGCAATGATCAAACTTACGTTTCAGACGACCTCAAAATATCTGTATTTCAGAAAAACAAGGCTTTGAATGTGCCGGTTTGCTACTGTTTTGGATGGACGAGAAAACGCCTAACGGAAGCAACTCTAAAAAACCAACGCCCCATAGAACATATACGCATGCAGGTACAAGCCAAGCGTTGTGGCTGTGAAGTTAATAACCCGCAAGGGTCTTGTTGTTTGGGTAATGTAACCTCATTTATACGCAGCATTAACACGGATAAAAATCCTACGTCTTAATATCAATATTGTTCTATAATGGATGAACACGAACGGCAGAGATCATTCCAGCCTCCTGATGGCCAGGCAATGTACACACTGCTCGGTATTCACCTGTTTTCTCCAGAGTGGCGATTACACTGCTTCTTTGCCCTGGTTTTGCATGGACATGAATATCAGTTCCGACAATTTCAAAGTCATGTTCAACATTTCCCGCGTTATACAAAATAATCTTTATTTTTTCGTTCGCATTCATGTGGATTGTGGATGGGGAAAATGAAAATTCATTCGCTATTATTGCGAGTTCATTTTTGGATAGGTCTGGTAAATTCTTCTCTAGTTGGTGTTCATGCGTAGCGTTAGGATCAGCTGTATTATTGTATTGTTTACCGTAGTAGTTATTGTGTAAATCGCTCCCTACACCCAAAATAATTATGACTGCAAACAAAACGATTACGGCAAACATAGAGACTGGTTTGGACAATAATGATGATCTTTTCTGTAAATGTTCTAGCTTTATTTCTCCCTGTAACATCAGAAATAAAAGAAACAGCACACCGGTACAAAGAACTGACATGATTTTTATGGCTGCAATTGTATATGATGTAGGGATCATGACCATAAACATTGTGCCCATCATGCCGCCCATGATACCCGATAAAAGTCCGTCCAATATGGCCATAATACTAATAGGGATTCCAGAAACTGTCCCGATGATTCCCCCGATTAACATACTAATTATTGTTGCATGAAAGATTTCACCCGGGAGCCATATAACGAGCAGCGTCCCTACGCCTAAACCGATTGTCATTCCCTGCACCATTGCAGCCATCATACCGGCCATACAGGATAAACGATGGCGGAAAACGATAATGAATCGAAGAATCCATATGGTTAAAACGGAATAAATACCCAGGAAAAAGAAAGTGTTCGTCATTTTTTGCCCTCCAGTAAATGATAGCTTGTATATTAAAAATATGTATGGAATGTCCTAAATATTAATGTGGAAAAAACTTGATTTCAACAACTTCTACACAGGGATCTCATAATTAGGAATTACAATTGAGTTATAAAAACTCATATAAGATAACCAAGAAAGGAAGTGAAGGTAAGATGAATTGGTACTGGTTGTTAATGCTTGTTTGTCCAATAATGATGATATGGATGATGAAAGGAATGCATGGCGATCATAAAGCCGGAAACTCAAATAACAGTCATTCTCTTGAACAAGTGACTAACGAGTTGAACGAATTAAAGGAACGGAATAACGAACTACATCGACAGGTTGAAAATTTGCAACAAAAACAGCATGTTTAAAATACGGAAGGGGCATATGCCTCTTCTTTGTATTTTTACATCGATTCTAAGCGCTATAACAAGGGACAAAAAAACTCCCTGGTTTGTAGCGCTTTTTCCATGTCGTGGAATTATACTCAAATATGGTTGAAGCCTTTTTTAAACACAGTCAAATTTTCATTTGAATGTATAAAAAGATCGTGCTATGATAATAATCAAATAAAGGTTTGATTGAAGGGGTGACGGAATGAGCAAAAAGGAAAAAGACACTTGTGATATTTACTGTTATGACGAACCCAAGGTTCAAAGGGTACAAAAATCGCTTGAAGGGCAAAATATTCACGGCATGGTCAAAATGTTTAAGGTATTAGCCGACGAAACACGTATGAAGATCGCCTTCGCCCTTTGTGAAGAAGATGAACTTTGCGTTTGCGACGTCGCGAATATTATCGGTTCAACAATGGCGACGGCTTCGCACCACTTACGGACGTTAAATCAACTTGGATTAGCGAAAAACCGTAAGGAAGGCAAATTAGTGTTCTACTCGTTAGAAGACGATCATGTTCGTCAATTGGTACAGTTAGCATCCACACATTCGGGGGATTTGATTACTAATGGCAAGTAATGTAGAAAATAACGCTATAAGTGAAGAAAATAAAAATGTTTTCCGCGTGCAAGGCTTTACATGTACCAATTGCGCGGGGAAATTTGAAAAGAACGTCAAGGACTTACCCGGTGTAAAGGACGCACAAGTTAACTTCGGTGCTTCAAAAATAACTGTTTACGGCAAGACAAGCGTTCAAGAACTTGAAAAAGCTGGCGCTTTCGAGAACTTAAAAGTTACGCCAGAAAAAGAACGTGTAGTCGAGAAGAAAAAACCATTTTGGTTAGCAAACTGGAATGTATTACTTTCGGTCGTTCTACTGGTTGCGGGTTATTTACTTGGTGAACAATACGGGGAAGAAAGCATTCTATCTTCAATAACATACGGCGCATCGATCATAATTGGCGGGTACGCATTATTCATTAAAGGTATAAAGAATCTTTTCCGTCTTAATTTTGATATGAACACGCTTATGACCGTAGCAATTATCGGCGCCGCGGCTATCGGCGAATGGGGCGAAGGCGCAACGGTCGTCATTCTATTCGCTATCAGTGAAGTTCTGGAACGCTACTCGATGGAAAAAGCCCGTCAATCCATTCGTTCCCTTATGGACATTGCACCGAAAGAAGCGCTAATACGTCGCGGTTCCGCTGAACTAATGGTTAACGTTGACGATATTCAAGTAGGCGATATTATGATCGTGAAACCGGGACAAAAACTTGCGATGGACGGCGTTGTTATTAAAGGGACATCAACGATTAACCAAGCCGCGATAACAGGCGAATCCGTTCCCGTATCTAAAACAATTGACGATGAAGTATTTGCGGGAACCTTAAACGAAGAAGGTTTGCTTGAAGTTAAAGTTACAAAATTAGTCGAGGATACGACGATTTCAAAAATTATCAACCTTGTCGAAGAAGCACAGGCGGAACGCGCACCTTCGCAAGCGTTCGTTGATCGGTTCGCGAAATACTATACGCCCGCGATTATGATTTTGGCGTTAGGTATTGCCGTTGTTCCTCCGCTTATCCTTGGTGGCGATTGGGGCGAATGGGTTTATAGGGGATTGGCGCTACTCGTCGTCGGTTGTCCTTGTGCGTTAGTTATTTCAACACCTATTTCGATTGTTACGGCTATTGGTAACGCGGCAAAGAATGGCGTTCTTATCAAAGGCGGTATTCACCTTGAAGAAGCTGGACGCCTTTCAGCAATCGCTTTTGATAAAACAGGTACTTTGACAAAAGGCTTCCCGGAAGTAACTAACGTTGAAACTTTCGGAACGATAGACGAAAAGGGATTGCTTGCTATCGCGGCAGTTATCGAAAAAGGGTCGCAACACCCGCTTGCTTCCGCGATTGTTCGAAAAGCTGAAAGCATCTGCGCCGATTTATCACTTACCGTTGAAGACTTTCAGTCCATTACGGGCAAAGGTGTAAAAGCGAAGGTAAACGGGGAATTGTATTACATCGGAAGTCCGAAACTTTTCACAGAACTTCATTCCAATATGAATGTTGAAACGAATCAGCGTATCGAAGTTCTTCAAAAGCAGGGGAAAACAGTTATGGTATTGGGTACTGAACAACAAGTTCTTGCCTTAATCGCCGTTGCTGACGAAGTACGCGATTCCAGTGAAGACGTTATCAAACAACTGCACGAAATTGGCATCAAGAAGACGATTATGCTTACGGGCGACAATCAAGCAACCGCCGAAGCTATCGGGCAACGACTGAATGTTACGGACGTTAAAGCCGATCTAATGCCACAAGATAAATTAGACTATATCAAGCAACTTCGCAAAGATTACGGCAATGTCGCAATGATCGGCGACGGCGTAAACGACGCGCCAGCGCTTGCGGCTTCAACGGTTGGTATCGCAATGGGTGGCGCCGGTACAGATACGGCACTTGAAACGGCAGATATTGCGCTTATGGCGGATGATTTAAGTAAATTACCATATACAATTCGATTAAGCCGTAAAACCCTAACGATAATTAAACAAAACATTACGTTTTCGCTCGGTATAAAACTTCTTGCATTGGCGTTTATTGTTCCCGGATGGCTTACGTTGTGGATGGCGGTTTTCGCCGATATGGGCGCGACGTTGATCGTTACGCTAAATAGCCTTAGATTGTTGAAGATCAGAAATAGTAAGTAATTGAAGAAGCCCCGCCACTTTCCGTTACATTTAAAGGTCAGCTAAGCGGGGGGTTCGCTTCGAATAGCGAAGGTCGGGCGGCAATAACTATCGGCTTCGGCGTTCGCTTCGTCTACGCTTCATTTCTCGATCTGCATGTTGTTTGTGGATGTTTAGTTCAATTAATGCGACTTTCTTCGACAATACACCCGCCACGGTCAACGAAGTATGGGATTTTCGGCGATGGGAGTATTTATATAGACGTTGGCCACTTCAAGCATCACAACTGAACTATTAAAAAAATTCTCATCATGTTGTTCCAGTAATCCATTCCGTTGTCCATTGCATTGATACGTGTGAGTATGTGCGACTTGCATCATAATATCACTAAATATTGAAACACTATATTTCTACTAACTACTCGGATTTAGCACGACACACTTTATGCAAATGGCTTATGAGATCATCTATCCTAAAACAAGTTTTGTAAAAGTATTTTTTGAATAATACAAACCAAATATGGATACATTTAACTGATGAACCAAACTTGAAGGGGGATTAGGTTTGTTTGCTGGACAAAAACCAAAGCAACCAAAGAAATGTAAGAATTGTATCTGGGGATATTGGGACGGAATTAAACAATTTTGTTCGAAACAAACATGTGTTCATGCGCGTGACGCGAAAACACGGAATGAAACGGTGACGCTAGAATAGCGGTATCGGACCAGTTGTAAGCGAATATGTCTAAAGAGAAGGGGCAACAAAAAATGACAATATTATCACTGAGATAACATTGTCATTTTTATTTGTTACTTTAAAATACTTCCTCCGAACAAGAAGCGCTTTTCCCACTGTTTACCTTCAATCGTATCGATTCTGACTCCACCCGACTTTTTGGAATAAGTGTGAAGGATTTTTCCATTCCCTAGATAAATACCGTTATGTGTAATACGTTCCTTACTTTTATCGATCCCGCGATAATTCGAATCTTTGCTGCCTTTATAGGACATAAAAAACATAATATCCCCTGGTTTTAGTTTTCGCCAATCTGTTGTGACTGTTCCATTCTTCTTTACATAATCCCCTTGCTTTCTCGAATCAGCCGGAAGCTTAATTTTGGCTCCCTCCAGGTAGGCTTGTCTGACAAAATCGGAACAATCAAATGTCCTGGTGTTAGAACGGCTCGACCCAAATTCATAAGGAGTTCCTAAATATTTCTTCCCGCTACTGATCACACTATGCCTGACCGAAGAAATGTTTGTTAGCTTAATATCCTGTTGATTTTGCGAAGCGGCATAAGCTTGTCCTTGGTAGAAGAGAGGACTTACAACTAGAGTGCTGGTTATCAACCCTATTGCTGCGATCTTTTTCATAGAATCCCTCCAAAAATTAAAGATATATAACTTGCTTGTTCACCCATGGTAACATGTGCGATAGGAGGGGGTTGGATGGAATGTTTTCCAATATACAAAAAGAGATAGGGAAAACGAATTGAGAGATTAATAGTTAATAGAGTTGCCGTGTTCATAAATCATTCAAATTTACAAGATAAATTAAACGATAAGACAGGTAAGCATGGCTGCGCAAATTGACACTAACTCGACATTACACTACAATGAGTAGTATAAAAACGGGTTAAAATACTACAATGAGACTTGGTAATAGGTTGCGATAGAAATTTCACTTTGAAGTTTGAACAAACGATTGGCGGTAAACCCGATTTCTTACAGAAAGGCTAATAAACCGGATGGCCCCTTTATTTAATGTCGATGTTATTGCAGAATGGCTAAGAAGTTATGGGGTATGGGCCATCCTGATTAGTTTACTGATCAACATTCTGATCAGTATATTAGGACTCGTTCCCACCCTGTTTTTATCAGGAGCTAACGCTGTTGTATTCGGATTTATCCCTGGATTTTTTCTTTCCTTGGCAGGGGAAGCACTTGGGGCAGCAGTTTCATTCTGGTTGTATCGATGGGGGTTCGGTAAGCAAAAGAAAGTAAAAAAAGAGAATTGGAAATGGTTACAACGATTTAACGAGGCGGGCCGCAGTCGTCGGGCAATGATTCTGTTTATAGCTCGGTTGACTCCACTGATTCCTTCCGGCGTCATAACTTTTGCCGCAGCGATCTCGCGAATGCCTTTTACCGATTTTTTTCTTATTACTTCGCTGGGCAAAGCCCCTTCCATTGCGTTGGAGACAATGGTGGGACATGATTTGATTCGCATCGGCGAATATTATCCCAGACTATTAATTTCGCTTTTTTGTTTATTATTAATTTATTTGTTATATAGAAAGAAACGAATATGAGACAATGTTCAGTTGCATTAGATTTGACTACATCATTACAGAAGAAGGGAATTTCATTATGAACACATTATTAATTGGAACAGGTGCATTATTTGTTCTATTCTTTGCATTACATTGGAACGCATCCCACAAAGTAAAGCAGCTCAAAGATGTGAAGAGGCAGGAAGACCGATATCAGCGACAGAAGTGGACCAAAATAGCAACCGGATTCAGGTGGGCATGGGTCGCATCTCTAATCGCGGTCATCATTAGCGGCGTGTTGTCTTTGCAGGGAACGGCTTCAAAAACGATTACGTTGACGCATGTCCATGGTCTCGGTTATTCAGGGGACGGACAGCGAATTTTAATCCCTTCTCACCTCGGTTTGAAAGTTTACTCACAAGGGAAATGGTCAGACGGTCAAGGAGAAAAACACGATTATATGGGATTTACCACTGTGGACAACGGTTTTTATAGCAGCGGGCATCCGGCACAGGGTTCGAATAAAAGGAATCCTTTTGGAATTGTAAAAAGTTCAGATGAAGGTAAAAGCTTTGAAATCCTGGATTTGTATGGGGAAATTGATTTTCATTTAATGAGTGCAAGTTACAAGACGCACACCATTTACGCAGTTAACCCGGAGCCGAACTCTAGGTTAACAACAACGGGATTATATTATTCCAAAGACGATGCAAAGACATGGAACAAAAGCGAAATGACTGGAATAGATGTTGAACTGTCCGAACTGACATCTTTAGCTGTTCACCCGTCCGATGATTCAATCGTTGCAGTTGGAACGACAAAAGCGTTGTATGTATCCAAAGATTCAGGCAACCAATTCGAAAAAATAGCCGATCTACAGGTAACTTCTCTTACCTTTGGTATGGAAGGAAATATAATCGTTGGCAGCTACAAACAAAAAGGGGTTATTTATCAAATGGATCTGCAACAGAAACAGTTGGTTGAGGTGAATATTCCAGATCTTGTTGAAGATGCAGCATCGTATATTGCACAGAACCCAACGAATACCAAAGAACTTGTTTTCGCCACTTTTAATCTGGATGTATATATATCCTTGGATGAAGGGATGAACTGGAGGAAAATTGCGGATAAAGGAAAAGGGGTTTAAGAATAACAGTGAAACGTAATCGAAGATGGATTCAAATTGTTGTATTGTCGGTCGTATTGGTAATTGGAGCTTATACAATTGGATCAGCGTTATTTAGATCAGATTCTTCCGTAAAAATTGGCTCAAAAGCCCCCGAGTTTAAGCTTTTTGGTTTGGATCAACAGGTTCATCAATTAGCAGACTATGAAGGGAAAGCACTGGTAATCAATTTTTGGGGTACGTTTTGTCCGCCATGTGTGAACGAGATGCCGGCTCTGCAAAAACAATATGATCAATGGAAAGACGACAATGTGGTAGTGCTTGGCATTAACTTAAGTGAAAGCCGGGTTACAGTACAAAGTTTTATTGATCGATACGCGATTACGTTTCCGATCATTATCGACAACGACAACGAAATCCGAAACAAATATAATGTTATGTCTTATCCCACGACGTTTTTCGTAGATTCATCTGGCGTGATCAAAGATAAATTTATTGGTGAGATGAAAGAACAAGATATCCTCATCCGGATAAATCGATTATTACAATAATTGCTTCGTGAGCAGTTTATGATCAGGAGGCTGCAATGGATAAATTATTCAACAAATATTATGATCGGTTGATGCAGCCGCTAGAAACAAAAATATTCGGCCGGATAAGAAAACAGCTTCTTTCTAAGGCGAAAGGAAAAGTGCTGGAAATTGGCTCAGGTACGGGTATTAACTTTTTGTACTATGAGTTTGCAGATCAAGTCATTGCAATAGAGCCAGATCCAATGATGTTGGAGCAATCCCTAATTAAAGCACGTGAAGCTACAGTTCCGATCGAAGTGGTACCGGGAGATGCCCAAAATCTACCGTATCCAACCAATTCGTTCGATTCAATCGTTGGAACACTAGTATTATGTACGATACCTGACCCGGCGAAAGCTCTGGCCGAAATCCATAGAGTATGCAAGCCTGAAGGAACGATTTTAATTTTTGAACACGTAAGGTTAAATCATCTGGTCCTTGGTAAAATACAAGACTGGTTAACGCCCGTTTGGAAACGATTATGTGTTGGTTGTCATTTAAACCGCAATACACTTGAAACCGTTGAACAAGCAGGTTTCAGAGTGGTGCAAACGACGTCGATGTGTAGGGAACTGTTCCTAGTAATTGAAGCAAGAATAAAATAAATTGGAAATGTGAGACTGCGGTGAACGATAAAGCGGCAGTTATTCTGGAAATAAAATAGACTGCTTTTATGTATCCGCGAAACACTACGTTATGTAGTTTATAATAGATGCTTGTCAAGGTTCGATGTGTGATGAAAGCATAACTGCCAAATCTATTTAACGGATTTTGGGGGGTGAATAGTTAATGTACTCCTTTTTTAGTAAAATTAGCGCCTTCCTTAGCGAACCATTCGTTAACGCGGCGAACACTGATATCGCCTTTCTTGCGGCGCTGTTTCTCGGTTTTGTTGGTTCGGTTGCTCCTTGTCAAATGTCAGCGAACGTTGCGGCTATTACTTACTTTGGGCAGCGTCAAGCGCAAGCAAGGTTGTCGTGGCCCGAAACGTTCATGTATTTATTAGGGAAGATGATTGTATTCAGTATTTTCGGTGCTTTGTTTTGGTTTTTCGGTCAAAAGATATCCACTGACATGATCCCTTTATATTCTTTTGCAAGAAAGCTGCTTGGGCCGTTATTGATTTTAATCGGATTGTTTTTGCTTGGCTGGATTCGGCTTCCTTTTCAACTTGGGGCTCGAGTGGCAGGATTTTTTGAAAAATTGGCCGATCGAACCGGAGGAAGGAGCGGAGCCTTTCTAATGGGGATTGCATTTTCGCTAGGATTTTGTCCAACAATGTTTGTTTTGTTCTTCGGTTCGCTTATGCCTTTGGCATTGCAATCAACATATGGCGTAGTGTTGCCATCTGTTTTTGCAATCGGTACCGCAATGCCGTTTTTACTAATTGCCGGGTTTGCTGTAGGTTTCGGGTTAGATCGAGTCATTGTTAAGCGTGCCAAAAGGTGGGGGTTGTGGATACAAAAACTTGCGGGTGTGTTATTTATAGTGCTGGGCATAAGCGATACCTTGACATATTGGACTCTAATGTAAATCATGGGAGGTGCCAACGGAAAAATAATGCAGAGTGAGAGCCACGAGTAGTTGATTAGACCTATTGTGTGATCAAGAAATTTTTCGCGAACTTACAATTTGTGACGCTTCTATAGTTTATCCTGTATCATTCGATATGAAATGATATAGAATCGACAAATATCAACACATTTAAACACGTGGGACTTAGGGCGGTGCCAGAAAAATAAAAATTATGGTATTATAAGGCTATGATTTGGAAGAAATAATAGGAAAAATGGCAAACCAGATCGAAAGGCTGGGACGCAAAGCCACGGGTCTTCTGCACTATTGCAATGATCGCCGGGTTACCCTCACAAATCTCACATCTACGAAAAACTAGACACGGCCGTTTGAGGGTACGTGTCTTTTTGTCGTGATTCTAGAATGAATACGAGGTGATGATATATGGAGGAGCGTGTACGCTATGCTGCAAAAGTTGAAGAAGTCATGCGCTGGCAAGAAAGCAGGATACAAGTATTGCTGGTGGACAGCGACCCCGTATGGCAACAACGGTTGACGGCGTTGATCGATGCTGAGCCGGATATGAGTATATCTCATATTGCAACAAACAAAGAATCGGCTATTCGAGCCAGTATGCAATTGGATTTAGACGTAATGATTCATGACCCGGTGTTACATTCGTCGCAACAGGATGGATTGGATACAATTGCCGAAGTGTTGAAGATCAAATCACTGCCAATCATTATCTTGACTTCACTCTACCAGCCCGAGATCATTGTGGATGCAATGCTGGCCGGAGCGATCAATTATATTACCAAGATCAATTATGTGGATGTCGCAAGTGCCGTCAGGGAAGCGTATCAAGGGCAATCCTCCCTTCACGCCGATGTTGCATCCATCATCCGTAATGAAATTGGACTTGTTAAGCGAAGGGAATTGCATCGAATGCTGACTCCTACTGAAAAAGAAATCTTGCAGTTGATCGGTTGGGGCTATACACAACCGGTAGTTAGAGAATTGCTCGGAATCACGTCTAACACAATGAAGACGCATGTTCGCAATATCATTCGCAAATTCGACGTATCTTCCATTCGCGAAGCAGCGGAAAAAGCGAAACGTAGGGGCTTGTACGATCAACTAGATCGCATCACCTGTTAGCGATTCGTTTCCGATTCGAGCCGTTTCGCGATGGTTTGACAACCAATGATCTGTTGGTATGAGGGAAAAATCACCCTCCTCTTTCGAATGTATTATTGGTAAAATGTGGACAAATGCAGGTATCTACAGAGGAATTTTATTACCAAGTTTGTAGGAGGTGAGAATCAAAAATTGACTTAAGTTGCGAAAAATGGCATCCTTACTGCTTCCTCCACTTTACTAGAGAAGGGACGATGATAATGAAAACGGAGCGTGAACAACCTATAATCATGACGATTAACAGGCAGGCTGGCGGAACAATTTCAGGCAGCATGCACAGCAAGGAGGGAATTGTGATGACGCTGACCCAGCACCCCGTCCCCTATGAGAAAGTAGAATTATGGCTGAAGTCTTACAAGGACTGGAAGGCGAGACTGAAGTACATGCAGTCAGAACTGTCCTACATCCCTGAATTAACGCGTACGCTACAAATGGTTGCGGCTCACAGCAGCGGCAGAAAACAGGAAACGGTTTTACGGACGGTTATACGACGTATCGAAATCACCGAACATGAAATCCCGTTGCTGCTATCCAGAATCGGTTTGATCGACTATGCTTTCTCGGCTCTCACCCCGGAAGAAAGCTTGTTCATTCGGTTACGATATATGGATCAACTGGCGCTTTCAGACGCCATGAGCCGCCTAGCACTTTCCCGCCGCGCGTACTTCTACCTTCGAAAGCGAACATTGCACAAAATCTATATGAAAATCAAAGATCGGGCGGTTTTGTTGGATTTGGATTCGTCCCAAAATGATTGACCGGTTTCAGAAGATGCATATGCGCATCTTCTTTTTTTGCGTCCATTTTTCATTTTAATACGTTTTTATTCGTTACGTCCAATCCCAGTAAATACGATTAATGTCTCGCCAATTGATTCAATGAGTATTGAGGAGATTATAACACATACATTGGATACTGAGAATAGCGAATCTATCGAATGTTCATTTGACTTACTCTGCCTTATAAGCTGAAAGAATAAGGTGGTGGAAATGTGAACTCAATTCGGGATTCGTTAGGTCAGCGCATTCGCACATTGCGGGAACAATACGGATGGACGCAAGAGCAGCTTGCAGAGCGGGCAGACCTCCATCCTAATTATATCGGACAAATTGAACGCGGGCTAAAGAACGTTTCATTGGATAATATTTATAAACTGGCTGTTGGTTTGCGCATGGATTTGTCTCAGTTATTTGTTTTTGAGAATCGCGAACTTCCAGAGCCGTTGTCCCAGATTGGCCAAATGCTACAGCATTGTTCCGAAGAAGATTTAGATTTTCTGATTCAACACATCGAGCATTTGTTGAAGTGGAGACAAAAGTAAGTAACTGCTCGAAAGGAAGCGCCGGAACTGCATCGAACATGCACCGAACGCAGCACTGGATTTGCTCTCTTTTTGCACAAAGTCTGCACGCGTTATGCACATGATCCGTGTTATGATGTTAGTGTGGACAGGTTGTGCAACCACAAGCATCATGAAGACTGGTTGTCCCTTTCATCAAGCGCCGTTTCTTTCCCTGCTATCCCAGTGGGAAGAAATACGGCGCTTTTTTTATTTTGTTACTGATACAGCAGTCGTCGACTATATTCCGAATGTAAAGGAGTTGAACTAAACATAGGGCAACGCCAACCATCAAAGGCCCGCACAATTTCTCGCACGGTGTTGCCAGGTGAGAAAGGGAGTTGATGTTGATGTATCCCGACGACACATAATAACAAGCGGCGAATGATTCATCGGCATGCGTGGAATCAAGTTTATCAAGTCTTACGATCAGACCTGGTCGCAATCAAGCGTTGGCACGCTCTGCGGCAAGGTCTTTTTTGTTGTCCTTCCCGCTTGTCAGGAAGCGTCGGCTGTCGCTCTCCCCCCTCTGTTTTGATTGATCAAACAAACCAAAACGGAGGGACGAGTATGAAAAAGATCAATTTGAAAGACATATATCCTTTTTGGAAAACGGATGTATGGGTTGAAGTGGATGACGAGGTGGCTCAGGAGCTGCATCGGTTTGAATTAATTGAAAGCGCATACAAACTGCGCACGTATCGTCACCGGGCGTATTACTCGCTGGATCGAAACGATGGAATTGAGAAGGACGTTCTTTTTCTTTCGATTTCGCCGGAGGAGTACTATGAACGCAAGCTCTCCCGGCAACAGCTTTACGAAGCGTTGTGCCAGTTGCCGGAGAAATCGGCCAGACGAATTTATGCACACTTTTTTCTAGGCATGAGCAAAGTCGCTATTGCCAGAGCTGAGCATGTCGATGAACGGGCCGTTCGTAAATCTATTAAACAAGGCTTAAAGATAATGGAGCGTCTACTCAAAAACATGTGATTTTTCGTCATTGGGTCCGGTTTTCCCGTCAGAATGAAATGTTATATAGAGGATCTTTTCAGACAGCGGCTGGTTGCATCCAGCCGCTCATCATTCTCGGTGAGAGGGGCAAGTATCGATGCATCCTATTCGATTTCGGGATGAAGAACACGAGAGGTTCTATCATCAAATGCTGGCTGAAAGGAAATGCAACGACGGCTATCATCGTGCGCTTTTTTACACATTGGGCATTTCCCGGGAAACTAGGAGTCATGTACGTGATTTGTTTGATTTTTCTAACGGCGGCATTAATCCCAAGGGCCTTTCGGCCCCATGGCAAACCGGCAGTTCCATTCGAATATGTCGGCTCGCCTTTAATCTATGGAACGGGTGGACCGAACCAGGTGGGGAACGCTTCTCCACTCCCAACGAATTATTCGATTGCAGCTACGCCCCTTTCTTTTTCGAGGCAATTCATCTTCGTTATCCGGAATATTTCCGAAGTCAGGAAAAGATTTTCAAACGGCTATCTGAACAAACCCGCTGAACAGATACCGATTGTCGGGGGTGCATAAGAAGATGAAAGAAATTAAAACGAGGGTTGTTGTAAAAAACATAAAACGGCTGGATAGGTTCAAAAATTTAATGGAACGAGTAAGGAAAACGGGTGTCCGAGTCAAGAATCATACAGACAACGATGAGTCGACTTCCCCATCTCCTGTTGAATTTGCGCAACACCGCACCGCATCGTCAATTAAAACAATGGCTCAAATGGGCATTCGCATGAAGACCAACAGCAGACTGATTCGGTTGATTCAAAAAAAGAGGGCAACTCCAGTTGAAGATGCTGCTAATCCACAATCGAGTGGGTTACCCGTAAAAAAGTATAAGAAAACGACAGACGGGGTTATGAAGGCGAGAAAAAATCCCGTTAACGATTCCCGACTTTCCCCGAATGCCGATGCTTCTAACATGAGTACACTGCGATTTACCCGTAGGATGCAACCCCGTGAGCCGTTCGATGGAAAATACCTTTTGCCTTCTGATCAACTACCGGGAAAACAACGCTTTGTACGAAGCCGGGTCAATGCCCGGCTTTTGCATCGTTCTCAAAAAAACAGCTTTCCTGACCAGATGCTAAGAATGGACGTTAGACATCCAAAGTCCGTCGTAAAAAATGAAATAATCATCACCGCCGCGGCATCTCATTCAGCAAATGTACGAAGCAATCACCCTAAAACGCTAACGCCGGAAAGATTGAAGCCACGACATTTCAGACAAGCGTTATCCCGTATCCCCTCCGCTATATCAAAACAAGCAGGTTCAACGATCAAACGTAAAGAACGAAAATTCAAGGTATTACCCCTATTTATTAAAACCGGGCAACGACTGGGTCAGACTAATAATCATCCGGATTCGCAAGCCGAAGGGAAAATGAATGCGTTCAAAACGGCACGGCGGACAGTACAAATGGTGATGACTGCCCGCCGATCTGTTCAAAGGGCACAAGCCGCCGCGAGATTTAATCTTCGGATCATTAGAATGGTTGCAAAAGCAACCGCCCTGCTCGTCAAGGGATTGACGGCGCTTTTGGGGATCAGTAGTTCCGTTATCATCTTGTTGTGCATTGTAATGGCGGTAGCCGCAGTCATTTCCTCTCCCTTTGGCATCTTTGTATCCGGCGAAAATACGGACGCCGATGTAAAGCCGCTTTCCCAAATTGTTGAACAAATGGACGATGAATTTGCCGCCAGACTGGAAGAAGTACAGCAATCAGCCGACCCTGTAGACCGGGTGGAAATTCATTATCCTGGCAGCGCGGACAATACTCGAATGGATAATTGGATGGATATTATAGCCGTCTTCGCCGTGAAGACCGTCATGGATGCTGAAAATGGAATGGATGTGGCTACGCTCGATGCAACAAGAATCGGTATAATCCAATCCGTTTTTTGGGATATGAATCCAATAGAAACTCACGTTGAAACGATAGAACATAAGGAAACAATGACGGTAGAACATGAAGACGGGAGCACCAGCGAAGAAACGATTACCAACTACGAGTACATTTTGCATATTACGATTGCCAGCAGGACTGCGGAGCAACAGGCCGACATATACCGCTTTACAAGTGAACAGAAAGACATAATAAATGAAATGCTATCCGTAGAGTTCCGACCTTTCATGTTAGCGATCTTAGGTAAAGAACAGGATATTGGATTTACGCCGGAATAACCTGAAACGATTAAACATCATCTGCCCTAAGAGGAATTGTTCGATTTGGATAAACAAGTCCTGTTTGGCAGATCGCATTCTACGAACGCAAATTGATCCTCCGAAAAGATAAGGCTCAAGTTCTGAGCCTTATTCGCGTTAGCGTGCCCCATAAAGCATATATCTTCTTGCTGGACAAAATTGGTTCACGGGCGGTTATCAAGTGTTGGCTTCAATAAACTTTGGCTGTGGAAAGCGCGTTTATTGCGAAAAAGAAGGAATAAAGTCCCCTTTTGTCAAATAGGTAACTTTCGGGAGTAGCGAAAGGTGGGTCTTCATGAACATATGTAATTATATGCATGACGATTTGTTTTATCAAAACAGGTCGGAATTATTTTATACTGTTCTCCAGTTTATTCTTTACGGATCGAGCTTGCTTTATATGACTGGTAACGGGCGGTATTTTGGCACGACAGCCATTGTCAGTTCTATGTGGAGGATTAATATTATGAGTACTGGTACCCTACCTCGAGTAAATGAACGATTATTTTTTTTCGATAAAGAGGTAATCGTTGTGAAAGTATTTTCTATTTTTCAATTGGCAGAAATTCGTTACGCTTGCTCACTCGCTACATTTATGGTTGATATAAAAGTTTTGCGCCAAGAAGCAGATAAAAGTAGTTCTATCTCTATTAAGTTATTAGGTGGTACAGATAAATGATCTTAAATTTTATTGAAGGACCTTTAAACGGTGATTCTTGGGAAAGTCTAATTACCTCTTGTTACAGGATGAAATACCAAGATGAGCACTTCACCGAAATTCCAGCAGTTCATGGAGGTGATGCTGGTATTGAGGGATTTACACGTCATGGAAGGGTTTATCAATGTTATTGCCCTGAACGTGAGTATTCTGATGATGAATTGCACGATCATCTAAGAGATAAAATGACAGCAGATATAAACAAATTGATATCGCCCAAATATGCCAAAAGATTAAAGGAATTGGGTGTGCCCAAAATAAAAGAATGGCATTTTGTAATTCCTCAGTACAGGGATTCAAGAATTGTTACACATGCAGAGACTAAACGTAAAGAAGTGCTTCTGAAGAAAGAATCCGAACCAAATAATTATGATTATATAGATGATGATTTTGTAATAGTCATTAAGCAAGCAGAAGACTTTAAAGTGGAAATATCTAAAATCATTCGAACAACATTGACGGATATGCAACTTAACTTTGCAATTTACCATACTACTAGTCCCGACTGGTCGAAATGCGATTCTGAGAAAGCCGGCAATATTAAAAGAAAGGTTAAAGCAGTAATGGGAGATGTTGAAGAGTCTGATGAGGATTTCAATGATATTGTTAATACTTACATAGATTCCTACATTAAAGGCATTGAAATTCTAAGAATATTACGTGTTTCTTACCCTGAGGTCTATGAAGAAATTTACATGCTGGAGCAATCGTATAAAAAGCAGGTATCCCTAAAAACTAAAATGAATACAGACAGTTCAATTAACTCTAAGTTATTTTTCGAAATACTCGATGATTTTCAGAATAAGCTAGAACAACAGTTTAAATATCTTACAACTGCATCAGTAATGGAATTAAAAATTGATCTTATTAGCGGGTGGCTTGCTGATTGTTCGATGCAGTTTAGAAGTAGGTGAACTGGGATAATGCTAGAGAAAAATTTTCTAATTGCGGATGAGATATTGTTTGATGCGAAGCCCGATGCAGTACCGTACAACTATAGAATTAGTTATAAGTTGGCACAACTTTGCTTAATTCTTGAAATGTGCTGTGGCCGTGGAGGGTGTTCATTGTTAAAGTTGCATATGATTTCAATCGGTCTTAGTACAAACAATGACATGGAGAAATTAAGTGATTTCGCTAACGATAGACTAACCAATTATACTATAGTGAGATTTGATCCAGCAGTAAACCATGCTGTAAAGTATGCACTTGCTGAAGAACTGTTCTTTCAACAACAAAATGGTTTATTTCGTCTGACAAAGAAGGGTAAGGCCTACGTAAAGAAAATTATTAGAAACACAGATTTATTAAGTAATGAAAAGCGGTATTTATTCACCTTGTCAAATAAACTAACAGAAGAAAAAATTAACAACCTCACTTCGCTTTGGAGGTATTCCAATGTTGAGAATTAGAAGATTGAAAACTGAAATTAAGACAAGTAACGGTGTGTTTGGATCTGACGATAAATTCACTGAAGGTCTGAATTTTATTGCAAGTGAAGATAACACCTGTGGAAAGAGTTCAATAATAGCTGCAATTTATTACTGTCTTGGTCTTGAAGAAATAATTGGTGGTCGCGGTGAGAAAGTCCTGACATCAGTGTATAAAACTTCTATTGAAGAAGGAGAAAGCGTATGGCCAGTACTTGAGTCAGGGGCATATTTGGAAATTTCAAATGGTAAAGACGTGATTACAATTTACCGGGCAGCTAAGATGGAAAATAGAGATAGTAAACTGATTACGGTGTGTCACAGTGAATTAGACGATATCGGAAAACCCAATATATTGTGCGAAGATATGTACGTACATATGCCCAATTCAGCAGTTAACAAAAAAGGATTTCATAGCTTCTTAGAAACATTCTTACATATTGAATTACCGTTAGTACCAGCTTCTGATGATGCAATTAGAAAGTTATATTTGCAATTAATTTTCTCAGGGATGTTTATTGAACAGAAGCACGGATGGGCGGATCTCTTATCAGGAATGCCTGTTCTCGGAATTAGAGAGTCCAAGAAACGGGTATTAGAATTTATTTTGCGCCTAGATACTTTGGAAAATGAAAAGAAAAAGGATTACCTTCGGACATCGGAAAGTAACATTAAGCATAAATGGGAGTCCCTTGTAAAGGAATTAATCATTTATACAAATAGGGAGTCATGTACAATAAGTGGGCTTCCAGCAAGCCCGAAGTTGCTGTCCGAGGATGATTTCTCAAAAATCCTTATTAGTAAGGATAATGACAGTATAGAGGAATATATTGAAGACCTTAACGAGCAGTATAAAGAATTGGGGCTTATGAAGCCCAAAATCATCGATAATTTTGATGAGATTCAAGAAGAACTAAATGAGACTGAAAATTCAATAGACCAATTCGAAAGCGAGCTTCATAAACATAGAGATATGTTGCTTTCAGAAAATAGCAGTATTGAAAGATTAGCTAGTAATCTGGAAATAATCGATTCTGATATTAGAAATAATAAAGATGCTGCACGTCTTCGAGATCTCGGTTCTGAATTGAATTTAGCTACTTCGAAGGATCTTTGTCCTGTATGTAGTCAAGCTATTCAGGATACTTTGATTCCAGATTCAAGTCATATGCAGGTCATGAGTATTGATGAAAACATTAGGCATTTGAACGCACAGAAAGAGATGCTAGAATTTGCCCGAAATAGTCATAGACAAAATAAAGAGAAATTGCAGGGTAAAATAACTCAATTGGAAAATAGCTTATTTAAGCTTCGTAGTTTAGCTAAATCGTTACGCAGCGATCTTTATTCGACGAACGATAATATGTCAGAATCTATTGTTTATAAGAGATTGCAACTTGATTCCGAAATAAACAATCTCAATAAATTGTGTGATTTTTTATCAAGCCAGAAACTGAAACTAAAAGAGCTATCGGATGACTGGAAACAATATCTAACAGAAAAATCCGGATTGCCAAGTAAAAAGTTTACGGACTTGGATGAGGAAAAAATAAAGACATTAAGAAATCATTTTATTAACAATCTGAGGCAATTTGGTTATAAAAGTATTCTCAACTTAAATCAAATAGATATCTCTTTAGAGTCATATCTACCCGTAATTGAAGGATTCGATATGAAATTTGATTCTTCAGCAAGTGATAATATACGAGCGATATGGGCTTTTATACTGGCATTACTCCAAACATCTAATGAAAAAGCAGGAAATCACCCCGGAGTATTAATCTTTGACGAACCTGCCCAGCATAGCATCGTTATTAATGATATGGAGCAATTTTTTAATTGTATTATCAAGTTGAAAAAGAGTCAGGTCATTGTTGGAATTACGATAAAGGATAGCGATACACGTCAAGCAATAAGTAAATTACCTTCGGAAGATTATAATTTAATTAGAGTACCCAATAAAGCTTTTCGAAAGTTCGAATCAGAAAGCGAATAGCAAATATCTAGAATCCCCGGGGAATTTATAACTAAGTTCAATCCAAAACCAGAATGAATGAGGGATTGAATGTTCTCGTTATAATAATCGTTCCGGGGATTTAGCTTGTTCAGGAGAATTGTCAGCACTTACAACTTATGTGCTTCGTCGGTGACGTAATACCGCCATTAACGTAAGCGCTTGTGAGTCAGACTCGACCACAGCGTAAAGAGTCTAACGCTACTGAACGGCGGTAATGCATTAAACCAATAAAGTCTGTGCCTATTTATCTCGACAGAGTAGCAATACCCCTTTCACGTCTGGCATCAAAAGAACGTATCCTCGTGTCTCGTTTTCCTTAGCCCCCTCGCCTTTTTCTTAGAAAACGCTCTCCGATCTGATCGATAGTTTTGCAACCAAGGTCCGATTTTGCATTGAAAATGAAATGAATATTAGAGGGACACTATTCAACCCCTCATTGATCCTTGAAAACTGAATAAAATCTTATCCGGTACGTTCCCCGCATGACCTGAAAGGAAAGCCAGATTGCAGGCGCGCCATGACCATTTTGCCGGTTCTTGTTTCTACATGCCCTGAAATCAGAAGCGGTAAACTGCGAGCGATTTTGCCCATGCAATGAAAAATGGTGGTGCTATTTATGGCGAAGACCCATGCGGAGGGATAATGATACTTCCGTCCAGCCACAGTTCAGCGCAATGGGGGCGGCTTGCAGCGATCCTGGAAGAGGTTTGAAGCCTATGAGGACGGCTAACCACTGTCCGCCGGATAGGATATTTGAGAGAAGCAACCAAAACAGAGGCGAAAACAGAGATGCGCACATACGGTTATGTTCGTTGCGCATCTCTGATTTTCAGCTTTGATGGATTAATGGGAGGTTATTATGAACCATAAACTCATCCGGTACAGCATGCAAATAGCTATGATAAGACAGTTACTGGCTTTATCTTTGATTACCGAAAACGAATTTCATTTGATAAAGAACAAAACGATGCGGGATTACGGCATCATTTCGGACCTTACTTCTTGATTCGCACATTTGTCGGTTCGCCCATCTCTTATTAAACTGATGGCGAGTAAATAAGAATGGAGGACAACACCATGGCTCTTGAAGTGGAAGTGATTAAAGCAAGTCGGAAAATATCGGATCGCAACGCCGGAAAGTTATCGGATGTTCTTCGCGTCGCCCCTTATGCCCGCGTAAGTACCGACACTGAGGAGCAATTGAACAGCTACAAATCGCAAGTCGCATATTATACCGATCTCGTAAGCAAGCGCAGCGACTGGATGCTTGTCGATATTTATGCGGACGAAGCCATAACCGGGACACAGGTAACGAAGCGCGAGGATTTTCAGCGCATGATTAACGATTGTATGGATGGGAAAATTGATATGATCATCACAAAGTCTATCTCCAGGTTTGCAAGAAACACGCTGGATACGTTGAAATACGTCCGAATGTTGAAGGAAAAGAACATCGCCGTATTTTTTGAAGACGAAAATATCAATACGCTGACGATGGACGGCGAATTGTTGCTTGTCATTCTAAGCTCCGTAGCGCAGCAGGAAGTGGAGAATATCTCCGCCAACGTGAAAAAAGGTTTGAAAATGAAAATGAAGCGCGGCGAACTGGTGGGCTTTCAAAGTTGTCTGGGATACGATTACGATGTGAATACGAAACAGATAACCGTTAATCAAGAAGAAGCCGAAATCGTCCGCTATATTTTTGAACGATACTCATCGGGAATCGGCGCTTACGTTATTGCAAAGGAACTGACTGAGGCGGGACATAAAACCAAGTACGGAAGAGTCGAATGGCAGGACACAACCGTTCTTGGTATCATAAAGAATGAGAAGTACAAAGGCGATTTGTTGCAAGGAAAGACATTTACCGTCGATCCCATTTCCAAGAGAAGATTGGACAATTACGGCGAGGAAGATCAGTTTTATGTCAAAAATCATCATGAGCCGATTGTCAGCGAGGAAGTTTTTGAAAAGGCGCAGGACATATTGCATCGAAGAGGCGAGAATCGCCGCCGCGGCGCAAAAGGCAAGCGGGACAAGTACAGCAGGAAATTTGCTTTCAGCAGCAAGTTGGAATGTGCTTTCTGCGGAAGCAATCTCTCGCGGCGGAACTGGCACAGCGGAACCCCGCATGAAAAGGTGATTTGGCAGTGTGTGACAGCCACGAAAAAAGGGAAGAAATACTGCTCTCTCAGTAAAGCCTTGGAGGAAAAGCTGATTGAGGGTGCTTTTGTCGAATCGTACAAATTGGTGTGCCGCAACAATTCGGATGTGCTAGACGAGCTTATGAAAAGAATGGAGTCCGTGTTTAGCGACCAGAATAATCAAAAGCGACTGAACAAAATTATCAGCGATATTCAGGCTACGGAGCAAAAACGTTGCAAACTGATTGATTTGTGCCTGGATGAGAAAATAGACAGGGCTACTTACGAACAGAAGTATGCGGAGCTCGATACTTCGCTTACTAAATTGCTCGAAGAAAAGGAACAGTTAGAGCAATCCGCGCAAGATGAAATTGACTTGGGAAAACGGCTTGAACATTTTCGCAAAGTGCTTCAAACGAATGAGCTTCTGACCGCATTCGACCGGAACGTATTCGAAAGCATTGTCGATAAAGTGATTATTGGGGAGAACCCCGATCAAGGTAGTCCCGAGCCGTACAAATTGACCTTCGTCTATAAAACCGGCTTTCATAACAGCATCCAAAGCAAGATGCATAAGCAAAAAAAGTCCATGCGAAGTGAAAGGGGGAAAGTGCATTCCTATTCCCAGCACAACACATGTGGAGTGCGTAATATTGATGGAATGGAGGGGCGAGCCTAATTAAAGGCTACGCCCCCTGTTTTAGTGGGTTTTGGAAGTTGTAACTGATTTCGATTGAACCGTCTTCGTGAACGTCCACACGGTTAATCATCTTGTGAATCATATCCCTCAGGATTTCCTCGTTGCTGACGTCTAGGGCGGCGAACTTCATTAACTCCGCCTAAATGCCAATACACGCGATTCTGTATCGTATTCGTGGGCGATTTCGGTTTGAAGACGTGCCGCCCGTTCCTCTAGTGCTTGGCGTTCGTTGCTGACTGCCGTACAGCATGCATCGAACATCTCTTTTTTAATATCGCCAGTAGTCCAATTCCTCGTAAGCTGAACAAGTTCCTTATCCAATTTGCTAATTTCTCGTTGAACCTTTTCAAGTTCCTTAGCGGCATTGTTTTTCTTTATCCCTGCTCGTTGAATTGTTACATCTACTAGCGATTGCATATTCAGAGAGTTATCAAGCAAGTCCTTTAGATTAGCAAGGACAGCTTTCTTTAGTACGTCATGCTTGATGATATGCGAAGAACACTTTTTAGCTGTGTTCTTCTGATAAGTTGAGCAGACGTAGGACTGACGGTCATTCTTGAAGTTCATTCCTGCTCCACAATCCGCGCAGAATGCTACCCTTGCGAATAACGATTTACGCCCCCTGCCCCTGAACACTCGAACGGCTTTTTGCTTCATTTTCTCCTGAACGGCTTCAAACATCTCGCGAGTAATGAGCGGTTCATGTTGGTTAGGAATGACTATCCATTCGCTTTCCTCAATTTTATGCCGCTTCTTGTATCCCTTCTCTTGAAGGAACTTCTTATTCTTAACGTCAACTTTGGAACGCCCCTGAACCAAATCGCCAATATAGTGTCGGTTAGTTAGCATCAAGCGGATAGATGAATCATACCACTTTTTTGTGTTCTTTCTTGAAGGAAGTACGCCTAATTCATCATTCAAGTAGTTGGCTATTGCTTGAACGCCCATCCCTTTGTTTAGGTAGAGGTCGAATATTAGCTGTACCGTTAGAGCATGAACAGGATTCGGAACTAACTTCCCCGGCTTTACTTTGTCATAACCGAAGGGCGGCGTACCGTGAAAGATGCCGTTACGAGATTTTACAGCAATGCCCCAACTGACGTTATACGATGTGTCTTCGCTTTGCCGTTGATTAACTATCGAGATGACCGTCAATTGAAACTCATCTTTAATCTCGCCTTCTCTTGAAGAATACAATTTAACGTTGTGACTGTTTAGCGTTCTGACTATGTTAATTGAGTCCGAGGTGTCCCTAGACAATCTTGATAGAGCCTTTATCAGAACAACGTCGAAAAGTCCTCGTTCGGCATCTTTCAGAAGTCTCTTCAATTGATGGCGTTGGGCGGTACTCGTACCAGTTATGCCTTCATCGGCATAAATATCAACGAGTTCCCAACCTTTGTCTTTTATATAGTTTTCAAAGTGCGAGACTTGACTTTCAAGGCTATCCTTCTGACTGTCGAGAACTGTACTTACTCTTGCATAGATGGCACATCTCATGCGCATTCTCCCCCTTTGGAAGCATGTTTTTGAGATGTGACAGTATTCGCTTGATTATTATGGTAAGACTGCTCAATCAGCGTGTCAACACGAGATTTCAAGAGTTCAAGCATGAGGTCTTGAATGTTGTTTTCATTGGCGAATTTGCAAGTTACTTTCATATCGTCTACCCCTCCTTGGCGTTCGCAGTAACAATCGCGCCAAGGTCTGAAATAATTGCGGTGGAATGCTTAAAATACTTTGACATCGTTATGACCTGAATTATGCATTGTGGTAAACACTACTATTTATGAGATTTCCTGATGCCATCTCGGAATTAACTAATTGTGACGTAGCAATAAAGTGCAGATTACGTTGAAAAAAGGTAAGCTTCGTTCTCTTGTTGGTCTAATGATTTGATTTGAATAGGTGCTTCCTCAGTATTGTATTTCTATTATCAAACGCCTACATTCCCTTGTTATTTTTATCAAATGGCTTCTTATATTAGAAATGATTCAAAAATCCAATGAAAGGGGCTGATTTCGATAGAACGCCTTTATTCGCTAAAGCAAGTAGCGGAAGTATTGTCGCTATCGTATGCGACCGTTTACAGGATGGTAAACGACGGAACACTACCAAGCACAAAAGTTGGCGGCTCGATTCGCGTAACCCAAGAAAGTCTGAGGAAATTCATAGTGGAAAATACCAAAGGGGGTAACTAAAAGCATGTACGATGTAGAAAAGTATCTCGGTCGCCTATATTCGGCAGAACAAACTGCTGAACTGCTGAATATTGAAATGGTTACTTGTTACAAATGGCTTCGTGAGGGGCGCATTAAAGCTATGAAGCTATCAGGTTCGTTATGGCGTATTAGAGAAGCCGACTTGATAGACTTCATTGAAAAGGCAATCGAGGAAGGGAGACGGTAAGCATGAAAACATATTGGACGCTATCGAGTATCGCCCATAAGCTGACCGCAAACAGCCGTAGTCGCATCGTTACTGAGGATTCGCTAATGAGATGGATACGTGAAGGTAAGCTTAACGCTGAGCGCCTTACAGGAAACGTAAGAGGTCACGGAAAGTTCCCTTTCCAAGTCGAAGAACAACAATTGAAGGCTGACCTTCATAAGCTAGGCTTCGATGCTGACGTGCTCTTTCCTTAGTCAGTGTAGCCGTCTGAATGACCGAACGCAAATGAACACAAAAAGCCCCTGCTTGAGTCAAGAGCAGGGGCGGAACTAAGGACGTGTCCTTATTATAAGCACTTCCTTTCGCAACTAAACGCCTTCATGCAACGATTCTTAGGTTGTGAGGGTTATTTTTTTGCCCTTAGCTGTCGCTAACTTATTCCAACTCTAGGGGGACAGAACATGAAAGAGATTTACAGCCGCAAAGAAGCTGCTAAAGTCGCAGGAGTGAGCCCTAGAACGATTCTAAGGGCAATACACGCTCGTCAGCTTGACGCTGTGAAGATAGGCGAGGGTAAGACTTGCTCTTACATGATAAGCCGAGAAGCCGTTGCAGAGTACGTCCATAGAAGGGGATGCAGATAATGGCGGATAGATTCATACTGTACCAAAACGGATTCTACTCCCTTCCGAACGAAGTAGCATGTTGTAGCCGCCTGACAGGCGACTCATTAAAGTTGCTTGGGCTTATTACCAATCGCGTCAATACCGCAGAAAAACAGGGTAAAGAACTGAAAACTGTCGCAATGTCGAGACTTCTGCTAAAGAGAGTATTCGGGAACAGTGTTGACAAGACAGTAAAAAACTACGCAAAACGGTTGAAGGAACTTGGTTTCATCGAAACCTATTCCCTACAAGGTGGAGACGGTGGGGAGTTCGTATTCACTATCAATGACCGCCCTGTGAATAATCCTTATGTGCTTTTGAGTCGTATCGAAAATGAATTGATTGCACTTACCGAATTACAGACAGGACTTGGAGCAGATACCTTGTTAGATGCCTTCACATCTGCTATTCAAGACGTAGAACATGATTATGTCGTCAGACTTAAGAACGCCGCTGAGAACGAGCGTCAGGCGATTCTAACGGAATACAGCAATTATCTGAGGGAAACCCTTCAATGTAAAGGAATGGCGAGCGTAGGTAAGTGCTTACCTAAATCAAAGAACAAAAAAAGCAGTCCTTTACCGAAAGATACCGTCTTGCCTGAGGACGTGCAGTCATGGTCATATCCTGAATTTGTGAATCACTTCCTCCAAGAGTACCATAGAGTTACAGGAAAAAATCACGCCGCTAAGAGTAGTAAGACTGGAAAAACGGTCGAGGATTGTATTAAAGACTTACAGCACCATTATCGAGACCATGAGAATGCTGAGCGTAAGCCGATGATGAAAAGGCACATTGAAGCGTTCTTCATAAACTATCCGCCGTCTGAAAAAATCTCTCCGACAGCTTTTCTAATGGCGGATTGTGATGCTCTCTATAATGTCCAACGCTACCTAGAGACCGGAAGCAAACATACCCCGTATGAAGAACGGTCATTTAAGGACAGAAAGGGCAAAAGTCTAGAAGAAATTAGAGCACAACAAGCACGAGAAACCAAGCAGGAGTACATGGGCAAATCAGAAGATGAATTTATAGAAAGGCTCATCTCAAGAAAGCGTAGAAAACTGTAACGATTTATGAGAAGGAAAATAAATTCCATACACAAGGAAATATTTTTCCCTGTAATTGGAATTTATTTTCCACCTACTCGAATATTTAAGGAATTATCTTTCCCTCTCTTGTTCGTTTTCCGTAAGTAGCACCTAAACATTTTGCTTCCCTAAGAAAGTACATATAAGAATAATAAAGAACTGAGAACAAGTAGTACAGCACTACGGGGAGGATAAGTTCAAGGGTTATGAAATGCGGCGGATTAGGAGAAGAAATAATTTACTGTGATTTCATTAACTTTTCTAATCTCCTTCTTTCCGATTCCGCCAAGTGCGGCACAGCCGCCTTTATCATGGCTTTTACTGAGCCGAAGCGTTTACCAGTAAAAGGACAGATAAAGTTGGGTTTAACCTCTAATTGTGCTGATTCAACGCCCATGGGGAACAGTACCCTTAAGAAAACCGCTCTCGCCCCCTCTAATACCTCAGGGGCGGCTGATTCTTCAAAGTTCGCAAAGATTGACCAATATTCCTCCGCTTCCTTCCTCTTTAATCCCTGATACTCCCTATGATTTGTGTTACTTGATTCAGAATGAATCTTGGTTTCTTTTATGATTGGAGTTACCTTATACATAAGGCTCTGAATGTATGCCGCAACCGTTGGTTCGCCCGATGATTCAATCTGATTCCATTGTTCTTCGGTTAGAGTCAGCGACACTTTACGAGTTATCCCCTGTGCTTTACGTCCTGCACCTGCACGTTTACCACCGCGCGACATAGTTTACACCACCTTTTGAAAATAGTTACCTAAATCATAAAATAAAATATAATTACTGTCTATGCTTATTGCAACTACTCAAAGGGTTACCACGATATTTATTGTGTAAGGAACATAAACCACGAGAGGGGTAACACGATGAGTAAAATTATTGACTATGACGATTCGCCTTATCAAGTCCAAGAACTTCTGTCTAGCGACAAGCCATTTGAGCAGTACAGTACCATTCTCCACTGCATCTTTAATGGTTGGATGGATTTGTACGAGAGGGAAGACGGCTCTTATTACGTAGCAACACGAGTATCTTCACATAGTGCAGAGCACCCTGATGAAATACTTAAACGGATGCATAACGCATTATACGGAAGTGATGCTGTATTCCTCAAATGTCTAGAAAAAGGGTATCTTGATTTAGTGCCCAACGATGATACTAAGATGTGGTGGCTATTCAAATAACTGCCGATTGAAGTAATTGAATACTGATAGCAATAAAGAACCTTGTCAACCGCGCAGGGTTCTTTTTATTTTTTTATATTCAGTACGAAAACGATTATTTATGAAACGATTACGCAATATGAAAAAAATAAAGTTTTTAAATCCCTAGTTCGGTACGAAAGTCGTTCCAAAATCATATTTACGAAAACCTTCGTTTATGGTACTGTTCTATTAAAGTCGAAGAAGGGAATGATTGTGAATTGAAAATCGCTTACGCTAGAGTATCGACCGCCGACCAATCTCTTGATCTTCAGATAGATGCTTTGAAGAAGTATGGGTTTGAAAAGATTTATACAGAGAAGGCAAGTGGCGGTAAAGATGACCGCCCGGAACTAGCGAAAGCACTGGACAACCTTCGCCCCGGCGATACATTCATCGTTTACAAGCTTGATAGGTTAGCACGTTCAACTCAAAAATTATTTGATGTATTATTTCAATTAAATAAAAATGGCATCGAGTTCGTAAGCCTATCCGATAAGATAGACACTAGTACAGCCGCAGGAAAGGCACTGTTTGGTATTATGGCGGTATTCGCAGAGTTTGAACGGGACATTATTCGTGAACGTACACTTGCAGGGTTGGAAGCTGCTAGAGCGCGTGGACGCAAGGGTGGTCGCCCTGCTACTGATAAGAAAAAACTAGACAAAGCAGTAATGCTTTACGAAAGTGGGAGCTTTACAATAGCTCAAATTGAAGAAATGTCGAGTGTGAGTAAAGGGTCTCTTTACCGAGAACTGAACCGGAGGAGCAAAAAAA
>NZ_BIMH01000016.1 GCF_004000985.1 Paenibacillus validus NBRC 15382 | reverse complement strand
GCTGCGGAGCGAGCGCCGCCGCGAGCTCGGCCGTCAGCCGCTCGGCCGCGGCCAGCGCCAGCTTGCGGTAGGCCGCCTTTGCTTCAGCGGCAATCTGCTTCGAATACGTCAGCGTGTATTCGCCCCCGAACACCGCCGCTTCGTTCACCTGTGCGGCCAGCCAATCCGGCGCCAGGTCGAACGTCACCTCGTCCGCGACAAGCTGGACGCGCTCCTTCGGCAGCCCTTGCCCGTCCAGGTGCCGCTTCAACGTCAGCTGCACATGGCGTTCGATCTGCGTCTGCACCTGCGAGACGAAGTCCTGATGCAAGGCGGCCAGCCGTTGCTCCCGTTCGGCAGCCGTCTTCGCCGCCGAACCGAGCCAGCCGACCTTGAAGCCGGGCCGGCGGCTCTCCAAATACGCGTGTGCGAGGTCGCGCGTCGCCGCCGGGATGACGTTGGCGTTGTCAAGCAGCGCCGTCACATCCTTGCGGAGTAGAGTGAGCAGCGCATGGGGCAGCCCTTCCAACCGCTGCAGCTCGGCGGCGGCCTCACCGTATTCACGCTGCGCCGATTCCGCTTCTTCGTCTTCAGCCAAACGCGCATGCAGCGCTTCCTTGACCGGCTCGTTCGCCTCGGCCTGCTTGGCCGCATGAGCGAGCGCAAGCGCGCGGGCGGACTTCTCCAAGCTTTGCGCCACGAGTCCCTCACGCCGGCCGATCAATTCGCCGATCAGCCAGTCAAGCTTGCTCCATTCGCTGGCCGGATGATCGGGGACCTTGACGGACGTGTAAACGATCCCGTCCGGCCGTACGCCCCAGCTCGCGAACGCTTCCTGTACGCCGGCTTTATAGGTCTCAAGCTTCACTTCGTGCTCGCGATGTTTATCGATCATATTCACGATCAAATAGAGCGGCTTGCCCCATTCGGTCATTTTTTTCGTAAACGCCAAATTGACTTCCGATTGCACATGATTGTAATCCATCACATAGAAGACGACGTCGGCCAGATGAAGCGCCGATTCCGTCGACATTTGATGCGCGTCATCCGTCGAGTCGATCCCCGGCGTGTCGAGCAGCGCGGCATGATCCTTCAGGAACGGGATCGGGTACGTGATTTCTACCGTTTCAATCTGTTCCCCGTTGCGGCAATGAGCAGCCAGATCTTCCAGCGGCACCCGCTCGGACCGGGACGCATCGGCAGCTCCAGGCTCCGAATCCGTTCCCCCCCGGTACACGACTCGCGCTCCCGCCTCCCCGCTTGCGATGCTGACGATGTTTGCGCTCGTCGGGATGGGACTTGAAGGCAGCAGCGGATGCCCGCATAGCCTGTTGATCAAACTTGATTTTCCTGCGGAAAAATGCCCGCAGAACGCCAAATTCAGCCGTCCGCTCTCGGCTTTCGCCAGCAGCTGCTTCAGCTTGTTCGCGTGCTCGTAGTCGCCCGCTTGTTCCATAATAGCCAGTAACGCGTTAACCGCTTCAACGGGCGAAGCCATGACTGCCGGCTTATCGCCTCCCTGAATCGCGGCCAGGTCCGATGATGTTGTCAGTACGCTTTTCATCCGATTGTCTACCCTGCCCTCTCTCTGATCGAAACGATCCGTACGAAGAAAAAACGAAAAGAAAAAAACCGAATCGCTTCGGTTTTAGTGTATCACATTTTCCGTCTCGGGAATAAATATTTCGAACACGTCGCGGTGTTGTAAAATCGTGATGTCCTTATCCTTCACTTTCATCACTACGACTTCCGGGCGCTGTTTCATGCGGGTCAAATAGTTTTCCGGCACGCTGCCGGATTCGGACACGATAATGCCGTCTACCTGCAGCTCTTCATTTTCTTGAAGCGGTGTCTGGAGCACCTTTTCGTAAATATCTGAAAATACCTCAAAGTCGTTCGTATACACCGAAATGCATTTCATTGTAATCCTATCCTTTCTTCGCTTGAATCTCGCGTTTGGTTTCTCGTTTAGTTTCTCGTTTGGGTCCCTTTGGTATAGGTTTCCTGTTTGAGCCCGTTTTCATACGTTTCTTTCCTTCACGGCATACTTCGACGAGCGGACAAATCTCGCATTTCGGCGTCTGAGCCTTACAGTGGTAACGACCGAAAAAAATGAGCCGGTGGTGCGTCTGCGTCCATTCCTCGCGCGGAACGATCTTCATCAGCTTCTTCTCGACTTCAAGCACCGAGTCGTTCGCGCCCGCCAGTCCAAGCCGCTTCGAGACTCGTTCGACATGCGTGTCCACCGCGATGGCGGGAACGCCGAAAGCGTTCGAAACGACGACGTTAGCCGTCTTGCGTCCAACCCCGGGCAGCTCCACCAGCTGCTCGTGCTCATGCGGCACTTCCCCGCCGTGCTTGTCCAGCAATATGGCGCACAACGCTTGAATATTCTTCGCTTTGTTGCGGAACAACCCGATCCGGCGAATGTCCTGTTCCAATTCCTCCAGCGGCACGGCCAAATAATCTTCCGGTTTCTTGTACTTCTGAAATAACGTCGCGGTCACTTTGTTAACCGTCTCGTCGGTGCACTGTGCTGAAAGCAGGACGGCAATCGTCAACTCGAACGGATTGGAATGAGTAAGCTCGCAGTGGGCGTCGGGAAACATTTCTGCCATCGTGTCCAGGATCGCTCGCACTTGTGTTCGATTCAATGGCATCCCGCCCCCTCCTTCGAAGCTGCTGTCTATTTAGTTTACCGAATCATGGAACCCGAATCAATGAAATCTGATAAGAAAATAAGAATTTTTTACGAAATTCGTGTTAATCAGCGAAAAACCGCCTAACCAGCAGGAAATCCTACTAGCTAGACGGTTCCAATGCGTAAAAAGTTTCAATAAAGTGCGGTTAAGGCTTCTCAATTTCAACAATTTTATCGTCGATCACGAATACGTTCACTTCTTCGCTGTCGGCGAATGCGCCTGGCGTTACGGTTTGGGCGCCTTTATGCAGATAAGCGCGGGCAAACAAGTTATAACGATCTTTGCTGCCGTTTCCGATCGGTTTGAATACGACCTGATTCAAGACGCTGTCGAAGGAGGCGAAGGTTCGTTTCGCTGCGGCTGCAACGCGGAGGATCGTCTTCTCGCTTGCATCTTTCACGATCTCGACACGATCGTTTGCTTTCAACGAGGTCAAGGTCGCCGTGACGGTGCCGTCCGCTTGTTTGACCGTAAAGTTTTGTCCGAGCGGCAGCACGTGTACGCCGCCCTGGAAGTCTTGAACCGTTACCGTGCCGATGGACGCATCAACCGCGTTCACTTTCCCGCGAATCGTATACAATATCGTAAGCTGATCCAGCTTGGCGCCGGTGAAGCTCACCTTCACATACTCATCGGTCAGAATATCTTCGAACGCGGCCGCAGGTTTATACGGGTTGACGATTTTATCGAGACTGTCCACCGTGAACGTCACCAGACCGCCGCCGTTCTCATCTTTTACGCTAACCTGTTTCGTGTTCGCATTCGTCACTTGCGTTTTGTACAGACTCGATTTCTTCACGGCGAATGAACCGATCATATCCTGCGTGAACAGAAGCGTTGCGCGTACGGGATCGCCTACCTTCAGATCGGCCAGCGTGCCGTTTGCTTTATCCTGCATTTCGACGGTAGCGCCCGGCGCTTTAAAGACCAGGCTCTTGCCGCCCGCCGTACGGATCGTCACTTCGAAGGTCGCCGTATTCACTTGCGTGACCGTCGCATCCAGCGTTTGAGTCATTTCGAGGGCTACGATACGTTTTTTCGATACCTTCAAGTTGACTTTCTTGTTACGGTCCGTGTTCGTTGCGCCCGACTGGGTTCCAATAAACGTCGTTTGGAACTGCGAGACCGGCAGCGTCGAACCGGCATACTTGATCGTCGTTTCATCGGTGATCTGGAATGCATCGACCTCATCGTTGCCTTTGGTCACCGTCAGCACTTTAGACGTCGGTTCGTAATTGATAATGCCGGCGAACTCAATCGTTTCAACTTCGCGGCTTGTCACCGACACCTTCACGACCTTGTCGTTCAGCAAATCAAGCGTAAGCTCGTCGCCTTTCTCCAAATCGAACAAGCTTGCGGCCGATAACCCGTTGATGGACACGATCGCGTTATCGTTGACGAAATAAGAAGCGAGCGAGCTTCCTCCCGACTTCGTGATCGTAATGATTCGCGAATCTTTGCTGACATCGGCCGTGAGCGTCCCTTGTACCGTCGTCACCACGTCCGCCTGTTTCTTCACGGAAACGGACACAAGCTTATTCGCTTTCACCTCATACCCGACCGAATCGCCCACATGAAGCCTCGATAAGTCGGCCGGCGTTCCGTCCTGCAGCGTCACGAGAACGGGATCGACCAGGGAATACGTTTCGCTTTGGCCGCTCGTTTTCTCCAGCAGACTGATCACGTTCTGCGTCTTGTCGACGCTGAGCACCGTGCCTTCCGCCGTCTTGCTCAGCGGCACCTGCTTCACGACAATATGCGTAATTTTCGTTTCCTTCAGCAGCGTATTGCGCTTCAACTCGATGACGCTGCCGAGCGGAATGGAGCCAATGCTTTGGCCGCGACCGTCCTTATCCGTAACGGATACATTGGATGAAAGCTCGAACAGCTTCTTCTGATTGCCCTGCTGGACCGATACGATCATCTGATCCAGGAATACGTCGTTCAGGGTCGCTTCGACGATTTCCATTTTTTCCGATTCGTCCGTCAGTTCCACATACAAGGCGTTATTCAAGTTCTGCACCAGATACACTTGATTCGTCAGCTTGATTTGCGAAAGCGGTATGCGGCTGTCGTCTTTCGCATTGTAAATCACCGTATCGGCCGAAAGGTTGTATGTAATCGTTTCGTTTTTATCGTTCAGGACACTGATTTTCTTATCCGTCAGCTCCATCACGTATCCGATCGTAACACGCTCGGAACGCGTCGTCAGCTCTTTGTCCGCCCGGCTCAAGAACGTGGCCATCTGCGCCCGCGTTACTTTCCCGCCCGGTTTAAAGCCCCCGTCCTCGAAGCCTTGCACGATGCCGAGCAGCACAGCCGCATTCACGTAACCTTTAGCCCATGCCGAGAAATCGGCTGCGTCCGTGAACGGCACGGTCGAACTCGCGTGCTGCTTCGCCAAATCCGTTTTGTCGATTGCGCGGATAACCAGCTTGGCCACCCATTCGCGGGACGCATCGCGGGAACCCCAGACCGACTTGGCAGGCGTGCTCTCAAGCTCTTCCGCCGGCAAAATCAAGCCTTTGTCGAAAGCGTACGCGACGTAAGGTTTGGCGTAGTCGCTGACGAGCACCGGAAGCACGGTTTCCGCTTTGTTCGCCAGCGCTTCGTCCTCAAGCCCCATCATGCGGATGGCCATGATGATGACGTCCTGCTGGGAAACCGTATTCTCAGGCCGGTATTCCGCTTTCTCGTACCCTTGTATGATACCGAGCGACGCCAGCTTGGTCACGTGTTTGATCGCCCAGTGACTGGCTTCGACGTCGGAGAAGCGCAGCACGAGGCCGCTGCTGCTCGACGTCGTTGTCGGAACCGGATCCGCCGCGAAAGCGGATCCGCTGAAAGCCAGCGTCAGCGCCAGTACGGCAGCCGTCAGCTTGCGGGTTTGTTTCTTTTTCTTTCTGTTCATGTAAGGGCGAACTCCTCTCGGTCTCTTCGGATGTCAGTTATCGGATGGCTCTTACGGCTATCGTTTGATAGGATGCGGAAGCTCCATATGCCCCATCAAGCTTTCGACTTGTTTGCCGTCGAGCAAAATTTCAATCGTCTTCACTTCGCTGAATTGAAATAACGTTTTCTTCAAAGCGTCCAGCAGCATTTCTTCGCCCGGCGAGCCAAGACGCGCCGCGTCCGGCAGGGAGAGGTCGACGGTGACTTGACCGTCTTTCAGCACGGCCGACTTGAACGAGATCTCTTTGCACAAGGAGATCGTTGTATCGTCCGGCGTTTTTTTCAACTGATTCAACGCGGCCAAATATTGATCGGCCTCGTTCTTGAACTCGATCTTGGCTTGCTGCTCTACGAGCTTCGTGAACTCGGCGTCGCTGTAATACGTTTTAATGACCTTCGATATCTTGGACTGCTCGGACGCTGCGGCAGGCGCTTGTGAGTTCGAACCGCCGCCGGACGTTTGGCCTTGTTCCGTTTGGTGGGCGGGCTGCTTAGCCGTTTGGTTCGATTGTGTTCCGTTTAACGGTTTGGCTTGTCCGCACCCCGACAGCACGACCGAGAGAATGGCTGCGGCAGCTAAGGTATGACGCCAATGGTTTTGCATGGAAAACACTCCTTATTCCAGGTGAAGCTGCTTCTTGATGCCTCGTACGATGGCTGCAGCTACCTGGTTTTGAAAAGCATCTTGAAACATCAGTTCTTCTTCGGTCTTGTTGCTCATAAATCCGATTTCCAGCAGCACCGACGGCATGGTCGTTTCGCGGACGACGTGCAAATCCCCGAACTTCACCTTGCGGTCCGGGAAGCCTGTGGCGTTCAGCAGTTCCTGATGCATAATCTTTGCAAAAGGCAGGCTTTGCTCCGTGTTATAGAACGTTTCCGTTCCGCCGATTGATTCTTTGCTGCCGGAGTTGGCATGGATCGATACGAACAGATCGGCGTCCGCATTGTTCGCCATCGCGACACGGTCCTGCAATTTCACGAACGTATCGTCCGAGCGCGTCATGGCAACCTGAATGTTCGGCTCCTTCTCGAGCAGCGCGGCCACCTTCTTGCCGACCGCAAGGACGAACGTCTTCTCTTGACGTCCCGTCGCTTTAGAGCTCGTGCCCGGATCTCCGTCTCCATGACCCGGATCTACATAGACGAGAAACTTCGAACGCCGCTCCGAGAATTGAATCGAGAACTGACCCGGCTTATCGGAAGGCGTATAGCTGAATGGAACCTTCTTAGCCAAATCTACTACTATTCTAACGATAGAATCTTCTTTTGAAAATAGAGAGTAACGAATTTTTGATACCTTATCGTTCGCAAGCGCCAAGATTCCTTCGGATTGGCCGTTCATTACAGCCGTTAATGCGGTATCGAGCTCTACGCCGGGCACGTCGATAACAAGACGGTCCGGATTTGATAAACGGAAAATTTTCGGGTTTAACACGCTCTCGCTTGACGTGTGTACGACAAGCTCGTCGTTGTTCAGGGCAATCGCATAAACCGCATTCGGCAAAGTCGCGGCGTTACCCGCCCCGACCGGCAGCTCGCCTGCCTTCACCGGCTGTCCGTCCGGTACGGGCAGCACCGCCGTTTGATCTTTGCCTGCTCCGCCGCTCGCCGGGAGCTCTTGCTGCGATCCGCTTCCCCCGCCGTTCGGTTTCGGGTCGTCTTTCGCCGCTGGCGGCTGTCCCGAATTCGGGCTGCCCGGCTTTGAGGCAACGCCTCCGGCGTTAACGTCCGGTTGACCGGCTTCAACAGGCTTGGCGCCGCTGTCTTCTTGCTTGTACATAAAGACCGAGCGCGTCAGCTCGTCCCACGTCACTTTCGTATTCAATTGTTCGACCACAAAACGAAGCGGCAGCATCGTATTCCCGCCAATAATGACCGGCGGCGCTTCCAACTGATGCGTTTTTCCGTTCACCACGGCGGATGTTTTGTCGATAAACAGCTGGATACTCGTTTGTCCTTGATCGACGCTGACCTTCCGCTGCTTGGCATCCCAAGACACCTTGGAACCTAGAGATTCTGCGATAATCCGGACCGGCACGATCGTATTGCCGTTGACGATGCGGGGGGATACTTCGGGGACCAACTGCTTTCCGTTCATAAACAATTGAATCGACGGCGATTCGGCAAAAACGGCCGGAATCAGCAATAACGACAGCAGCAGCAGCGTAAACCAAGACGTTAGAAACTTCATCGTACACCTCGAACCTCAAAAATTTGACAATTTCTATTACTCTATTAGACTATGATTCGCCAAAAAAGTTGCAGGTTCGGTCATTTTTTTTGATTTCGCCGGAAATCATGCGAAAAAGGGGCAATCTCATCGGATTGCCCCTTGTTATTGTCTAAAATCTATGCGGTTTGCTGTGCAGCTTCAATCTTCTTGAGCAGTTCGCGGAACTGATCCCCGGACAACACTTCCTCAGCGGTCAAAATGTCCAGCGATTCCATGAACACCTGGCGATGACGCTCCAGCAATTCGCGCGTCGACTGCGTCAGCTCGTCCAAAATCGCCGCATTCTCCCTCATCAGCTCCTGCTTCGTCACCATATTGCGGTCGATGATCCCGAGCTTCGTCAAACCGGAATCCATCATCGTGCGAACCATCTGCAGCGCCTGCTCGAAATCGTTGCGCGAGCCGGTGCTGCGGCTACCGTAGAACATCTCTTCGGCCACGGAACCGCCAAGCGCGATCATGATCTGCTCTTCAATTTGCTGTTTCGTGTACAAATACTGGTCGGCCTGCGGATTGTGCCGTACGAATCCGAGCGCCTTGCCGCGCGGACTAAGAGACACTTGAGATACCGATCCCGGGCGAACGCATTCGGCCACGATGGCGTGTCCAAGCTCGTGCAGCGCGACCCGGTCCCGTTCCTCCTTCGTCGATTCGCGGTCCGTCTTCTCGCCCAGCATGACTTTATCGACGGCGAGCGACAAATGCCGGGCTTTGATCGTCTCGGATTGTTCGCGCATCGCATAAATCGCGGCTTCGTTCATGACACTCTCAAGCTGCGCGCCGGAGAACTGGAACGTCTCTTTCGCGACCGCCTCCAAATCGACATCCTCGGCGATCGGTTTATTTTTCGCGTGAATCTTCAGTATATGCAGACGCCCCTTCTTATCGGGCAAATCGACCTCAATATGCCGGTCAAATCGGCCGGGACGCAGCAAAGCGCTGTCGAGCATCTCTTTGCGGTTCGTCGCGGCCATAATCAGCACGCGCGGACTTTCAGTCGTATGAATACCGTCCATTTCGGTAAGAAGCTGGTTCAAGGTCTGGTCATATTCGCGTTGTTGACCGCCTTCCCGCTTCCCCCCGATGACGTCAATCTCATCGATAAAGACAATCGCGCTTTCTTTATTTTCCTTTACGGCGCGAGCGCGGGCTTCTTTAAATAAATCGCGAATTCGGCTTGCCCCGACACCGACATACATTTCAACAAACTCACTGCCGGAAGCCGCCATAAACACAGAATTCGTATAGTGCGCGGCCGCTTTCGCCATCAACGTCTTCCCCGTTCCCGGAGGTCCTGTCAGTAATATGCCCTTCAACGGCCGTATGCCGAGCTTCTTAATATCTTCATGCCGAATAATAAAATCAAGCGCTTCTTTCAGTTCCCGCTTCGCCCGCTCTTGTCCGCCAATGTCGTCGAACGTCATAAATACCGGAGATTTCGCTCTTGCCTTCCGGTCCGAGCTGAGCCCCATGCCGCTGCGGGCACGGCTCATATACAGGAAGGTACCCAAAATGACAGACATAAATACAATCGGGATGATGTTCACACCCAGGAAATATAAGAAAAAGATCACGACCGGCACGGCGCCGATCAAAATTTCTTTACCGTACTTACTCACTTGGCCACACCCCCATTTTCGCAGGCGTTCTAGGCAGCATGATATATTTGCTCGATTCACCGTCCGTTAACGTAATATAAACATACCGATCGTCCATTTCAGTCGTCGCGCGGATCCCGTTCGGGTCAGCTTCCGTATGCGCCTGCAGCGTCTTCGGAATTTGCGCGTATTGCTTCGTTTCCATCGCTTGCGCGACCTCGAACAACACCGAAGACCACCAGGCATCAAGCCGCGGCGAAGAACCGTTTTGCACCTTGATCTGAAGCTCGCGGTCGCCGATGACCGGCTTTCCTTCCGTTTGAATGGTGCTGTACACTTCCCGCAAGCTCTTGCCCGCGGCCAGTTTCACGTCAATGGCAGCCTTGTCCGCAGTCAAATGTGTAGATACTAGCTCAACGCCCTCAATCCCGTTGACGATCTTCTGCAGCGGATTTTCCATCGCATAGCTTTGATAGGCGAAATACCCTCCAAACAATAACGTAGAGGAGATTACAACGCTCAATATGACAGGTAAGAGACGTAACTTCATAAGCTGACGTCCCCCTTTCTTTGAATATATTTAATTGGGTGCCGCACAATTCGTATATCAACATTTCTGTATTGAAAGTATATCATATAATATATACGAGTTGTGTATACAAAGTGTGGCAATTCCAAAGCAACGCAAAACCGCCTCGGCTCGTGCATATGCACGAACCGAGGCGGCTGAGACCGGACTTTATTGGATGGACAAACGCCATGTATCGATCCAGGCGCCATCCTGAAACTGATAATAATCGTAAAAATGCTGTTCGCGATCTTGCCCTTCCGGTGTCAGCTTGTAGAACACTTCCCATACCGGCTTGTCGTTCATGATGCCGGGTGTCGCCCTGAGTATAGTCGCCGAAGGGTGCTTGGCCGTTACTTTAGCCGCAGCCTCGGACATCGGGATGCCGCTGGCAGCCATCTCCGTACGTATCTCGTTCTCGCCCACCCATACGTATACCGGCTGACCGAGCTTATTTTCCCCTGTAATGACCGTATACGACTTATCGCTTATAAACCTCTCGACCTTAACTGCTTTCGTCAGTACGGTCTTCTCATAAGCGCTGATTACAGCTGCGCGCTGTACGTTCCACTCATCGGCCGACACCGCGCGGTACAGCCAATTGAAACCGACCGCGGCGACAATCAATATAGCGGCCGCGGATAGCGACCATTTCCATCGTTTACGCACGGACGGCGCTCCTTTCTGGCGTTCGTTACACGCTCGTCAAACGTTCGAAACTGCGCTGCGCCTCAGCTTTGATTTTCTCTTCGTCCAACGTAAGACATTCCCCCTTGCGCACGACCCAGCGACCGTTAATGCAAACATCGGTCACATCGCGCGAACTTGCAGCGTACACCACATGAGAGATGACGTTCGTGCGCGGATAATAGTGCGCTTGGTCCAGATCCAGCGCGATAAAGTCAGCCTTCATCCCCGCGCTTAACGCGCCCACGTCGTTCAGCCAAATCGATCTCGCCCCGTCCAGCGTCCCCATTCTTAACGCTTCCGCAGCGGAAACCGCAACCGGATCACCGGATACCCCTTTATGAATTAACGCTGCAAGACGCACTTCTTCGAGCATGTCCAGATTGTTGTTGCTCGCCGCGCCGTCCGTTCCGAGCGATACCAGTACGCCCGCTTTCATTAAATCCGGCACACGCGCTACCCCGCTCGCCAGCTTAAGATTGCTGCCGGGGTTGTGAGAGACCCGGACGTCGTATCGCTTCAGAACGGCGATCTCCTCATCGGTCAAATGAACGCCGTGCGCAACGAGCGTCGGCCGCGAGAACACGCCGAGCTTCTCCAAGTGAGCAACCGGCCTAGCTCCGTACTGGTCCACATTGTCCTGCACTTCCCGGGCCGTTTCGGACATATGCGTATGAATCGGCAAATCAAGATCGTGCGCCGCCTGCACAATTCGCTCAATATAGTCGGGCGGGCATGTATACGGACCGTGAGGCGACATCATCGCCGTAATGCGTCCTTCGGCTTGTCCGTGCCAATCTTTGGCGAATTGGACGGCTTCAGCTAATTTAGCGTCCTGCACATCGCGCGGACATAAACCGATCACCCCGCGCGTCAGGCAAGCGCGAATTCCGCTTTCCGCGGACGCCTGAGCCACTTCGTTCATATGATCGTACATGTCGACGAAGGTCGTCGTCCCGCCTTTAAGCATCTCCAGTATCGAAAGCAGCGTCCCCGCGCGAACGTCCGCCGCAGTGAACCTGGCTTCCATCGGCCACATTTTTTCCTGAAGCCATACCTGCAGCGCCATATCGTCACCATAGCCGCGAAGCAGGGACATCGCCGCATGACCGTGCGTGTTGACGAATCCGGGCATAAACAGCTTGCGGCTGCCGTCGACCGTTTCGTCGAACGAATCGCTTGGATCCGGCGTGCCTTCCCCAATATGTACAATTCGCTCTCCTTCTACAATCATAAATCCGCGAACGAGCGGCTGCCGTTCATCCATTGTAATAAAAAGTCCGTTCGTAATTACCGTTCTCTTCATCGTTTCCGTTCCTTTCCTCTTCGCTACATTCCCGTTATCAATGTACAATTTCAACGACGCAAAATCAAGCAGCAAGCGGTGCGAGAGCCTTTCGCACCTTCACATGGAAGGATGCACATCATCATAGACGATTCTGGAGAAACTAGGATTGCATTCCGACATTCGAGTGTGTTATTTTTAATTTTGTGTTAATTTACCCCTTATTTCTACATAAACCGTAGTTACAGTATTTATATATTGTAAATTTACGATAAATTTAGGAGGCGAAAGCCATGTTGTTTACAAAAAAGAACGATACCGATTTTTTACTGCTGCTCATTAAGGCTTCTGAAAACACGCTGCAGGCCGCTCAAGTTTTCCGAACCGCCATGATGGGATCGGAGCCGCCGGCGAACTTCTACCCCCAGCTGCGGGATTTGGAGCATGCCGGAGATCAAATCACGCATCAAATTTTCAAGGGCTTGAATAAAGTGTTCATTACGCCTTTGGACCGGGAAGACATTATGGAGCTCGCTTCCAAGGTCGACGACGTGCTCGACGGAATTGAAGCATCGATCGCACGTTTTGACTATATGAACATTACGTTTACCGATAAATATATGAAGGAATTTTCTGCGGTGCTCGTAGCCAGCTGTCAGCATATCCTCGATGCCTTCAAGCTGCTGTCCAAGAAAAAGTATATGCAGCTGACGGAGCATACCGTGCAAATCAACAGCTTGGAAAATGAAGGAGACCGTTTAATGCGCGAGGGCATCCGTGAAATTTTCACCAATCCGAAAGATCCTTACCACGATTTTAAATTGAAAGAAATGTACGAACGCCTTGAGCAAACGACCGATGCCTGTGAAGATGTCGCCAACATCTTGGAGAGCGTTGTGCTGAGATACTCTTAACCTTGCCGGCCAGTCCGGACCGGTTAGTGGTAATATGCACAATGACTTAGGAGGAAATTATGTTAACCATATTGATTGTAGTCGTTGCTTTGGCGCTTCTGTTCGATTTTATCAACGGATTTCACGATACGGCCAATGCTATCGCTACTTCTATTTCAACCAAAGCGCTGTCACCGAGATTCGCCATCATCTACGCGGCCGTTTTGAACTTTCTCGGCGCAATCTACTCGTCAGAAGTCGCTAAAACGGTGGGCGGTAAAGTCGCGAATCCGGCTACCATTGAGAACGGTATTTATATCGTCATCGCCGCCTTGATTACGGCTATACTTTGGAACTTGCTCACCTGGTATTACGGCATTCCGTCCTCTTCTTCCCACACACTTATCGGCTCGCTTGCCGGCGCCGTCATTGCAGGCGCAGGGATGGACGCTTTAAACTGGTCCGGGTTTCGTGAAATCATTCTGATTCTTGTCTTATCGCCAATTGTCGCGTTCGCTACCGGTATCGTGATTATGTGGATTATCCGGTTCTTTATTATGTCGACCGGTAACCAATCGCGTTCCAAGCTCAATCGCACGTTCCGCATTTTCCAAATTTTCTCGGCGGGACTGCTTTCCTTTTCCCACGGCGGGAACGACGCTCAGAAAGCGATGGGGATCATCGTATTCGCCTTGGTTGCGATGAACCAGCAAGACACGCTGGACGTTCCGCTCTGGGTTAAATTAGCCGCTGCAACCGCTATGGGCCTCGGAACCTCAATCGGCGGATGGCGCATTATCAAGACGATGAGCCGTAAGCTGCTGAAGATCGAGCCGATCAACGGCTTCGCTTCCGACTTGAACTCATCGATCGTCATTCAAACGTCGACCCATCTCGGGATGCCGTTATCGACAACCCACGTCATTTCCTCCTCGATCATCGGAACAGGTTCCGTGATGAGATTCCATGATGTCAAATGGGCAACGGTAACACGAATGATCTTGACCTGGATCATCACAATTCCGATCAGTATGGTGATTGCGTTCCTCATCTACAAAATCATTTACGCATTCGTATAATAATAGGACAAGCCCGTGCCGGTTCGGCACGGGCTTGTTGTTATTCATTTATCGGATAAATTAATCCAAATAATAAGCGAGGCTTTGCAGGTCCGTCGTGAAATCCGCATGGTGTACCCGTACATCGCTCGGCACTTTAATAATGAGCGGCGCAAAGTTCAAGATCGCTTCGACGCCCGCTTCGGTGAACTGGTTGGCGACCTGCTGCGCTTCCGGCGCAGGAACGGTAATAATCCCGATCCTGATCTGCAGCTCGCGAATCGTCGTCCCGAGCTCTTCCATCGGCTTTACTTTTAAGTTATTGATCGATTCGCCGATTTTGTTCGGTTGCGCGTCAAAGACAGCGACAATTTTCATGTTGTCTTTTAAATAAGCGTTGTAATTGCATAACGCGCGGCCCAAATTGCCCGCTCCGACCAGCGCGACGGGAATCACTTTATCAAGCTTCAAAATTTGTCTGATTTTCTCGATTAAATAATCGACATCATACCCGATGCCCTTCTTGCCGAATTCACCAAAATAAGCGAGATCTTTACGGATTTGGGCCGGATTCAGATCAAGTTTTTGTCCAAGATCCTGTGAAGATACGGTTGAAATATTTTTCTTGCTCAGCTCATTCAAGAATCGCAAGTAAATCGGCAGCCGTCGGACGACCGCCTCGGAAATTTTCATCGTTTTCATGCTTCGTTCTCCTCCATCCACCGCTTAATACGTGGAACCAACTGATTCGCAGTCATATGCTCGATCTTAGGTCCCGGCAGCGAATACAAGAAGTATTTCCCATAGTTCGTATCGATGACCCGGGTATCGTAAATAATGACGATCCCTTTGTCCGATGCGGTACGAACCAATCTTCCGAATCCCTGCTTGAAGCGAATAACCGCCTGTGGTACCGACAGCTTCATGAACGGATTCATATTCTTGGCCTTAAGCTTTTCCGTCTTCGCTTCCACAAGCGGATGCGTCGGCGGCTGGAACGGCAGCCGGACGATGGCCAGACAGGTGAGCGCGTCGCCCGGAATGTCGACGCCTTCCCAGAAGCTGCTCGTGCCCAGAAGCACGCAAGCAGGACTGCTCTGGAACATGCGCGTCAGCTTGCTTCGATTGCCGCTGTCCACGCCTTGTCCGAGCACGTTCACGCCGAACGGCGCCAGCATTTCCTTCAAACCGGCATGAACCGTCTTCAGCATGCGATTGGAAGTGAAAAGAACCAGCATGCGCCCTTTCGTTTCCAGCGCGACTTCGGCCAGCGACGGAATCAGGCGGTCGATAAACTCTTTGTCGCCCCCGCTTCCGCCGCGCAGCCCCGGAAAGTCCCGGGGGATAGCGACAAGCGCCTGCTCCCGGTAATTGAACGGCGAGGGAAGCTGCACCGTTCTCAATTGTCCGGATGGCTGCGATTCGTTCAGCCCCAGCTGTTCGCAGGTGTAAGCGAACGATTTGCCTACCGAGAGTGTGGCCGAGGTCAGTATTACGCTATCTTTCGGCTCGAAGAAATGCTGCTGCAGCAGCGAGCTGACATCGACCGGCACGCAATGCAGCTGAAGCGAGCGATTTTTGTTGTACAACCCGCCCTCTAACCAATACACATAGTTGTCGTCCGGCATCGTCATAAAGAAATGGAGCGCATCTTTATAACGATGAAGTTCTTTCACGGTGCCGCTTAAGTCGGTTACGACGCTCTGCACTTCGAATTCGTCCTGCACCTCTTTCAGCTCGCTGACGACCTTATCCAGCTTCTTAAGCGCTTCAAGCGCGTGCAGCTGAAAATTCTCTTCAAGCACCGCGAGCTTATCCCACCCGAGGGGCAGCGCGTCCTTCCTCACCCGAAGCACGAGGCCGCCGCCTTCCTGCTGAGCCGCCGACTCCCCGCTGCGCGATGTCAGCAACTGATACAGCAGTTCCGTCAGCTGCTCCCACTCTTCTTTCATCTCCATCACTTTCTCGACCGCGCGGTCGATCTCAGCGCTCCAGCCAGCCACGCGCGGATCTTCGTCCGCCTTCTGCAAACGAAAGCGGAGGCTTGACAATTGCCCGGAACGGCCGTCCTTATACAGCCAATGAAGCGTGTTCATTAACCCGTGATAGTGAAGCTCGATCCCCAGATGCTTGCTCGCCACTTCTTCAAAATGATGAGCCTCATCGATAACAAGATGCTTATAAGCAGGCAGCAGGCGGTTGTCCGCTTTCATATCCGTAAATAAGAGCGAATGATTCGTGATGATGACGTCGGCCGTGTTCGCCTCGTGGCGGGCTCGATGGTAAAAGCATTTTTTAAACCAGGGGCAGGCGCGATTCAGGCAAGAATCGGTGTCGCTTTCCACCGTATGCCAAAACGGCTTTCCTTTGTTGGCAAAGAAAAGCTCCTCGTCGTCGCCGTGTTTCGTTTCCCCGAGCCACACGAGCATCTGCCCGGCGGTAATCCGGTCTTCCTTGCCGTTCTCGAAATCGAGCGTGTTGATTTTGTGCTCGAACTTGCGCAGGCATAAATAGTGGCTTCGCCCTTTCAACAGCGCGGCCCGGAACCCGATCGGGAACAGCTCGTGCAGCAGCGGAATGTCGCGTTCCCGCAGCTGCTCCTGCAAATTGATCGTATGCGTGCTGACGAGCACCTTCTTATCGTGCTTGAGTCCGTAGTACAGCGAAGGAATCAAATAAGCCAGCGATTTGCCGGTACCCGTGCCCGCCTCCACCATCAGATGATGTCCCGCTTCAAAAGCGCTCTCCACCTCGCTGAGCATCGTCACCTGGGCTTCCCGCTCTTCATAAGCGTCAAACCGCCGTTTAAGCACATCCTTCAGCTGCTCGTAAAAGGCGGAGAAAGGCTCCTTCAACGTCTTCGCCTCATCCTCTTCGCGAATCGATTCCTCTTCGCCCCAATCGCCGACGCCCAAAGCGAATTGGCGGAAATACCGGTCCGCATCCGGATCGAGCGGCTGGTGCAGCTCCCGGTATTGCAGCATCTCATGCACGATCCAGCCGAAGTCGTTGGTGGATTCGGCAAAGATCATATCCAGCCGCTGCAGCGTCAACAAAGGAAGCCCCTGCAGCCGCTCCATGCAGCGAATCCAGATAAGCGCCGTTACTTCGGCGTCGCTGTCCGCTTGATGCGGCCGCTCGTGTTCGATGCCGAAAGCGTGAGCCACCATCGACAGCTGCAGGGTCGACAGCCCCGGGTACAGGACGCGCAGCGCATCGAGCGTGTCGAGCACGCGTCCGTCGAACGAGAAATAACCCGTTTCATCGAGCGCCCGCTGCAAGAACCCCAAATCAAACCCGATATTATGGCCGACAAGCGCCGTATCTTGCAGCAGCGGCACCATCTCGGCCATAACCGTGTCGATTGACGGCGCATCCTTCACCATAGCGTCATCAATGCCCGTAAGCGTTGTAATAGAAGAAGGTATACTCATACCCGGATTGACGAGGGAAGTATACCTATCCGTTATTTGCATATCCTCTATAATCATGAGTCCGACTTGGATAATCCGATCGGTTGCCAGACTCCCCGTCGTTTCAAAATCCAAAACCGCAAATTTCATCGGTGCCTTTCTCAATCCCTTCCTCCACTGTTCTCAATAAGCATACCACACAACGTGGAAAAAGGAATAGCAAACTTATTTCCGCAGCACAATCGGATGAGCGTTCTAAAGCGGCTGGCCCGACCTGCGGGACTGCGAGAACGTGAAGTGAAGCCCGCCCTGTTTCTCCCGGCACACGCCCAGGTCGATCAATGGCTCGACACTGGAAGGGTCAGTGCGGTAAGCTAAATTGAACAGCTCGCAAGCTTTTTCCAGATTGTTCTGCTTCACCTGAATACACCCCATCGCGTTTAACGAGATGGCTTTCAGCTTCAGGTTTTCCGTTAACTGCGACAAAAATTGGAAATGGGAATAGCTGTCTTCCGTATGTCCTTGATGAAAATACGACATGGCGAGGTAGATCCGGGCTAGCGTGAAGTCAGGCTGATTGTGCAGCAGCTCGGCAAACTGATCGATCGCTTCGCTATACATGTGCAGCTTGTAAAAGCCTTGCCCGCGCACGAATAGATCTGATCGTTTCGCCGCAAATTCCGGATCGAGCGGATCGGCGCCGCCCAGCAGGGAAACCATGCCGGTCGCCTGCATCATTTGGCCCAGCTTCTCTTCGAACAACAGCCATTCTTCAATACAGCTGTCACTCATTGCCTTCAAAGCCCGCAGCTTTTCCTTCAAATGCTTCCGCTTCACAGCGGTTGAGGACGGGTATTCCGACATCACTTCATCCAGCATTTCATTCATCGATGCAAACAGATGCTTGAACATACGCACATCCCACCTTTACGCCGCTTGGTAACATGGTATCTTCATTGTGCGTCTCCCCGTCCCGTTTCATTCGGCTTAGAGCACGGTGGAATGAATTTCTTCCTTCAATACGCTGACGACCTCGTTGCCTTCGCCCATAATGGCGATGCTCGGGGTATGCTTGCGCGCTTCTTCGTCCGTCATCATGGCATAAGATAAAATAATGACTTTATCCCCCGGCTGCACCAAGCGAGCCGCGGCGCCGTTCAGACAAATAACGCCCGAACCTCTCGAGCCTGGAATAATGTACGTTTCAAACCGGGCGCCGTTATTATTATTCACGATTTGCACTTTCTCGTTCGGGAGCATATCGAGCAAATCCAGCAGGTCTTGATCGATCGTAATGCTCCCGACATAGTTCAGATTCGCTTCCGTCACGGTAGCGCGGTGTATTTTCGCTTTGAGCATCGTGCGAAACACGGCGTTCGCCTCCTTATAGTTGGGTGTCCGCCGGCCTCTCGGGCCGGGACATGGGATAGGTGTAGGTTAAGGAATTCGGACGATACAATTATCGATCAAACGTGTCTTACCGAATTTGACCGCCAGCGCCACAATGATGCGTTCACCTTGTGTGAACGATTCGAGCGGTTCAAGCGAAGGGAACGCGAGAACCTCGGCATAATCGATTTCGGCTAACGGCGACCGGCGGATATGCGTTCGCACGTTCTCGATAAGCTGCTGCGGCGTTAAGCCGACGCCGCTCTCGGCAAGCGCCGTCTCCGCTTCGCGCAGCGCGGCCGACAATACGGTCGCCTGCTTCCGCTCCTCTTCGTTCAAGTAAACGTTCCGCGAGCTCTTGGCCAAGCCGTCCGCTTCGCGAATCGTCGGACACGGGACGATCTCCACCGGCAGGTTGAGGTCGAGCACCATTTGCTCGATGACGGCGACCTGCTGCGCATCCTTCATCCCGAAAAATGCGGCATCCGGCTGTACGATATGGAAGAGCTTGGCGACAACCGTCGCCACCCCGTCAAAGTGACCCGGCCGCGAAGCTCCGCAAAGCCGTGTGGTGACCTCGCGCACCGACACCATCGTCTTGATCGGCTGCGGGTACATTTCGGCGACTTGAGGCAGGAAAACGATATCCGTTCCAGCCTGCTCGGCAACGGCCAAGTCCCGCTCTTCGTCGCGGGGATAACGTTCGAAATCTTCGTTCGGACCGAACTGCAACGGGTTCACGAAGATGCTCAGCACCACGATATCGCAGGAGCGCCGCGCCGCTTCGAGAAGCGAAGCATGTCCTTCGTGCAAAAAGCCCATTGTCGGCACGAAGCCGACGCGAAGGGACGGCTGCTCCGCTCTCCGCGAGCGGATGCTCTGCCGTAAGTCTGTTATATGCTGGATGACTTGCATCGTTATCGGATTCTCCCTCCGCCGTACAGATGGCTCGCTTCCTCTTCCGTCATGCGGAACGAGTGTCCTTCAGCAGGAAACTGTCTGGCCTTCACTTCATGCACGTACTGCTGCAACGCACCTCGTATCGTCTCACCGACGTTCGCGTAAGCCTTGACAAACCGCTTCGGCTGAACGTCCGCTCCGTAACCGAGCACATCGTGAAAGACCAGCACTTGCCCGTCACAGGACGCGCCCGCCCCGATCCCGATCGTCGGTATGGTCAACCGCTCGGTGAGCTGCTCCGCCAACTGGTCGGTCACCAGCTCCAGCACGATGGAGAACGCGCCCGCTTCTTCCAGTGCCCGGGCATCCTCCAGCAGCTTCTGAGCCTGCTCGCTCGTCTTTCCCTGCACCTTGTAACCGCCGATTTGATGAATCGATTGCGGCGTTAAGCCGACATGTGCCATGACCGGAATGCCCGCCTGCACAAGCGCCTTCACGACAGGCGCAATTTCCGCCCCGCCCTCCACCTTGACGGCTTTCGCAAGCCCTTCCTGCATGATGCGGGCGGCGTTGCGCAGCGTCTGGTCCATACTGCCGTGATACGTCATGAACGGCATATCCGTGACGACGAAACTGGATTGAACGGCTCTCGTCACGGCCTTCGTATGATAAATCATGTCATCCAGCGTGACCGGAACGGTCGATTCGTAACCGAGCACAACATTGCCGAGCGAATCGCCAACCAGAATGACATCGACGCCGGCTTGGTCGGCCAGCATCGCGGATGGGTAATCATACGCGGTAATCACACTAATCGGCGTTTTCTCTTGTTTCATTTTCCGCAGCTTGGCGGTAGTAATCGGTTTGCGCGTTTCCATGGGCAGCACCTGCTTTCTTCCGATTTTCGTCCGATGAACATAGTATTGCGATTCTTTGCCGGATTGTTGCGGAAGAACAAAAAAACCTTCCAGCTTGCCCGGGAAACGGGAGCTCAAAGGTTCACATGTCTAATTTCATATGATCCTTCTGTCTCGGTCCAATAGGCTCAGAGCAGAATCCGACATATTGCAAAAAAGTATGAAATTTTCGGTACATCATTCCATCATACCGTGAACACGGAACAAAGTGCAGTTCCTGCGAGGATACCGCCTTCGTTACTGCTCATTATATCAAACTTAACATGAAAAGTCATCTAAATTCAACGTCGCCCGAAAACATTTTGCGCACGCTGCCATCGTTTAGCCGGACGAGCAACGCCCCTTGCTCGTCGATCGCCTCGGCAAACCCTTCAACCGTCTCCTGCGGCATTCGGCACACGATCTCCCGTCCGAGCGAAACCGTCAACGCTTCCCACAGCAGCTTAATGGGCGCGAAGCCTTCCGAGCGATACAGCGCGTACAAGCGCTCCCATTCCGCCAGGAGCTCCACGAACAGCAGCGAACGGTCGATTCGACGACCGGCCGCGATCGCGAGCGATGTGGCAATTGCACGAATGTCGGGAGGATAGTCGTCCTCCGTCAAGTTGACGCTAATGCCGATGCCGGCGACAACGTGCTGCAGGGTGCCGTTCTCCACGTTCGCTTCCAGCAAAATCCCTGCGACCTTGCGGCCGTCGATCAACAAATCGTTCGGCCACTTAATCCCCGCATCGAGTCCGGTCACCTGCCGGACGGCACGGCATAACGACACGGCTGTCAACAGCGTAAGCTGCGGCGTTTGGGAAAGCGGCAACCAGTCCGGACGTAAAATAAGGCTGAACCACAGCCCCTTCCCTTTCGGAGAATGCCAGCGTCTGCCCATGCGGCCGCGGCCGGCCGTTTGCAATTCGGCAAGCACGACGGCTCCCTCCGGCGCTCCGGCTGCCGTAAGCTGCTGGGCGACGATTTGGGTCGAGTCGACTTCATCGCGAAGATGAAGCTGCCTGCCGAACCGCTCCGTACGCAGGCCGGCCAGCAAGGAAGGCAAATCAAACTTCTCCGGCGCCGACAGAAGCCTGTAGCCTTTGCGTGGAATCGCTTCGAATTGAAACCCCTGCTGCTTCAGCCGCTCAATCTGCTTCCAGACGGCCGTGCGGCTAATGTTCAGCTTACCGCTAAGCTCCTCACCCGAGATATAATCGCGGTCCGACTGCTTGAACAGCTCCAATAACCGATCTGTCATCGTATTCCCTTCTCCTGCATTTCGCCGTATAGTTCCCTTGCCGCTTGGATTAACGCTTCCTTCCGATTCGGCAGCGAGCCTAAAGCCGCCTGCCGGAGCAGCGCTTGCAGCAGCTTGCCCGTCCAGGGACCGGCTTTGCCCTGCAGCGCCTCCAGCACCTCTTGCCCAGTTACCGCCAAATCCCGCAGCCGCGCAACGGGCATTTCTGCAAGCCACGCTTCGCCATGCCGAATCCACTCCGTGAATATGGGGTGCGTCACCGTATCCGTACCGGCAGCGTGGCGTATATTCCGGTCCAACTTATAAATAGTTCTTAACGTTTGCAATCCGTCGATCCCATATAGAAGCGCCGCTTCCACCCATAGCTCTCTGGCCTCATGACTCGGTTCTCCAGCATCCCTCACCGTGTATGCAGCCAGTTCATGCATAAGCCAGGCATTCGCCTCCACGATACGGCCGACCTCTTCGATTTGTTTCTTGGCGAACGTCAGCTTCCGCATATCCGTGTCATAGTCGCCTTGACCGGCGCCCAGTTTCAAGTACAGGTAAGCCAGACGATCCTCAAGCCGCGTAAGCTTCCTCAGATCAAGTTCTCCGACGCTATCGATCTCATCCAGTCTTGCCCAGCAAAGCTTTTCTTTGGTATGCGCAAGCAAACGGCAATCCTTCAGCAAGAGCATGGCTCCGCTCGGGTCGCTTCCGGTCAGCATCCGTTCCAATTCGGCTCGAATGCGTTCCATGGCGATATGCCTAAGCAGCGGCGCAGCCCCCAGCAAAGCCAACCAGGTGCCGGACTCCGGCTTCAGGCCGTACTCCGCGGCGAACCGAATACAGCGAAGCATCCGCAGCGCGTCCTCGGAGAACCTTTCTTGCGCCGAACCGACGCAGCGCAGGATGCCTCGCTCCAAATCCGCTTGTCCGCCGAACGGGTCGATCAGACGCCCGTTCAAATCCATCGCCATGGCGTTCATCGTAAAATCGCGCCGCTGCAAATCTTCGTGCAGGCTGTCGATATATTCGACCGAATGCGGGCGACGATAATCGGAATAATCCCCTTCTTTACGGAACGTCGTGACCTCGAACGGCTGCCGATGGACGACAACCGTAACCGTTCCGTGCTGAAGTCCGGTCGGCACGGTGCGCTGGAAAAGCGCCTCCACCTGCTCCGGCCGCGCCGATGTAGCGATGTCGTAATCTTTAACCGGTCGGCCGAGCAGCTCGTCCCGCACACAGCCGCCGACGAAGTAAGCTTCGAAGCCGGCTTCATTCAGCCGGGCCACGATTCCGAGCGCATGTTGTTTTAACGCCTGCCCCTCCGTCTCTTTCATGCCGCACTCATCCCTCTTAGCATTGTAGCGGCTTCTCCTGAAGCTCGCTCGGTACCGGTTTGCCCAAAACCCGGTAATACAGCGCTTCATACTGTCTCGAAATCACATCGTTACAGAACGTATAACGCGCCCGGTGCAAGCAAGCCTCCCTCATCGTACGGTAAGCTGACTCATTCTTCAGCAGGTTGATTGCAAGCTGTGACATCTGCTCTACATCGCCGATTTCGGCGAGATATCCCGTTTCCCCATGCGTAATAAGCTCTGGGATGCCGCCTGCATTGGAAGCAATCGTCGGCACGCCGCACGCCATCGCTTCGAGCGCCACCAGGCCGAAGCTCTCCTTCTCCGAAGGCAGAAGCATCAAATCGGCCAATGACAGCAGCTGCGCGACATCATCCTGTTTGCCGCAAAACGTTACGCGATCCAGCAAGCCGAGCTCCTTCACTTTGCATAACACCTTGGACAGCTCCGGACCTTCTCCGACGAACAACAGCCGCGCAGGCATTTCCTTGCGAACCCGGTCGAAAATTTCAACCACATCGGTCACCCGTTTAACCGGGCGGAAGTTGGAAATATGTATCAATATTTTTTCGTCCGGATGCGCAAACTCCTTGCGTAAGCTCGTCACCTCGCGCGGATAATACACCCGTTTGTCGACAAAGTTGTAAGCGAGCTCAATCGGCTTCTCGATCCCAAGCAGCTGTCTCGTCTCTTGAATCAAATCTTGGGAAACGGCAGTCACCGCATCGCTTTCATTGATCGCGTACCGGATCAGGTCGCTGAGCGATTCATCTTGGGCGAGCACGGTAATATCCGTGCCGTGGAGCGTGGTCACGACCTTCAGCTCCGGCCCTACCATTTGCTTCGCCAATAAAGCGCAAACCGCATGCGGAATCGCATAATGGACATGCAGCAGGTCCAAATCCTCCAGCTTCACGACTTGCGCCAGCTTACTGGCGAGCGATAAGTCGTAAGGCGGGTATTTAAACACGTAGTAATCATTAACCTCGACTTCATGATAAAAAATGTTCTTATCGAATTTACCGAGCCTAAACGGCATGCTGTGGGTAATAAAGTGCACTTCATGCCCTTTTTCCGCAAGCAGCTTGCCGAGCTCTGTCGCGACCACCCCGGAACCTCCGAGCGTAGGGTAACAGGTAATCCCGATCTTCAACCGCTCCATGGGCGCTGCCTCCTTCTGCTAACGCTGCGATTCGCTTGACGTCGTTGGTTATAGTAGCTCCGTCATATAAGGCAGTTTGCTCATAAAGCCTTCGGCATACAACACCGAGCGTTTCTGTCCCAGCAGCAAATCGCGCGCTTCCACGCGTTCCATATAACCTTGATTCAACGGAGTGCTTACATAATCGCCGCCCGGCGCCGCCGTGAACTGCGTGCGGTAAGCTTGTAAAGCCAATCGTTTCGTATCGTAATAAGCGGTTACATCGACCATTACGTCAGGATCGATCGTATCGTTAATGAAATAGAAATAAGTCTCTGCAACTTGATGCGCCGGGAGCTCCGGCATGTAACGGCGAAGCTTGGCATTGAATACCGCCTCCTGCACCAGCTTGCTACAGGCGATATGATCCGGATGCCTGTCCTCCCAGTAAGGCGCAAATACGACGCGCGGCTTGCGCAGCCGTATTTCGGCCACGATCCGATCGATGAAGTCCGAACGTAAAGTAAGACCCCGATCCGGAAGCTTCAGATTGCTGCGGGCGGATAGACCCATAATGCGCGACGCCTCCTCGGCTTCGGCCTGCCGCGTATCGACTGTGCCGTTCGACGACATTTCGGCGAGCGTCAAGTCGCATATTCCGATCCGGTAACCGGCTGCCGCATGCTTGGCGATCGTGCCGCCCATGCCGATTTCCGCATCGTCGGGATGCGCCCCGAATATTAAGAAATCGAGCGTATCCGTCATTCTTCAATACCCGGCTTATATTTATGTACGAGCTCACGCCAGGCGAAATCGCCGCGGTCGAGCGCTTTAACCAATATTTCGCCCGTGGCGATATTGGTTGCGCACGGAATGCCCTGCACGTCGCACAAACGAAGCAGCGCGATAATATCCGGCTCGTGCGGCTGAGCCATTAACGGATCTCGCAGAAAGATGATCAAGTCCATTTCGTTGGTGGCAACCATGGCGCCGATCTGCTGATCTCCCCCAAGCGGACCGGACATGAAACGGTTGATTTGCAGCTTCGTCTTCTCCATAATGCGCGTGCCGGTCGTGCCGGTCGCAAACAGCTTATGATGCTGAAATACATGTTCATAGGCGGTCACGAAATTGACCATTTCGTCTTTTTTGCGGTCATGCGCAATGAGCGCGATATTCATTGTCATACGGATTTAGCTCCCCCTTAGGCTGTTGCAAACGGTGTTTTCGCGGTTCAAAAACGATTGGCATCGGGGCGAAACCGCAAAGATCGGCCTTGTCCCCGACTTCCGTCAATCGATGAAATGCTCGAAGCCGTAAACCATGCCTGCATATGTCATCACTTTCTTCACCGCAACGTTCACGCCGGGCATGTAACCCGCCCGGTCGTACGAATCGTGCCGGATTTTCAGGGTTTGGCCGAAAGCGCCGAACACCACTTCCTGCTGCGCAAAAATCCCTGGAAGCCTCACGCTATGTATCCGAAATCCGTCGTAGTAGCCGCCTCTCGCCCCTTCGATCGTTTCTTCCTCTTTCGGGTTGCCTTGTCTCAACTCGCCCCGCACTTGCGCAATCATCTCCGCGGTCTTGACGGACGTGCCTGAAGGAGCGTCAAGCTTCTGATCCCCGTGGTATTCGATAATTTCCACATGTGGCATATATTTGGCCGCTTGCGCCGCGAATTTCATCATCAGAATCGCGCCAATCGAGAAGTTCGGCGCAATCAGCCCTCCGATCCCGGCAGCTTTACACTGCTTGTCCAGCGCTTCGATGTCTTCCGGGGTGAAGCCTGTCGTGCCCATGACCGGACGAACCTTGTGTTTAATGGCGAGCGCCGTATTAACGACGGCCGATTGCGGCGTCGTGAAGTCGACCATGACATCCGGGTTCGTTTCCACAAGCGTTAATTCCAAGTCGTTCGTCACCATGACGCCGCACGGATCGAGCCCGACAAGCCGGCCCGCATCCGTGTTCTTCGTCGATCGGTCCATCGCCGCTACGAGCTCGAGTTCCGGATCGGCAAGAACCATTTTTACAACCTCTCGTCCCATACGGCCGCTTGCGCCGGCAACCGCTACTTTAATCTTCGTTTGTCCCATAATCTCTTGTGTCCTCTCCTTCTGCACTCCCTAGGATGAAGTACGCCTCATATATTGTTTCCATTTGTGTTCATATTCCGAGAGCAGCCGGTTCCCGATCGAGTGCCCGGGATCAAGCTTCAGCAGCTCTTTCACGGCCCCGATCGCCAAGCTGTATTCGTCAAGCCGCGCATAAGCGATCCCTAGCAGCAGGTAAGCTTCTAACGACAGCGGGTCTTTCTCTACCGCTTGTTTCACTAAAGCAACGGCCAGCCAGAGCCGCTCATCCGATTCTTCGAACAATTTTTCCGCCTCAACCAACAACGCTTTTGCGCGCAGATGCTGCAAATGAAACGTATAGTGCTCATCCGTCGGCTCGAGCTTCACCGCTTGTTCCGCATGCCGGATCGCCTTCGACAATTTATTGCTGCGCGCGTAGGTAATCGACAGCTTGTAATGGTAAGAAGCGTTATTGGGATTCAAGGCGATGGCCCGTTCGAACCAACCGATAGCCTGTTCGAAATCGTGATTTAAGATCGATTCGTACGCTTTTTTAATTGCAAGTTCGCCATCCATTCCCCCATCTCCTTCCTACGTGCATACGAGCCGGCGCATGGTACGACCGTACGGAAAAAAGGGTGATGGTACAGCATTATGTAAGACGTTACGAATCGGTGTCCACTTTAGTCCAACGGTCGGCGTCCCGCGTACGGAATTTATGCATGACTTGATCATGCGCCTTCGTTAGATCGATGCCAAGCGAATTGGCAAAGCAAATCGTTATGAAAAGAATGTCGCCGAGCTCCAGCTCGATTGAATTGTCCGCTTCCGTCGGCTTTTTCGGTTTCTCGCCGAACCGGTGATTCACTTCCCGCGCCAGCTCGCCGACTTCTTCCGACATCCTTGCCAGCATCGTCATCGGACGGAAGTAACCTTCCTTAAATTGAGATATGTATGCATCCACCTCCTCCTGGAGGTCTTTAAGCGAGCGTTCCTTGTCCATGGTTCGATCCGTCACCAGCCTTACTTTGGGTTCTGATGCTTGCATCACCGCAGAACATCAATACCATGTTAACGCAAATGGAGGTTCCGTGACAAATTATTTTTGTCGCGAAGCATACCGCCATGAACGGCGAGCCATATTAGGGAGGAACAGGAGGTGTTTCCGCCATGCTCTCCCCCCTATGGACGCCGCTTCGAAACCTTTTGCCTATCGCCATGGGGACTGCCGTTTATGCATTCGGTCTCCACTATTTCGTCATTTCCAACGAGTTCATGGAAGGCGGCATCACCGGTATCGCCCTATTGCTGAACTATATATTCGGCTTTCCCCCTTCCCTGACAACCCTTGTCATCAATATCCCGTTATTTGTTCTGGGCTGGCGTATCCTGGGCAAATCATCGATGTTCTATACGATTGCCGGTACGCTGCTGCTTTCATTTTTTCTTTGGTTAATGGAGCATTCCATTCGTGCGGGATGGATTGAACCGTTCCGGACGGAACATGATTTTTTTCTCGTATCCGCCTATGCCGGATTTACGTTAGGCATCGGACTCGGACTAGTGTTTCGGTACGGGGGAACGACCGGCGGCTCCGATATTGTGGCGCGCATCGCTCATAAGCTGAGGGGGTGGAGCGTCGGACGCATTATTTTATTCTCCGACGCGATCGTGCTTGCGCTTTCGTTGTTTTTTTTGCCGAAGGAAAAAATTATGTATACGCTTGTAGCCGTGTTCATTACGACCAAAATGATCGATATCTTCATCGAAGGTGCCTACGCGGCCAGGGCATTCACGATAATCAGCGAGCGCGCCGACCGGTTGGCCGACGAAATTACGAACAGCTTGGACCGCGGGGTTACGCTGATTCCGGCGATCGGCGCCTTCTCCAAGCAAAGCAAGAACGTCGTCTACTGCGTCGTTGCCCGCAGTGAAATGAGAAGGCTTAAAGACCTCGTCCGAGCCGTCGATCCCCGTGCGTTTATTATCATCACAGAGGTGCACGACGTCGTCGGCGAAGGCTTTAAGCCTCTTTCCTAGCATCACAAGCTTATATGTAGCCGTCTTCGTTGCGGCGTACCGTAACAATCCCGTCGTTCTTCTTCGATAAACGCCAACCGGCGAAGCACAGGGCGGCCAAGATGACCGAACCGAAGGCAAGCGTCCATAGAATCGGATTTTGTGGCTCCGGATACGGCAAGTAAGCCGTCGCTTCGCGCTTCATAAACAATTTGTCCAACATTTGCCGCATTGGCGGGACCGCGTTTAACACGTTACGGAACGGCATGCCTTGACTCATCGATTGCGATTTCACAAAAGCGACAAGCGAATCCATTCGCTCGACATCTTCGGCGGGCCGGCTGATCAGCAAGCTCGGGTGAATGATGCTGTAATGCTGCTCGAAGTGTGCGCTGGCATGCTGCAGGGACGTTTTATCGCTAGCTTTGGCCGTCTGTTCGATCACATTCACGTCATCCTGCAGCTGCTTGTAATATTGCAGCCAGAGCGGTTGGCTCGCGTGCGTAAGGGAATCGGTCGCCAAGCGAACTTTGGCCGCGGATATTTTCCCTGCATCCGGGTTAAATTTAACCGCTTGAAAGACGCGTTTAGCTTCGGTGATCGTATCAGTCAGCGCGTTCAGACCTTCCACCGACGTGATGCCCTCGAACCGTATTTGCGTGACCTGGTCGCTAATCTGCTGCAGCACCGCGCGGCTTCCCGGAATATCGCCCTGCTGGACCTTCTGGTACATCGTTTCCGCCGTTTCATTCAACAGCTTCACCTTCTGGAGCTGCTCTGGCGTCGGCTTAACGGCTGCCGCAGCATCCTGCTTGGCGGATAATGCGCAGCCCGCCAATAGCGGCAAAAACAATATGAGCGCCATACTTACCCCGATCCACTTCATTTTCCCGAATCCGATCATCGGACATCCCCTCCTAAGTACAATTTATGGAGGGGTTGTCTCATTTAGACCGATTTGTGCTGTAAAATCCGTCCGTGCTTCCTATAGCGGATCAGCCAGATGATGATCGCGATTGCAATGCCGATGAAGCTAAGTCCCATTGTAAACAGTCGAATGGCGCCAAGATCGTCCAGCAAGGTTTCCGGCAGCCACGGAAATACCCCGGCGCCGTAATCCATCGCATCGTTCCAAAGCGTCCAGGCGGCGACGATCAACACCGCCCAAGGCGTATACCGGTAAAATCTCGCATAGAGTAACGCTTCGGCGGCCATCCCCAGATGAGAAATCGTCAGCATCCAATCCTGCCAAACGATGCCGTCCCCTTGATAAGCGCCCGCCCAAATCATCGCTACGGCCCATACGCCGTATTTGAACGAAGTAATGAGCGCGAACGCTTCTATACATCCGCGCAGCCATCCGGCCCGTTCGGGCGGCACCGCTATACCGGTCTGCTTATCGACATTCCACAGCAGGAACCCAATAAAACAAGTAAAGAACAGGCTGGCCGTAGGACTATCCGGCACGAAGGGCAAGTACGCGTTGCCGAAATTTTCGGATGTAAAGAGGAGCTGCTTCCAATACCATTCATACCCGTAGACCGTGCCGAGGAGATTGATCACAAACAAGCTCCAAAGCATCAGCCTACTGCCCAAGAACGGCGTTGAAACATAGTACGACAAACGCCAATTGGTCAACGATAACCCTCCCAGCTTACTAAAAAACCTGACCGCTGCAAGCGATCAGGTTTTGTTCATGGTTATTTCTTCTGTTTGGCCAACCAATCGGCCAATTTGTCCATATCGTCTGCGGAAAGGCCTTTGGCGATGTTGGCGTCGTATTGCGCCGTCATATTGCCCTGGCCATTCTTGATGATACCGATGATTTCATCTTTACTATGCTTGTCGCCGATGCCGCGAAGGGCAGGAATTCCAGCGGAAGGCATTCCTTTCAACTCGCCGCCATGGCATTGCAAGCAAGTTGACTTCTGATAAATCGCTGCTGCCGGGTCATCCGGAGCGACGATTGCCGCAGCCTGCGCAGCGGGCTTCTTCGCCCCTCCGCCGCCAGCACCGCCGGCACCCTTGGACGCATGCATCTCTTCCTCGCGCTTAATGTGCTCCGGAACGAGATTTTTCTCTTTCAGCTCATGCTGATAGTGCTGCCAGGAATAAACCGTCAAGTAGGTGCATGCAATCAAGCTTACGAACATCAACGTCGAGGCGATTGGACGTTTGTAGAAACGTCTTTCTTTACCGGTATCGAGGAATGGTGCGAGCAACAAAGCACCGAACAAGATACCCGGAACGCCGACCGTACCGAGTACGACGTAATCGCCGGACGTGTATGGATATTTCAACAATTGGTACATAAACAGGAAGTACCAGTCCGGCATCGGAATGATTTGCGTGTTGGTCGGATCCGCCGGATAACCAAGCGGCGCCGCTTCGGACATAACCAGTACCAGAATGCCGAGCAAGACGACAACCCCTACCATCCACTCTTTCAACAGGAAGTTAGGAATGAACACTTCCGATTTACCGGGATAAGCGGAGAAGTCTTGCGGAATCAAGCGCGTATCTTTCGCCCGTACGCGAGAGTCTCCCACGTAAACGATTTTTTCGTCAGATTTAGGTCCGTGAGCCACGTATCGCCCCTCCTTCTATTTTTTTCATGAACCGTAAACGGTGATCGTTCCTCCCCATCTTAGAGCGGCCCGGAAATCCCTTGCTTACGGATCATCAAGAAGTGTCCGGCGAGCAGACCAAGCAGGGCAGCCGGCAGGAAGAACACGTGTAAGGCGAAGAATCTCGTCAACGTTTGAGCTCCTACGATCTCGCCGCCTTGCAAGAACGACTTGGCGTAAGGTCCAATATACGGAGCGGATTCCACAATCTTCAACGTAACGCTTGTCGCGAAATAGGCTTTGTTATCCCAAGGAAGGAGATAGCCTGTCAACCCGAGACCCAACATAACGAAGAAAATCAACATACCTACAACCCAGTTCATCTCGCGAGGAGCTTTATACGAACCAGTGAAAAAGACGCGGAGCGTATGTAAGAACATCATCACGATAACCAAGCTCGCACCCCAGTGGTGCATCCCGCGAACGATAACGCCGAACGCCACTTTATGCTGCAGATAGTCAACGCTTGCATAGGCGTTGATAATATCCGGCACGTAATACATCGTTAAGAACATACCGGACAAAATTTGTATAACTGTGATAAAGAACGTCAATCCGCCGAAACAATAAACGAAAGCAGAGAAGTGATGAGCCGGGTTAACGTGCTCAGGCACCTCGTGATCCGCTACGTCCCGCCACAGCGGCGTGATATCCAGGCGTTCATCGATCCAGTTATAGACACTTTTAAACATCTGATGTTACGCCTCCTTATTACACCCGTTTGTTCGGACCAAGCTGACCGAGGTACACAAAGCCTTGCTCCACTTTCACTTCATACTCATCCAGCGGCGCCGATGCGACAGCCAGCTGTTTGCCGTCCGGCGTGTAGTGCGCACCGTGACAAGGACAATAATATTGATCCTTGTATTCCGGATTCGCATTCCAGTTTACGGTGCAACCTAAATGTTTACAGGTCGGATTCAACGCAAAAACTTTGCCGTCCTTGCCTTTCGATATCCACGCTTCCAGCTCGGGGTCGCTTTCAAACCAACCGTCGACCTGATGCACCGCGAATTTGAAAGATTTCGGCTCGTTCGTAATCTTGGATTCTTCCACAACCTTCACCCAATCGGCTTTCTTCTTAGGTTGAAGGACCGGATCCACCGCAAACCGAACCATCGGTACCAGCATCCCGGCACCCATGAAAGCTCCTGCGCCGCCAAGGGTGTAGGAAAGAAACTGGCGTCTGGACATTTCCCGACGTTTCACCGGTTTCTCGCCATGATGCTGCGAATCGTGATTCGTGTGATCGTTCATTCTCGTTCTACCCCCTTTTGCAACATATATCAGTCGTTCGACATAACTTTACACCATATACTAGGACATAACTAATAATAGCTTACGTCACTGGGTGCGTCAAGAATGGAGACATGACTATGCGCCTTGGAAAACGAGGCGGATCAAGCAGTTTTAACATAATTGTCACAACTGCTGCCGGCCGCCTCCAGCGTGCTCTTACATAGAATTTACACCCTTGGCGCAGAACATACATCGTTTACACCGATTGCCTGTCCCGCCAAAGCTCCGTCAGCTTGTCAGCGACCGAACGCCTCGCTTCTGCGCCTAACGCCGTCAGTTCTTCCTTCGTCATGGCTATGATCAGATCCGCCCCTTCCGCACCCACCGGCAGTCCGGCTTCCGCATGCCGCGATGCGGACACAAGCACGACATATCGGAACCCCGCGTCCTTTAGCCTTGCGCAGACGTCCTCAATCAGCTTTCGTGCCGAAGCAGCCGCTTGTCCCGTACCGATATAATGCATCGCCGGAAACGTCACGATCCGTCCTTTGAAAGGAATTTCGATCAGGTCCAGCACATCGCGCAAATCTTCCAGCGCCGCCGCGGCTTCCCAGGGAGATTCGGAACCGTCAAGTCCCGTAACAGGCAGCACGCACGTGTCCAGATAGGGCTGAAGCTCCGACCAGTTTCCCGATTCGATTTCACTGAATTTCATCCGTTTCACCTTCTTTCCCGTTCCTTACTTTAACACAAAAAAAAGACATATGAAGGGGTTTCATATGCCTTTCGATAAAATGTCACGATTTGCCTTCTCTAGCAAGCCTGTATGAAGAGATCATATGCCCTGGGAGCGCAGCGTGTTTAGTTCGGTCGTTAGGGCAATAAAGGATTGTTCGTCACCCGCAGCCAAGGCCTGATCGATTTCGTTGTACAGCTTCTTTTCTCGATAGTCGCGTATAGCTTCATCAAGCATCATTTCAGCAAACAAACTTAGCATCATGTCGTTTGTCACGTTCATTTTGCCCATGAGTACCTACCTCCAAACCGGGTCATAATGAAATTTCATCTTTTTCCGAAAGCGGACGGGCCGCCTGCATTCCATTCAGGCGGACAACGGATTACGCCTGCAGGTTGCGATATTCCTCGCGCTTGAGGCAGTAGCTTTCCATCGTTCGTTTCATCCTGGCCAAGTCCGGTTCTGCAAGCTCGCGGACAACTTTGGCCGGCGAACCGAGGGATAGCGTGTACGAGGGGATCGATTTGTTTTCCGTAATTAGCGACCCCGCTCCTATTAAAGCATATTCACCGATCGAGGCACCGTTAAGTACAATAGCTCCCATCCCGATTAATGTGCCTTTGCCTATCCGGCAGCCGTGGATAATGGCGCCGTGTCCGACGGACACCTCCTCCTCGACAATAAGCGGTTCATCCTTGTTCACATGGCCGATACAGCCGTCCTGAATATTGCTCCGCTTGCCGATCCGTATGGGGGCCAAATCGCCCCGGAGCACCGTGTTGTACCAGATGCTCGCCCCTTCTTCAATCACCACATCGCCGATTACCTGAACGCCTGCGGCCAAAAACACGCTCTCGTGCACTTGCGGAAAAATCCCGTTGTAACTATGCAGCATTCCAACCACTCCATTTCATATATAAATTGGAGTGATTGTAGCAAGCCGATACCCGCTTGTCAAACATCCAGCACGAGGGGGTTCTCATCCGGCACATACGTGCCTTCAATGATACGGGATCCAAGTTTGGATATTTGGATCACCGTGCCCTTATGCTCGTCTTCCCCGATCCGTAGAAGCCCGAGATGCATCATCATCTGCAAGATACGCTGTTCCAGAATAGCGTCCGCTGAATCGTAGTAAAACGGCCGGATCAACGGACCCAGCGTCTCTTTCAGCGACGATAGCGTCACCCACGAGCCGCCTAGCCGGTTCAGCCACTGGACGATGGACTGCAGCTGGGGAATAGGCCCTTTATAGAGCCTTAACCAGAATCGGTACACGTGAACCGGATCTTCCTTCCGATTCTCGATTACGGCCGCTTTCCCGCGCTCGGTCAACGCCAGCACCTGATGATGCTCGGTAATGAGATCGCTGAAATAGCAGTAATCGTAAATAAACGAGAAGCGGTTCGGATAATCCCGAAACATGCGTCCGTACCCGAAACGCCATGCCGTTTTGCCGACAGGCTCCTCCCGAACGGCCAAACGCTCGAGAATCTGCTGCAAATTGCGCTTGTACATAACCAGCTCCGAGGTTAACATCACCTCTTGATCTTGCAAATAATGCAGGAAATGCCAAATGTCGTCCAAAATCAGCTTCTGTTCGTCACGATAGACGGACGGCTCATCCGTCAGCAGCATCCTCTCCTCGAACCGCTTCGAGAGCGCGGTAATAAATCTTCTCTTCAAATCCGCAGGAATCTGAAACAAATAGCGGGTTTGCTGCGAGTGCCCGTTGAACAACCAGCCGCGATGCTTAAACCTTGTAATCATCTCTCGCGGATTCCAATCGGTGTCCGCCTCATCTTTAACAAATTTGCTTTGCTGCACCCTCGCGAGCAATTCTTCCAAGCTGAATGAGCCTCGTTGATCGAACAGCAGCGAGTTCAGGAACCGGATGTCCTCGATGGTCAATTCATCAACGTACCGCTCGAACACGTCGCTTCGTCCCACTCGGGATAAAATCGACTGGATCAGCTCATGTTTGGAATGGTCGTTACATTCGCAATCATACGTGCCGGCTATGCGGCTCAGATCATGAATGTCCGCGTAACTCAACATGTCGGCTAAATTCATGCTTGAATTCCCCCTAAACCCTCCTCCTGCACCTGCTGGAGTCGTTTCAACCTTACTATCCATTATGGGAATTTGTGCCGTTTTTAAACGTAGAAAAACAAACAAAGCTTTCACCTGCTTCATAAAGAAGCTGGTGAAAGCTTGAGTAGTCGTTATTTACGCGGGTTTACGGGCTAGTTTTAAGCGATGCGAGGTGTGCCGTACAATTAAGAAGACGGAGCCGCCATCCGTCGTCAATCCGTTCCATGACCGTCAACGACGTATTCATGAGATGGCTTTCAAGCGTCAGTCGCCCGATCGATTCGATCACCGGTACGATATAACCGCCATGGCTGACGATTAAGATCCGTTTCCCGCCATGATCGCGTTCCAAATCGCTCAAGAACGACTGCCACCGCATCAGTAAAAGCTCGTCGCTTTCCAATCCAAGATCAAGCTGACGCCATTGTTCGCCCCAACGCGCCAATCGCTCATCCAGCGTCGTTCCTTCGAGCTGCCCGAAAGCCCGCTCTCGCAGCCGCGCATCGACGCCCAGCACCGGAGTACCTGTCGCTTGCGCAATTCGTTCCGCCGTTTCTCTTGCTCTCATTAAATCGCTGGTTACGATGCCATCCCAGGGCTCGCCTCTCAGCCGTTCGCCCAGCAGCCCGGCTTGAACCCGTCCGACCTCCGCCAGCGGCGTGTCCATCTGCCCCTGCATCCGTCCCGCCAAGTTCCATTCCGTCGTTCCGTGACGAATAAATCCGATGGTCGTCATGAATTACACTCCTTCTTTCAGTAACGGGTCCGGGATAACCAGTTCATAATGAGCAGCGTACACGTCAACCCGAGCAACGACAGAAAGAGCATATAATCCTGAAACGTATGAATCGGTCCGACCTGGTACATGAACGGTTTGTTGAACCCCTTCAGGCTGGCTACCGCCGTCGGCATCGCGTGGACATTCAACGACTCCGCTTGGCTGGATGCGACTACGACCGGATCGCCGATGCGTCCGAACACGGACGACTCCGGAGCGGCTGCTGTATCGTAGTGATGCTGCTCGTTGTTCAGGGATATCCAGAACGTAAACATAAACACGGTCACGCAAACGATAATGGCTGCCGTCAAATTCCGGCGAAGCTTCGCGGAAAAGTGATACAACCGTTCATTAACCGGAGTGCGCCAGCCTTCCTCTTCGAAAATCCGGCTCATAACGGCTGACGAGACGGTGCGTTCGCTCGCTCCGGCGGATTCCTCCACCGCAACGGATCGGATCAGCATCGTGCTTTCCTTCCATATGATATACTCTTCAGAGCAGCATTCGCAGTGCCTCATATGCGCATCCGCCGCCAGCCGTTTCGGATCGTCCTCGTGCAAATCCCAATACACGCCGAACAGCTCTTGAATGTCTTCGCATTTCATCGTCGATTCATCCCCTCATACTCCTCAAAGAGCGGTTCAAGAAAGTATGGCTCCAACTGGAGCTTGACGCTAGCTCTCGCCCTAAACAACAAAGATTTGACCGAACTGACCGTCTGCCCCAAAATATTCGCGATCTCCTGATAATCGAGCTGATCGTATTCCCGCAATATAAGGGCCGATCTTTGCTTCTCAGGTAAATTGTTGATCGCATCTCGAACCATCGTTACTTTTTCGTTCCGCAGCACCGTTTGCTCGGGCAGCGCTTCAGCCGCCGTCTGGGGAACGTAGCCGCTTTGCTCGAGCGAAACCTTGATGTTTTTATGTTTACGCAGCTCGCTTAGAACCGTATTGCGTGCAATGGTATACAACCAGGTGGAGAAGGTCGCCTCGACTTCCCGAAACGAATGCAGGCTGCGATAAGCCTTGTAGAACGTTTCGTTGCAAAGATCCTCTGCCAATGATTCCAATTGCGCGCTTTTCAGCATGTGAAAGATGAATGCCAATATTTTACGTTCATAGCGGCGCATCAATTCGTTATATAGTTCGACGTTTCCGTCTTTAATTTCTCGGATCAACTGGGAATCGGTCATGCCCTCGGCGACCCTCCTTGTGATTCCCCGCCTGCTCCCTTCGTCGCCACATGTTTGTACCGTCCGGGGAGCCAAAAAGTTGCGGTGATTCTTAAAAAAAATTTAGAATTCGTACTTCTATTCCGTATTCATTCGAGATCGGCAGTTAAAAATCCTGCTTTATCGACAGAAACAAGTATTTCTCATAAAAAAAGACCGCCTGAATATCAGGCGGTTGCACACAGTGCCATTATTCGGATAGGAGTGGAGAGAAACCATACTGTACTTTTATTATATGTATCCGTTTTCATTTTGTCAACGTTTTTTTTGAAAACGTTTCCTTCCCAGGTGTAACGGGTTGTTCCGGCCAGCCGGACCTCCGGGTTCCATGGCAAAAGCCAAGAAGAAAGACTACACGTGAACCGCGTAGTCTTTCTTCAACAGCTCGAGCGCCTTGTCCATATCGGCTTCCTCGCGGAAGGATAAACGCAGTACGCCCGGCACGTCTTCCCGGCTTTCAATGATTTGAATATTGCTCAGGTTTACCCGATGACTGCCGAGCTGCGTTGTGATTTGACCGATCACGCCCGGATGGTCGGGGACGTCGACATAAATCTCGTAGAAGGAATGAATAACGCCTTTACGCCGCTCCGGAAGCCCGTTACGGAATGCCCCCGCACGCTGGAACTCCCGTTCGATTCCCGGCCCGTCCTCCTGCTCGATGAGCCGTATGAACCCAGCGATCTCCTTGTTCCAATCCTTCAGCAGCTGCAGCACGACTCCTTTATTATTGAGCAAAATGTCGCGCCAAATGATCGGATCGCTCGAAGCGATCCGCGTAATGTCGCGAAATCCGCCTGCCGCCAAAATTTGGTACAGCTCGTTCGATTCGTTGTAACGCGCAATCTGATTGACCAGCGCCACCGCTATAATATGCGGCAGATGACTGATCGCGCCGACGATCTCGTCATGCAGCACCGGATCCACCTTAACCAAATGCGCGCGCGTATGCTGCAGCAGCTCGGCCAGCCGATCGTAGGCGGCTTCCGGTGTAGAAGGATCCGGCGTCAGCACGTAGAATGCGTTCTCGAACAAGCGGGAGCTCGCCGCCTCGACGCCGGACTTTTCTTTACCTGCCATCGGGTGGCCGCCGATAAAGTGGGCGCCGCTGAATTGCAGCGCGGCCGCGCATGACGCAACCGACGCTTTGGTGCTGCCGACGTCGGTGATGATGCAGCCCGGCTTCAGCGGAAGCTTCGCAAGCCGGTGCAAATATTCTTCCAGCTTGCCGACGGGGACGCACAAAAAGATGAAATCGGCGTCCAACGCCGCCTCTTCCAGCGAGGTCGTCGCATAATCGACAACCTCGCGTTTTAAATATTTCTCGATAGAGCCAGGGTTGTTGGAATGACCCACGACTTGCAGTCCGGGCTTCCCTTTGAAGGAAAGCGCCAAAGAGCCGCCGATCAAGCCTACCCCGAATATGGCGATTCTCGTCATGAAACCGCCACTTCACGGAGCGCCAGCTTAAGCGCGTCTACAAACTTGTCGTTCTGTTCTTCGCTGCCTACCGTTACCCGAATCATGGTCGGATAACCCCAGCTCGGGTCATGGCGGACAATGATACCTTGGCGCAGAAGGCTTTGGAATACGTCATTCCCCGGACGCTTGACATCAACCATAATGAAGTTGCCGTTCGCGTCGAAATACGGCAGGCCCATTTCATCGAAGGCAGCGGTCAGCTGCGCAATGCCCTTGGCGTTTGCGTCACGGCAAAATTCGATGAACGCTTTATCTTTCACCGCAGCCAGCGCCGCTTTCTGCGCGTAACTCGTCGTATTGAACGGCTCGCGCACTTGATTGACGGAACGGATGACGTCCGGGTGACCGACGCCATATCCGATCCGCAGCGAAGCCAGGCCGAATATTTTGGAGAACGTGCGCAGCACGACGATGTTTTTATACTTATTCAGCAGCGCGATGCTGTCCGGAAATTGTCCGTTTACCGTGTATTCGACGTATGCTTCATCGAGCACAACCATCACATGATCCGGAACGGCATCCAAGAACGAAACGATTTCTTGCTCGTTCAGTATCGTCCCTGTCGGATTGTTCGGATTACAAATCCAGACGATCTTCGTACGCTCGTTCACCTTCGCCAGCATCGCTCCGAGGTCGTGCTTCCCGTCCGCATCGACGGAAACCTCGATCACGGTCGCCCCCTCCACCTCGGCATTATGCTTGTACTGCGGGAATGTAGGGAAAGCGGCAATGGTCTCGTCCTGCGGCGTCAGGAACGCACGGGCGATCATCAGAATAACTTCGTCCGAGCCTGCGCCGAAAATAATTTGGTTCGGCTGCACGCCGAGCTCGGCCGCTACCGCTTGAGTCAACTCGACGGCTCCGCCGTCGGGATAAATGCTCGTTTGTTCGACGGCGGCAATAATCGCTTCCTTCGCTTTCGGCGAGCAGCCGAACGGATTTTCGTTGGACGCGAGCTTAATGACCTCGGTCAGACCGAGCTCCCGCTTCACTTCGTCAATCGGTTTGCCCGGTTGATAGACGGGAAGATGCATAATATTTTGTTTAGGCTTCACTTCGTAAGTCACCTCATCGATCATAATCCGAACTGGGACCAGTTCCCTATCAATTCTCTCATAACTGCGGCTAAATGTTAAGCATTATATAAAGGCTCACCGGCATTGCCGTTTACGAAGCAGGCCCATCGGGTTTCGTTTATTCGATCAAGGCTTTGACGAAATTGCGAATTTGCAAGAGTCCTTCCGATTTGGCGTTCGGATCGGTAAGCTGAGGCAGCGCCTCTTCGATCTGCCGGACCAACGCGCTGCCGACGACGATACCGTCGCAAACCCCTGAGAAACGCTTAAACTGCTCGTTGTTCGAAATGCCGAAGCCGATGGCGACCGGCAAATCGGTCGAAGCCTTCACCGTGCTCAGGAACTCGTCGATCCCCGTATGGAACTCCGTGCGCGTGCCCGTCACCCCAAGCGACGATACGCAGTAGACGAAGCCGCTTGCGCGGGAAACGATTCGCTGTACGCGTTCTTTGGACGTCGGGGCGACAAGCGGTATCAAGTGGATGCCATACTGCGCGGCCATCGCACGCACCTCCTCGTCCTCCTCCATCGGCAGGTCGGGGATGATCAAACCGCTGATATCGCTCTCCTGCAGCAGCGGGAATATGCGTTCGAGCCCGGTTTGCAATACCGGATTAAAATAGGTGAACAAGATGAACGGCAGCTCGCAGCCTTCGCTGCGCGCCTGTTTCGCCACCTGAATGCAGTCGAGAATGGAGATGCGGCCGCCTTGCAGCGCGCGCAGCGAGGAGCGTTGAATGACAGGTCCGTCCGCTAGCGGATCGGAATACGGAACGCCCAGCTCCACCATGGCCGCTCCCGCTTCCTCCAATGTTTTGACGATATCGACGGACGTCCGCAAATCCGGATCGCCGACCGAGATGAACGGAATAAACCCGGACTGCTTCTTCTCACGCAATTCGGCAAACTTCTGGTCAATGCGATTCATGCGCGTTCCCTCCCAAATAGGACATGATCGCCTCAACGTCCTTGTCACCGCGTCCGGACAAGCTTACGACAATGATCTGATCTTTGCCGAGCTGCGGTGCGCGTTTGATCGTCTCGGCAATGGCGTGCGCGCTCTCAAGCGCCGGGATGATGCCTTCCGTACGGCTGAGCAGCTGCAAGGCGTCCAGCGCTTCCTGATCGGAAATCGGTACGTACTCGGCGCGCCCGGTATCCTTCAAGTGCGAATGCTCCGGACCGATGCCCGGATAATCGAGACCCGCGGAGATCGAATGCGCTTCCTGCACCTGACCATACTCGTCCTGCAGCAAATAACTGTACGAGCCTTGGAAGACCCCCTTCGTCCCGCGCGTCATCGTTGCGGCATGCTTCTCCGTCTCCACCCCGTGCCCGGCGGCTTCCACGCCGACCAAACGCACGTTCTCATCTCCGATGAACGGATAGAACATACCGATTGCGTTGCTGCCTCCGCCTACCGCGGCAATGACCATATCCGGCAGACGTCCTTCCAGCTCAAGAATTTGTTTGCGCGATTCGTCTCCGATGATCCGTTGGAAATCGCGCACCATAAGCGGATAAGGATGAGGTCCAGTGGCCGAGCCCAAAATGTAGTACGTATCGTCAACGTGGCTTACCCAGTAACGCAGTGTTTCGTTGCAAGCGTCCTTCAGGGTGCGCGTCCCCGAAGTGACGGGCACGACTTCAGTGCCCAGCAGGTTCATCCGGAACACGTTGAGCTGCTGACGCTTAATGTCCTCTTCGCCCATGAACACCTTGCATTCGAAGCCGAATAAGGCGGCAACCGTTGCCGTCGCGACGCCGTGCTGGCCTGCGCCCGTCTCGGCGATAATTTTCGTTTTGCCCATCCATTTGGCGAGCAGCCCTTGTCCTAGGGCGTTGTTGATTTTGTGCGCGCCCGTATGGTTCAAATCTTCGCGCTTCAAATAAATTTTGGCGCCGCCAAGCTGCTCGGACAAGCGTCCGGCATAATAAAGCGACGTCGGACGGCCGGAATAACGATGCAGCCAGTAGTGAAGCTCTTCTTTGAACTTGTCTTCCTTCGTATACGTTTTGAAGGCTTGCTCCAGCTCGATCAACGCATTCATCAGCGTTTCCGGGACGTAGCGTCCCCCGAATTTACCGAAGCGGCCATGCTCATCAGGACCGTTAAACAATCGATTTCACCCTTTCGACGAACGTCTTTATTTTCATCAGATCTTTGGCCCCGTCGGTTTCCACCCCGCTGGAAACGTCAACCCCGTCGGGATGGTAAGCGTCCAGCAGGCTGCCCACGTTATCCGGCCGCAAGCCTCCGGCCACGAGCAGCGGAATTCCCGCTTCGCGGCTCCACGCCAGATAGGACGGAATGACATGCCAGGCGAACGTCTTGCCCGAACCGCCGCCGTATAAGGGATCGAGCGTATCGAGCAAAATCCCGTCTATCGTCCCGAGATAAGGGTTAAAGCGATCGGCTATCGCCGAAACATCCGGCCCTGCCCCGGACGGTCCGTCCCCCGCTGCCGCGGCTTCATGCGGCAAAGAGAAGGCCTTTATCACTTCCACGCCGGGGTAGCGCTCCTTCACCGTGTGGCAGTAGTCGGGCGTTTCTTGCCCGTGCAGCTGCAGCACGTCAAGCGGCGCCTCCCGGAGTACGGCATCCAATTCCTCCAGCGCCGGATTGACGAACACGCCGGCCGCTTTCACGCGCCTCTCCGGGCTGGCTTCCCGCATCGCGGCGATCATCGCGCCCGCCTGCGCCGCGCTCACCTGCCGTTTGCTTCGGGCAAACACGAAGCCGACGTAGTCGACGGGGAGCCTGGCCACCTCGGCAGCCAAATCCGGCGTTTGCAGCCCGCATATTTTCACCAAGGCCATCTTCCGCTCACTCCTTGGACAACGCAGCGCCGCTCAGCGGGCCCATCAAGCCGTGCACCGCTTCCGTTACGTCGGGCTGACGCATGAAATATTCACCGACCAGCACCGCATGGGCGCCTGCCGATTGCAGCCGGCCGATTTCGGCCGCCTGCATAATGCCGCTTTCGCTGACGACCGTCACACCGCTCGGAATATAGCGAACGAGCTCTTCCGTCGTCACAAGGTCGGTGACGAACGTTTGCAAGTTCCGGTTGTTGATGCCGACCATCGATGGCCCAAGCGTCAGCACGCGATCCAGCTCCTCGCGGTCGTGCACCTCAATCAAGACATCCAGTCCGATCGAACGGGCAATCGCCTGGAAGTCGCGCAATTGCTCCGTCGTCAGAATGGCCGCAATCAATAAGATCGCGTCCGCTCCGATGCAGCGGGCTTCGTAAATTTGCAGCGGATCGATCGTAAAATCCTTGCGCAGCAGCGGTACGTTCACCGCCTGCCGAACGCGGCTCAAATAATCGTTTGCGCCTTGAAAGTACGGCGCGTCGGTCAATACGGAGATGCAATCCGCTCCCGCCGCTTCATAGGCTTGCGCCAAACCGACAGGATCGAAGTCCTCGCGGATCAACCCCTTGGAAGGCGAGGCCTTCTTCACTTCCGCGATAAGCCCCATCGGGCGTCTCCGGCCCGTACTTAACGCGCGCTCGAACCCGGCGCACGGCGCCAGACCGGCGATCTGCTTCTCCATTTCGGCGATCGTTACCGATTCCTTTAATAAAGCGACCTCTTCGCGTTTCGTCGCAACGATTCGATCAAGAAACATGGCTCACGTCTCCCGTAAATTGAACTAGTTGGTCCAGCTTCAGCTTGGCCGCGCCGCTGTCTATCGCCGCTGCAGCCAGCTCTACCCCATGGCGGAGCGAGTCGGCTTTGCCGGTTACATAGAAGCAAGCTCCGGCGTTAGCCAGCACGATATCCCGGCATGCGCCCCGGCTGCCGGATACGATATCGCGGATAATGCCCGCATTCGTCTTCGCGTCTCCGCCGACAACATCTTTCATCTTATAACGAGACAGCCCCAGCTCTTCAGGCGTCACTTCAAACGTGCGAATGTCGCCGTCTTTCAACTCGGTCACCTGTGTCGCGTCGGAGACGCTGATTTCATCGAGACCGTCCAGGCTGGCGACGACCAAAGCGCGCTTCACGCCAAGCGCCTGCATGACGTGGGCAATCGTTTCCGTCTTGCCGCGGTCGAATATCCCAAGCACCTGCCGGTCCGCCCCGGCCGGGTTCGTCAGGGGCCCGAGCAGATTGAAGACGGTACGGAAGCCCAGCTCCCGGCGCGGTCCGGCAACATGCTTCATCGATTGGTGATAAAGCTGCGCGAACATAAAGCAAATACCGACGCGCTCCAGGCACAAAGCCGCCTGCTCCTGATTCAATTGAATGTTGACGCCGAGCGCCTCCAGCACGTCCGCGCTGCCGCTCTTGCTGGACATCGCACGATTGCCGTGTTTCGCTACGCGGATGCCGCCGGCCGCCGCTACGATCGCCGCTGTCGTCGAGATGTTGAACGTATCGGCACCATCCCCGCCTGTCCCGCACGTATCGAGCAGATTCGTCTGCCCGGTTTGCACGCGGTTCGATTTGGCGCGCATCGTCTCGGCAAAGCCGGCAATTTCCTCGATCGTTTCGCCTTTTATCCGCAGTGCGGTCAGCAGCGCCCCGATCTGTGTCGCCGTGGCTTCGCCTTCCATGATGACGTCCATCACATCGCGCGCTTCCGCTCTCGTCAAATGCTGCAAGCCGATCATCTTTTGGATCGCTTGCTGCACCGTCAATGTCGCCGTTTCCATCCTCGTATCCGCTCCTCTCAGCTTCGCTCGCCTTACTCGTAATAATCGTGATTGATCCATGCAAACTCTCGCGCTTCCGGCGCAAATACCGCTTCCGCCACACGAATCGATTTCAGCATGCCCATCGCTTTATTGACCGTCTCCTGGTATTCGCTCTCCGGTACGGAATCCCACACGATTCCCGCACCCGTCTGCACGTAAGCTTTGCCGTTCTTGAAAATAATCGTGCGAATCGTAATGCACGTATCCAAATTGCCGGAAAAGCCAAGATACCCGATCGCTCCGGCGTAAGCTCCGCGGGCTTCATTCTCCAGCTCGGCGATGATTTCCATCGCGCGCAGCTTCGGCGCGCCGGAGACGGTACCGGCCGGCAGGCAGGAGATGAACGCGTCGTAGAAATCTTTATCCTTGGCCATTTTCCCGGTAACGTTCGAAACGATATGCATAACGTGCGAGTAACGCTCAATTTGCATGAAGGTATCGCATGTGACCGAACCGAACTCGGACACGCGTCCGATGTCGTTCCGACCGAGATCGACCAGCATCAAGTGCTCCGCGCGTTCCTTCTCGTCGGCAAGCAGCTCTTGTTCGAGCGCCAGGTCCTGCTCCGGCGTCTTGCCGCGCGGCCGCGTGCCGGCAATCGGCCGCGTCTCCACCTTGTCATCTTCGACGCGGACGAGAAGCTCGGGGGAGGTGCCGACGATCACCTCGTCGTCCATTTTCAACACGTACATGTAGGGCGACGGATTCATCGTCCGCAGAATGCGATACACTTGAAGAGGCGATACTTTCGTTTCGATTTCGAACCGCTGGGACAGCACCACCTGGAAAATGTCGCCGGCGCGAATGTATTCTTTCGCCTGGTTCACGTTCGAGATGAACTGTTCCTTCGTCAAGTTCGACTTGATTTCGCCAAGCTCGACTTCGTCGGGAATCGCCCGGTGCGACATCGAGAGCGCCGGCAGCGGCCGGCGAAGCCGCTCGATCGTTGCCTCGATTTTCGCGCAGGTCGCTTCATACGCGGCCATAATATCGGCATCGGTGCCATGCTGCGGCACGTGAACGTTGGCGATAACCTTCAGCTGTTGTTTGAAGTGATCGAATACGATAACCTGATCGCAGAACATGAATTCGATGTCGTTCATCTGCATATCGTCGTGACGATGCTTCGGCAGCTTCTCATAATACTGCAGCAGATCGTAACCGAAGAAGCCGACCGCACCGCCGGTGAAGCGCGGCAAATCCGGCAGCGAAGGGCTGCGGAAGCCGCGAAGATAGCCTTTCAGCACTTCGAGCGGCTTCTCCTGCACGGTTTTCGTCCCTTCCGGCCCTTCGATCACCGTTTCGCCGTGCTTCGCACGAATCATCATGAACGGATCCGTTCCGATGAACGAATAACGCGCCCACTTCACACCGCCCTCCACGCTTTCCAGAAGGAATGAACGCCGTTCTTCGTAAAAGTGCTGGAACACGCGGATCGGCGTCTCCGTGTCGGCCATTAACGTGCGGGCCACAGGGATCAAGTTATACTCTTTCGCGAGACGGATGACCTCTTTGGCTTCCGGTGTGTACATCGCTTCATCTCTCCTCTACTCGTCTTCCACTCATCTTGGACAAAACTTGTGCCGTTAGATGCAAAATAAAAAGCCTCTACGCGAACGTAGAGGCGGTATTCAGCAGGTTTCGATGCATAAAAAGCGAACCACGGTACGCGAACGAAAACAAGCAAGGAAAGAGCCTAATGAAAACTCATCAGGTCTGTCTGCAACTGGGCGCTCCGCTTCGGTCGCATGATTCATTACGCTAGGACTCGACTCATCTCTGCTAAACTCGGCTATACTCTACTCGGCTCGTCTGCACCCGGCGACTCTCACCGGCTGATTACTTTCAACTATACTACCTCAATTATGATTTTGTCAATTTGGATAAGTCCGGACGCAAACGCATCGCATTTTTCAAATAAACGTGTTTCACTTCATCCTGTTTCTTGTCCGTGTTGATCATCACCATCAAGCGGATACATTTGGGCAGGGCGCCCTCCACCGGAATTTCCACCGAGCACATCAACGGAACAAGCTCCCAGCCTTCCATTTGACGTATCGTGCGCGCCGGGAACGTAGCTGTCAAGTCTTGCGTAACGGTGACGAACACGCTGGCAATCTCATCCGGAACGATGCCGTTCTCGAGGATGATTTGATTCAGCAACTCGTTCGTTGCCGACAAAATTTCTTTCTCATCGTTATGCTCCACCGTAATCGCACCGCGAACTCCCCGTACAAACATGCCGTCAAGCCTCCTGTTTTAGGCGATCCACGATGTCTCGAACGAGATCCGCAGATACGTTTTTGTTAATTTCCACTTTGCCGATTTCGGTTGGGACAATATAGACCATCTTGCCTTCGTTAAACTTTTTATCGTGCATCATTGCGCGCATAATGGCATCCGTATCGAAATGCGCCGGAATCCGCGTCGGCAAGCCGAATTTGCGGAAAATGCGCTCGGTCGTCGTATACACGGACTCGGGGTTGCCGAGCCGCACGGATAACATGGCCGCGCCGACCATCCCGATCGAGATCGCCTCCCCGTGTAGCAGCTCATTGTATCCGGCTACCGCTTCCAGCGCATGTCCGATCGTATGGCCAAGGTTCAAAATCGCCCGCAGGTCGTTCTCCCGCTCGTCCTGGGACACGACCGCGGCTTTGACGCTGCATCCCTTGTACAAGCCGTATTGCAGCGCTTCCGGGTCTAAGCCGACGAGACGATCGGCATTGTCCTCGCACCATGCGGTAAACTCGGCATCCCAGATCAAGCCGTGCTTGATCATCTCGGACAAACCCGAACGAACGTCGCGATCCGGAAGCGTTCCCAACGTTGTCGTATCGTATAATACGAGCTCCGGCTGGTGGAACGCACCGATAATATTTTTGGCGAGCGGATGGTTGACCGCCACTTTACCGCCGACGCTGCTGTCATGGGCCAGAATAGTCGTCGGGATTTGCACGAAGCGAATGCCGCGCATATAACTGGCCGCCACAAATCCGGCCAAATCGCCGACGACGCCTCCGCCCAGCGCGATGATCGTCGACTTGCGGTCCAAACCCGCCTGCAGACAAGTCGTCACAACGTCTTCGAGCACTCGCAGCGACTTCGACTTCTCGCCGGAAGCGACGGTATGAACAGCCGTTCGAAAGCCGTCCTGCTCCAGACGTTGTTGAACCGCAGCCAAATGATGCTTGGCTACATGAGAGTCCGTAACGACTAACAGCGGAGACGCTTTGGAAATCCCGTGTTTCGTTAAATAAACGGCAATATCATGGAGCAGCCCTTGCCCGATATAGATCGGATACGATCTGTCTCCGAGGTCCACTGTAAGCTCTCTGATCATTCTCCGACTCACCTGCTTAGTAGCTCTTGATCTGCGCCAAGTAGCTGTTATAGTTGTTGCGGATTTCCTCCAGCGAATCACCGCCGAATTTCTCCATGAACGCGCTCGCCACTTCCCAGGCGACGACGTTCTCCAGAATCACGCCGGCCGCCGGCACCGCGCACGTATCCGAGCGCTCGACCTGCGCCGTGAACGCTTCTTTCGAATCGATGTCGACACTCTGCAGCGCCTTGTACAACGTGGAGATCGGCTTCATCACGGCGCGTACGACGATCGGTTCGCCGGTTGTCATCCCGCCTTCGAAACCTCCGGCGCGGTTGGTTGCGCGGTAAAAGCCGCGGCCTTCCTCGAACATGATTTCGTCATGCACCGTGGAACCCCGACGTTCGGCCGCTTTAAAGCCGATGCCGAATTCGACGCCTTTGAACGCTTGTATCGAAAGCACAGCCTGCGCAATCCGGCCGTCCAGCTTGCGGTCCCATTGCACGTGGCTGCCGAGACCGGCAGGTACTCCCTCGATGATGCACTCGATCACACCGCCGAGCGTGTCCCCATCATTCTTGGCCGCATCGATCGCGGCGATCATCCGCGCTTCCGCTTCCTTGTCGGTGACGCGAACCGGCGACTCCTCGGTGATGCGGATCAGCTCGTCAATCGGCAGTTCCTGGCGTTTCACTTCGACTTCGCCGATGCGGATCACTTGTCCGGCCACCTTAATGCCGAACTCCTTCAGCAGCTCGCGGGCCATCCCGCCTACCGCCACGCGCATCGTCGTTTCGCGCGCGCTGGAGCGCTCCAGGATGTTGCGCAAATCGCGCTGGTTGTATTTCAGGCCGCCGTTCAAATCGGCGTGACCCGGGCGCGGGCGGTTCACGCGGCGTTTCGTTTCATCGTTGCCTTCGATCGGCTCTATGTTCATCACGGACGTCCAATGCTTCCAATCGTTGTTCTCGACGACAAGGGCAATCGGCGCTCCGGTCGTTTTGCCGTGGCGTACGCCGCCGACGATGTTCGCCGTATCCTTCTCGATTTGCATTCGGCGACCGCGGCCGTACCCCTTCTGCCTGCGGGCCAATTGGAAGTTGACCGCTTCAAAATCGATATTGATGTTGCTCGGAAATCCTTCAATGATAGCCGTCAGCTGCGGCCCATGCGTTTCTCCTGCTGTTAAATATCTCACGTGCTTTTCCCCTTTCGTTCCACGAAAAAGCGCTAAAGTGCGCATATCGGACGCTTTAGCGCTTTTATGTACTCCATTCCTTTGCCTAATTATAGTATAGGCTTGTCCCTTTGACAAGGAAATGCGGATACAAAAAATGCGCCGCCTGCGAGGAATCTCCCCCGGGCTAGCGCATGATGCCGCCTGCTTGTCCTGCCTTCTCAGCCGTTAACCGATTTCTTGCGAAGCGGCCGGCCGCCTTCCTTGCTTTTCGGATCGTCGACCATACCCATAATTTGCGGCGAATCGATTCCGAGAATTTGCGCGCATTCCTGCATGGTAATAATCCCCCGCCTATAGGCGGTGATCACTTTTCGCTTGTCCATTCGAGTCCTCCTGTTGCCGCCAGGCAATCCGCCTCAGACGCATTATATTCCTAGTATGGGATCGAATGGAAAGCTTTATTCACGTACGGGTTACACTTTGCGATAAAAGAACGTTTCCGCCGACTCCATCCCGTATTGACCCGGGTTGAAAATTTGCTCCGTACTGCCGACGAACAAGATGCCCCCCGGTTTCAGCGCGTTCGCAAATTTCTGATACAACAAATGCTTCGCTTCTTCCGTGAAATAAATCATGACGTTGCGGCAGATGATCAAATCGAAATTCGTCTCGAACGGATCGGTCAGCAAATTCCCCTTTTGAAACCTAATGCCTCGTTTCAAGGAATCGACGATATGGAACGTCAGGTTGTCCTGTTTGTAATATTGCTGCAAATATTTCGCCGGCACGTCGCGAACCGAGCGGTCGGAATAAACCGCCTGCTTCGCTTTGTCCAGCGCGCCTTCGTCGATATCGGTGGCGATGACGGTGCTGTCCGACAAAGCGTTCTGCATATCCAGAATCATCGCCAGCGTATAAGGCTCCTCGCCGGTCGAGCAGGCGGCGCTCCAGCATTTCAGCCTGCGCGTTTTCTTCAGCATCTCCGGCAAGAAGCGCTGCTCGAGCACTTCCCAGCGGTTCGGATTGCGCCAAAACTCCGACACGTTGATCGTCATCCGATCCAAAAACTCGTAAAACAACGCCTTGTCCTTCGTCATAGCATCGAAGAAAGCCGCGAACGTAGGGTAGCCCTTTTTCATCCGCAGGGTAGTGAGACGGCGCTTCATCTGGGCTTCCTTATACTGCGCCAAGTCGATGGATGTATAATCCTTCACTTTTTTGATGAATAAAAGGAAATCTTGGTCTTCCATCCCGTCAACTCCACCTCGTGTTTAAATCCACTTCTGAACGGCTTTCGTATAAGCTACGATTTCATCCGGGCGGAAGAAGTTGCCGATCTCGCGCTCCGCGCTTTCCGGAGAGTCCGAGCCATGAATTAAGTTTAATCGCGTATGTACGGAATAATCGGCGCGAATCGTGCCCGGCGCCGCTTCCAGCGCATCGGTTTTGCCGATCAGGCTGCGGGACAACGCGATCGCGCGGTCGCCCTGCCATACCATCGCAAACACCGGCCCGGACGTGATGAATTGAATTAACGGTTCGTAAAAGTCTTTCCCGCGATGCTCCGCGTAATGCGTCGCCGCTTGCTCCGGGCTCACCTGCAGCAGCTTCGCGGCTATCAGTTGAAGCCCTTTTTGCTCAAAGCGCTTCACAATTTCCCCAATCAATCCGCGCTCGATTCCGTCCGGCTTGATCATCAAAAACGTTCTCTCCATCCTAACCCTCTCCTCTCGATTGTTAAGCTGCGTCCTACCGGAGCTTCGCCCTTCCTTCGGTCCTTTGCTTCAATAGGTGCGGTTTCCTACGAAATGCGCAATGCCGACTAAATCCTTCTTCGCCTGAATGTCGGGCAATTCCTGCAAAACCCCGATCGCTTTATCGATATATTTCGAAGCGAGCGCTTCCGCGCGTGAAATGCCTTCGCTCTGCCGAATCATATCGAGAAAACGGCTGACATCCGTCTGACCGTCGCAAGCTTGAATTCTCGCCAACTCCTGCAGAAGATCAGGCCGGAGCTCCGGATTTTGCAGCGCGAAAATGACCGGGATCGTAATGTTGCCCTGCTTAATGTCGCTGCCCGGCGGCTTGCCGAGTTCTTTCTCGGTGCCGCACAAATCGAGCAGATCGTCGCGCACCTGGTAGGCCATGCCGGTGAAATAGCCGAACTTGTACAACAGTTTCGCCGTACGATCGGGCGCTTCCGCAGCCATCGCGCCAAGCTGGCAGCTGATCGCCAGCAATAAGGCCGTCTTCCGCTTGATGCGCAGCAAATAGTCGCGTACCGTCTGCTCGGTGTGATAGAAAAACCGGATTTGTTCCATTTCGCCGATGCTCATCTCGACAAGCGCCTTGGACATAATCTGATGGATAGCCGGATTGGCCAGCTTCGTCACGATGCTGAGCGCTTTGGCGAATATATAGTCGCCGGTGTACATCGCAATCCGGTTGTCCCATTTGGAACGAACGGTCAATTGACCGCGCCGCGTGCTGGCGTCGTCGATCACATCGTCATGGACGAGCGAGGCCATATGAATCAGCTCAAGCGGGACTGCGACATGCTTGATCCGTTCCAGATCGTACGTGCCGAACTTGCCGCCGAGAAGCACGAAGACGGGCCGTATCCGCTTTCCGCCCGCTTTGAGCAAGTGCAGCGATGCGTCGCGCAGCAGCGGATGATCGACGTCGATACTTCGTTCCAGCTCTTTTTCAATAACGTTGATATCTTTTTTTAATTTAGCGTATAAATCCAACAGTTTCATTCCGTCACCCGTGCTACCGAAGTATCTTCCCATAATTGCAGCGGAACTTCGTGATCCAGAAATCCGAGCTCCGCCGCATATTGAAAGTAAAGCTGCAGCCCGGCCCACTGCTTGGGTCCGAACTCATAACTAAGATTGGAGAAATAGTGATGCCAGTACTCGGAAGTGCCCCCGATCGCAAGCTGGGCTTCCCGAACGAGCGGAGTTAAGTCGGCGAGCGACTTGCGCTTGCTTTCCAGGAATGCTTCATAGATGGAACGCACCAGTTCCGGCTGTTCTTCCACCGTCTTCTTACGGATGGCACACACGGCGAACGACATCCATTGTCCCGTAAGGCGAGTCCACTCGGCTCCCAGGTCGGTCACGTAATAGCCGCAGTCTTCCCAACTCGAACGAATCGCATGATCCCCGATCAAGAGGCCCGCGTCGGCCATGTTCATCATCGTTTCCAAGATCGGAGCCTCATACACGTACACGGGTTCCACTTGATAAAACTTCTTAAGGATGATTTTCAACAAATTCACCGAAGAAGCCGAGGTTGTGGGCAGCGCAACGGTCACGCCGTCCAGCTGTTCGAGCGGCTTGCGGTGGAACAGCAGGATCGAATGCACGTGGCTGTACGCGCTGACCGACATGTCCGGAAACAGCAAACAATCGGCTGCCTGCTGGCCGTAGGCGAACGACGAAATCGGGCCGATGTCGATCTCACCTCTAGCCATCGCCTGGTTCAGCTGCGTCGGCACCTGCTGCATCACTTCCACTTGATTCCCGAAAGCGTCCAAAGGAAAATAATGAAATAACGGCCAAACGTTCGTGAAATCAATTCGGCCGATCCGGATCGGCCTGCGGTTTATCGTCATGTGGCATACCCCATCTTTTGTACAATTGATGTTCGATCTCCATGCCGTCCAGCACTTTGCCTACAATAAAGTCGACCATATCGTCCATGCTCTGAGGGCCCTGATAAAAAGCGGGCATCGCCGGCAATATGCGTACCCCGAGGCGGGCCAGCTTCAGCATATTTTCCAAGTGAATGGCATGCAGCGGCGTTTCGCGAGGAACCAGAATCAGCTTTCGCCCTTCTTTCAACATGACGTCTGCCGTCCGTTCCAGCAGGTTGTCCGATGCTCCGCTTGCAATCCCTGCCAAGGTGCCCATCGAGCAGGGGACGACCACCATCCCTTTCGTCAGGAAGGAACCGCTGGCCGTCTTCCCGCCGATATCCTGGTTGGGCGCATATTCAAGCGTTCCGGGCAGCTCCGCGAATTGCCGGTTCAGCGTGTCCAGCCGTTTCGAAGCATCCCAGCCGAGTTCTTCCTTCAATACCCGCCAACCGGCATCGGTTACGATCAAATGCACCGTTTCCCCTTGCGAAAGCAGAAAACGGCATAACCGTACGCCGTAAATCGCACCGCTGGCGCCCGTGATGCCGATAACCCAAGGCTTGCTCATGCCGTATGCACCACCAAATCAATGAACGTAAAGGCGAACATAACCATGCTTAAAGCGCTGTTCATCGTGAAGAATGCCGTGTTCACGCGGGTTAAATCGTTCGGTTTGACAATGAAATGTTCATAGAACAATAACCCGAACGAAACCACGACGCCGAGTAAATAAACCCATGTCAGCTCGGTTAAGAAAAACAGGCTTAACAAGCCTACGGCGGTAATGACATGGAACAAGCGCGCCAAAACCAATGCTTTCGGTATGCCGAACCGGCTCGGAATCGAATGAAGTCCTTCTTTCCGGTCGAACTCCGTATCCTGGCAAGCGTAGATCACGTCAAATCCGGCCAGCCAAAACATGATGGCGATGTAGAAGACGATAGCCGTCAGCGTGATCTCACCGGTGACCGCCACCCAGCCCCCGAGCGGCGCCAGCGCAATCGCCATGCCCAGAAACAAGTGACAAGCCCACGTAAAGCGCTTCGTATACGAATAAAACACCAGGAAGAATACGGCAACCGGAAGCAGCTTCATACAAATCGGGTTTAACTGTGCGGCCGCTATGAACAACAGGACGAACGAGAGAATAATAAAAATGATGGCTTCTTTCGAAGAGATCAGTCCTGCCGGAATGGCCCGCATGGCCGTACGCGGGTTGCGTGCGTCAAACACTTTGTCGATCACTCGGTTTAATCCCATCGCAGCGCTTCGCGCTCCGACCATCGCCAGCAAAATCCAGCCGATTTGGCCCCACGACGGAAGCTGCTGAAATTTCACGACCGAGCCGAGCAGCGCGCCCATGAATGCAAAGGGCAGTGCGAACAGCGTATGCTCGATCTTGATCATATCCATAAATATTCGGGTCTTTCTCCACATGTTGTTCAATCTCCCTCGGATCGTGCTGCCCCCTGCGGTTTCAGGCCGATATGCAGAGCCGCAATTCCCCCCGTAAGGGGATAGGCTTGAACGTCGGTTAACCCGGTTGAGCGGAAAATTTCCGCGAGCCGCTTATGATCCGGAAAGTGGATAAGCGATTCGGGCAGCCACTTGTATTGGTCGTAACGCTTGGCAATCAGCTTGCCGAGCAGGGGGAGAACCTGCTGAAAGTAAAAATAATAAATCGATTTAAACGGTTGCCATGTCGGCTTGGACAGCTCCAAAGAAACGACCATACCGCCCGGCTTGACGACCCGCCGCATCTCCTCGATCACTTTCACCAGATCAGGTACGTTGCGCAGCGCAAAGCCGATCGTCGCATAATCGAACGTATTGTCCTCGAAAGGCAGCTCCATGGCATTGCCCCGAACCAAGCGAATTTGCTTGTCCAAACCGATCCGCTTGATTTTGTCCGCGCCGACGTCGAGCATATTTTGACTGAAGTCGAGTCCGACTATCGAGCCGGTATCGCTCGCTTCCGCCAGACTGATCGTCCAGTCGCATGTCCCGCAGCATAAGTCGATCGCCGTGCTTCCCGGCTTTACGTTCATCTTGCGCATCGTAAAATTCCGCCAAGCCTTATGCCGGCGAAAGCTTAAGATGTCGTTCATCAAATCGTACTTGGGCGCAATGCTTTCAAATACGGAATGAACGAATTGTTCTTTCGTTTTGCCTTCCATCCTTGTCACCTCAAACTTCTTGTGTCGCCCTAGGCGCGTTCAAGAACGAACGGAATGTCTCGCCGATCGCTTGCAATTCCTTGCCCCACTTGTCGGGTTCTACCGTTTGCAGTTTGTCCTGCAGCTCCTTCATACAGCCTTCCAGCAGTTGATAGAGCTGTGGCGTCACCTTGTATTTGATCCAAATCGATCGCAGCTTCGCGGGATCCGGCTCGTCCGTCTGCAGCAATTTCTTCTCTTCCTTCGTCCCCCATTGCAGCACATGCCAAAAACCCCAGCTCTCCCGGTATTGCTGGGATGATTCGGAACGAATAATTTCCTGAAGCAGCACTTCGCAGCGCGTAAACAATCGCAGCAGATCGGCCCACATCGGATAGACGCCTTCGGCAAATAAAGCCTTGAACGATAAGAACAACTGGGTCTTCACATCGACCGATTGCTCGATGTAATCGTCGGCCGACAATTTAAACTGCTTCATAAGCAGGTAGGAATTCATCTTTAACCGGTTCGCTTCGCAGATCGCGCGCGAGATAATGCCGATTAAATCAATATGCCCCGCGTGAGAAAGCAAGTAATAAAAACGGCTGCTGAAATAGTCGCCGGCCAGCACCTTCAATTGACGCGACCTGGCCGACTTTATTTCTTTGTCGTCGTTGGTGATACTGACCGTATCGTGAGTGTCCAAGCCTAGCTGCACGAGACTTGTCACTAGCGTATAGAGCTCGCTGTAACCGGCAAGCGAGCTATGATTGTTCAAGAATGCGTACAACAGCCGCGCGCGCAATTCCGGAAAAACCGGCAAATCCGTATGCTGCCGGATCATGTCGTGCTCGATGTATGGTTTGGCGATTTCCGGTATCCGGTATGAATTCATATGTAAGCCTCCGAACCTTGCGTTAAATCCAGTTCCTTTAATCCAAATTATTATAGCATAAACGGAATCGTTTCGCATATTCACAACCGGCCGAAAAAATGACGGCTTCAGCTCTTCTGAAAAACGCGTTCCTGCCACTTCGGCGTATAGGTCATCCGGTAATGCGAATCGAGATAAGACTGAATCTCCTCGGCTCCCCTCGGGACGATTCTCGGCTCGCCTGCCAGCCATTTATCGCGGCGCGCGTCCGTGGCAACCAGCAGCTGCGGACTTCCCTGCGTTATCGATCCGTCGAGGACGCGGACAAGCACCTGATTGACGTTGTTCGAAGCCGAGAACATTGTTCTTGGAATTTCATATAAATCCTGCATCAAATCGGCGGAAGCCGTCGACTTCACGGCGAGCAGATCGATCGATACGATGCTGTGGCTCACTTCAACACGCCGGATACGCAAGTGCAGCGGCATCTTGGCGACGACATCTACGATATTCGACTCCGAGACGTTCACCGGTTTCTCCGTACGAAATACGCCAGCGCTTTCGTCCAGCTTCATGACGTATGATAAACCGACGGCAACAGCTGCAGCAACGATAGTCATCATAACAAAACGGGGGATCCATTTCATCACGGCTCGTTCCTCCTTAGGAAGGTTGACGACCGGCTGACGCTGCGCGCCTATAGGACGCTTACAACGGAGTCCAGCTGCCGCTTGACTCATGGCCTGTCTGTTATCATTGTACAACGAAAAAAAGCAGGCTATGCCTGCGCCTTCGAAGAAAAATTATTCCTGCGTGTCGATCGTGCCGTATTTCGTGAGAACGACCGCCTTGCCGCGGATCTTGACGGCTGACGTATGATCGGTAAATTGGGCGATCATCACCTCGCCTTTGTCCAGCTTTTCCGTATGATGAAACCGGGTATCCTGCCCGCGTGTCAACCCGATCACCTGCACACCGTTCTCTTTCGCTTTCACGATGAAATAGTCGTTTTGGTTCGTTTCCATCCCGCACGCTCCTTCAGCCCCACTATAGATAAGTTTAATCATGCAAAAAAAAAGCGGCGCTGTCAACCGCCGTTGTCCGCGGCCCGCTATGAGAACCGCCCGATCAGGCGGCTGCGGACTCGCTCACGTACGCTTTGGCTTTACGGTTGTAAGATCGCTTGATTCGCTCCGGCACGAGCTTAATCGCGAGCTTGATGAAGAAGTCGGCCAGCTTCACGGTGCCGTAAGCAAACGCCATCCCGGCGAGAACGTCAAGCACCCAATGAATTTGCAGGTACATCGTCGAGAAGATGATGGCGGAGCAGTACGTCACCATCATATATTTGAAGATGCGATCCTTCTCCCGAAGCGCAAGCAGGAGCATCGCAAACGAGATCGATGTGTGCATGCTCGGAAAGCAGTTCATAACATTGACCAGCAGATCGTTTTCGGTTGCGAACTGGCGGCCCAGCAAATCCGGTTGTCCCTTCACCCACCATACCTCGCGAAGCAAGATCAGGTTGTAGAACGGCAGGATCAGCGGGAACTGCAGCAGATGGCCCGATAATGCGTACGACATCATCTTCTTCACGCTCTTGGTCCAGTAGCTGCGAACGATGCAGATCCATAGCGACAGCACAAACCCGTAATTATAAACCCATACCATCGCCCGATCCAACAACGGATGGGTGAACGTGCGGGCCCAGCCTCCGCTGTTCAGCGGTATCGCGTTCATCTCGTCGTCCCAATTCCAGGGATGACGGTTATTCTCGAACATCCAGTTGGCGATTTTCCACCACAATCCGTTTCCGGAGCCGTAAAAGTAATATAAGATGCCAAGCAGCGGAATGCCGATCACGAAAAATCGTTTCCAATCGACATCGATTTGGTCTTTGCGCACCCCCATCAAACAAATGAGAAGCAGGATCCAGCATTCCGTGGTCCAATTGCCGACGACACCGATCCGCCAGACAAGAAAGATGGAAGCTAATATCCCGTACATCGTCCAATCGTTGGACCGGAGCCATCTTGTCCATAGATTCGTCTCTTTCAACTCTATAACCCCTTTTCCGTGAACAAATCCAGATCAGTATAGCAAATCTGCTGCGGGAATGCGTCATCAAATTATTGCATCATAAAAAACAGTTAAAGAAGACCGCCAGCCCCGGCGTATGCGCTCATACGTCAAAGCTGGCGGTCTTCTTTCGCTTGCTTTATCGGAGTAGCGGGATTCGAACCCACGGCCTCACCCACCCCAAGGGTGCGCGCTACCGGACTGCGCCATACCCCGTTCTACACACAGCACGCACGTTCCACTCGTGCATCACGATTATACTATGACCATAGCCATTCTTGCAACACTTTACCATCGATTCAGGCGGTCCCGTTGTTCGCCGATTTTCAGCAAAAAGGCGCTCGAATCGATTCGATTCAAACGCCTCGGGCATTGTGTTACGATGATGACTGAGGGTCGTCTTATGTAGAAGACGCAAGCTTTCGTCCGGAACTCTTATTGAATACCGTCACGAAGCGCCTTGCCTGGCTTGAATGCCGGGATTTTGCTCGAAGGAATATCGATTTCTTCACCGGTTTGCGGGTTGCGGCCTTTACGGGCGGAACGCTCACGAACTTCGAAGTTGCCGAAACCTACGAGCTGTACTTTGTCACCGTTTTGCAGCGCTTCGGAGATAGCTTCGAATACCGCTTCAACAGCTTTGGTAGCGTCCTTCTTGGACAACTCGCTGGATTCAGACACTTTATTGATCAAATCGGATTTATTCATGCGATTCACCTCCCCCCAAAAATAAGCGATCATCCTTTATTTCCTTTGTTAACCGTTTACCCGAAAAATATACATCAGATGTTAGTTTCTCCCTAACAAATCAACCTTATAGTAATACAGGAGTAGCGCTTTTTCAAGTAAAATTGCAAAAAATGCACCGTGAGGGTGCATTTTCGCTAGTTTTTTATGCGTTTTCGTTACAAAATGATGGCGATCAAGCCGCCGGAACCTTCATTGATGATGCGCCCAAGCGTTTCTTGCAGCTTGTAGCGGGCATTATCCGGCATCATCGCCAATTTGCCCTGAATTCCTTCGCGTACGATGGAATGCAGCGAACGACCGAAGATGTCCGACTCCCAAATTTTAAGCGGATTGTCTTCGAAATCCTGCATCAAATAACGAACAAGCTCCTCGCTTTGCTTCTCCGTGCCGATAATCGGGGAGAACTCGGACTCCACGTCGACCCGAATCATATGAATCGAAGGCGCCGTCGCTTTCAGGCGAACGCCGAAGCGCGAGCCTTGACGGATCAGCTCCGGCTCGTCGAGCGCCATCTCGGCTAGCGTCGGCGGCGCTATACCGTATCCGGTCGTCTTGACCATCTCAAGCGCTTCGGCAAAGTGATCGTACTCGCGTTTCGCATGCGTGAACTCCTGCATCAGCTGCAGCAGGTGGTCTTTGCCGCGAATTTCGACGCCAACCACCTCCTGCAAAATTCGATCGTACAGCTCATCCGGCGCATAGAGATCGATCTCCGCCACGCCCTGACCCATATTCATGCCGGCTAACGCCGCTTTATCGATAAATTCGTACGCTTCGAAGTGCCCGACTACCCGGTCGACATCGCGTAATCGGCGTATGTCCTGCACCGTGTCGCGAACGGAATTTTCGAAGTTGGAACGGAGCCAGTGATTTTCCTCCAGCACCATGACCCAGCTCGGCAGATTCACGTTCACCTCATGAACCGGGAACTCGTATAACACCTCGCGCAGCACGGATGTAAAGTCGTCCTCTTGCATACTTGCGACGCTGACCGTTACGACGGGAACGTCGTGCTTGGCCTGCAGATCGCTGCGGAGCTGCAAAGCGCTGTCGCTTTGCGGTTTCGTCGAGTTTACAATGACGATGAACGGCTTGCCGACTTCCTTCAGTTCGTTGATGATGCGGTCTTCCGCGTCGATGTACGACGAGCGCGGTATTTCCGCGATTGTACCGTCGGTGGTAATCACTACGCCTAACGTGGCGTGCTCTTGGATAACTTTGCGCGTACCGATTTCCGCAGCTTCCTGGAACGGAATCGCTTCATCGAACCAAGGCGTGTTGATCATGCGCGGTCCGCTCTCATCCTCATACCCTTTGGCGCCCTCAACGACATATCCGACGCAGTCAACCAAGCGCACGTTGACGTTCAGCCCCTCCGCGACGTGAAGCTGCACCGCATTATTCGGTACGAATTTCGGCTCCGTCGTCATAATGGTACGTCCCGCTGCGCTTTGCGGCAGCTCGTCGGTCGCCCGAATACGGTCGGCTTCGTTCTGTATGTTCGGAAGCACGATCGATTCCATAAAGCGTTTAATGAACGTTGATTTTCCCGTACGGACCGCTCCAACGACCCCCAGGTAAATATCCCCGCCAGTACGCTCTGCAATGTCCTTAAAGATATCCACTTTTTCCAATGAGAATCCCTCCTACAGGTTGTTTAAGACGAAACTCGTACACGATTCGGACTAGTACAACTATATGTTTGGCAGCTAAAAATATGATGACAGGCTCTATAAAATATTTCGATCACTCCCTGCTGTCCTTTAAATTCGCCCGCATATGCGGCTTATGGTTCATCCCTGACAAATATATGTTCAGTTTCAGACCGTTATTCTAGCTCCGCGAAAAAGAAAAACCCCTATCACCCGAATGTCAGGTTAATAGAGGTTTGCGATTTACGGCGCCGTAATCGGCGTCGGTTGTCCGTTTATCCAGCGGTAGGCGAGCGATCGTGCCGGCACGAAGTAAGATTCCTGAACGAGCAGGGCCCTGAGGTCTTCCTCCTTGGTCAGCTTCGTCTGCAGCTGCTTTTTGTCGATCAGACGCATGATTTCCGGGGCATAGTCGATCGTCACCGTACCGGAATCGTGCAGCAAGTACGAAAGTCGCACATTCGGCGAATAGACGCTGTGCACATCGGCAGGCTTACGATTCAACTTAGCGAAATCGATCGAATGGAAGCCCGGGGCCGCCGCATCGCCAAGAGGCAGTTCGCCCCCGTTTTTCGCTTTGTAATCGTCGACAGCCTTTTGCAGCTCGACCGTTTGCTGGAACGATATCAAGTCCATCATTTTCACAGTAGGTTTCGTTTCCACATCGACGAGCACGTACAAGGCGGTCCCCCCGTTCTCAAACGCATTCGCCGGAACCGAGCTTAAGTACGGACCTTTCAGCTTCTTGAAGTCGATCGGATATTTCTCATACAGCGGCGTCGTTTCTTCGCTGTTTTTGATCGGAAGCACGCCGGTCTTCGCTTTATATTGATCGATGGCATTTTGCACGACGAGCACGTACTCCCCGCTGGCCAATTGATTTTCTTTCCGCAATTCGTTCGGGTACATACAGCCGCTGATCCATAGCAGCAAGAACAGCAAGCCGCCGGCCCGCATCCAACCTTTCATCACCAGTCCTCCTCTTGTTGCTGATCCAGCAGCTTGCGGACCGCACTCTTCAACGGATCTTCCGGCACGGTCACGATCACCGGCGCTTGTCCATTCGCTTTCGCTTGGCAGGCGAGGCGGTATCCTTGCTCCTGAAGGCCGCCGAGTTTGTTGCGCTCGTTCGCATTCATCGGCTGCAGCCCGGTTTGCGCATCCGGATCAATGCAGACCTTGCACATCAAACAGGCCGCTTTGCCTGCGCAGCGTGTCCGTATGTGGACTTTCGCTCGCCGGGCCGCTTCGAGCAGCGTTGTGCCGGCCCTGGCAGGCGTCGACTTGCCGTCCGGCATAAACTTGATTTCAACGCTCACGGGTCCAGCCTCCTTCCCACTATCAAGATTCAAGCAGCGCAAATAGACGCCGGCGAAGCCGCTCGTCGAACCGATTGCGGTTCATCAAATCCGCCAACCCTGCAAGCTGCGCCTCGCGGCCCTCCCTGCGGCATGCCGCCGCAATCGCTTCATAGCGATCCGGACGTTCGCGGAGCACGTTGAATATAAGTTCGTGCACGAGGGGCATTAACCGCACGATGCGTCCGTTCCCAAGCGTATAGGTCCGTTCGAAGCGAGACGCCAAGTATTGCGCCTCGACCCGGTATTCGCTATCGTACGCGCGCACTTCAAACCCGCCGACAAGCTCGACATGAACGCCGTCCATGTCGTAGTGACTTAAGACGGAACGATAGATCGCCGTTTCGCTTTCTGCCTGCTCGTCCTTCGCATAAGCCGTCAACGCGCTGTGAACACCGCACGCGTCGTTGCGGTCGACGTATATGTCGAGGTCGCGCGGTTGCGCCGAGAGCGCAACACCCTGCAGCAGCAGCCCTGTACTGCCTCCAACGAGCCAAAGCGCGTCAAGCGGCCGAAGCGCGGCTTCCAGCGCTTCCAGCGCCGGTATCAACGGCCTGGCCATTACTTTCGGTTGTTCCCCATTTGATTTCAACGTCTCATCATCTTCCTGCTTAAAAATAAGGTTTGTGCGTGACGACAACCGTTCCGGCCTGCTTCAACTTTGCCTGGCAGCCGAGCCGGTACCCTTCCTCGAACTCCTCTGGCTCGAGATTATCAAGTTCTTCATCTGTCGGTGCGTTCAGCTGGTCCAGCCCCTCGCTTACGAGACAACGGCAGCGCGAGCATGTTCCGCGCACGCAAGAGAAGCCCCAATCGACTTCGTGCTTCAGGGCCATATCCAGTATCGTATAGCCAAGCTCAGGCTCAACCGTTTTTTTCACGCGACGTCCGTTCAGCGTAATCATCCCGTTCTCCTCCTATAACATCGATGCCATCATATAAACGAGGATCGGAATAAACAGCAAAAAGGAGATTACGGAAAGGATCACCCGCAATGCCCCGGTCGTTCGGGTGCGCGCATACGTAATCAGCAGCGAAGCGACGATCATCAACCCGATGGCGATGAACGAAGCCCACATTTTGTCCAAAGAAGACATAACGTAAATTCTACCTCCAACCCAACAGCAGTAATATAGTTTCATCATATCATAAAAAAGGCACGAGCGCTCCGCATTCGCCGCTCATGCCATGAATCTGTAAAATATTCCGCTATTTTTTCATGATCATTTTCATCAGCTGTTCCATGTTGCTCTCGTTCATTTTGCTGCTTTTGATCGCCTGGATCAATTCATTCATCGTTTGTTCGGACACCGGCACGTTCACCAAATTGGAAACTTGCTGGATCAACTGCTTCAGCTGGGCATCGCTTTGCATCGTAGACGGCTTCACGCCGCTTGCCAGCTTGTAAATATCTTTCTCCGAAACGTTTTTGCCGGTTTTTTTCTTCACAACGCCGAGCACTTCTTTCGACATGTTTTTATTGGCCACGGTACAACCTCCTCAGACTGGAATAACGCCTTAGCCCTTATACACGCTAAAGAGAAAGTCTGAGTTATTATATGTTGGCGCGCTTCGGTCGGTGTAGGCGGAAGTCCTACCTGAACCAGGGCGTTTGCGAAGAATCGGCCACTTCTTCGATTTCGTGCGTCCGTCCGCGCCCCATCAAATCCTCGACGGCGGCACGCGGTTCCTTGCCGTCGAACAATACGTGATGCAGCTCCGTCGTGATCGGCATCGCAATGCCAAACCGCTCCGACAATCGGTAAGCCGCCTGTGTCGTCTTGACGCCTTCCACGACCATCCCCATGCTCTGCAGCACTTCGTCCAGGCTTAAGCCCTGAGCGAGCAGCGAGCCGGCGCGCCAGTTGCGGCTGTGCTTGCTGGTGCAGGTTACGACCAGGTCGCCGATGCCGGCAAGCCCTGCGAACGTAAGCGGATTCGCTCCCATAGCGGTGCCAAGCCGGGCAATTTCCGCAAGACCGCGTGTCATCAGCGCAGCCTTGGCGTTGTCGCCGAAGCCGAGACCGTCGGACAACCCGGCCCCGAGAGCGATAATGTTTTTTAGAGCGCCGCCAACTTCGACTCCGACGACATCCGGGTTCGTATAGACGCGGAAATAAGAATTAATGAGAACGTCCTGCGCCTGTTCCGCCGCTTCCTTATCGATCGATGCGACAACCACCGTCGTCGGACATTGCTTGATGACTTCTTCGGCATGGCTCGGGCCGGACAAGACTACGATCCGGTTCGCATCGTAGTGCGGAAGCTCGTCGGCGAGTACCTCGCTCATCCGCTTCAACGAGCCGGCTTCGAACCCTTTCGTCGCATGGACGAGCAGCGTATCCGGTTGGAGAAACGGATTCAACTGCTTGGCGATTTCTCTCATCGCCGACGAGGGCGAAACGATGATAACCGCTTCCGCACCGGTCACCGCCTCTTCCATGGATTCGGTTGCGCAAATGTTCGGCGACAAAGCCGCATCGCTCAGAAAGCGGCGGTTCCGATGGTTCGTATTGATCTCGCGCACTTGTTCCGTGTTCCGAGACCATAACACGACGTCACGTCCGTTCTCCGCCAGTACGGAAGCGATTGCGGTTCCCCAGCTGCCGGCTACCAGAACGGCCGTTTTCGATGCTTGAGCCATCATTTATGCACCTCCGGTGTTGAGATTAGAGCTGTCTTCGGCCGCCGAGCTTGTTTTCTTGACCTTTTAACAGCTTCACAATATTGCTGCGGTGCCGGAACCAAGCAAATGCAAATAACAGCAGACTGAGCGCCAAAATTTCAACCGGTTTTCCCATCACGGCTAATAAAATCGGTAATAGTGCGGTAAACAGAAGCGAACCGAGTGAAACGTAACGCGTGATTGCGATAGCCGCTATCGCGGCAATGCCGGCGTACAGCGACGGCAGGAACGCAAGCGTTGCCATAACGCCGATCGTCGTTGCAATTCCTTTGCCGCCGCGGAAGCCGAAAAATACCGGCCAATTGTGACCGACGATGACGCTCATACCCGCAAGCACTTGCACAAGCGGATCTCCGCCGCCAAGCGCGTATCCGATCCAAACGGCGGCGATTCCCTTCAGCATATCGAGCAGCAGCACCGCGATGCCCGGACCTTTGCCGAGAACCCGCAGCGTATTCGTCGCCCCGGCGTTCCCGCTGCCGTGCTGCCGGATATCGATGCCCTTCAACCATTTGCCTGCCAAGAAGCTAAAGCTGATCGACCCGAGCAAATAACCGATCACTATCGAAACCCATCCCCACACTGGAGTCACTCCCGTCAATCCTCCTCTGACTTGCGTCTGCTGAAGATGCGCAGAGGCGTGCCCTCAAAGCCGAACGCGGCACGGATCTTATTCTCCAGGTAACGCTCGTAAGAGAAATGCTTCAGCTCCGGATCGTTGACGAACAAAATGATTGTCGGAGGCTTGACGGACACCTGCGTCGCATAGTTGATGCGCAAACGTCTGCCCTTATCCGTCGGAGGTGAGTTGATGGCCACCGCATCCGATATAACGTCGTTTAACACATGGGTCGGGATGCGCAGAGCGTGCTGCTCGGCGACCTGATCAACGACCGGAAGCAGCTTGTGCAGCTTTTGCTTCGTTTTGGCGGACAAATAAACGACCGGCGCATAGGTCATAAAGAGGAAATGATCGCGAATTTTTTGCGTGAATTGGTGCATCGTCTTATCGTCCTTCTCCACGACATCCCATTTGTTCACGACGAAAATCGCCGCTTTGCCCGCTTCATGCGCATAACCGGCAATATGCTTATCCTGTTCGATAATTCCTTCTTCGCCATTGAACACGACAAGCACGACATCGGCTCTTTCGATCGCCTTCATCGCCCGCATGACGCTGTATTTCTCCGTCGTTTCGTACACCTTGCCGCGCTTGCGCATACCGGCCGTGTCGATAATGACGTACTTTTGACCGTCTTTCTCGAACGGGGTGTCGATCGCGTCACGGGTCGTGCCGGCGACATCGCTGACGATAACCCGTTCTTCGCCAAGAATCGCATTCACGAGCGACGATTTACCGACATTCGGGCGGCCGATCAGCGCAACCTTAATGACGTCTTCCCCGTATTCCTCGTCTTGCGAATCCGGAAAGTGTTTGGTCACAGCCTCCAGCAAGTCGCCGATCCCGGTGCCGTGAGAGCCGGAGATCCCGATGATTTCACCGAAGCCGAGGCTGTAAAACTCATAAATATCGTCGACGCGCTGCAAATTGTCCACTTTGTTGACGGCGACGACAACGGGTTTCTTCGCCCGGTACAACAGTTCGGCCACCTCGCTGTCAGCCGCTGTCATACCCGTTTTGGCGTCTACCATAAAGACGATGACGTCCGCTTCCTCGATCGCCAGCTCCGCTTGCATCCGGACGGACCGCAGAATCTCGTCCTCGCCTTCGATCTCGATCCCCCCGGTATCAATGATGCTGAACTCTTTATCTAACCATTCCCCGCGTCCGTACAAACGGTCGCGTGTGACACCCGGCTTATCTTCTACGATAGCTATTTTGTCTCCGATAATCCGATTGAAGATCGTCGATTTGCCGACATTCGGTCGGCCGACGATCGCAACGACTGGCCTTGCCATGAACTTCATTCCCTTCGTAACCACACACTGAATATGTCTAAAGCGATGCAAATCTGCCGTTTTCGCGCACGCAATTGAGCATTTTGGGCTTTGATATTATATCAAAATATAGGATACAAGTAAAACATGGAAAGGACGGGCTATTCCTTCCCTCCGCTATGCTTGACGATAATCATCGTGCCGTTCTGTAGATCGTGCGCCGATGCATCCAATATTTTTTCCAGCTTAAATGCCGTTTGCTGCTGATCCTGTTCATTCTCGGCTACGAAAATCGGAGCGCCCCCGCCGACTTTCTCCTTATGCAGCGTGACAACCGCCATGATTTGCCCCATCACACCCCCGCCTTTCCGTTATGTTCCTGCACATCCGCTTCGCTCGGCATGCGAACCGCGCTTTCCAGAATCGGAGAGCGCAATGCGACGCGGCGGGCTTTCTCGGCATCTTGCTCCTGCGGCAATATGAGCACCGCCAGCCTGCCGTCCTTCATGTCCAGCTTGGCGAGAGGCACCAAAGAAGGTTCGCCTTCGTCTCGATATACGCCCATAATCGTGGAGACGTCATGCAATATCGCCTGCCTTTGCCCCGGATTGGCGAGCGTCACTCGCGCATTTTTGTTTTTCGGCGTAAATACGAGTCCAAGCGCGCGTTCGCGTATGACGTTCTGGGTGTCTTGGAGCCCAACGTTCATGATGTAGATGTCGTCGACGAATAAATTCGGGCCGTCCAAACGCACGTGACCTAGCGACACATCCGCGATGTGTGCAAGATTTTTACCCGTCTTGAAATATTGGGTGATCGTCATGGCGGCTGCACCCGCGACAAATCCCCAATACCAGGGCACGATGATGCTGAAGAACGCGGTCGTAAACGCCGTGAAGATCACTAAATAGTTGCGCCCCTCGAACACCATTGCGATCCCTTCAATATAAGTGGATCCGCGGGGGACAAGCTCCATGCTGTCGATTTTGCTGAGGGTTTGCCGTTCCATGTTGCGGACGTCGCGGAATTGCTGTGCCGCCATGGCCAGGAACGTGATGGCCGTGTAGTTTTTTTCAAGCAGCGAGGGAACGGCCACAGCTCCCAGCCCGGCGGCAATGACGCCAAGCGAGAGGTGAATGATTTTGCCGTGCGGGTAAGTCGGATATTGCCGGTAATCGGTTCGCAGCATCGTCAACCGGGCCGCTATGCCGAATACCACCCCCATCACGATCCCCACCGTAAACTTCTGGTCTGCAATCCATGTCCACATGTCGCTGCCTCCTGCGCTCTAGCGATGATGTTGGTGTCGGCTCCCCCGTCTCAAGGCCGTCTGTCATTCCCGGCTAAGGCTTGCGGGTTCGCAACGTATCCGTGACGAGCCGCAACGTTTTTTTGCCTGCGGCGAGCAGCGACTCTAGGCCCAGGGAATAACCGCGGGCCGCAAACGCCGTTAACCACCAAAAGTCTAACAATGACGGCGTTCCGAACACCAGCTCTCCCTGATCCCGATGTGCGTACAAGTACATGCCTTCGCCGATCAGCAGCGCGGCTGCGAGCGCCGCCAGCTGCAAGGCCGCCGACCGAAGCAAAACCGCGTCGATGATCCCGATGAACAGCGCCATCGTCGCCTGGACGTTCCAGACAATCAGCGAAGGCATTAAGTGAAGCGTCTCCCTAAGAAAAAAGTAAACGGAGCCCATCAGCAGGGCCACCGAAAACACGTGGAGCTTCAGCATCATTCCCTTCGTACGCAGCACCGTCACCACCCCTGTCAAGATCAGGACGCCGATCGCGCCATTCACGGTGACAGGGCCCCAAGCGAAGCTTACCCTGGAAGCCAGGATCCATGAAACAAAAAAAAGAAGTAGACTCGTAGGAGTAATACCTCTTAATATGATGTCCTTCCAGCCACTGGCGAATAAAATCAAAGAAACGACAACGAGCAATAAGGACAAATAACCCGCATTCATTCGCGTTCACCCGCAGAAAAAGCTTATTCCTCTCTTTTTCCTTAGTATGGCTGGTTGTATGAAATTTTATCAATGCTGGAAGTAGCCTTGCCGTGAAGCGTACTGGCGAATATCGATGTCTCTCGCTTGACACCATACGGCGTTTTCGCCCGTTATGACGACCGGCACGCGATGCAGCGCCGTTACAGTTCCGGCGCCAAGCGCCGTCATCAATAACCGCAGGTCGTCATGAAGCGTCTCGATGTGTCGGATCAAGGCTTCGGTGCCCTGCGTACGAAGCGTCCTGAGCAGAGCACCCGCCATCCCTACGCCGGAAGCCCCCAATACAAGCGCTTTGCAGACGTCAAGCGCGTTAGAGATGCCTCCGGTTGCGATCACATCCACGCGGTCTGTCCCTGTTCGGCGCGCCGCCTCCAGCACTTCTAGAAGGGCTATGCTCGTTTTCATACCCCAGTCGTTCAGCCAGTCAAGTGCCGAATCCCGCCGGGCGTTCTCAATCGCAGCAAAATTTGTGCCGCCCGTTCCTCCAATATCAATCATCTGAACGCCAGCTGCGATTAACGCTTCCGCACTTTCCCGTGCCATGCCAAAGCCGACTTCCTTCACCATAACGGGAACGCCGACTTCGCTCACGATCCGACTGATCCGCTCCAGCATACCGGTAAATACGCGGTCCCCCTCCGGCATAATCAGCTCCTGCATGACATTCAGATGAATTTGCAGCCCATCCGCCCGCAGCATGTCGACCGCCTGCAGCGCTTGCTCGAGCGTCGCCTCGCTGCCCAAATTGCCAAACACGATACCATTGGGGTTCATCTCTCGTACAATGCGGTAACTGGCAGCGACCTCCGGGTTTTTGATCGCTGCCATTTGCGAGCCGACGGCCATGGCAAGTCCCTGTTCCCTGGCCGCAATAGCGAGCTCGCGGTTGATTTCTTCCGTTTCCCGTGCTCCACCGGTCATCGCATTAATAATAATCGGCGAACTCAAGGTGAGTTCGCCGATCCGTGTTTGCAATGCGATGCGTTCAAGCGAAGTATCCGGGAGACAATTGTGGATCAGCTTGATGTCGTCAAAGCCGTTCAATCCGCTTTGACCAAGCTGCAAAGCATGATGGACATGCTCCATTTTCCGCGGTATGCGCACCCTAGACTCCTCTTTTCCATCAATCGCTAGCTTATTTAAATTTGCTCAGTTTGTCGCCGAAACGCTCGCCGAGCGTCAAGTTCAAACCGTTCATTTCTTCATGGGAGACCGATTCTCTTTCGCGTTTCGGTCCGCGCTCGCCGCGTTCGCGCTCCGGTTTCGCCTCACGGGCCGGCGCCTCTTCCGTTTCCTTGATGCTTAAGGAGATGCGCTTATCGTCCGGGTTCATGTCAAGCACCTTAACCTGAACCTGCTGGCCTTCTTTCAATACTTCATGAGGAGTCCCGATATGACGGTGCGAGATTTGAGAAATGTGAACCAAACCTTCAACGCCTGGTGCCACTTCGATGAATGCGCCGAATTGTACGAGTCGTTTCACGGTACCGGTCACGATGTCGCCGATCTTGATGGTGTTCTTCACTTGCTGCCAAGGGCCAGGCTGCGTGGCCTTGATACTGAGGGAAATCCGCTCGTTCTCAGGATCGACCTTCAGCACCTGTACTTTGACCTGATCGCCTTCTTTCACAACTTCGGAAGGTGTCTCGACGTGATGCCAAGCCATTTCGGAAATATGAACCAGACCGTCAACGCCGCCGATATCCACGAATGCGCCAAACTGCGTCAAGCGTTGTACGGTTCCGTTCAATTCTTGTCCGACCGTAAGCTTAGACAGCGTTTCTTTCTTCACCGCTTCGAATTCTTCATCCAACACGTCTTTTTGCGAAAGGATGACCTTGTTTTTCTCACGGTCCATCTCTTTGACGCGCAGGCGCAAAGAACGTCCTTTGTAGTCGCTGAAGTCTTCGACGAAGTTGCGCTCCACCATGGATGCCGGTACGAAGCCGCGCAAGCCGACGTCTACGACCAGACCGCCCTTGACCACTTCCGCGACCTTCGCTTCAAGGATCGTTTTGTTCTCCATGTCGGCAGCAAGCTTCTCCCAAGCTTTCTCCCCTTCGATCGCGCGTTTGGACAGCACAAGCGTTTCCTTATTATCGTTAATCGTGATGACTTTCAATTCAATTTCCTGACCCACTTCAACGACTTGCGTCGCGTCGTCCACTTGTACGGACGATAATTCGCGTACGGGAACGATGCCGTCGTACTTATAGCCGACATCTACAACCGCTTGCTCGGAATCGACTTTAATGACTTTGCCTGTGACGATATCGCCCTTCTTCAGAATGTTGACGTTCGCCATCGATTCCTCTTGGGATACCTCGGCAGCTTGCACTTCTTGATCAACTTTGGTTTCTTCAGACATGATCAAATACCCTCCTTAACAACCTAACGACATGTAATGGTTTATTTTTAGAAAAAATTACTTCTTTTATCATTTCTTAAGTATACCACGAATTCTCATTTCGATTCGTGACGACGAACCATCTCGCGAATGACCGTCATAATTTTGTCGGTTGCTTGCTCCAAACCTTCGGAACCCGCATCCGCAAACTCGCTGATATCGACCGCTGGGCCGTACACCACTTTCATCGGACGAAATAACGAATAATTGCCGATAATGGCCGCCGGAATAACGGTAGCGCCCGATTTAAGCGCCAGGCTTGCCGCTCCCTTCTTGCCCATGCCTCCCGCATTGCTTCGAGTCCCTTCCGGGAATACGCCGATAATCTCGCCATTCTTCAACAATTGCAGCGACAATCGGATCGAATCCTTACTGACTCCGCCACGCTTAACCGGAAACGCTCCGATGCGCGGCAGCACCTGCTTGAGCACGGGAAGCTCGAACAGTTCGGCTTTCGCCATGTAGTGCACCTTACGTTCAAGCAGGCTCCCAAGAACGGGGGGGTCCCAATTGCTCGTATGATTGGCGCACAATACGACGGCGCCTTCCTTCGGAATGTTCTCTCTCCCTTCCGCCTTCAAACGGAACATGACCGAGAACATCAAGCGAAACACACCGCGTAAAAAACGATACAGCATCCTACTTCCCTCCACCGATACGGCTCTTGCACAGCTCCAAAATGCGATCCACCACTTCCGGAATCGTCATCTCGGTAGTATCGATCAACACGGCATCCGGCGCCCTCTTCAAGGGCGAAACTTCGCGCTGCTCGTCCATTCGATCCCTTTCGGCAATATCCTGCATCAGCTGCTCCAGCGAAACGTCCGGCTGCGTATCGGCGATTTCTCTCAATCGACGCTCCGCTCGAATCCGCACGCTTGCCGTCAAAAACACTTTTACTTCCGCATTCGGCAGTACATGGCTTCCGATGTCCCGGCCGTCCATGACGACTCCCTTGCCCGCCGCCATTTCCTTCTGCTTACGTGTCAGCACCTCTCGGATTTCCCCAATGGAGGAAACTCTCGAAACATTGCCCGTCACTTCTGCGGTTCGAATGAGGCCCGTTACATCCCGTCCGTCTACAAAGACGGTCTGGCCGTTCTCACCCGGAGTCAAGCGGATATCGGTTCGCTTCGTAAGGGCGATCATCTCCGCCGTTTGTTCGTCACCCAGGCCTTCATCTAGAATCTTCCATGTCACAGCGCGGTACATCGCACCGGTATCGACATAAACAAAACCTAGGTTACCCGCCACCAGCCTTGCAATGGTGCTTTTGCCAGCGCCGGCCGGACCGTCGATTGCGATGTTAAACTTCTCCAAGTTGCGGCCTCCTAACCCGTTAAAGCGGACGAGCGATCTGAAAAAAAAACAGGCCGAAGCCTCGAGCGTAGAAAATTATACCATAGTTTTCTTCAGAAATGCAAAACAGGGCCTCCATGCCTACCCCTTATCGAATTATTTCGTCCGGGAAGATACGTACGGATTCCCCTCCAGCCGTTCCACTTTCACGAGCAAATGCCGAAAGTACGGGATTTGCAGAATGGCCTGAGCACATATGGTAGCGGAGAGCAGCACGATCAGCACGATCGCCAAAACTCTCTCCACCCGTTTTGAGAACAACAAGAAAAGGTCTTCGTACCTACGGCTTGCAAGTTTATCATGCTTTCGGCTCATTCGAATCACTCCGCCTCTGGGATGCGGCTAGTTTCCCCGGCGTTTGGAAAATTATGCATTTATTTTTTGCGGCAATCGAGCTGCCGCTCAAAGCAATAACGAATGACTTTCTGACGATCGCGGTCCGAAATCTCCGAGTATCGCATCATGACTTGCTGCCTGCCGGTTTCGAGCTTTTTCACGCGAACAATCTCGCTTTTGAATGGGACGTGTTCAGTTTGACCGTTCTTGAACGGCACCAGCAGCCAGCAGCTCACCATCTGTCCCGACCCGACCGGAATATAACCGTCGCACAAGAATGAAATCCCGCCGCCGCCGACATCGTCCGTCATCGAGACGAATTGAAACTGATCGGAGTACTTAACAGCGATCTCAAGCTCGGCCGGCACGCGCAGAAAGTTGCGGCGCTGCACCTTCGTGATCGATTCCGGCTCGGGCTTCTTAATGTGCACAAGACGTATGACGTCATCGGAGAAACCGAGCACCGATGAGTTGAAATAATTTTTCACCCCGCCGTCCGTCAAGTAATAAATCGACATCTCGTCTCCTGAATACAACCGCTTCAACCGTCCTGACTGCTCGCTGATCGGCACTTCCATGCTAATATAGGCGTCCGTGATGTCGGCGATTCTGGATTTATATTCCTGCTTCGCCTCTTCTTCGTCGATGGAATTGACTTGTATATGTAAAGTCTGATTGACTTTCGGAAGCAACGTTGCACACCTCCTGAAGGATGGTTGGCGGTTCTTTGGAACTAGTACCACCTTACTATTATATCACGCCAGGAAAATATGGGAAGCATGAATATCCAGGGACTTGTACCCTGGCGGCAGCGCTCGCGGCGCTTGGCTTGCATAAAGAAAACCCGGATTGGATTCCGGGTTTTCTTCCCTGTTATTGCCGGGCTACCTGCGCTTCTTCAGTGCGAATTTGATCGATCTTCTCTTCGACGCCCGAGTCCGCATTTATGTAGATCCGGTATAAGCCTCCGTTGACCCGACCGATGAATTGGTAGCATAGCACTTCTTCGTCGAGATCGTTACGAATGAGCGCCTGGCGGACGCTTTCCGCCTTAAAGCTCGGACTTAACGTCTTCCTCGCTTCCTCTGGAGTCAGTTTCGGGGCGGCGAGCTGGCGTTCTTTCTTGCCAAACACGTAATCGGTCGCCTCAAGTCCCGTCACATCTCCATTGTCGAGCGCCACTTTAACGGCAACCTTCTCCAGATAATTGATAACGTCACCGTTGCGCGAAGCGAAGGTGATGTTGGCCAGATTGCCGTACTCGTCATAACTGACCGCGGTCATATTCCCATAGCCGTGCTCGTCCAGAAATTGCGCCGCGATATCGCGGGCTTGCCGAAGGTCCAGGCTCTTGGTCGCCACGTCGCGCGAAGCGTTATACCATAGCAGCTGCCCTCCGATTTTGGAATAGTCCATGTGTACGCCGTCGTTTGTGCCCGGCTTGGCTACAGAGGCGCTGAACGATTCGTATTCGGTTCCTGTCCCGTTCTCCACCACCTGAACGGCGTTCGGGTCCTGCACGCCCACAAATTGTGCAGCCTTCTGTTTGATATCTTCAGCCGTCACGACCGAACCGGACAACATCTTCATATCCCGCTTCTGATACATGCTCATGACGGCGGGACTCCAATTGATCTCCGGGTACTCGCTCACTTTTTTGTCCATGGTGGCGAAACCGTCGATAATCGCATTATCTTGCGGTTCTTTCTCCGAGGCCAGCGCCAGCTCAACATCCATCCAGCGCAGGTTTTTCGCCATAACGGTCGACTGCACCTCGCGAAGATCCTTGGAGATTTGCGTCGCATGCTCGTAGAGCGTATTCAGCGTTTTCAGCTCGTCATCCGTCAAAGGCTGCTTGCTTAAGTCGCGAACCGCCGCACGATAGGAGAAATTGGACATCTTAGCCAGAAAATCCTCGGTTTTGTTGAAAGGAAGCAGGGTAAGCGGCAGCTGGCTGATCTCGTTTTGCGCCTGGCTCGTAATGCGCCATACGTTGATCAACCCTTTTTTATACGCGTCCTGAGAGGTGGAATTAACGGCCAACGTATTGCCGATCTCCGTATGCAGCTTATCCACATGGAACGAAAGATCGTGAAACGCACGCTGATATTGATTTTCCGCCTTGATCAGGACGGAGTTTTTCTCCTGATGCTCCAAGTACCCCCAGAAACCCGTTCCGATAAGAGCCACGAGCAAAATCGGAAACATCACGATGCTTAGCCTTTTGTACATGTGCGAACAATCTCCCTTCTTCAGCCAAACTTGGGCTTAGTTTTCGCCTGAAGGCAGTTGCTTTATGCAAGATGCGGTGCATGCAAAAAAACCGGCCATCGCGGCCGGCTTTTTCTACCGATTAAAAATCGTTCATTTCGATTTCGAAATCATGATCGTTGCTGCAAATGCACTGTTTGAAACCCGTATCGATTTTCCCTTTTTCTTTACGGCCTCTCAAAATAAATTTCTCGCCGCACAAATTGCAGCGAATAATGACTTTAACACGCGAATTTAGGGCGTTCATGGGGCGTCCTCCGGGTCTCTTTATATAATAGGCTGCTACCTATTATTGACAATCGACCTAAATTTTAACCCGCTCCTCACGCGTCGCCATCCGCAGCGGCGATTTGGCGTTGGCTCGTTTCACCTTCAACAAGCTGCGCAGCCATAAGAACGTCATTAACGGGATCATGAACCAGACCCAGTAATTTTTGGAGACGAATAACGTATAGTCAAACACGCCGTGCCAGAAGAACGGCAGCCAAAATGCCATCGCCAAATGCCTGCTCGTTCGGTCGGAAGAAAATTTGGCTCTGCCGAAATGATACCCCATCATCACGCCGAACATGGCGTGTCCCGATACCGGCAGGAAGGCGCGCATCAGAAGCGCCGTGAAGTCGTAATCATTCAAAAAAGCGTACAATACGTTCTCCAAGGTGGCAAACCCTAAAGATACGGCGACCGCATACACGATACCGTCATACGGCTCATCGAAATTCGTATGTTTATAAATAATAAAATAGACGATAAACCACTTGAAAAATTCCTCAGGCAGCGATGAGGTAAGGAACGAAAACACGAACGGATGATCGCCTAAGCCTTGCACCAGGGTGCGCTGCAGCACCATAACCGGAAAGACGAGCAGCACGCCGAAGAAAAACAGCTTCAGCACGAACGAGATCGGCTCCGGATCGTACCGGTCCTTCAAATAAAAATAGGACAGCAGGGCGACACCCGGCGCAACGGCTGCAATCAGAAGTGACAGTATGCTCAGGTGCGATCCCTCCTATCCTCGGTTTCCTTCATGAGTTCATTATAGTCATTTTCGTTGTATAATGCCATCACCTCTTAGCGGATCGAAAGCCTTTACGCACCCTCCGGTGCGACGGGGCCAGCCTTACCGGCCTCCGTTACGGCTTCAAACCTCGCCTCTCGCTGGTTAAAGCGAAGCGGTACCCGGGCAAGCGGGCCGTTGCGATGCTTAAGCAGCTCCAGCGCGCAATTTACGACGCAGCCGTCCGTTTCTTCCGGCTCGCCGTGCTTCAAGCCGAGGATGACATCCGCAGATGCTTCTACGCCTTCCGGCAGCTTCTCGGAGCCCAGGTTGGACGGAATCGCGGCCAGCACCGGCCCTCCCCACTCCCTGGACCATTGCTTCAGCACATAGGCCAGCATCGTTTGATGCTCCGCGACCGATTGCGGCTGCCGCTGCAAGCCGGTCGTAGGCACGCGGTTCAAGTGGTCGATGAAGACGACAGGCGTCCGGCCGGCGATGCTTGCGATCCTCTCGATCGTAGCGAACACCCGGTCCATCGATGTTTCCAGCGAACACTCGATCGTCCACATCCATTTGCTGATGAATGCGTACTTCTTGTTCGCACGGCTCACTTCGTCCGGCGAAGCTTTGCCGCTCAGCACGCGATGCGGCTCTGTACCGATAATCCGGGCGATGCTGCGGGCCCACAGCTCGAAAGCCGTCATGTCCCATGACACGTATACGACAGGGATTTGCGAGAAAGCGATCTCGTCGGCAATTTGCTTCATCAGCATCGTTTTGCCGGAAGACGCCCCTCCTGCGATAAAATACAGCCCGGCACGAAGTCCGCCGATCAAGGCTTCATCCAGATTCGCGATTCCCGTCGTAATACCGGACACTTGGCCGCGGTAACGTTTCATATATTCTTCCGTATAGGCGGTAATGTTCTTCACATCGGGCGCAATCGGCAGCAGCAGCGCTTCCTCCATCGTTTCGTTCAGCAACTGCATGAAGGTGTCGAGCGGATTTTGCACCCGTACAAAGAAATCGTTCACATCCCGAATGGACTCGGGCAAATTGACGATAAACGTTTGCTTGCTGATCCCTTGCAGCTGACCTTCGATTTTCGCGCTTTCCCTTCGCCCCAGCTCGTCGTTGCCCAAGCAAATAAAAACCCGCTTATCCCGCAGCTTCTCCAGATGAGCATCCTTGAAGCTCATCCATGCCGAAGCGCAGACGGCCGGCAGTCGGGACTGCGCCAAGCTCAGCACATCGAAGATGCCGCCGCATAATATGACATCTTCCGCCTGCTCGAGCACCGGTTCATTAAACAAATAATCTTCGATCCCGAGCAGCGTCTTATATTTGGGTTCGCGGTTATCGATCGTACGTCCGATCAAATCGACGGGAACGCCTTCTTTATTCACGATCGGGATAATGATCCGATTCTCAAAGTAATCCCCCAGTTTCCCGGATTGGACGTAAAATCCGATCTTGCCCGGCTCGAAGCCGATTCGGTACTGCTCGACGGTTTCATTCTCGATGCCTCTGCGCCGCAAATAATGGTTCGCATCATCGCGAAGCTGTTTTTGATAATGGGACACCAGCTCTTCCAAGTCGAAAGTTGGCTTCGCCGCGCTCATGTTCGTTCCGCTCACCTGTCTAGTTCCTCCCCGCAAAAAAAGCATTCCTCAAAAACAGATCGTTTTTGCGAATGCTTTACCATGTATCTTATGCATGGAAACGGTAATTCCCGATAAAGCTTTATTGAAATTTAGCGCAAAGCGTTCCGACGGCGTCCTCGGCGATAACCGTCTTGCCGTATTCTTCCAGCACCGCTTGCGTAACTGAAGTCGCTTCCCCGTATTCCGACAACACGGCCACGACGGACTGCAGCTTCTTCTCGTCCATCGGTTCTGCATCAAGCAGCAGGATCCACTTGTTCTTGTAAGCGTACAACGTTCCTCCGTCAGTCAGCATCGGTCCGATGACTTTGGCGAGCCTCAACAAATCTTCGAAGTCATGAAACGCATACGTTACTTGATCCGTCTCATCCAACGTTAATTCCAGCTCGTACACTTCTTCTTCAAGTTCGTCTTCCAGCGTATCGTCAGATGAATTGAAGTTCATTTTCCCCCGCGTTACGATGACCATCATTCCTTGCGCCGGCATAGCGAGAACTTCCACGGCAAGCGGCCCGGTTGCGTCAAATCCTAGCTCCATATAAGCTTGATCCATCATTTCGCTGAACAGCTCATGAACCTTCGGGATTTCTCGCCACATGTCATCCTTCTGAATGCCGCGCTCCGTTAAGTCATCGAATGTGAGGAATATCCGTATCTTGTCCTGACTTAAACGCTCCATTTTCATACTGGATTCCTCCCTTGCCGACTTTAATAACAGCTTATGAAGTTTAGTTTATAAAGGTGTGCCGTGGGTCATACGACAACCGCATCTGAATTAGGGCAGGCCCGATTTCTGCGGTCCTTGGACATGGATAAGAAAAGCTTGTATTCCATGCTACGACTATTATATCACAAACCCGCAAGAAAAGAACGGTTACCCTCTGAAAAATAGGCAAAAACATAAAAAGACACGGAGCACGTCCCGCTTGGGAACGACTCCGCGTCGATTGCAATCGAAAATGTGTGAGTGATTACCGTATTAGTGCGCGCGCTGCTCGCTTTTCTGCGAATTGCCCGCCATAATTTCGTCTACCGCCGCTCTCAGCTTCGGATCCTGGTTGACGATATCTCCGACCTTGTTCAGGCCGTCGGCCTTGAACAAATCTTCATCGATCGCCGTCTCTTTTTTATTCGATTTTGCCGCACTCGCGGTAGTCGTCGAAGCTTGTTTGAAAGAAGGCTGCGCTTCTGCCGTATTCTTCTTGGAGTTGCCCGATTGATTGCCGGTCGCGTTCAAGAAGCTGCTGGCCAAATCGCTGCCAGTCCATGCCGACCACGCAAAAGGTTTCGTCTTGTTCGCCACATAAATCGCCGCAGCAGCCCCAACGAGCCCGCCGAACAAAAATGCTCCCAGTCTCATAGCCATCCCTCCATTGTTGTGGTGTACGATTATATTTTCCGCTAGGAGCAGGGTAACCATGCATGATAAAATCAGGAAGTCAGTTAACTATTACGAAGACGGGAGTTTGAAAACGACAATGACTCACAAGATCCGGTTCACCTTCTCAGCAGCGGTCGCGCTGAGCGCCCTGCTCGTCGTGTCCTGCTCGAATTCGCAGCCGGCAGCGGCGCCTGTGCAAACTCCAGCCCCGGCGGCTACGGACTCTAAGCGGAACGCTGATTTGACCGCGCCGACAACCCCGGCCGCTTCCGACACACCGAACGTCCCGGGCGGCAGCCGCTCCGGGGAGACTGCCGCAACGAGCAACCTCGACAAGCCGGACCCTGCCGCCCCTCAGCCCGCGGCTAAAACTTACAGAATGAACCCGAAAACGTACGATATCGTTCCGATAGACGCGGCCGCGCACACGAAACAAGTCGTGCTTCTTACGTTCGATGACGGGCCCAAAGATTTGGAGCTTAACCGCTCGCTGCTGGATACGCTCGACAAGCATAAAGCGAAAGCGATTTTTTTCCTGAACGGGTACCGGATTAAACAGCATCCGGATATTGTCAAGCTCCTTGACGAGCGCGGACAAACGATAGGCAATCACTCTTGGGATCATATCGACCTGAAGAAGGAAAGCAAAGAGAAGGTCGATCGGCAAATCGGAGATGTGCAGCAAGCGGTAAAAGCGATTACGGGGAAAGCCCCGGCTTTCTTCCGTCCGCCGTTCGGCTCGGGAAGCGAGGAAGTCAGGGCTAAAGCCAAAGAGGAGGGGCTGCTGTACATGACGTGGTCCAACGGCTCCAAGGACTGGGAAATGACGGTAAAAAATAACAGTCCCGAGCAGGTTGTCGCAAACGTTCTCGAGCAGCTTCGACCCGGCAGCAATATTTTGATGCACGAGCTGCCCTGGACCGCGGAAGCGCTGGATACGCTATTAACCCGCTTGGAAGAACGCGGATACGCATTCGTCGATCCGCAGTCCATCGATACGGCTATGCATTGATCCGCTGCCAGCCCCACACCAGCAGTCCGGCGACAAGCAGTACAAAAATCCAGAGCAGCGACCGATAAAAGAAACGCAGCCATTTTTCTTTCTCTGTCGGATGGACCACTTTGCGCGGCGGCAAATAATGATCCTCGGGAACATCGGACCCCGCCCTTGTTCCCGATTCCGGCTGTGTATGAGGCCGGTCGGCTAGGATGCGTTTGACGCTCATTTATGACTCTCTCCTGTACCTTAGAATGCACCCCATCGTGAAATCGATGAGAAAGTGGGCGACGATCGGCGTCCAAAGCGATCCGGTTTGGATATAAATCCAGCCAAGTCCGTAACTGATGCTGAAGACGAGACCCGTCATCAGCCAGTGCTGCAAGTATCGGACGTGTATGGCCGCGAACAGAATGCTTGTCCAGTAAGGACCCCAGGAAGCCTGAATGGCGCCGCGAAACAGCAGTTCTTCACAAAGCGATACGACGAGCGATATGAGGGCGATGTGCCACAACGGCCGGTTGCGGAACAGCATCTCGTTAATGCCCCCGTCGTCCGTAACTTCCGGCGGCACCCATTGTGACACGAACAAATCGACGGCAAGCACGGCCAAGGCGAATAACACGCCCCACACGGCGATGCTCACCCCCGGAGCGGTGGAGAACATCGATAGCAGGTCCGGCTTCTGAAAAAACATGACGATAGCCGCGATCAGCAAAACGATCAATTGGGTAATATACAAATTGATCAGCAGCAGACGGTCGTTCATCTCCTGGATGTTGACCCGGTGAAACTTTAGTTGCTTAAAGTTGAATTTTTTCATGATGATTCCCTTTTTCGACAAATTATCCTATACTATTCAGCAGAGGAAAAGATTAGAGGTGCATATGATATGGAAAAACGGTTGAACCGAACGGACTACTTATTCGCCATCACCTTCATCTTTATGCTGGTCGTGGCTCTCGGGGCGTTTTTTTACGGGATAAAAATGGGACAAGATCGCGCCACGACCCAATATGAACAATTCATCGCGAAGCAAAATGAAGAAAAAAACGGATTCACCGCGTACCATCAGCAATACTTGGTGTCCTTCTATCATACCATTTATCAGCCTTACAGGGAATTTCATAAAACGTGGTTTGAAAAAATGGATGATTTGCAGACCAATCAATCCGCGGACGCTTCGCTGATCCTTAAAGATTTAGCTAAACAAGCGCAAGCCGCCTACGACGGGCTCGGCTCCAAGTCGTCGCCGGACTCCTCTCCTCTTCTGAAGGAAGCGCATACCGATTACATGAAAAGCTTGAAGCTGTTCAGTGAAGCGCTGCGCAATTATACGTCCAAGGCCAACGCCGTGTCCGGGCCGGACCTGGTCGCCCAGCTGCAGGCCGACGCCTACCTCGGCGAAGCGAAAAACTTCGCGCTTAAAGCCGAGAAGGAATATTACGACGCGATCGTCAAATGGAACGAAACCGTGAACCCGCAGTTTAAAGCGATTGACGTGACGAAGCCGTTGAACGTCAAAGAATGGGGAGCGTTATCGCTCAATGTGAAGAACGATTATTTGGCCGGCTTCATGATGAGCGGCAAACAATTTCGTGCGTTTACGCCTCAAGATTTGAGCGCAAGAATCGACGATATGATCGCTTCCGGGCAAGCCAATAAAATGAACTTGACTGAAGTCTCCCAAATCGTCGACATGCTGCTTGCCACAGACGCCGTTCGGGCCGGCGACTACCTCCGCTTACGCAACAAATATTACGGAAATGAAACGCTGCCGCAGCTTCCGTTCTTTACAACAAATTAAACGTGTCCGAACCATAAACAACCTGCTGCAAGCTTATGAGCAGGTTGTTTTTTTGTCGTATTCAATCGTATTGAAACCCTTTCAATGCAGCGAGCGCAGCCATTCCGCCTTCCACATTGATCATATGCTCGAATCCCCGCTCGCTCAAATAATGACAAACGTTCGCACTGCGCACGCCATGCGCGCAAACGACGTAAATCGGACGATCCTTCGGCAAACTTTCCACCTGCTCCGGGATCGACATCATCGGCATCAATTGCAGCTCATCCCAATGATAAAACTCCCATTCCATCGGCTCGCGGACATCGATGGCAAGCGCACCTTCCAGCTCACCGCGCTCCAGCTTCCGTTTAAACGCGTCCGGACCAATTCTATCGAACGACATGTCAGCGCTCCTCCTCTGCTCTTTTGCTTAGGTACAGCTAACATTTTACTTCGGAATACGGATCGCGGCAACCGCAGCCCAGTTGCCGGCAATGAATGTGGACAACAATTTTTTCACAAAATTTTCGAAATTACAAATCGGCCTCCCTCCTATTGACAAGGCTAAAAATGACATGGTAAGGTAGGATTAACTTTAAGAGACATATTTCAACAAACGATGACGGAGCCAAGCATAAAGCGGAACGTACAGAGAGCCGGTGGTCGGTGCAAACCGGACGTTAACGATATGCGGAGCACTCCTGAGTTGCTGCCTCGAACGATCAGTAGTTGCAGCCGGTTAGAAGCCGTTACCATTCTCGGTCTGTTGCATGATAGACCTATGAAGGTCGCGCGTGTGAACGTGCGGCGAATTAGGGTGGTACCACGAGAATCAGCTCCTCGTCCCTTGTATACGCTAGACGTATCGGGATGAGGAGTTTTTGGTTTTTACAGAAAAGGAAAAACGGAGGGAAATGTAATGTTTAAAGTATTAGTCATGGATGGAATCAGCGACATGGGGATTCAACTGCTGTACGATGCGCCGGATGTGGAGGTAGATAAGAAGGTCGGGTTGTCCGAGGACGAGCTTGTCGCCATTATCCCGGATTACGATGCGATTCTCGTGCGCAGCGCCACGAAGGTGACCGAACGCATCATGAACGCAAGCAGCCGGTTGAAAGTCGTCGGCCGTGCCGGCGTCGGCGTCGACAACATCGACCTCGAAGCCGCTACGAAACGCGGGATTGTCGTCATCAACGCACCGGACGGCAACACGATCGCCACTTGCGAACTCACCTTCGCCATGATGATGTCGGTCGCCCGTTCCATTCCGCAAGCGTACAAGAAAACCGTCAGCGGCGAGTGGGACCGCAAAACGTTCGTCGGCGTCGAGCTTCGCAATAAAGTGCTGGGCGTGCTCGGTATGGGCCGAATCGGAAGCGAAGTAGCGAAACGCGCGAAAGCATTCGGAATGGAAGTGCTCGGCTACGACCCGTTCCTGACCGAAGAGCGCGCGGAGAAAATCGGCGTGAAGCTCGGTTCGGTCAACGACATTTGCGCCAAAGCCGACTTCATCACGGTACACACGCCGTTGACGAACGAAACCCGCCACATGATCAGCCGCCCGCAATTTGAAATTATGAAAAAAGGCGCGCGCATCATCAACTGCGCACGCGGCGGCATCATCGACGAAATGGCGCTTATCGAAGCGATCGAGACCGGCATCGTAGCCGGCGCCGCCTTCGACGTATTCGAATCGGAGCCGCCAGCCGCCGATCACCCGTTCCTGAATAATCCGAAAGTCATCGTAACTCCGCACCTTGGCGCCTCCACTGTAGAAGCACAAGAGAACGTGGCGATCGACGTATCCGAAGAAGTGCTGCACATCCTGCGTGACGAGCCGTTCAAAAACGCGGTGAACATGCCGCCGGTACCGGCAAACGTGCTGAACGCCCTGCAGCCTTACTTCAATCTGGGCGAGAAGCTCGGCGTGTTCCTCGGTCAGACGATCGACGGCGCCGTCAGCGAAATTACGGTCAACTTCGCGGGCGATTTAACGGACGTCGATACGTCCCCGCTCACCCGCTATATTGTAAAAGGCGTGCTCCAGAACCAGCTGGAAGGCGTCAATATCGTCAATGCGATGCATTTGGCCAAGACGCGCGACATCAGCATCGTCGTTCAAAAATCGTCCTCGTCCAAAACGTTTACGAATCTCTTGTCCGTCACGTTAAAAACGAAAAACGAACAACGCACGGTGGCCGGTACGCTCCTGTCCGGTTACGGCGAACGGATCGTGCAAATCGGCCAATATCCGGTCGATATCGCGCCGGAAGGCAACCTGCTGTTGATCTCCCATAACGACAAGCCGGGAATTATCGGTAAAGTCGGTACGCTGCTCGGCAACAACGACGTGAATATCGCTACCATGCAGGTCGGCCGTAAAGTGATCGGCGGATCGGCGATCATGGTCTTGACGACGGATAAGCAAACACCGCCGGACGTACTCGAACAGCTGGCGAAGCTGCCGGAATTAACCCATATTCACGAGCTTTCCCTGTAAGTCCCGATTGTTCCACGAACAACAAGAATATGTACGGTTTTTCAACAATAACAAAAACCCCTGCGGAAGCGAACCGGAGGGGTTTTTGTTATGTTTTACCGCTTTTGCAAGGTAAGATGATAGAAAATGTCGTTCCCTGGCCTGGCTGACTCTTCGCTTGTACCGTGCCCTGATGGGCTTCTACGATGTTTTTGACGATCGACAAGCCCAGACCCGTTCCGCCCGATGCGCCGCGTGTACGGGCTTTGTCCGCCTTGTAGAAGCGTTCGAAAATAAAAGGCAGATCCTCGGCCGGAATGCCGATGCCCTGGTCGGATACCTCGATGAGCACCGCTTCTTCCCCGCGCAGCTGTGTCTCCGAAGCGCGGATTTGAATCTCCGCCCGGGATGGCGTATGGCGCAGCGCGTTGTCGAGCAAGTTCGTCAGCACCTGCTCCAGGCGATCCTCGTCGGCTTGTGCCAGGGTCAGCGGCAGCTCGGGCAGCGCATACGTCATGGAGACGCCCTTTTCTTTGGACAAAGCGGCAAATTTGCGATGCACCCGCTTGATGAAGGCATGCACATCGAGCTCCCGGAGATGCAGCTCCATGTTGCCGGTTTCCATCTTCGCCAAGTCGAGCAAATCGCGTACGAGCCGACCCATCCGGAGCGATTCGTCATAGATCACCTGAGCGAGCTCCTGACGCTCCTCCGGCGTGGCCGCGATGTCGTCAAGCAGCGCTTCGCTGTAGCCCTGCAGCATCGACAACGGCGTCCGCAGCTCGTGCGACACGTTGGCCACGAAGTCCTTGCGCAGCTTGTCAAGCCGGTGCTCCTCCGTGACGTCGCGCATGACGGCCACGACGCCGCGCACGAGATCCTGCGAATACAGCGGCGCCATGACGACCGACCACACTTCGCTCTTCACGAGCAGCTTCGAAGTCATCTCACCAGGCTGCGCGATGACCCTCTTGAACAGCGGCTGCATCGGGCCCGGGATCCGGTTCCATTCGCCGCGGGGATACGACTGGGCTCCCGAGGTTTCCCCGCCGTCATCCAGCCAATCGATCTCGTTCCACTCCCGGATGATCCTCTCTCCCTGCGGATTCGTCAGGATGACGCGTCCCTCCGCATCGAAGGTGACGACGGCGTCGGCCATACTGCGCAGAACGCTTGCCAGATGCTCCTTCTCGTGGCTCAACGCTTTAATCGTATCCTGAAGCTGCTCGCCCATATGGTTGAAGGTCTTGCCCAGTTCGCCGATCTCGTCGGACGACGTGATCGGGACCCGGCTGCCGTATTCGCCCTCGGAGATCAGGTCGGCCGCTTTCTTCAAATTCAAGAGCGGCCGCGTAATGCGCGACAGAAGGAAGAAAGCGAAGAACGTCGTCATGAGAAAACCGGCGACCCCGACCACGACGAACAGCCTCTTCACATAGGCCTGGGTTTCTTCGGAAGACTGTGTCAGCTGGTACATGATCAGCGCGCCGGCCACGTTCGTTTGCGATTCATCCATGAACGGAACGGCGACCGCCGTATACGTGCTGCTCAGCGGAGTACGGGCCGCCACGTTTGATTTCCGGTTGTCGACCACTTCGCCGGCAAACACTTTTTGCAAATCGCTTTTGGTGAAAAAGTCGTCATACCGAACCAGCCTGTTGTTCGGCTGGCCGACCGGCGTCTCTTCCTGAAAATCTTTGGACACGACCAGCACGCTGGCCTCCTGCGCGTTCAGCAGCTCGTTCACGACTTGCAAATAGCGGCGTTCCTCTTTATGCAGCGATATTTCGCTCGCCACTTTAACGGCCAGCCGGTTTAACGTCTCCACCTGATCCTTCGACTTCGGGAACGACGTTTCAATAAATTTGAACAAAAAGACGCTGAGCGTCAACAGCACGACGACAACGAGTCCGATGATGGTCAACCACAGTTTGCCGACAACGCTTTTGAATATAAACACGTTACTTCGGCACCTCGAGCTTGTAGCCTACGCCCCAAACGGTCGTAATCATGGAGGCGGCCTCCGGCGACACTTTGTTCAGCTTCTCGCGAAGCCGCTTCACATGGGTATCGACCGTGCGCAAATCGCCGAAAAACTCGTAATTCCATACGTCCTTCAGCAATTCCTCGCGCGAGAACACTTTATCCGGCGAGACGGCAAGGTAATGAAGCAGCTCGTATTCCTTAGGCGTCAACGCCACCTCCTGCCCGCCTGCAGTAACCCGGTGCGCATCGTGCTCGATCACCAAATTCGGGAACACGATGTTGTTGCTGGAATTGACTTCCTTCGATAAATAGGCCGTTACCGACGAACGCCGCAAAATGGCCTTCACCCGGTAAATGACCTCCCGCGGACTGAACGGCTTGACGACGTAATCGTCCGCGCCCGATTCGAACCCCTGGACGCGGTTCGTCTCTTCGCCCTTCGCGGTTAACATAATGACCGGCGTCGATTTGACCTGCCGGAGACGGGCGCATACTTCGTTGCCGTCCATGCCGGGGAGCATCACGTCCAGCAGAATGAGATCGTAGTCGGATTCAACCGCTTTGCGCAGTGCCGTCTCCCCGTCCTCCGCCTCGTCGATGCGGTAGTTTTCTTTTTCCAAGTACATCCGCAGCAGCCGCCGAATCCGTTCTTCATCGTCAACGACCAGGATGTGCGTTTTCATATCCGTCATGGCCTATCTCCTCTTCAACTGGAATTAAAGGCAAACCCGTTTAAACGCCGGAATAGGAATGTAAACCGGCAATGACCAGATTGACGCCGATCAACGTAAACATGACGACGAGGAATCCGATCACCGAGAGCCAGGCCGAACGTTTCCCCTGCCAGCCTCGGGATAGCCGGAAGTGCAGGTAGGCTGCGTAGAACAGCCAGACGATGAGCGCCCACACTTCTTTCGGGTCCCAGCCCCAAAAGCGCCCCCATGCCTCATGCGCCCAAATCATGGCGAATATCAAGGCGCCCAGCGTAAAGATCGGATAACCGATGGCAATCGAGCGGTAGCCGATTTCATCGATATCGTCCGCATCGATCCCTTTCATCATCGGATGAAGCGCGGCGCCCAGCGGCTTACGAGCGATAAGCCGGAGCAGCCCGTACAGAATCGCTCCGCTTAGCAGCGACCAGATCACCGTGTTCAGCTTCCTGCCTGCGTTCGCGCCCTTCATCCAGGACGGCGCTTCGAACAGCGGCTCCGACATCCCGAAGAACGGTGTCATCTGCACCGTTTCGGCTTGATGAGGTCCGACCAGCGGCGGCAGCACGTACGTCGTTTCCTGTTTCACGGTTTGTTCCACGTTGTTTACGTCCGTCACGATGACGTTGCTGGAGAACACCGCCTTGTAGCCGGAGCCGTTAAAGCTGAAGATAGCCGCGACGAAGGCGATGACTACCACCAAGATGAACAGCGTGAATTCCACACCGCGCTGCTCACGCCTGTCCTTTCGCTCCGAGCTGCTGAAATTGACGTTCTGGACCAGATACATCAGTCCGGCGGCAAAACCGACGGCGAAGAACGCTTCGCCCAGCGCCGCCGTCGTCACGTGGATTTTCAGCCAGTAGCTTTGCAGCGCCGGAATAAGCGGCTGCACCTCGTGCGGAAATACCGACGCATAGGCGATGATAATGATGGCAACCGGCAGGGCGAACACGCCGAGTACCGTAGTCCGATAAATCAGGAATACGACAATGAACGCCAGTACGACCATCATGCCTAGAAACGTCATAAACTCATACATGTTGCTCGTCGGAATATGTCCGGCCTCGGCCCAACGGGTAAAGAAAAACGTGGCATGACACAGAAAACCGACGATTGTGAGCGTCAGTCCGATGCTGCCCCATTTCTTGACGTACGTTTCCGGGTCCGTCACTTGAACCGATTTTTTACCTGTAATGCCGATGACGAATCCCAGCAATGCAAGCGAATACACTATGAAAGCTATCAGCAATGATGCGCTGCTCACGCTTGTTCCACCCTTCTTTCGAGCGCATTCGGATCGACCTCGATCCCCGTTTTGGCGAGGACCTGCGAAACTTCCTTGCGCAACCCGTACCAGTTTTTATTCGTATGCGCGCCGAGCGCCAGCTTGCCGTCGTCAATGCGCAGCCAAACCCGGCGATGATTCCAATAAAAGCCCATAATCAAACCAATCATCGAAATGGCGGTGCCGATCCAAATGAACGGCATCGCCCGGTCAACCCGGATATTCAAGTAGCTGATGTACTCGGATATTTTAACGTTCTCCATCGAACCGACCGCAAGCTCCAGCTTCGCGCCGAGCGCTCCGTTAATTTCATCCTGCCGGAAATTGACTTTGTCGACTTGACGCGGGAAGTACATGTAAGGCTCCCCTTGCGGCTGCAGTCCAGGACCTGTTATCGTGAAGACGAAAGCCGGCATCAGCGGGTCTTTCGATTTCGTTATCGGCATGCCTTTGCTATCCAGCGCGAATTCCGGAAAATACGCTTTGAGCTTTAATTCGTACGGGCCGACCTTGTACTGTTCCTTCGGATTGTCCATCGAGAGTTCAAAGCTGCCATACGTTTCGCCGGTTTCTTTATTCTTCAACGATGGCTTGACCGAGATTAGCATCGGCGATGGCTTGAAGTCGAATTGATAAGCGAGCAGACCTTGATACTCAAGCGGCTTGTTCACGATGATGTCTTGCTTATGCACTTCCTTGAGCACCGGTTCCTTCGTCGGATCGTCGCAATCCGCCAGACAGGCGTATAACGTCGCTTTCGTTTCGTATACTTTCGGGACATCGAGTCCCTTGGAACGAAACTCGGCTGACATTTCCTCCGGCTTGTAATACTCCAGAGTAAACTTCTCGTTCTTCAAATAATAATTCGTCTCGGGAATTTTCACCAGCTTGCCTTCGGGAAACCCGATGTGCTGATCCATATGCCAGCCTGGAATGCTTCGCATCAGCACCGCACCAAGAAAGATAATAAGTCCGATATGATTGATGTAGGGCCCCCACCGGCTGAACCGGTATTTCTCCGCAAGCAGCGCCGTACCGTCGGTATACACGCGGTAACGGGCTTTCCGAAGCGCCTTGGCGGCCGTTTCCGTCCATACCTGCTCCGGCGCTGCTTCAGGCTGTCCGCCCGGTACCGCGCCAACAGGAATCGGGCCGGAATACGTCAATTTCTGACGGGTAATGAAGCTCAGATGCTTGCGGATTTGCTGCTTGCTTAACGCGCGATACAGCGGCAGCACACGGTCGAGGCTGCACACGATAAGCGACGTGCCAATCATGAGAAGCAATGTGATGAACCACCACGACTCGAACGTATGCGATAACCCGAGTAAATAATAAATGTAGCCCAATGTCCCGTAGGTTTGCTCGTAATAAACGGACGGGTCGATGTTGAGGAACGTGTTTTCCTGCGGATAAATGGTACCGAGCGCAGAGCCCAGCAGCGTGATGACAATTAAATAAATGGCGATTTTAACCGAGGAAAAAAAGTTCCATACCCGGTCCAACAGCCCGGGATTCGCCCGCTGCGAGCGTCTGGCCATGCCGTCGTATTTCATCTCGAGCGGCTCGGCCCCTCCTTCGTCCTCCAGCGGCTTGCCGCACGATTCGCATAGCAGCGTGGCGACGGGATTTTGGTGTCCGCATTCGCATTTGGTGTTGTGAATCATGTGTCCTCCTCGATTTATTGGAATGGGAGGCCGCTGCGGTTAGGATGGGCCTGCGGCTTTTGTTGAAATCGATGTTCTTGGAATCATCAACCCAAGCAGGGTAGAACGTCGATTTCAAAGGCAGCACGTAAACTCTCCGGCCTCACCCTAACCTCCGCTAAACCCGTTCAAATAAATCGCTCGTTAAGAATAGTAAAAATAATCGTGCTTGCTTCGCTCCGGATCCGGTTAGCGGTGTAGCCTTACCTAAGACGGAAGCAAGGAAGAGATCGTTTGATCGATAAAGGCTTCGTCCATTTGCCCAACCCGGATGGCTCCGATTTTGCCGTCGGGCTTAATGAAGAACGTCGTCGGATATTGCGATACGCCGTAACGCTTTCGTGTTTCTTCATTTTTGTCGAGCAAGATCGGGAAGGTCACCTTATATTGGTTAACAAAGTTCTCGACGGCCACCCGCGGCTCATTCAGGTTCAGGCCGAGAATTTCCACATTTTTTCCGGCCCATTTCTCCTTCTGACGTTCAAGCGCCGGCATTTCGTCCCGGCACGGCTCGCAGAACGTCCCCCAAAAATTAACGACTACGACTTTTCCCTTGAGCTCCGCAAGCTCCTTCATATTCCCGTCCAGGCCGACCAGCTTAAAGTTCGGGGCCGAAGCGCCTTCCGTCGGCTTCTTGTCGCTGAAGAACAAATTGTTCGTCAACGTCCAACCGCCCACGAGAATGACAACGGCAAAAATGGCAATTTGTATCCAAGTTCTATGTTTCCCCATCATCCCACACCTTCAAACCCGACTGTTTGTCCGTTCCTAACTTTATTATAGCGAAAATTGTCAAGCGTCGGATTCACCTTTTTGAATATTATGTGACTTGCCTTTCCCCATTTCGAGCGCTGCGGTGCGCAATTCGTCCACTTCGTGCGGCGTTAAGCTCCGCGACTTGCCCCGGGGCACGCCGGTAAGCTGAAGCGGTCCGAACTGCACCCGTTTCAGCTTGACGACCGGATGATGAATGGCCTCGAACATGCGCCGCACCTGGCGGTTGCGGCCCTCGTAAATCGTAATCTTGACGACCGTTTCATTCTTCTCCGGATTCACGTCCTGATATTCCACTTCGGCCGGAGAAGTCATCCCGTCCTCTAACTTGATGCCGTCCCTCAGCTTGTCCAGCAATGAACCGTGCGGCACCCCTTTGACCGTCGCCAAGTACGTGCGGGGCACGTGATGCTTGGGGTGGGTCAACAGATGCGCAAACTCTCCGTCGTTCGTCAGCAAGAGCAATCCCTCGGTGTCGTAATCGAGCCGTCCGATCGGGTAAATCCGCTCCTTCAAATGTTTAAAGAAATCCGTCACCGTCTTCCGGCCTTCCGGATCCTCGGCACTCGTGATAACGCCCTTCGGTTTGTTGAACATCACGTAAACCTTGGACTGCTTGCGGATCGGCCTTCCGTCTACTTTAATCAAGTCTTGGCTCGCATCCACTTTGACCCCCAAGGTTGTTACCACTTGATCGTTCACCTGCACCCGGCCGGCGGTTATTAATTCCTCACATTTTCTTCTCGATGCGATGCCGGCTTCGGCAAGCACTTTTTGCAAACGTTCCATTTCTCTAGTCACCTCAAGCTAATGATACCTATCCTCGGGTGAAATCACAAGCTGAGACCAAGGAAAAGCAGCTCCGGGGCACGAGACGGAGTGCGGAAAGAGATCTTTCGGCCCAAAACCGTACGTTTCGGATAAACGCAAAACAAGCTTGTTCAGCACAAACCATTGCTCTTTCTCTTCGGGCGTCCGGATGCTGCGCGGTTCCGTATAGTCGCCTTCCAAGCAAATATGAATGTACAGCGGGTCCGTTTGGGCGGAAGAAGGGATGATGACGCCGTTCCTGGCGATAAACAGGTCATACCCTTTTCCGTTAATGGCGGGACAAGCGGAATGATGAATGATAATGCCGTAATACACCATACAGGTCACCTCTTCCGGGATCGCTGCCTTAGTATATGTACGGACAAAGGAGGGGGTGAAACGAAGGAAGCCATTACGCGGTAAACACCAAATAACAAATGAAGATCGAGGCGATAAAGCCGACGGCGTCGGAGATCAGGCCGACCTTCAGGGCGTATCCCGCTTTACGGATGCCGATCGCGCCGAAATATACGGTAATGACGTACAGCGTCGTATCCGTACTGCCTTGAATCGTGGAGGCGATGCGCCCGACCATCGAATCCGGCCCGAACTGCGAGATGAGATCGGTCGTGAAAGCGAGCGATCCTGCGCCGGTAATCGGACGCAAGAAAGCAAGCGGGATGATTTCGCTCGGCACCCCGAATCGTTCACAAATCGGCTTCAGCCAGCCGATGAATAAATCCATCGCGCCGGACGCGCGAAATACGCTGATCGCCACCATCATGCCGACGAGGTGAGGAATGATGCGGATCGCCGTATCGAAGCCGTCTTTCGCCCCGTCCACGAACGATTCGTAGACGGGGATTTTCCGGTAAGCGGCATATAAAGGGATAAACACGATGATAACGGGAATCGCCCAGGCGGATATTAAGTTGACCCATTCATACACGGCGCCTCATCCTTTCCTCAAATCGCTCGGCGAATTTCGACTTCTGTACCATCGGTCGACCACGATCGCCGCCAGCGTCGAAATGAAGGTGGCCATTAAGGTCGTGCCGACGATTTCCGCGGGATTGGCCGAGTTGTAGCTCATGCGAATGGCGATCAGCGTCGTCGGGATCAAGGTAATGCTCGCCGTGTTCAGCGCAAGCAAGGTACACATGGCGGGACTTGCGATTTCCTTGTGCGGATTCAGCTTCTGCAGCTCCTGCATCGCTTTGATGCCCATCGGCGTAGCCGCATTCCCGAGTCCGAAAATGTTCGCGCTCATGTTCGACATGATGTATCCGAGCGCCGGATGATCCTTCGGGACACCGGGAAACAGCATGCGGACGACGGGGCTGAGCAGTCTGGCCATCGTTCGCAGCAGGCCTGCATCCTCGGCGATCCGCATCATCCCGAGCCAGAACACCATGATGCTGATCAGGCCGAAACAAACGGTGACGCCGCTTTTCGCGCCTTCAAAAACGGCCTCGGTCACCAAATCGATTCTTCCCTGAAATGCGGCGACGATGAATCCGGCAACGATAAAGAACAACCAAATAAAGTTGACCATAACTAGGCATGCCCCTTCCCTCCCATGATCGGACTGGAACCCTTGTCGTACGATTAATCGGTTTGTCCTGTGAACATCACCCGGGTGAATGCGCTTAAAATGTATAACCATCTATCCGAAAGCCGCCAACCGTCCGCATCCGACTCGGAGAATGCGAACGTTGACCGGTCCGTTGCGGAAAGCCGGGGACTATCCTTGGCTACAAGCGGTACGTTACCGATGGCTCTGCCGTTCAACGTAAACTCGATCCGTCCCTTCAAGCCCAGCTTGTAATCAGTGGAAGTGACGTCGTTCAATATCAGCTTGCGCTCGAATTTTCCGTTCTCCGCCTGCTCGGCCGGATATCGGAAAGGTGCCCCAGCCACGAATTCCGTGCCTTCAACCGGCTCCGCTTTGCCGATCAGCGTCGTGAGCGGGTAGTGCTCGAAGCCGTAATCGAGCAGCTGCGTATGATCGATCCAGTCATTCGGATCGTTCAGCGTGACAACGGCTAATTGTTGTCCGCCCCGCGTCGCGGAAGAGACCAGGCAGCGCTTGGCCAGCTTCGTGTACCCGGTCTTCACGCCGTCCGCCCCGTCGTACAGCGACAGCATTTTATTTTTATTGACCCAAGAGTAATCCCAGGATTCATTCGGATTCGGCACTTTTTTGACTTTCGTTTTGACGATTTCCTGGAAGACCGGGTTTTTCAATGCATAAGCAGTCAGTTTGGCCATATCGCTCGCCGTAGAGTAATGGCCTTCTTCATCCAAGCCGGACGGGTTTTTGAAGCTGGAGCGCGTCATTCCGATCATTCTCGCCTTCTCATTCATCATATAGGCGAAGCCCTCGACGCTGCCCCCCACATGCTCCGCTATCGTGGTTGCGGCGTCGTTGCCGGAACGAAGCATAAGTCCGTACAGCAAGTCTTTCAAATTCATCTCTTCATTCAGCTTTAAATAAATCGAGGAGCCTTCTTTGCCGAAGGCGTTCTTGCTGACTTTCGCCAAATCCGTCAGCTTGCCGTTCTCGATGGCCACGATCGCCGTCATGATCTTCGTCAAGCTGGCGATACGCATCTGTTTGTCCCCTTTGACGCTGTACAGCAGCCTGCCTGAGGTGACGTCGATCAGCGCCGCGCCTTCCGCGCTGGTGCTTATTCCCGGAGCCGCCTGCGCGGTCGGAATACCGCCGAAGCCGGCGGCGACAAGCCATAAGGCCAACAACAGAAACCATAGTCTTCTCATCATGATCCTCCCACCAAAACGTTCCTGTATCACCGGCGGACGAATTGCCCCGACACAAACAAACGATCGAAGGACAAGTTCGGCCTACTTGTACATGTATATGCGAATCGGACCTGGTTATGTATGCATGCGGACGGTACACAAAAAACCGGCAAGGCGCAAATTCACCTTGACGGTCTTCGTTCTTGCAAGCTTTTAGGCTAATGGCCGGATGCAGTCCGGCTCGTCATAGGCAACGCGCCCGACTTCGGGCCGCACCTCGTAATAATCCATCCGCTCCGCCGGGAACGGTTCGAGCAGCGGCAGCAGCTCCGCCTGTTCGCGGACGCTGCGGTCGAGCCACACCTTCTCCCGCTCCCGGGTCAAAATGACCGGCATCCGTTCGTGGACTTCCGCAACTAATCCGTTGGCCGCAGTCGTCACAATCGTGCACGTATGCAGCTTGTCGCCGTCCTCCCCGACCCACGTATCGTAAAGCGCCGCCATCCCGAATAAGCCTCCGTCTTTCAGCACGAATCGCACCGGCTGTTTCCCCCCGCCGGTCTTCTTCCATTCGTAGAAGCCATCGGCAGGAATGAGGCAGCGCTTACGCGACAGCAGCGTTCGGAACGACGGCTTCTCCGCAACCGTTTCGGCTCTTGCGTTCATCATGCGCGCACCCGACTTGGCGTCTTGCGCCCATGAAGGTACAAGCCCCCAGCGGAGCTCCCCGAGACGGTTCGCCGCACGTTCGCCAAAGCCCGGTTCGCCGCCGAGAATCGCGGGGATCCACTGGCCGGGGGCGGCATTGTACCGCGGCTGGTATTTACCCGGTCTTCCATCCAGCAAAAAGCGCATCATCAGCTCATCCCACGAAACCGTAATCGTATACCGTCCGCACACGAGGCATAACTCCTTACTTATTGTTCCATTCGTCGCCTTTGCCGCAAAGCAAGCAAAAGCAGTCTACATCAACTATATTCCTTAGACCCGGAAAGAGCAATACCGCTTGATGGAACATGCAGCGGGGGTTATCCTTTCTCGAGCGGACAGCGGAATCGCATAAAGAAAGCTGCCCTGGACCGGGCAGCTTCTCGATAAAGTTAAACGATGAAATTTTGGTTCTCGATGTTGTTCGTTACGGATGTCGACTCTGTCTCCATAGTGGAGCCGGCTTTGCCGCCGTTTTTGATCATCGATTGAATGCGGTCGACCACTTGCGGCGCTGAATCGATAATTCGTTCCAGCAAGTGCGTTTGATTGTCGAGCGGCACGATCTTGACCCCTTGTTTGCCGACAACCAAAAATGCGATCGGGGTAATCGACACCCCGCCGCCGCTGCCTCCGCCGAACGGAAGCGCAACCGAAGCGTTCATCGCATCATGGCGGTTACCGCCGTTCCCATTCGCATGCTCTTCCGCCGTGACGAACTCGCTGCCCCCTGCCGCGAAGCCAAAACCGACTTTGCTGATCGGCATAATGATGCTGCCGTCCGGCGTTTCGACCGGGTCGCCTACAATCGTATTGACGTCGACCATTTCTTTAATATTTTCCATGGCCGTCTTCATTAACCCTTGAATCGGATGCTCTGCCAACGTGGAAACCTCCTGTCTGAAGTCGGATTAAAGAACAGTTTTAGCTTAACCGGAGTACCTCCAGACTATGTAGGGGAAACAGAATCCGAAGTCGCGTCGCTTCGTTATTCAGGACGTCGGCATCAGCACACGGCGCCAAGCTTGCAGGCCGCCTTCCGTCTTGCGGATGCGCATCAGGAGCTGAACGCCTCCGGAAAGCAAATGCCAGATCCGGATACGAATCGTACAATCCCCTTCGGTCAAGAACATCATTTGATTAAAAACCGGCGTCACCTGCAGCTGCGGCTGGGTTTCCAAACGAATGTACCGGCATACAAACCCGAGCAGCGACGACTTCACCCCCCAGAGCGTCCCGACCAGAAAGGCTGTCTCAGGCGCATCCCCAATGCCGACCGACGTTTTCCAATTCAGCTTCGTACAATGGACATGCCGAAGCATCCGGCTCAGCCACTCGTTGAAATCGAAACAATGCGTCAGCAGTATCCGTACATCCTCGAACATCTGCTTGATTTTATCCGCGTTGATCGTTTCTTTCCGATCGGCAATCAAGCGCCCTGCCCCGGCGTTGACTTGTTCGGATTTCACTTCCAGCCCGGCGCGAAGACCCTTGAAACGGAGGGTCGGCACTTCATAGCGAAAACGGACGAGACCTAGCAGCGCCCTGACTTCAACGGAAATCTCGTCGTTCTTATCCTGATGGGTGAAGGCGAGTCGAATGTTCACCCGGCTTCCCAAGAGGAGAAGCAGCACGAAGAGCAGTCCCGCGGCCATCCAAACCCAAACCATGCTAATCTCCTCCCGCACGGCAAAATTCTGGGGAAAACACAAAAAACTCCCGGTACCGGAAGCTTGCCGCTTCATTTCCTCAGGAGTTAGTATGGCTTTACCTTGGTAAAACATGCACGTTTCAGAAGTCGTTCGACTTCGAAGACACGTCTTCGAACGTCATTTGCTCCCCTTCCAGCTTCTCGAACAACAAGCGCGTTTCCTCTTCCAGGTTGTCGTCGTTCTCGAACAAACTCGTTTCCGGCAAATCGGTCAAACTGCCCAATCCAAAATAGTCGAGAAACGATTTGGTCGTCCCGTATAAAATCGGTCTTCCCGGCGCATCCGCCCGGTCCACCTCTTGAATCAAATCCTTGGCCACCAGCGTCTGCAGCGCCCGGTCCGCCTTCACGCCGCGGATTTCCTCGATCTCGATACGCGTAATCGGCTGCCGATACGCAACAATCGCGAGCGTCTCCAGAGCCGCTTGCGAAAGCGACGTTCGAGAAGGGGAATACGCCAAGCGTTCGAAGAACGGCGCATGCTCCGGCACCGTGGACAACTGATACGTCCCCGCCAGCTCCACGATTTGAATGCCCCGCCCTTGCCGCTTCAATTCGCTTTGCAGGTCCAGCACGAGGTCGGTGACAAAAGCGGCATCTTGCTCCAGCACTTCGGCCAGCTGCTTGGCGTCGAGCCCTTCGTCTCCCGCCACGAACAGCAAACCCTCAATAACTGATTTCATCTGCCCAGAATCCATCTGCCGTTCCATCCTCCCGCACCTTTATCACGATATCGTCGAATAATTGATGTTGAAAACATACGATCTTCTTCACCTTCATCAGTTCCAGCAATGCCAGGAAGGTGACCACGATTGAATCCCTTGTCCGCTCCTGATCCAGGAGTTTGGAGAACAGAAGCTTCCCTCCGTGCTGCTCGAGCGCGCCAATGACCTGAAACATCCGATCCTTGACGGAAATTTCGTCTTTGCGGATTTTGGAAACCGCATTGCGGCTCTGCATCCGGCGCATCGCTTTGCGGAACGCCTGAACCAGATCGGAGACATGCAGACCTTTGACCGGATTATCCACAACGACGGGGACATAAGGCGTCAAGTCCTCGGGTTCGCGCGTATAAATCAAGCTGCGCTCCACTTCCTTGTCACGCAGATGATCGGCGATCGCTTTGTATTTGCGGTATTCGATCAGTTTGGCCACAAGCTCGGCACGCGGATCGTATTCTTCGTCCATCAAATAATCGTCGAAATCCAGATCAAGGACCGGAGGTTTCGGCAGCAGCATCTTGCTTTTGATCGAAAGCAGCGTCGCCGCCATCACCAAAAACTCGCTCGTGAATTCGAGCTCCAGCTCCGTCATGGCGTCCAGGTATTCCATGTATTGATCCGTAATGTCTTTAATCGGAATATCATAGATATCGACTTCCGCTTTATCGATCAAGTGAAGCAGCAAATCAAGGGGGCCTTCAAACGTTTCGAGCTTTACCGTGACCTTCATGTCGCTTGTTCCCCCTTGTTCCCCACTTCCCGCTAGTTTCTGCCCGCCCGCTGTAGATCTTATCTGTATGGTTCGTTATTGTTTATTTAAACTGCTTAACCAGATTGGCCATCTCGATCGCTGTAACCGCGGCTTCCCAGCCTTTGTTGCCCGCCTTCGTGCCTGCCCGCTCGACCGCTTGCTCGATCGAATCGGTCGTCAGAACGCCGAACACCGTCGGCACGCCCGTTTTCAGCCCGACTGCAGCCACTCCTTTGGCCGCTTCGTTGCACACGTAGTCGAAATGCGGCGTTGATCCGCGGATGACCGCCCCCAGCGTAATGACTGCGTCGTAACGGCCGCTCTCTGCCATTTTCTGGGCGATCAATGAAATTTCAAAAGCGCCCGGCACCCAAGCCAGCTCGATCTCGTCTTCTTCCACGCCGTGACGTTTCAACGCATCCAGTGCGCCTCCGACCAGCTTGCTCGTAATAAATTCATTAAAACGGCCTGCTACGATCCCGTATTTCAGACCTTTCGACACTAAATGACCTTCGTATACTTTCGCCATAATCTCACAACTTCCTTCCGAATTCAATATTTTTTTTGATGCGGCCAAGCCCGCCATGCTTAATCTTGTGCAAAATTGAGCAAATGACCGAGCTTCGCTTGTTTCGTATGCAAATAGTGGGTGTTGTCTTCGTTCTCATCCATCTGAATCGGTATGCGTTCGATGACCTCCAGCCCGTAGCCTTCGAGTCCGCGAATTTTACGCGGATTGTTCGTGAGCAAACGGATTTTCCTGATGCCGAGATCCTTCAATATTTGCGCTCCAATGCCGTAGTCGCGCAGATCCGCGTCGAAGCCGAGCTTCAGGTTCGCATCGACCGTATCGAATCCCTCTTCCTGCAGCTTATACGCCTTCAGCTTGTTGATCAAGCCGATGCCGCGGCCTTCCTGACGCATATAGAGCAGCACGCCGGAGCCCGCTTCATCGATCTGCTTCAGCGCCGCGGCGAGCTGCGGACCGCAATCGCAGCGGTGCGAATGAAACACGTCGCCGGTCAAGCATTCCGAGTGAACGCGCACCAGCGTCGGCGTGTCGGTGTCGATGTTCCCTTTGACAAGCGCCACATGCTCCTTCTGGTCGACGACATTCGAATACGCAATGGCCGTGAAGCTGCCGAAGTCGGTCGGCATCCGCACTTCCACTTCGCGGTTAATGAGTTTTTCTTTATAATTGCGGTATTTGATCATATCTTGAATCGTGATAATTTTCAAATCATGCTTTTGCGCGATTTCCATCAGGTCCGGCACACGCGCCATTTCCCCGTCTTCCTTAATGACCTCGCAGATGACGGCAGCCGGATACGCGCCGCACATCCGGGCTAAATCGACGGCCGCTTCCGTATGGCCCGCTCTGCGGAGCACGCCGCCCTTTTTCGCGATCAACGGAAAAATGTGGCCCGGCCGGCGGAATTGATGCGCCCTCGTCTTCGGATCAATCAACGCCTGAACCGTGCGGGAGCGCTCCGAAGCCGAGATGCCGGTCGTCGTTTCCGCATGATCGACGGAAACCGTGAAGGCCGTGCCGTGATAATCGGTGTTGCGCACGACCATCGGCGGTAAATCGAGCTCCTGAGCCCGCTCCTCGGTAATCGGTACGCATACGAGTCCGCGCCCTTCCTTGATCATGAAATTGATGATCTCCGGCGTCGCTTTCTCCGCCAAGGCAATGAAGTCGCCTTCGTTCTCCCGGTCCTCGTCATCAACGGCGATGATCACTTTGCCCAGCATCAGGTCGTAAATCGCCTCTTCGATCGAATGAAATTGAATCGGTGCCGTCATGTTCTCTCGCCTCCCACTAGTTTGGGTTACATAAACCCGTGCTCCGTCAAAAATGAAGCTGTCAGCCGGCTCTGCGGCTTGCCTTGTCCTTCCGGACCCGCGCCGCGGAAGCCCAGCAATCGCTCGATATATTTACCCAGCACATCGGCCTCGAGGTTTACTTCGTCTCCGGCCTTCTTGTGCTCCAGTATCGTCTCTGCCAGCGTATGCGGAATGATCGAAACGGTAAAATGCGCTTCCCCCGACTCGACGACCGTTAAGCTGATGCCGTCGATCGTAATCGAGCCGTGCGGAATGACGTATTTCATCATCCCCGCATCTCTCGGCTCCACCCGGAACACGACGGCGTTCTCTTCCGGCGTTCGACTCGTGATGATGCCCGTCGAGTCGACATGACCTTGTACGATATGACCGCCGAAGCGGCCGTTCGCCGCCATCGCCCGCTCCAGATTCACCCGAGCGCCGGTTTGCAGCCGTTCCAGGTTCGTTCGGCGGAAGGTCTCCGGCATCACATCGACGGTAAAACTTGACTCGTCGTAAGCGACGACGGTTAAGCACACGCCGTTCACCGCAATGCTGTCCCCCAGCTTCACGTCTTCCAGTATACGTTTCGCGCCGATGGTGAGCACCATGGCTTGGCCTTGTTTGGCGATGCGGCGCATCGTGCCGATTTCTTCGATAATGCCCGTAAACATCTTGTCATTCCTCGCTTTCGTACCGCGGATAACCGGACAAGCACACGTCCTCGCCGCAGCGTTCCACCTGAAGCCGTTCGAGCTTGATCGCCCGGCTCATCGTCTCGAAGCCGGGAAAATCGAAGTTGCCGGGTGCCAATGCTCCGCCGCCGATGATTTTCGGCGCCAGGAACAGCACCAGCTTATCGACGAGCCCGGCCGCCAGCAGGGCTCCGCTCAGCTTGCCGCCGCCTTCGACGAGCAGCGAGCCGATCTCGAGCTCGCCGAGCCGCCTCATGGCGGCGTTCAGGTCGACGGCCGGCCCCGGGCCGCAGTCGACCATGCGCACGCCGCGCGCTTCGAGAGCGC
>NZ_BIMH01000015.1 GCF_004000985.1 Paenibacillus validus NBRC 15382 | reverse complement strand
CTATTAACATATACATAAAATGTCATTTAATGAAGATGCCGCCGAAGGGCAACGCCTCTCTTAATACACGGCGAAGCAGCGAATCCTGCCGCATCCCGGCGGCGAACGCTTTATCCCGCGGCGTCGGCTGAAGCAGCACCTTCCCGTACCCGGTCATCTCCCACTGATAATTCATCCGCTGGCTGGCGAGCGGATTGCCGTACACACGCAGCCGCATCGCCGCCTTCTCCGGGAACGCGACGAGGCAGCCGACATCGACATATACGGGCCGGTGCGGGTCGAGCGTCAAATCGCAGAGCGGTCCGGCCGACAGCAGCCCGAGCAGTCCGCCCCCGGAAAATTTCATCCGCGCCCAGTCCTGCGTAACAAGCGCTTGCTTGACCTTCTGAAAGCGGCTTTCGAGCTTCATCCCGCCGCTATATAACAGCACATGGCGGATATCGAACAGCAGGTCGCTCTGCTCGGGCAGCTCCAACGGCTTTAAACGAAATCCCATCGGCACACCGAGCACGAACCGGGCGGGTCCGGCGATGCGCGATTCGACCCATTTTTTCTTGCGGTACATGCCGGACAAATTTAAAATCCGGTCCTCTCGCCCCTGCGGAGAGCCTTGATAAGCGATGATCCGGGAAGGGTGCAGCACATGCGCGGTATCCCCGTGGAACAGCTCCACCGTCGCCGCTTGTCCTTCCGTCCCCGTTCCGTCCACGTGAATGTTCATTCGGATCCCCCTTGCGCGCCGCCCCGTCCCCGCCGCCATAAAGTAAAGCGGATGACCCGGGTGATGATGAAATAAAGCAGCGCCAATCCGGCAGCAGTCAGCGCGGTAGCGGCAATTTGCCGATTTCGGACCGATTGGGCCCGTCTTGCGGCCTCCATTTGCTCGAGCAGCTGCTCGAGCCGATCGTTGCGGCTGCGGAGCTCACGGTTCTCCTCCAGCAGCCTCGCTTCCGCCTCCCGGAATTGCCGGGCGGCTTCCTCAGATCGGGCCACCGTCTCCTCCATTTGTTCCCGGCTTTGCTCGAGCTGCCGTTTCGTCTCTTCATACTGCTCCTGGAGCTGCCCGACTTGCTCGGGCATCCCGTATATATCTTTAATCCGTTCTACTATTCCGGCATGGGCAGTGTGCCACGGCAGGGCGAACAGCAGCAGCAACCCTGCCAGCGTTATGGACAACACGCGCATTTCCTTCTCGGGCGTGCGTCGTTTATTCGTAGTCCCTGGCATGGGTCAGCCTCCTTTTGACAAGCCATACGCTAGGTTATCCGATAAGTTTTATTGTACAAGCATGCCGCGCAAAAAGGAACACGAGGGAACCTGACAGGTTTAGGAGAGGGATAAAACAAAAAGAAGGACTGTCATTTCGAGCAGGCACCAAGCCTTCCCGAAACACAGTCCTTCCATATCCGCAGCCGCATGTAATCTTCACCGGAAATTATATTGTAAGCGTTAACAAGTAAAGCGATAGTAAAATTAAAGCACGTGCAGCCGGGACAAATACCCGACAGCCGATTCAACCAACCGCATCCATCCGATCATGGACAGCCAAAGGGGAACGCTGAGCATCACTCCGAACATCAACCCGACGGACAATCTTCCTTCCATGACTCCATGCCTCCTTTTGCTGCGGCCAATGCCGGCAGATTACTTCTATTATATGATGAAAGCGCTGCACTTGCATCTATTTTTCAGAATTTTTAGAAATCTCTGTACCAGGTTGACCCGCCTATTCTTGTTTCATGCGGATTGAACGATAATTAGGCGGCTGAAGCCGCGGAACTTTAAACTATTTTGCTTCATTTGGCGTAAAATATAGAGAGAGGTCCATTTCAAATTTGGAGGGAGTTGAGCCGCTTATGTTCGTTAGCCCTACCAAAGGTTCCGTCACGCTGGAAGACATGATCTTGGATCTGCATGCCTTCGTGCAGGCCGACCCCGATGCGCAGTATAAAATCGTCATCGGTACCGATTCGCACACAACCCGCAAGTATACGACGCTCATTACCGCTGTGATCATTCACCGAATCGGCAGAGGGGCCCGTTTCTTTTACAGCCGGAAAAACAGCCGTCCCTTAAACGACCTCCGCACACGCATCTACAAGGAGACCGAGCTAAGCCTGGAGCTCGTCGACGTCCTGAACCGCAAAGGCATGGACCAATTGCTGTCGCAATGGCCGCTCGAAATCCATATCGATATCGGACAGCAGGGCGAGACGAAAGCGCTGATTCAAGAAATTTGCGGTTGGGTCACATCGGTCGGCTATGAGGCGCGCATTAAACCGTTGTCTTTTGGCGCAAGCTCCGTGGCCGACCGGTTCGCCGAATAGCTTAAGCCCGCTACACTGTACTTCGCTCCAGCTTCTACGAATAAAGCACTGCCCGGAGGCAGTGCTTTTGGTCATTTTTTAGTAGTAATAGCGCGGGGGCTGCTGCAGCTCCGCCCGCTTCTGCAAGTAACGGAAAAATGCCGTTGCCGCTGCCGCCCGCGTGACTTCTTCGTCCGGACTGAAGCTGCCGTCCGTCAGCGACATGATGTTCAAGCCGACGACGATGGCGACTTGACCGATATGCTTCAGCTTGGCTGCATCCGCGATATTGGCGTTAAATACCGCCTCGTATTCGGCCAAGTTTTTGTAGCCGAGCGCGCGAACGATCAGCTGCGCCATTTCTTCCCGCGTCATGATCGCGTTCGGGTTGAACTCGGCTCCCGGGTCGAGGAGTCCGCGGTCTACGGCATTCTCGACGTACGCGAAGTAGGTCGAGCCGTTCTTCACATCGGCGAAGGAGGCCGTCCGGTCGCTCGCGTAATAAATGCCGTAATTGCCGCCGTTCATGGCAATGACGAGCATTTTGATCATTTCCCCGCGGGTCATCGCCTGCTGCGGGTTCACTTTGCCGTCTTTGACGTCGAGCGCTTGATAGTCGAGCATCAATTGAAGCTCTCGCTGCGCCCAGTGGCCCTCGATATCCGTAGCGACCGCTTTCTCCAGCGTAATCGGCTCGCCCGTCGTAGCGCTGCGCCATTGGCCGGTTTGCGCATCCAGGAAGAACGGCTCCCTTGTATACTTCGGCACCAGGCCGTACACCAGCTTTGCTTCCGGCGCTATGTCCGTACCCGAGCCTGGCTGCGTACCCGGCGAAATCTCGCCGGAGGCTACCATCAGCTTGTATTTATCCGCCAGGCCGCTCGACAGATAAGGAGTAATCCCTTGATCAAGCACGTACGACAGTTCGATATCGTATTGCGAGAACAGCAGCTCCTTTGCCTTATCGAGGGCGATCACATCCGGCTTGTGCTGCGGATAAGGCCTTTCGCTGAAAGAGAAGTAGTAGTTGACGATATCGCCCGTATCCCGGTCGATGCTGATGTTCACACCCTCTCCGCCGGCAGCGACGCCGTCAATGACGCGGTTAAAGCGCACGTCCCAAGTACGCATGTTCTTCAGCCGTTCTTCGGGAATTTGCTTCAAGACGCCCGCATCCAGCACGAGCTGATGGGTATAAGCAGGCAGCTGCTGCTTCACCATCTCCACCGCTTTGGACGAAGCGTCCTCCGCCGATACTTTCGGTTCGATCGGTTTGGACGACTCCATGTACAGGTTCCGGTTAAAGTTCTTGATTTCGCCGGTATGGCTGTTCACGCTCGCCCAGACCATATTCTCGCCCTTGCCCAGCGTATCTTTGTCCGGGGCCAGGTTCCAGCGCAAGTTCCAATTGGCTTCGGTTTTGCCCGTTTCCGGGTTCGTATACTCATTATAAGAAGCATCCTCCAGCTTCGCATCCTGCGGCAGCTTGAAGACGCTCAAGACTTTCCCTGCCGCTTCTTCCTTGGACAAATTGAGGCTTGCAGACGGCGCATCCCCAAGTGGCTGGTCCGTCAACGGTTTCCGTTCTCCAGAGGAGATCAGCGGCAAATCGCTGGGGCTCCACGGTTCGCCCTTCGCCGCAGCCAAGAAAAACGTACTCATCCCATACGAGATCAGCGGCTTCTTCTCACCGCGGGATTCGTACGGCACTTGATACGAGAGGCTCACATCCGCTTTGTCGCGGAACGCTTGAGCCGCCTTCTCCAAGCCAATCGGCGTTACGCCCTGCTCGAACTTCACGGCATCGGTCCACGAATAGCTGTAACCGGTTACCTGGCCTTCTCCGTTCACGGACACTTGAATGCCATCCTGCGGAAAAGGCACGTCCCCGACGAGACGATCGAAGCGGATATTGTACTGATAATCGCCGTTCAACGGCGGGCGGAACGATTGTTCTTGGCGGTCGTTGTAACGAAGCTCCTTCCGGTCTGCCGGGTTCAGCTTATCGATCCATTGGGACGCGATTTCCTTCGCACCTTGGAAGTTCACTTTCGGCGGGTAACTCGGTTTGTAATTCGGATCGTTGTTATAGAAAGAGTACCCTGTCAGTTTGCCGGTTAACCCGTTGATCGTGATGTTGATGCTGCCGTAATCGTGATCTTTCGATCTCTTGGCGTAGTACAGATTCCAAGTCGGAACCGGTTTCTGCCGGAACACCGCGTAAGCATTCAGGTTAACCGATTGCAGCGCATACCCTTCGGGAAGGTCGATGTACGATTTGGCCAATTCGATGGCCCGTTCTTTCGTAATGTTCACGTTGCTTGGCAGCGTCTCTTCCTTGCCTTTCGCCGGTGCGCCGACGCTGCTTGACGGAGATGCCGCTTCGTCCGCCCAGGCAAGCGGAGCATAGGTAAGAAGGAGTGCGGAGGCGACGGCGATCGAGCTGGCTTTTTTGATCAGTTTCAAGCGAATCTTCCTCTCCTTATGAAGGCTTATCAATCCACTATATTGACGCCCTCACCATGGAAAAAGTTGCCGAAGCGACGCGCCGATGCATAAAAAAATACGTTCAGCGGGCGCAGGGCTCACGCTTGCTTGAAATTTCCCGGGCTAATCGCTATAACTGTATATAGACCCTACCGGGCCTTGAAGGAGATTAGACCATGACGCGAAAGTTGTTGACCGGCCTTCTGGTCGCTGTAATACTCATCAGCCTGCTTGAGCTGTGGGGAACGAATCCGAAGCAGACGTACCGCGATCAAGTCGCCGTACTGATGTACCACCACGTACACGACACGGACCAAAGCTCAAGCACCGTCAGCAGCGCTCTGTTTCGCGACCAGCTGTCGTATTTAAAAAAACAAGGCTACACCTTCATCTCGCTCTCCGAATTCATCCGATTTTACGAAGGGGCCCCCGTGCCCGAGAAGGCGGTGCTCGTTACGTTCGACGACGGGTACAGAAGCTTCTATGACTATGCGTTTCCGATTCTAAAAGAACTCGATATCCCCGCGGTTAATTTTATCGTCACGCAGGATTTGGCTGCTCCCGACGCCCCCTCGATTCCGGCGCTGAGCCGGGAAAATATCCGCGAGCTGCTCGGCTACCGGGCCGGGATGTTCGACGTACAGTGTCACTCTAACGCGCTGCATTATAAAGCAGGACGTGAAGGAGCGTTGACCGGCCGGCTCGAAACAGGCGGCGGTCCGGAGAACGAAGCGCAGTATATCGAGAGGGTAAGCCAGGACAGCCAAGCATGCGCGCAGCGGCTGCAAGAGCTGTACGGCAGCCCGGACGCAGCCAAGGCGTATGCCTATCCGTTCGGCATTTTCTCTGATACGGCCAAGTCGCTTATACGGGACGCCGGATTCCGGTACGCGTTCACGATCGTCAGCGAGATGGCGACGCGCAGCTCCAATCCCATGGAAATCCCGCGCATCAATGCGGGCAACCCGAGCATTAAGCCGGAGCATCTGGATAAGCAAATTCAATTGCGGGTCGAACGCGTCCATAAACCGGCAGGGGCTCGATCCGTCCCTGTACAATAGCGGAACTAACGTTCGCTATTCCCACGGAATGAGCCGTACTTAACAAAAATAGCGGAACGGTGATACCTTATTGTTCCAAAAGTCAGGGCTCAAGGCCCGTTTTGGCGGCGAATAAGATACCTCTGTTCCGCTATTTCGATTTAGCTGCCTGATTCCAGCCAAATGCAGATACCGGCGTTCCGCCAATTCCGGCGAAAGCCAGCGATGCGAGCTGCATGCACCGGGTTTCGCAGCGGCGGCATGCGCCGCACTGCTGCGCCCGGCTAGACGTCACCGTGACCGGCGCGCTCAACCGCGCAGCGCGAACGCCTCCGCGAGCAGCTCGTAGGAGCGCAGCCGGGCTTGCGGATCGGCCGTGACGGTGACGACGATGAGCTCGTTCACCCCGTACTCCTCGCTGAACGCAAGCATACGCGCTTTCGCCTGCTTGGGATCGCCGACGATCATCCGGTTCCGGTTCACTTGGATGCGCATCCGGTCCCACTCCGTGTACGGGTAGGCGACGGCCTCCTCGTAGGTCGGGAACGGCCGCTGAAATTGGCCCTGCTCGCGCAGCAGGATCGACAGATCGAGCGGCACGGCGATCCGCTCCGCTTCCTCTTCGGTATCGGCGCAGATGACCATCACGCATACATTCGCGCGGGGAGCGCGGCCGAGCGGCCCCGGCCGGTAATCGGCGAAATAACGCCGCATCGCCTCATGGCCGCCGTCGCCGTTAATGAAATGGGCGAACGAGAACGCCGCCCCAAGCTCGGCCGCGCGTTCCGCGCTGAAGCCGCTCGAGCCGAGCAGCCAAATGTCGGGCGCCGTCTCCACCAGCGGAGCCGCGCGCACGCCCTCGAACCGGTGGCCGGGCTCCAGCCGGTCGCTTAAAAATCCGGCCAAGTCGCGCAGCGTCTCGCCGAACAGCTCATCCCGCTCCTTCGGCCGCCCGTAGCGCAGCGCCTGCGAAGCGATCGGCATCCCGCCGGGGGCCCGGCCGATGCCGAGATCGACGCGGCCGGGATACAGCGCTTCAAGGACGCGGAAATTTTCCGCGACCTTGAACGGGCTGTAGTGCGGCAGCAGCACGCCGGCCGAGCCGATGCGGATGCGCGACGTGTGCGCGCCGAGCGCCGCGAGCAGCACCTCCGGCGATGAGCCGGCCAGTCGCGACGTGTCGTGATGCTCCGACACCCAGAAGCGCGAGTAGCCCCAGCGCTCGGTCTGTTTCGCCAATTCGACGGTATGCCGAATCGCGTCGCCCGCCTGATAGCCGGGGAACACCGGCGATTGATCCAATATGCCCAGCTTCAACATCGCAGCCGTCTCCTCTCGCAGCGCCAACCTTTAGCGGTTGTCGACTTTTTCCGGATACAAGTCGTGGTTCAGCAGCCGATGCTCGGCCATTTGCTCGTATTTGGTGCCGGGGCGGCCATAATTGCAGTACGGATCGATTGAAATGCCCCCGCGCGGCGTAAATTTGCCCCATACTTCGATGTATTTCGGGTCCATCAGCTTGATCAGATCGTTCATGATGATGTTCATGCAGTCTTCGTGGAAATCGCCATGGTTGCGGAAGCTGAACAAGTACAGCTTCAGCGACTTGCTCTCAACCATCCGAATATCGGGGATGTAGCTGATATAGATCGTCGCGAAATCCGGCTGGCCCGTAATCGGGCACAGACTGGTGAACTCCGGACAGTTAAACTTCACAAAATAGTCCCGGTAAGGATGTTTATTATCGAAGGACTCGAGCATTTGCGGCGCATACTCCATCGGGTATTTCGTTTTCTCGTTGCCGAGCAGCGTCAAGTCCAGTTCGTCTTCTTTCCTGCCTGCCATAAGTAAGTGTCTCCTTTCGCAATCGCACGCTGGGTACGAGTCCCATTATATCGCATTGTCTATGAAAAAACACGCCGGAGCGCCGCCTCCCCCGCCTTCTCCTGCGGGAAAAACGGCACCCTGCCGCGTCTGTGCCCGGGCTCGCGAGCTGCCGGTTTGACGGCGGAATAACGATTTCGATAATATGGAAGCATATGACAAAATAAACCTGGAGGTACACGTTCCATGAATGCCGTCATTCAGCTGCTGCAAAGCCACCGTTCCATCCGCAAATTCAAAGACATTCCACTGCGAAAGGAACAGCTCGAGGCGATCGTGACCTCGGCCCAGATGGCGTCGTCATCCAGCAACGTGCAAGCATACAGCATCGTCGCGGTGTCCGATCCGGATAAAAAACAAACGCTCGCCCGCCTCGCCGGCAATCAAACGTACGTGGCGCATAACGGCATGTTCCTGGTCTTCTGCGCCGACCTGAACCGGCTGCAGATCGCCACAGCGCAGCACGGCGAGCCGTTCCATCAGAACGCCGAAAGCTTCATCGTCGCCACCGTCGACGCCGCGCTCGCCGCGCAAAATGCCGCCGTAGCCGCCGAATCGCTCGGCCTCGGCGTCTGTTACATCGGCGGCATCCGCAACGCGCCCGATGAAGTCAGCCGGCTGCTCGAGCTGCCGCAGCTAGTCTATCCGATCTTCGGGCTGTGCATCGGCGTCCCCGATCAGGAGCCGACGATTCGCCCCCGGCTGCCGCTTGCAGGCCTGCTGCACGAGAACGCCTATAGCGACGAAGCCGTCCGCAGCGGCATAGAGGCTTACGACCGCACGATGCACGAATATTACAAAGTACGTACGCAAGGCCGGACGTTAACGAACTGGTCGCGCGGCATTGCGGACAAGTACCGGAAGCCGGTGCGGGCGCACATTCGGCCGTTTTTGGAGGGACAAGGGTTTCGGCTCGATTAACGGTTCCGTACGATTCAGCGTTTGCGGTCCATGTACTTCAGCGCCTCCCGGGCGCTGAGCGGAGAGAGCGCCGTCTCGGCCACGAAGCGGCGCACCGCAGTCTCGTCTGTTTTGGAATACTCGCGCAGCGCCCAGCCGATCGCCTTGCGGATGAAAAACTCCTTCGAATCGGCGCACTGCCGGATTAACCGGAATAACAACTCCGCGTCCGTACCGGACTTGTACCGGAGCTGAAACAGAAGCGCCGTGCGCTGCAGCCACATCGAATCGGAGTTTATCCACCTGTCCGCATAGGTCTCGATCAGATCGGGACGTCTGCTCAGGATGGCGCCTACCGCATGGCCGGCCAACAGATCGACCGTATCCCACCACGGCTTCGTTACAATCAGCTCTTCAAGCAGCGCGAGGTGCTCCGCGGACAAGGTCCGCTCCCGCTTGTCCAGCAGCACCAGGGCCGCGTACTGGAACTCCCGCTCCGGCAGACGCCATAGCATGCGCAATGTTTCCTGCAGCCGGTCCCCGACGGGAATTCCATGCTCCTTGATAAATTCGCGCATCAGCTGCTTTAGCTCCGGCGACCGAATGCCCAGAAAAGCGAACTGATCCCGCATATAGGCCCGCATCGGTCCCGCCTTTTCCTCATCGGCATGCGGCCTTAACCAAGCCTCCAGCTTATCCGTATAAATCCGGGGCTCCAGCTCCGCCGACTTCTCTTTCGTCGTCATGTTCTTCAACCTTTTTAGTCTAAATGTACGCCACCTCGGCAACTTCGGCAAGAGACGCGGATCGATCCGTTGAATCGCCGGACGCTGAGCGGTACAATAGAAGGATTCGGGCACAAGAACCGGAACCTTTGGAGAACCGGTTCCGTCTAACAGATATCATCACTTGCGAAAGAAGGAATTATCATCATGCGAAATGCTCGACCCACCTGGTATACGGTGGGCGCACTCGCCTGCCTGCTGGTTATCGCTTCCGGCTGCGGCGATGCGTCTTCCCAGAACGCGGCGGGACAAACCGCCGTTCCGACAACGCCCCCTGCTTCGGAAGCGCCGAACTCCGGCGCGAACGGCACGAATCCGCAAGCATCGGGCGGCGACGCCGGGACGAAGCCCGCTCAGCCGGCAGCACCGGCGCCAGGGACAGACAGTACGAACACAAAGCCGGACCCCAAAGGGGCAGGCGGCAGCTCGACTGCACCCGGCGCTTCCAAGGGCGAGGCCGTTCAAGTGGTCGCTAAGCCTGCGGAGATCGCTGTGCTCGTCAACAAAACCTCCAAGCTGCCGGAAGACTACAAGCCGCAGGATCTGGTCGATCCGAACGTGCCTTTTACGTTCAAGGAAAAGCTGGAGAAACGCAAAATGCGCAAGGAAGCGGCCGCTGCCCTGGAGAAACTGTTCCAGGCCGCTAAGGATGCCGGACTACCGCTGGCCGGTGTATCCGCCTACCGTTCGCACGAAACGCAAACGGCCCTCTACAACAACTACGTGAAGCAGGAAGGGGAAGTAAAGGCGAACAAATACAGCGCCAAGCCCGGCCACAGCGAGCACGAAACGGGGCTGGCCATCGACGTTGCCGGCAGCAACGGCAAATGTCCGGCCCAAGACTGCTTCGGCGCGACCCAAGAAGCCAAATGGCTGGCGGAGCATGCCCACGAATACGGCTTCATCATCCGCTACCCGAAAGGCAAGGAAGCCATTACCGGCTACCAGTACGAGCCGTGGCATTTGCGTTATGTCGGCGTGGATCTCGCCAAGGATATCGTGAAGCAAGGGCTGACGCTGGAGGAGTACACAGCCAAGGGCGTCCCGGTGAACAAGGCAAAGTAACGCTGCTGCTAGGCCCGGTGCTGTATAGCCCGTGCTTGCAAGCGCGGGCTCGGGGCGCTGTACAGGACGCTTGCTTGGAGACATCCGGTTGCGCCTGCAGCCTGACTCTCGAGATTACACCCGGAATTGGCCGATCAGGGCGGACAACCGGCCGGACATCGTATGCAGCACCTCGGCCGATGAAACCACCTCCTCCATCGAGGCGTACTGCTCCTCTACGCTCGCTGAGACATCCTGCGTATGCGCTACGGCCCTTTCGGCAATCGTCTGTACCTGCCGCACCTTGTCTACGACGCTGTGCGATTGCCGCACGACGTGCCCGGACTGATCGCCCGCTTCGCCGATGCAGAGCGCCGCTTCTTCGACGGACTGCTGGATGCGGTGAAACGCGTCGCCTGCGTGCCGCACGACGTCCATACCGGTTTCCACCTCGCGCAACCCCGTTTGCGTCGAGGCGATAACCCGGTCCTTCTCTTGTGAAATGCCTGCTATCATCTCCACAACCTTGCCGGCTGCGGCGGACGTCTGAACGGCCAGCTTACGCACTTCTTCCGCGACGACCGCGAAGCCTTTGCCCGCTTCGCCGGCTCGCGCCGATTCGATCGATGCGTTCAGCGCCAGCATGTTCGTTTGCTTCGCGATGGCGGCGATCGCTTCGTTCACCTTCATGATCTCCATCGTCCGGCTGCCTAACCGCGAGACGCCTTCGGCCATGACGGTCATCGTGCTGCGGATCGAGTCCATTTGCCCGCTTACGGTGGCGATGGCTTGTCTGCCCCCGGCCGCGGTTGTAAGGGCGGCCGACGATTTGGCATCCGCCGTTGTTGTCGCACCGGCGATGTGATCGACGGAACGCGACATCGTTTCCATCAAAGAGACACTTTCGTTGACGGATTGCATCTGCTCCGACGTGCCGGTTGCGATATCCCCGACGATCTCCGTGATCCGCTCAAGCGAATGGCTGACCTGCTCCGAGCTGCCGCTCAGCCGCTCAGCAGCGCCCGCCACCTCTTCCGCATGCTCGGTCAGCTCCATGACCATGGTCCGCAGCTCCGCTTTCATTCCATTAAAGGCCGACGCCAGCTTGCCTATCTCGTCGCGGCTTGTCACTTGGATATCGGAAACCGTCAAATCGCGGGACGCGATAGCCGCGGCCGCCTGCGCCATAGCGCGAAGCGGCTTGACGATAAAGCGCGAGAGCAGAAATCCGGCTGCTATAGCGAACGCCAACGCAGCGGCGCTTACCCCCATCAGCGAGCGGATCGTCTTCGCAACCAACTGCTCGTTCGCCGCTTGCTTCCCCGTCATCAGCTGCTGCTCGATCTGTTGAATGCGCGTCGAGGATTGGGTCAACGTTTCCGACAACGGGATCGACCACATTAACGCTTCCGTCCTCGCAAGCCCCGGCTCACCCCGGTTGAGGTAATCCGTAATTTTCTGCGTCAAACGGGCGAACGTGGCGTTCGCTTCGGCCAGCTTCCGCACCTCGCTCCGCTCTTCATCGGTTTCCGACAGCTGCTCGAGCTGCGCGATCGATTCCGACAACTTCGCATTCACGGTTGCAAGAACCTGTTCTTTCTCCTTCGACGGATCGACCAACAGGCCGAACAGCAGCGAGTTTTGCCGTTCCGTCTGTTCGCGGATGCCCCCGACCTGCTCAAGAACGGCTAGTCCCCTGTCGATCAAGGACTTGTAGGAGCCTTGCATCTGCTTTAAGAATAAGAATGAAAACAAGCTGTTCAAAGTAACGAGCAACGAAATGACGATAAAAACACCAACCACTTTTTGTCTCAACGTCATGCTGACAGCGCCCCCTTTACGGTCATGTCGGATATGCCGGCACACCCTCACCGCCAACCGCTATTGTTAAAAAAGCTGCCAGTTTCCCGCTGGCAGCCTCTGTCCATCATTATTTCTTAGCCAAGTATTTGCGGATGTCGAAAGCGACCGCCGCGACGATGATTAAGCCTTTAATAATCAATTGCCAGTAAGGACTCACTCCGACGAAGGTCAAGCCGTAGTTGATGACCCCGAAGATCAGCACGCCGGCCAGCACGCCCGGCACCGTACCGATCCCGCCAGCCGTCGATACGCCCCCGACAACGCATGCCGCAATGGCGTCAAGCTCATACATGTTCCCGTAGTTGTTCGTCGCGCCGCCGGTTCGCGCCGCTTCGAGAACCCCGCCGAGGCCGTACAGCGCACCTGCGATCGCGTAGATGTAGATCAGGTTGCGTGCAACGTTAATCCCGGATACGGTCGCCGCCTGCACGTTGCCGCCGATGGCGTACATGTTTTTGCCCAGCCGTGTTTTATTGAAAATAACCCACACGATAAGCGACACGATGACCGCGATAATGACAATGTAAGGAATGGAGTACGGCCCGTTAGGCCCGACAAACCCGGATCCGATGTCCGTAAAATCTTTGCGCAACCCTGCAATCGGCTGCGATTCGTTCGGTTTCATATCGAAGTAAATCGAGTTGACGCCGTATACGATGACCATCGTGCCTAAGGTGGCAATGAACGGCGGCACATTGAGCTTCGCCACCACCCAGCCGTTGATAAGCCCGACGATCAAGCCTGCGAGAATGCCGAACACAATCGGAAGCCCTACCCACAGCTCAGGCAGGTCGGGGAAGAAGCGTCTCGGGTAATCGCTGATCTGCAGCATCGAGGCCGACAACACCGCCGATAAACCAACGACGCGTCCGGAGGACAAGTCGGTGCCGCCCGTAATCAGGATGAAGGCGGCCCCTAGAGCGATAATGGCCCGCGTCGAGTTTTGCAGCAAAATATCCCGGAGAATATCGACGGACAAAAAGCGCGGATCTTTAAAGGCAATCCCGACCACCAGCAGGATCAACACGATGTAAATGGCGTTTTGGGTGACGAACCCGGTTAGTTTTTTTGTATCCATGTTCCTATTCCCTCCGTTAACCCAGGTGCTTGGCAGCCAGGCGCATGATTTCTTCTTCGGTCGCTTTAGCACCGTCTATAATGCCGGACAGACGTCCGTCAGACATGACCATGATCCGGTCCGACATCCCGAGCAGTTCGGGCATCTCCGAAGAAATCATGATGATACTTTTGCCCTGCTTGGCCAGATCGGCAATGATCGAGTAAATTTCGAACTTCGCACCGACGTCGATGCCGCGAGTCGGTTCGTCCAGCATCAAAATTTCAGGTTCGGTAAGCAGCCAACGTGCAAGCAGCACCTTTTGCTGATTGCCGCCCGATAAATTTTTGATCAGCGTCTTGTAATTCGGGGTTTTGACCCGCAGCTTCCCGATATTTTGATCCGTATCGATCCGGGCTTTATGATCATTGACCAGCTTCAACGGATTCAAATAGCGGTCCAGGTTGGCGATGATCGTGTTCTCTTTAATGTTCAGCACCGGAAAAATCCCGGTCACCCGGCGTTCTTCCGTGAGCAGCGCGATCTTGTGCTTCTTCGCGTCGATCGGCGTCTTGATCTTCACTTTCTTCCCGTGGATGTGGATCTCGCCCGAAGCGACCGTGCGCAGACCGAACAACGCTTCGATCAGCTCCGTCCGCTGGGCGCCCACCAATCCGCCGACACCGAGCACCTCGCCTTTGCGCAGCTCGAACGATACGTCGCGGAACGATTTGGGGTGCGGGCTCGTCAGCCCGTCTACCTTCATCAGCACGTCGCCCGGCGTATTATGCCGTTCCGGGAAGCGTTGACTGAGATCGCGTCCGACCATTCGCTGAATGATCAGGTCGGTCGTCAGCTCTTTGGCCTCCCAAGTGCCGATCAGCCTGCCGTCGCGCATGATCGTGACATCGTCGGAAATCCGCAAAATCTCCTCCATTTTGTGAGAGATATAAATAATGGAGACGCCGCGACTGCGCAATTGATGAATGATCTTAAATAATTGCTCGACCTCGTTGCCGGTCAGGGAAGATGTCGGCTCATCCATGACAATGACTTTGGATCGGAAGGAAACGGCCTTGGCGATTTCGAGCGATTGGATTTTCGACACGGACAGCTCGCGAACGATCGTGTACGGATCGATATCCATGTCCAAGTCTTGAAAAAGCTTGACGGTATCTTCATACATTTTCTTATGATCGACTATTTTGAACGGCCCGAAGCCTTTCACCGGAAACCGGCCGAGCCAGATGTTTTCCATCACATTGCGGAACGGAACGGGATGCAGCTCTTGATGAATCATGGAGACTCCCATACTCAGCGCATCCTTCGAATGGTTAATGCTCACTTGACGGCCTTCCAGGATGATGTCGCCGCCGTCCGGCTTATAGATACCGAATAAACATTTCATCAGCGTCGATTTACCCGCGCCGTTCTCCCCCATCAGCGCGTGAACCGTACCCGGGCGCACCTTGAGGGTGACCCCGTCCAGCGCCTTCACGCCGGGAAATTCTTTCGTAATTTGATTCATCTCAAGCAAATAACGGGTTTCCGTCATTGATTAACGCCTCCTTGCGCCTGAAACGCCTCGCCCTCTGACATTCAGAGGCTTATGAGGGAAATAACATGGAAAAGGGCAAGGGCTTAAGCATGCATTCTCCCTTGCCCCTGCCCCGATTTCTACGCTGTCTTATTTCGCGTCGTTCATGTTTTCTTTTGTAATTTTTTTATAAGGAACCCATACGTATTTGCCGTCTGTGAGCTCATAACCGATGTTGTCTTTGGATGGCGTTTGGCCGGAAGCTAACACTTGCGCCAGATTGAGCGTCGCTTTACCCTGGTTTTTCGCGTCGTTCAATACGGTTCCGAGCATCGTGCCGTCTTCAAGCGCTTTCAGCGCAGGAGCCGTCGCGTCTACGCCGACAACCGGAATGTATTTGTTGTCTTTGAAGTACCCTTTCGCCTTCAATGCTTCGATCGCGCCGAGCGCCATGTCGTCGTTGTTCGCGAAGACCGCTTCAATTTTATCGCCATGGGACGCGAGGAACGCGGCCATTTTCTCCTGACCTTTTACACGATCCCACATCGCCGTGTCTTCCGCGAGCTTCTCGACCTTGATGCCGGCGTCTTCGACCGCTTTCACGGAGAACTTCGTGCGCAGCTCGGCGTCCTGGTGACCCGGCTCGCCTTTCAGCATGACGTATTGAAGCGCGCCGTCTTTGTTTTTATCCGCTTCCGGATGGGATTTGAAGTAGTCTACGACCAATTGGCCGGACATCGTACCGGACTGCTCCGCTTTCGCGCCGACATAATAGACTTTATCCCATTTCTTCATATCGTCGGCCAGCGGCTCGCGGTTGAAGAAGACGACCGGAATGTTCGCGCCTTTCGCTTTGTCGATAATGACGCCCGCTGCCGTACGGTCAACGGCGTTGATCGCCAGACCGTTTACTTTTTTCGTGATGAACAGGTCGACTTTATCGTTTTGCGTCGGCTGCGAGTTTTGGCTGTCGACGATGTCGACCTTCGCCTTGCCTTCGGCCGCCGCGGAGATCGCGTTCCGGACGCCGGTCATGAATGTATCGTCGAATTTGTAGATCGCCACGCCGATCGTCGGCTGGGCGGCCGCCGCTCCGCCTGAAGTTGAGCCGGCCGCCGGCGCAGTGCCTGTGTTCGCCCCGGTTTTGCCCGAAGAGCCGCAACCTGCAACCGTTGCCGCCAGAGCAGCTGCGACTACCATGGATACCACTTTTTTGTTCATTGTCTAAAGACCTCCCATTTACTTGTTTGAATGGAATGTGCTGCTTACATGTTCATTATGGTAGATTTATTTCGATTTTCCCATGCAAAATTCTCATGTGTTCTATCGAAATTCTCATGTGTTGATCTCGGGGGATGACACGTGCCCGGGCCATAGGGAGATAAAAAAGACAACGTCACAGACTAGTCTCCCCAGTCCGTAACGCTGTCGTTTCACTTTCACGCTTTCAATTCAAACGGTCGTTACAACCAAGTTACTTCACAAACGGGAACAGCAGCTTCTGATTATCCGACCAGAACATGTTGTTCTGGTCAATGACCGTCGTGCCTGTGTCGTAACGAGCAGGCACCTTCTTGCTCCCGCCGAGCAAGTCGACCGCATACTTGACGCCCAGATAGCCCATGCTGAACGGGTTTTGGATGATCGTCGCCTGAATGACGCCCTCCTGGAGGTATTCGATATCCTCCAGGGTGCTGTCGAACGTGACGACCTTGACCTTACCCTGCAGCCCGAGCCGCTCGATCTCCTCGGCGACGCCGATCGAGGACACGGCGTGCAGCGCCACGATCCCGTCGACCGGCTCGGCGGATTGCACGAGCTGCCGGGCATGCTCGCCGCACAACCGCTGATCGGAGTAGCAATACGTCTTATCGGCGATCCGGATATCCGGATGCTGCGCCAGCGACTCCAGCACGCCGCGTTCGCGCTCGGCCGCATTCCTTGCGTCCGGCTTGTAGCTGACGAGCGCCACGCGGCCCTTTCCGCCGAGCAGCTCGGCCAGCTTTTTCCCCGCTTTGCGGCCTGCTTCGTAGTGGTTGATGCCGATGAACGCCTCCGTCTTACCGGTCTCAACCTCCGTGTCGATCGCGATGACCGGCATCCGCTGCGCAGCGGCGCGTTTCACGGGCTCTGCCAAGGCGGCGCCGTCGTTAGCCGCAAGCACGAGCGCGTCGCGTTTGAAGTTAATCGCTTCTTCCACGTACTTCACCTGCCCCGCCACGTCTTCCTCTTGCACCGGGGCCTCGACAATCAGCTCGACGTTGAACTCTTTGGCGGCCGCTTCCGCCCCCGTACGCACCGTTCGCCAGAAGTCGCTGTGCTGCGTCTTGAGCACCAGCGCCACTTGCTTCTTCGCCTCCGCGATATGCGGCTGCGTCGTCTCTTTGCTGCAGGAAGCGAGCAGCAGCGTCATGACGGCCAGCGTCAGCGCCGCCGTCCACCAGCGCCAACGCAGCTTCTTGCTCCGGTTCATACGCCCGCCCCCTCTCGCCCCGAGTCGAACGGGATCCACAGTGTGACCGTCGTTCCGACCTCCAGCTTGCTCTCGATCTCCAGACCGTAGCTTTCGCCAAAATGCAGCCGGATCCGCTCATGCACGTTCTTTACCCCGACGCCCGAGCCCTCATCGCTCCTGGCATCGCCGGAGAGCAGCCGCTCCAGCTTGTCCGGCGGAATGCCCGGCCCGTTATCGCGGACCTGAAGCCGTACCCGGCTGCCAAGCCGTTCCGCGGCGATCTCGATCAGCCCGTCGTCGACCATAATCTCCATGGCATGGTAGATGGCGTTCTCGACAATCGGCTGCAGGATAAGCTTCAGCGTCGGGACGGCCAACACCTCGTCGTCCGCCTCGATCACGAAGTCGAACTTGCGCTTGTAGCGCATTTTCTGAATGATAAGGTAATGGCGCACATGCTCCAGCTCATCCTGCACGGGAATAATATGCTTGCCCTTGCTGAGACTGATTCGGAAAAACTTGGACAAAGACGTAATCATCGTGATCACTTCTTCGCTCTTGCCGCTGCCTGCCATGCGCACAACCGAATTCAATGTATTATAGAGGAAATGCGGGTTAATCTGGGCTTGCAGCACCTCAAGCTCCCCCTTGCGCTTCGCTTCCTGCTCGTGGATGATTTGACCCATCAGCTCGCGAATGCGTACCACCATGAAATTAAAGCGGCGCGACAAGCGGCCGACCTCGTCCTCGCCCTGCACCTCCAGATGAATGTCGAAGTCCCCCTGCTCGACCTTGCGCATCGAACGTTCCAGCCGCTTGATCGGCATCGAGATGCGGGCCGACATGAAGGCCGAAATGAGCAGCACGAACACGATAACGAACAGCAGCAGCCACGAAATGAACGTGCCGATCTCTTTGCGCGTCGTCACGATTTCGTCCATATACGAGACGCCGATAATTTTCCAGCCGATGTTGTTTACCGTCTTGATGGTAATGAGACGCTTCTCGCCGCTGGAGGAATCGACATAGTTGCCGAACGTATACTTGAGCGCCTGCTCCACGTTCTCGTACTTCAACCCGGCGTAGATCAGCTGCTGCTGCGGGTGGTATACGATATTGCCCGCCGAATCGTCGATGATGTACACGTATCCTTTCTTGCCCAGGCTGACGCGGCGCAGCAAGTCGTCGATGGTCCGAAAGTTGACGTCCACCAGCAGCACGGCGTTATACGTGCGGCCCTCGCGGTTGATCTTGATGCCTTTGCTCATCGACACGACCCATTTGTATTCGCCTTTATACAAGTTCTGTACGTGCGGGAGCGAGAAGGTCAGGTGGTTCGGGTTTTCCAGCGCCGCCCGAAACCAGCTTTGCTCGGTCAACCGGGTATTGGCGCGCATCGGCGCGGCGGGCAGGCCGTTAATCAACGTCCCATCCTCGCCGAACAAGCCCATCGACACGACATCGCTGCGCGTTTCGAGAATCGTGCCGATCTGCTCCAGCAGCCGTTCTTTCGACACGGCGTCGCCGGCTCGAACCTTACTATCGACCTTCTCGAACACCTGCGCCATATTTTGCAAATAAATCTCGAGATTATATTTGACCTGCTCCACAATCTGCTCATTGCTGAGGAACGCGTTCTGTTCGGCCGTCCCGGAAAACTTGTTGTACAGAATGCCGCTGACGACGATCATCACGAGCAGCGTAATCAGCGTGAACGAAGCCGTGATGATGAACTGGATGCTCTTGCCCCTCCACGTATCGAGCAGCTTGCGCCGCCAGCGTCCGGCTTTCATGAAGCGCCCTCCGACGAGGCGCCGCGGTATTCCTTCGGCGAAACCCCGACGTGCTTGCGGAAGCTGAAGCTGAAATAGTTCGGCTCCGTATAGCCGACCTTCTCGGCGATTTCGAATGCCTTCAGATCGGTCGTGCGCAGCAGCTCCTTGGCCGCCTCCATACGAATGTGCATCAGGTAGGCGCCGAACGTCATTTTCGCTTCTTTCTTGAAAATGCTGCTGAAGTAGCCTGCGCTAATATGCAGATGGCCGCACACCTTGTTAATGGAAATATCACTTTCGTGAAAGTGGTTCAACGTATATTCCTTCGCCTGATCGACCAGCGACTTGTACGTGCACTGCCGGTCGGATGCTATGGCCTGCATGAGGCGCGTGCACAGCCCGACGACCCAGCTCTTCGCTTCCTGCAGCTCGGCGAACCGGTGCAGCTCCGCCAGCGGCATGAAGTCCGCTCCGAAGATCGCGTCGAGGTCCGCCCGCGCGTCTTTGGCCGCCTTCAGAATCGCCGTCAAGATTTCCATCAGGTAAATCTGGTAATCCTTCACCGACACCTGCAGATCGACGATGCCTTCGAACAGGCTGTCCACGGTTTCTTGCATTTCCTGCGTCGTCCCGACCTTCAGGCAGCGGATCAACGCGTGCTCCTTCAACTCGTCAAAGCGCAGCTTTTCCACAAAACGGGTCTCCACGTCGTCGATGCTGATCAGCCGGTTGCCTCCGAGAATAAGCCGGTAGTCAAGCGCCAGCTCCGCATCCTGATGCGAGTAGGACAAATCGGTCACATCGCGGCAAACCGTACCGATGCCGATCGTCACGGTAAATTTTAAATATTTTTCGATGCTTTGACGTACTTCTTCCATGATCGTAAGCGTTTTCTTTATAGCCGGTTCGTTGGCCTCGTCCCGGTGAATTGTAATCGCCACCAGCTGTCCGTTGTGCAAAAAGACGAGTCCGAGGTTGTGCTTGTCGGCAATTTCCTCCGTCACGTTCAGGGCAGCGAACGCTTTTAGCTCCATATCGTTGGAAAAACGCAGCGATTCGGCCGATTGTCCGGCCCCCGGCTCCTCTTCCCCCGGTTTATCGAGGCTGATGACCGAGACGACATACGCGTCGCCATCCAGCTCGATTTGATAGTTTCGGCACTTCTCCTCAATCTGGCGGCGCGGCAGCTTGCGCGTGACCAGCGATGACAGAAATACTTCGCGCAGTACCGGCAGGCTTTGACGGTAATGCTCCTGCAGCGTCAGCATGTTCTTCTTGCGCTCGGTCTCCTCATCGATCTGCTCCTTGATTTTGACCAGCACGTCGATCAGTTCCTGAGCAGAGAACGGCTTCAGCACATACTCGTCGATCTGCAGCTTAATCGCCTTCTGGGCATACTCGAACTCATCGAAGCCGGTGAGGATGATCACCTTCGTCGTCGGGTACCGCTCGCGAATCCATTCGGACAGCTGCAGGCCGTCCATGAACGGCATCTTGATATCCGTCACCACGACGTCCGGCACCCACCGTTCGATCAATTCCATCGCGTCCTTGCCGTTCTCCGCCGTGTCCGCCACCTCGAAGCCGTATCGCGCCCAGTCGATTTCCTGCACGATCCCTTCTCGGACGTCTTCTTCGTCTTCTGCCAAAATCAGCTTGTACATCGTCCGGTCCCCCATATCCTCACATTTGTGTAATCAATGTACCAGAAAAAAAAACCGTTTGGAAGTAGGAAACTGAAGGGGAAAGCCGCGGTTTGGACGTCTATGAAGAAGGCCGGCCGGCCCGGAACGCATAGCCGTTTCGCAAGAGGCATGCGGGACGGTTATCATGAGGTTTCGGACAAGGGCATAAATTGGATAAAAAGCATGATTTCATGTCGGGAGGAAACTACACTGTTGAACTTATGGGAAATTTTCGTTGCCATCGTGCTAGGCATTGTAGAAGGGTTGACCGAGTTCGCTCCGATTTCGTCGACCGGGCATATGATCATCGTGGACGACCTGCTGTTCCGCTCGAAGGAGCTGTTCTCGCCCCCGGTGGCCAACACCTTCAAGGTCGTCATTCAGCTAGGCTCGATTATGGCCGTCGTTGTCGTATTTAAAGACCGATTCCTGAACCTGCTCGGATTGAAAAAAAATATAACGGTCGACCAAAGACTCGGCGATAGACTGAAGCTGGGACAGATCATCGTCGGACTGCTGCCTTTCGGCGTGCTCGGCCTGATTTTCGAGGATGTGATCGATACGTATTTGTTTTCGGTGCAGACCGTCATGATCGGCCTGATGGGCGGAGCCGTTCTGATGATAGCGGCGGACGGGTTCCGTCCTAAACGCCCGACCACGGAGACGGTCGATCAGATGAGCTACAAGCAAGCGTTGTACATGGGGCTGTTTCAATGCTTCGCGCTGTGTCCCGGCTTCTCGCGGATGGGTTCGACGCTCTCGGGCGGCGTGCTGCTCGGCATGAGCCATCGGGCGGCTTCCGATTTCTCCTTCATGATGGCCGTGCCGGTTATGATGGGGGCCAGCGCCGTATCGCTGTTGAAAAACTGGGAGTACATGACGGCGGGTGCGCTGCCGTTTTTCATAGCCGGATTTATGAGCGCCTTTCTGTTCGCCCTCGTGTCGATCCGTTTCTTTCTGAGAATCATTCAGCGGGTCAAGCTTGTGCCGTTCGCCATCTACCGCATCCTACTGGCAGCGCTCATCTGGTTACTTTATTTCTAGGGTCATGACGGCCAACGAAGCGCAAAGCGGCCGATCACTCGACACGAATGTGCAGGTTTCATTCAACTTCATCATTTCTTCATCAAACCCTCATGAAGCGATCATGACTTGACGATCCCCCGGGGGGTATAATGGTCGAAAAGATACACCAATGAACTGCAAGAATAGCAGAAGAGTGGAGGAACTCGTCATGCACAAAGCGATTATTATCGGTACTGGCCCTGCCGGCTTAACGGCGGCCATTTATTTGGCTCGCGCCAATTTAAATCCCCTTGTCATTGAAGGTCCCGAGCCGGGCGGTCAATTGACCACAACGACGGAAGTTGAAAATTTCCCGGGCTTTCCGGAAGGCATCATGGGCCCGGAACTGATGGCTAATATGCGTAAGCAAGCCGAACGGTTCGGCGCCGAATTCAAGACCGGCTGGGTGAACAGCGTCGACACGTCGCAGCGCCCCTTCAAGCTGAACGTTGAAGGCATGGGCGAACTGGTGGCGGAGAGCCTGATCATCTCCACCGGCGCATCGGCCAAGCTGCTCGGCATTACGAACGAGAAGGAAAGCATCGGTCGCGGCGTCAGCACGTGCGCCACTTGCGACGGCTTTTTCTTCCGCGGCAAAAAAATTATCGTGGTCGGCGGCGGCGACTCCGCCATGGAAGAAGCGAACTTCCTGACCCGTTTCGCGTCCGAAGTGACGCTGGTGCATCGCCGCAGCGAGCTGCGCGCGTCGAAGATCATGCAGGATCGCGCCAGAGAGAATAGCAAAATCAAATGGAGCTTGAACCGTACGCCGCTGGAAGTCATCTCCGGCGATAAAGGCGTCACCGGCCTTAAAGTGCTGAACAACGAAACCGGCGTCGAAGAAGTGATCGAAACCGACGGTATTTTCGTCGCAATCGGTCATAAGCCGAATACCGGCTTCCTCGCAGGTCAAATCAAAACCGACGAAGTCGGTTACATCCTCGTTAAGCCAGGCACGACGCAAACGAATGTCGAAGGCATTTTCGCCTGTGGCGACGTACAGGACAGCAAATACCGCCAAGCGATTACAGCAGCCGGCAGCGGTTGTATGGCGGCACTGGAGTGCGAGAAATTCCTCGAGGGCCATCTGGTTCACGATTATAGCCTCAGCTTGTAAAACCGAACAGTCCGTCCTCTTTGAAGAGGGCGGGCTGTTTATTTGTATGCGCTGTGGGGTCAACAAAATCCCAGCATATCCAGACATATCGCGAGCTCCTGCATCATACAGAGAACTAAGCTGTATCTCTAACGGCTGGCGGGGTTGTTTCGGTATACACCATTTTCTGCAGGGGGTGCAGCGCATGTTCGATCGGGAATTATTGAAGAATAAGGTGGTTCTGATCACCGGAGGCGGTACCGGGCTTGGGCGGGCCATGGGGGAGAGATTCCTGGAACTAGGGGCGAAGCTCGCGATTACAAGCCGCCGCGAGGAAGTTTTGGCAAGAGCCGCTGCGGAGATGGGCGTCGGCGGGAAAGAGGTTTATTATAAAAGCTGTGACGTCAGAGATCCCCGTCAAATTGAAGAAATGGTAGATGCCGTAGAACGGCGCTTCGGGCGCATCGATGTTCTGATCAATAACGCGGCCGGAAATTTCGCCAGCCCTACGGAGCGGTTGTCCCCGCGTGCTGTGGATGCGGTATTGAACATTGTTCTGCACGGGACCTTCTACATGACGCTGGAGGTCGGAAAAAGGTGGATCGAGCAAGGAACGGGCGGCACGATGTTAAATATCGTCACTACGTATGCTTCCACCGGTTCAGGGTTTGTCGTTCCGTCCGCAGCGGCTAAGGCAGGCGTACTGGCGATTACCCGCTCTCTTGCCGTGGAGTGGGCGCATCACGGAATCCGGCAAGCGGCCATTGCGCCGGGACTTTTCCCAACGGATGGAGCCGGGTCCAGACTTGCCCCTACGCCAGAGTTAGCCGAGAAGCTGGTTAACCGGGTGCCGCTGCGGCGGGTGGGCGATCAAGCGGAGCTGGCGAACTTGGCCGCTTATCTGATTTCCGATTATGCCGGTTATTTGAACGGCGAGGTCGTCACAATCGACGGCGGGGAGTGGCTGCAGGGAGCAGGTCAATTCAACGAGCTGCTTGACGTTACGGAAGAGCAGTGGATGCGTTTGGCCGAAATGACCCGTAAAGGCCAATCCTTCGCCCCCGGCCAAAATCAATGACACCGCAGAGTTCCGCCTTTCAAGCGAAAGAAGCCGGCTGCTCGCGGCAGCCGGCTTCTTTCGCATGTTTAAACTTCAATATCAACCACGATACTATCCACGCGTCCGACTTCCCGAATATAAGCGGCGACCGCTTGATGCTCCGGGTTCGGCCCATAGGCTTCGAGCGCGGCACGGTCTTCGAAGCGAACCGACAACACGACTTGATAGCCTTGATTTTTCTCCGAGAAATTCAGGCCTGCTTGAAGATCGACGATTCCCGTCAGATGACTCCGCAGCGCTTTGAACCGTTCCACAACCTCGGTCAACTGCTCCTGGGTCGTAGATTCACTGAATTTAACAAGAACAATATGATCGATCATGGAGTGCACAGGCCCCTTACATCATTGATTTTTCGTTCACTCTACTATATCATGTCCGGTTATCAAAACCAACCAAACCTCATGACTCGCAGCTTGTATCAAGCCTGCGAGTCATGAGGATGTGCGGCGTTAGAAAGGTGGAGAGAGAAGGCGTTGGCGGTGCCTGCCAATGTTTCCTGTTACAGCAAACGTTCCAGCACGCCCTTCAAGGTCTGCAAATCGTTTTCCACCAAACGTATATCGGTTGTAAACTGCTCATCCGACATGCCGGGCTGCTGGAACACAGTAAACAAGACCTCGCACCCGGGCCCGTTGGGAATAACGCGCATCGGATTCAGAATCAGCTGTCCCGGCGCCGGGCTGACGTAATGATCCAACACGCCAAACTCGTTGCCCGGGACGAAACGAATCGTCATCGGGCCGTCCGGCGTTTCTGCGATCCACTCCTCCTCTGCCCGCCTTACCGACCGGCAAAATCCCGGAGCCCATTGCGGCAGATGCTCCGGGTTGGCTATAAATTCGTAAACCTCCCCGGGTCCTCGATCTACGGTAACGCTGATTGTTTTTGTTTTTTGAACAGAGGTCATCGGCACACGTTCCTTTCCAGGGGAAGGTCCACTTTCGGGGAAAACTTAATACCGGAACTTGGCGATCATCTCCATCTTCAGCTCCCACAGCTCCGTGCTGAGATCGACCGGGTACGCTTCCGGATGCAGCTTGCGCAAATATTCCGGCCAGAACAGCGTAAGCTGCTCTCGATGATAGCGGCGGATCTCACCCAGCGAGGGCAGCGCGTAGACCTGCTCGCCATTCACGAAGATGGGCTGCAGCAGCGGAATCGCCTCGTAATCGTCCAGATACTTGTAGATGTACGGATGCACCGGGTCGAACAGCTTGATGCGCTCGCCCTGCCGGACGTCCTGCTCATGCCGCAGCGCAATGTAGTCGGCCTCCGCTTTCCCCGTGCTTCTGTTGATCAGGCGGTACGCCTCCTTTAGGCCGGGGGTGGTCACCTTCTCCGGATTCCCGGAAATTTTGATGACGGGCACGAGCTCCCCATCGCGCTCCCGGGCGACCAGCTTATATACGCCGCCGAGCGACGGTTGATCGGCGGCCGTAATAAGCTGCGTGCCTACGCCCCACGTATCGATGCGGGCCCCCTGCGCTTTCAGGTTGAAGATGATGCTCTCGTCCAGGTCGTTGGACGCCACAATCCGGACGTAGGACAGTCCCGCTTCGTCCAGCATCTCCCGAGCCGTCTTCGATAAGTAGGCCAGGTCGCCGCTGTCCAGCCGGATCGCCTGCATCCGCTTGCCCTGCGCTTCAAGCGCCCGGGCTGTGCGGATCGCGTTCGGCACGCCGCTCTTCAACGTATCGTACGTATCGACGAGCAGCGTCACGTGATCGGGCAGCGCTTCAGCGAACTTGCGGAACGCTTCGTCCTCCGACTCGTGCCCCTGCACCCACGAATGCGCATGCGTGCCCTTGGCCGGGATGCCGAAGAGCATGCCCGCTCTCACGTTCGACGTTCCATCGAACCCGGCGATATACGCCGCCCGCGCTCCCCAGACAGCGGCATCGGCTTCCTGCGCGCGCCTCGTGCCGAACTCCATTAGCCCGTCCTCGCCTGCGACCTGCTTGACCCGGGCAGCCTTCGTCGCGACCAGCGTCTGGTAGTTCACGAAGTTGAGCAGCGCCGTCTCGATCAGCTGCGCTTCGAATATGCGCGCCTCCACACGTACGAGCGGCTCGTTCGCGAATACGAGCGTTCCTTCCGGGGCGGCGTACAGACTGCCGGTGAAACGGAAGTCGCGCAGCGCCTGCAGGAACGCTTCCGGGTAATTCTCCTCCTGCGTGCGCAGGTAAGCGAGCTCCTCCTCGCCGAACCGCAGGTTTCGCATATACCGCACCACCCGCTCCAACCCCGCGAAGACGGCGAAGCCGTTGCCGAACGGCAGCTTGCGGAAGTAGATTTCAAAGACGGCCTTCTCATTCTGCGAACCCTGTACCCAATGCGCATACATCATGTTGATTTGATATTTATCCGTATGCAGGATCAACTGCTCCTCATTCATCTGCCTTCCCTCCATGTCCTTGCCTCTATAACGTAACCGTCTCCCCGCCGCGAACAATCTTCGCGCCAAGCGTGTTCTGAAAATGCCGGAGCGCCCAGTCGTGCCCCTGCGGATTGAACGAAGCCACCGCATCCTCATGCACGACGAGATCAAAGCCTTTATTGTAAGCGTCGACAGCCGTATGAAGCACACAGATGTCGGTGCAGACGCCGACCAAATGCACCTCTTGAACACCCCGCGCGTGAAGCTTCAGCTCGAGGTCGGTACCGCAAAACGCACTGTAACGCGTTTTGTCCATCCAATCCATGCGGCCGCGCTGCGCCTCGTAGACTTGTTCAAGCCGACCGTACAGCTTGCGCCCTTCGGTACCGCGAATATTGTGCGGCGGGAACAGCTTATGCTCGGGGTGAAACCGGTCGTTCTCCTCGTGCAGATCCACCGCCATGACGGTGAATGCGCCTTGCTCCGCGAATTCGCGCGCAAGTTCCGCGATCCGTTCCTCGATATCGATGCCCGGCTGTCCGCAAGGCAGCTTCCCGACTACGAAATCGACCGTATAATCGATAACAATTAAAGCTTTCATGATAACCCTCCTGGAAAGTAAGTTATGATCGTAAGGATCCTATCCTGTTGATGGTATCATTATAGGGTTAACGTATCGCTTTCGTCCGTCCATTCGATTTTGCCCGATAACGATTCGGTATAACCCTGCTTCCGGCAGGCTTGACCTTCTTGCATCCGGCGAGCGATACACGTTACCTTATTTTAGTATATAGGGAGGCAGCGGAAAATAAAAATTTGCACGTCTCGTACCCCGTTACCGGCCAAGGGTAAATCTATCCTTTTCATAATAAAAAAAAGATATGCTAGAATGTAGAGATGCGATTGTCCATAAACAGCATTTTAGGAGGAAAACAGGTGTTAAAGTTAGGCAGAAACGATCGATGCCATTGCGGCAGCGGAAAAAAGTATAAAAAGTGTTGTCTCGAGGCGGACAAAACCGGGGAACAAAGGCAACTGCGTCCGGCAGAAGCAGCAATAGCCACGCCGGCAAACACGGGCGGCGGTGATGCCATAACGATAGGCGAGGTAAGGAGACTGGCCTTTACGGAAATGAATTGGGGCAACGAAATGTATTCGCAGCTTGCAGACCATCTGATTCAGCAGATGGAGCCCTCTTATGAGCCGGAGCACGTGCTGGAGGCCGTTTCGACGTGGAACAAGTTCTCCACCCTGCGCAAGCCTGTCATTCGTAAAGTTGGCGCTTTCTGCGCTGCTTTGGAGTATATGATCTCCGAAGCCTTCGGACAGCCGACCACCCAAAACAACCTGGCTCAGAAATATCTTGTATCCGCATCGACCGTCGGGAAGAAGTATCAAGAGCTGGTCGAATTTGTTCAGGAGCATGCAGCCGGGTACAGCTCGGTAAGCGAACCGAGGCTGGCTTAAGCAAGCGGAAGCAGGCTCAAGCTACGCTGCGGGAAGCACGAAAGAGAGCTGCTCCATGCATTGGCAGAAGCAAGGTTAGCTTGCGTCCCGAAATTAGGAAGGCCCGAGGTGCCACCGCACCCCGGGCCTTCCGTTTTTGTCGACTGCTCTTGGCCGCAAAATGATCTCCCTAATAATGCCCACAATCGCCCCTATGCCTGTCTCCATTCGATTCGGCTTCTCCTGTTATTTCATCACCGGATAATCGATCACAATGACGTTCTCGACGATCCCGTCCAACAATTGTACGAATTGCTGGTGCACCGGGTGCGGCCCATATCGACGAAGCGCCTCGCGATCTTCAAACGTGACGCGAAGTCCCAGCGTGTAACCGTGCATATGCTCCGTTTCTTCCGTCACATTCACGCCGGCCGTCAAATCGACAATGCCGGGAATCCGGTCTTTAAAGGACAACAAGACTTCAAGCAGCTGCTTCTCAAGCTCCGGACTATACTTCTCGTTAAATTGAAAAGAAACAAGATGCTCAAACATCGACCCCATCACCATCCCCTTCATTTCCTCTTTCATGCTCAATCCCATCATATCATCGGACGAGCCGCCTTCAAACAGCTAAAAGATCGCGCGCGCCTGCGGGCAAGCTCCAGGCTTACGCATATGCTCGCAACCACTGGCTCGCTCTCGGTGTACGCTCCCAAGGCTGCCGGTTCGCCTCCGATTTTCCCCGTATACAGCAATGCACGCGCAGCAAAAAAAGCCCCCGGAATCCGGGAGCTCACTAATCGCCATCCCTGGCTCTATACGCAGCTTCAAGACCCCCGCAGAAAAAACGCCCCGACGACCAGCGCCATCACGATCCCCCAAACGGCATTCAGCTGCAAGTATTGCACCATCACGAAGAACACGCAGGCGATGATAAAAGGAAGAAAGGTCAGCGGCCCCGAACCGTCCGTCTGCCCGAACGCATACTTGGCAAAATCGTAAGCCAGCATCGCCATCATGACGAAAATAACCGGCTGAATGCCGCGGATCATCCCTTTGATATAAGGGTTATGCTCGAGCTTGATCATGACGCCGGCCAAGGCGATCATCATCAGCGCAGTCGGCATAACGACGGCGACGAGCGCCACCATGGAGCCCGGCCAGCCGGCTACTTTATAGCCGATGTACGCCGCCAGCTTGGTGGCGATCGGCCCTGGCAGCGCATTGCCGAAAGCCAGCGAACGGCCAAATTCGGCTGTGTCCATCCACCCGTATTTATTGACGACCTGATGCTCATAGATCGGAATGATCGCCGGTCCTCCGCCATAACCGAGCAGGGTAGCCGTACCGAAGGCGATGAACAAATGCCACAGCTTCGCCAGCATTGCCGTCCACATCGCTAGCTCACCATCCTATCGCCAGGCCGTCCCCGCGAGGATCGGCGGCGCCGCTGAAGCTGCCGTCCGGGTGAATCTTAATGGCTTGAGCCTGCCCGACGACCGGGTCCCAAGGCCCAAGCAGCTCCACCCGATGCCCGCGGGCTTGAAGGTCGCGGATCGCCGCTTGATCAAGGCCGCGGTTTTCCATTCTCAACAGGTCGCTGTCGTCCCCCCAAGTACGGCCGTATACCCAGCGCGGCAGCGCGATCGCTTCCTGCACGCTGCACCCGTAGTCGAGGACGCCGGTCAACAGCGAAAGCTGCGTCTGCGGCTGGCCTTCCCCGCCCTGCGTGCCGACCAGCAGGCACGGCTTGCCGCCCTCCAGCACCATGCCCGGCATGAGCGTATGGAACGTGCGTTTGCCCGGGGCGAGCACGTTGACCTCGTTCGGATCGAGCGAGAAGAACGAGCCGCGATTTTGCAGCATGATTCCGGTATCCCCCGGCGTATAGACGCTGCCGAAATCGAAATACAGGCTCTGGATGAACGAAACCGCGTTTCCCTCCTCATCGACGGCCGCAGCGTAAGCGGTATCTTGACCCATCGCCTTCGAGGCGAACGAAACCCCGTCCGGCCAAGCCATGCGAATGCTGAGGTACTGCGCGCGGGCATGCTCCTTGGATAAAAGCCGTTCGAGCGGAATCGGCGAGAAGCGCGGATCGGTTAAATACGCGTCCCGGTCGCGGAACGCTTGTTTGACAACCTCGGCGGCGAGGTGATAAAAATCGGCGGAATGCCGGGGCACGCGGTCAAGCTCTTCGTTCTCCAGCATATTCAGCATTTGCAGCACGGAAAAGCCTTGCGAGTTGGGCGGCATCTGAACGACTGTCCGGCTGCGGTACGTCGTCGAAATCGGATCGGTCCATTCGCCCCGGTGCAAGCGGAAATCTTCTTCCTCCAGCCAGCCGCCGTCGCGCTGCAAGCCCTGCACGATACGCCGCATCAGCTCGCCTTCGTAGAAGACTTCCCGCCCTCCGTCGCGGACCCGCTTAAGCGTCGCCGCCAGCTCGGGCTGCACCAGCCTTTCGCCGATCGCAAGCGGCGCGCCGTGAGGCAGGAAGGTGCGCGCATGAATCTCTTGCTCCATCAGCAGCGGCTGATCCTTGACGATCCAGCGGTGCAAATCGCGCGAAACGGGAACGCCCTCTTCCGTATAACGGATGGCGGGCTCAAGCAGCTGTTCCCACGGCAACCGGCCGTAAGCGGACCAAACCTCCCACCACGCGTCGACCATACCCGGGACGGTAATCGCGCTCCGTACGCCCCGCTTCGGAATCGCGTCAAGCCCTTCGCGGGCGAACAGCTCCGGCGTTACACGACGGCCCGAACGGCCGCTGCCGTTGAAGCCGCGGAGCTTGCCGAGCGCGGCGTCATATACGAGAAAAAACGCATCCCCGCCAAGCCCGGTCATATGCGGATAAACCGCCGCCAGCGCGGCGCTGACGGCGACTGCGGCGTCAAACGCGTTGCCCCCCTGCTGCAGCATCCTGTTTCCGACCGAGCTGGCCAAATAATGCGGCGACGCAATCATGCCGCGATAAGCGATAGGCATCACATTGTTCATTAGACGTCCCTCCCGTATACATCGAGCGCTGTTTGGACGGCGGCCCCCGCATCGGCCCCGAAGCCGTGCCGGAGCAGCGAAGCTTCAAGCGCCCCCAGCGTGTGCAGCACGTTGCTCTTACGGCCGCTGTAGCCCATCGTGCCGATGCGCCAAATGCGTCCTTGTAACGGACCGAAAGAGCTGGCGATCTCGATGTTGAAATCATGCAGCAGCATACGGCGTACCGATTCACCGTCTATACCTTCGGGGATGTTGACGCAGGCGACCATCGGCAGCTTGCAGGACGGATCGCCGAACAGCTCCAATCCCATGGCCGAGAGGCCTGCGCTCAGCGCTTCTCCGTGCAGCCGGTGGCGGGCGAACCGTTCGGGCAGCCCCTCCTCCAGCACGAGCCTGACCCCTTCGCGCAATGCGTACAGCATCGAAGTCGCCTCCGTATGATGATTAAGGCGCTTCGGGCTCCAATAATCCTGCAGCTGGCTGAGATCGAGATAATTGCTGCGAATGAACGCCCCTTCGTTCGTCGGCGCGTTCGTGGAATCGCGGAGGCCGCGCTCAATGCGCTTGCGGCGGTGCAGCTTGGCCTCGGCCCGGTCGTTGTAGGTAACCGGCGCCATTCCGGAAGGGACGGACAAACACTTCTGCGTCCCTCCAATGACGGCATCGATCATCCATGCATCCGTCTGCACCTCCATGCCGCCTATCGTCGCCACCGCATCGACGACGAACAACGCGTCCAGCTCACGGCAAGCCCGGCCAACTTCTGAAAGCGGTTGCACTCTCCCTGTCGAAGTCTCGCCGTGGACCATCGCGACCAGGTAGGGCCGCGTCTCGCGCATGCGCCGGATCACGGCTTCCGGCTCGAACACCGTGCCCCATTCCTGCTCCATCGTCAACACTTCGGCGCCCAGGCGCTCCGCAATCTCGGCCAACAGGTGGCCGAAGCGTCCGTAGATCGGCACCAGCACACGGTCTCCCGGTTCGACCAGGCCGGTCAGCACCGCCTCGATGCCCGATCTGGAGCTGCCGTCGATCGGGTATGCCCAGCGGTTGCCGGTTTGGAACAGCTTCTGCAGCATGCCCATCGTTTCGTTCATGATCTCGGTAAACTCCGGGTCGAACTGTCCCAGAATGGGCAGGGACATCGCACGCAGCACGCGCGGATCGACCTCCACCGGTCCCGGCGTCATAATCATGCGTAGGGACGGGGCTAAATCGCGGTACGGTCTCATGGCGTTTCCCCCTTATAAGCTAGAGCATACAGCAGATCCGCCAAGACGACAATACCTGCGGCAAGGTCTTCGGCTTTCGTATATTCGGCGGGCGAATGGCTGATGCCGCCGCGGCTCGGCACGAAGACCATCGCGGTCGGGCATACCGGCGCCAGCAGCTGCGAGTCGTGTCCGGCTCCGCTGTACATGTGCCGGCAGACGAGCCCGCGGGTGCGGCAGATGCGGTCCAAGGCTTCCGTCAGCCGGCCGTTCATGCGCACCGGAGCGGCTTCCGTCCACAAGCTGACGGATACGGTCAGCCCGTTCGAAGCGGCGATACGCTCCAGCGTCGTCATCAACTCGCCGCAGAACGCTTCCAGCGCCGCTCCGTCCGGGTGGCGGACGTCCAGCGTGAACGAGGCTCTGCCCGGTACGACGTTAACCGTGCCCGGACTGGCCTCCAGGCGACCGACGGTAGCCACCGTCGGGTCGCCGTAAGCGAGCGCCGCGTCGCGGATCGCGACGATCATCTCGGCCGCGCCGCATAAGGCGTCCCGGCGGTAGGACATCGGCGTCGTTCCGGCATGGTTCGCTTCGCCCGACACTTCGAAGCCGAAGCGTCTCTGACCGACGATCCCCTGAACGATGCCGATCGCAGCGCCTTCCCGCTCCAGCACGCTGCCCTGCTCGATGTGCAGCTCCACGAACGCCGACCAATCGGCCGCCGCAGGAGGCGCCGCATACCGGCCCTGTCCGAAGCCGGCTTCATGCATGGCGGCGGCAAGCGAAACGCCGTCTGCATCCGCTGCATCCGGCGCGTGCCGTGCTTGGTAGCGGCCGGTCACGCTGCCCGAGCCCCAGAACGCGAGCGGGAAGCGGCTGCCTTCCTCCTCCGCAAAGGAGACCAGCTGAAGCGTGCGCTCCGGCTGTCCATACGCCTCCTTCAAATAAGCGAGCGCGAGGGCGCCCGCCACAATGCCGTACGCGCCGTCGTAACGTCCTCCGCGGACGACCGTATCGATGTGCGAGCCCGTCGCGACGACTTCGCGCTCCCGGGCGCCGTCCAATCGGGCATACAAATTGCCGACGTCGTCATAGGATACGGCGAGGCCGCAGCCCGCCAATCGCTCCGCAAGCGCATCCTGCGCCTGCTGCCAGGCCGGGGTGTACAGCAGCCGCGTAACCCCTTCATCCGCATTCGCCCCGCTCCCGAATTGCGCGAGCCAATCCAGCATATGCGCCGCTTCCGCGGCAAAGCGGCGGAGGAGCGCCCCGGTTTCCGGCGGCTCCTTGGTTGGCGCCGGCTCTCCTGCGGCCGCGACTTCCGGCTTCCCTTCGTTCGTCATCGCGTTTCCTCCGTTTCTGCTGCGCAAAGTTCAGGTGCTGTGGCGGAGCCATGCCCCTGCCTCAGCCGCATCCTCCGCCATCGATTGCGTATCCGCCCGGTACGCCTGCCGGCCGCGCACGAACGTCGCGCTGACGCGGCACCCGAACCTTCGGCCGACATAAGGACTATACGCATGCCGCTGCTTCAAATGCCCGCTCTCCAGCGTATACCCCCGCTGCAGATCGGCCAGCGCCAGGTCCGCGTCGGCGCCGACGGCGATCTCCCCTTTGCGGGGATGCAGACCGAAGCGCACGGCCGGATTGAGCGACAGCATACGGCACAACAGCGGGAGCGGCAGGCCCCGCTTCAAATGGCCTTCGTCCACCATCAGCTCCAACGAGCTTTGCGCGCCTGCAATGCCGCCCCAAGCCTGAAAGAAATTCGAGCTTTGCTTCAGCTCCAGCGGACTCGGGGAATGATCGGACGCGATGATGTCGATTTTGCCGTCCGCCACCGCTTGCCACAGCTTCATTTGATCCTCGGCGCTTCTAAGCGGGGGCGCGCACTTGGCGACCGGTCCCATCCGCTCCATGTCGTCTTCGGTCAGCACGAGGTAATGCGGGCAGGTTTCAACCGTCACATCCAAGCCGCGATCCTTCGCTTTACGAATAATCCGAACCGATTCCGCACTGCTGATATGGACAAAATGCAGCGCGCACCCAGTCTCGCGCGCCATTTCGAGCGCTTGGCGCACAGCGGTCCGTTCCGCGGATATCGGCCGGGACGCCGCGTAATCGCGAGCGCCGGTGCGCCCTTCGCGGATCGAATGCCCGGCGAGCGAAGCGACCATGCTTTCATCCTCGGCATGCAGCGCCAACACGCGGTTCAGCCTGGCAATGCGCTTCATGCCTTCCCGCAGCGTCGCATAGTCGGCGCGCCGGAACCGTTCTTCGCCTTCGCCGCCCGGCTCGGACATGAACGCCTTGAAGCCGATCACCCCGGCCGCGGCAAGCGGTTCAAGTTCCTTCAGGTTGCCCGGAACGAGCCCGCCCCAGAGCGCATAATCGACGCTGGAGCGATTCGCCGCCGCCCGCAGCTTCTGGGACATGGCCGCCACCGAGACGGTCGGCGGCAGTCCGTTCAAAGGCATATCCAGGAAGGAGGTGCAGCCGCCGGCGGCCAGCGCCTTCGAACCGCTCTCGAAGCCTTCCCAATGGCCCATGCGCGGCTCGTTCAAATGAACGTGCGCGTCAACCATCCCCGGCAGCACATGAAGTCCCCGGGCGTCAAAGTGCCTTGATGCTTCACCCGTGATATGTTCGGCCAACCGGACGATCCGGCCGTCCGCTACGCCGATATCCAGACGGCGAACTTCGTGCCGCAGCACGACAAGCCCGCCGGTTATTTTCAAATCCAGCATACGCCCATCCCCTCTCGGCTTCGTCCGTGTTCCCCGCCCGGCGGATTCAGCTGCCCCGGTACGTGCTGTATCCGCCCGGCGCGACCAGCAGCGGCACGTGGTAATGCTCCTGCCCGTCGGCTATGCGAAATCGAACCGGCACCTGCTCCAGGAACGTCGGCACGCTGGCGCCGCCTGCCGTCTGGCGGGCGCTGTACCAATCGCCGACGTCAAAAACAAGCTCATAGGTGCCGGCCAGCAGATCGCCGCCGGCCAGCAGCGGCGCATCCAAGCGCCCGTCGGCGTTCGTCGTCGCTTCGCGCAGCTTCACGGCTCCTTCCGGCGTCATCCGGTATAACGCGACCCGCATCCCTGCGGCAGGCCGGCCGCCGGACAGCTCCAGCACATGCGTCGTCAGACGCCCGCTCATGTGAGGGCGGCTCCCTGCGCCTTCTGCGCAGCCTGCGCTTCAGCGAGGTCTTCCTGCGTCATGGAGAAGCCCTGAAACCCGAAAGGCGGTCTAGGCTCGGTAAATACCTTGGCTTCGGAAGAGCCCGCCGCCGACTCCGCTACCGTTTCCCACGTGCGGTTGTTCGACTCGAACCAGATGCGCCCGAGCTGCGGGAAACGCTCCAAGATGCGCAAGCCGATCACGTAAATCAGACTTTGAATGGACGCGCTGTTCACCTCGTGAAACACGGTATGCGCGATATCGGCGATTTGCTCGGGGGCCGCGTAAGCTTGGCCGTCGAGGGCGTCGTCGGCCTTCGCGTACTCCCAACCGATGTTCAAATAAATGAACAACGGGCGGTTGAAGCTCTCCGGCAGCGTCGTATACTCGTCGCGGACGAAATTCGCGAAGGAACTCCCGCTGACTTTGATCAAATGCAAATTCGTGATTTCGGCCGATTGCTTGACCGTCTCCAGGCTTTGCCCGGTCCGCTCCACGCGAACCGTAAATCGTCCGCTCTCGTTGCGCGAGCGGCGGTACACGAGCCCGCTGCCGCGAAATTCGCCGTTCCCCGCCGCAATCGGCACCGCATCGAACGGCAGCCGCTCTGCCGACAGCTCAACGCCGGACATATGCGCGTACTTATGCAGGAGCAAGCACGCCGCATGACGAAGGAACGCTTCAACCGTCGAGCCCTCGAAATCGGCGGCATGCCGCAGCATGAAATTTTTCATCGAATCGGTCGCCACCACCATGCTGTTGTCCGCTTGCGTGAAAGAAGGCAGGAACGCATCCCCGCTGACGGAAACCGTGACATTCAGGGCGAAAATGACATTGTCCGACCCCGTATAGGCCGATTCGGGAATCGGGCTGACTTCAAGGGGTTTGACATACGTGCGGTAGACGAGCACATCCCCTTTGCCGTAATACATGGTTCGTTTGCCATAGCCGGTAGTCATAACGCAATCGTTCCCTTCCTGTAGAATCAAATCGTCCAGCCGAAAACGGGTAATTTGGGCGATCTCCGTCATCGCTTGACGCTGCTCTTGTTGCACATTGTGTTCGAGTCTGGCCAGCATGGCTTCGAGAATCAGCTCCTTGGAGCTGCCCTTCACCGCCATGATGAACGGGAATCCGAATTTGCCGGTATACGCCGTATTGATGCGGGTAAACATGTCGTATTCGTCGACGCTCAGCTCGTTCAACCCGACGCCCCGCTGCTCTTGGACCGACAGCTCGCTCATCTGGAGACGCCCGGCCAAATCCGGGTGCGCCCGGAGCAGCGCCAGACGCTCCTCCCGCGAAGCGCCGTCAACTACCCGCAGCATCGCGCGGTGCAGCTGCTCCGAGTCTGCGAAAGGCCGCGCCGCATAAGCACGCTCGGCAACCCATGGCGAATGCTCGAATACCGCGCCGAGCGCTTCGACAAACCCGGCCTGCGTCATTCGATTCAATTGGCCGATTGAAATGCGATGGATCGTTGTCATTCGCGGTTCCGCCTTTCTCCTTTCTCAGGTAAAATCGCGCTCGCCGGCATTGCGCCGCCCGCACCTGTTCCGCACCGCAGCGTCCGCAGCGCGCATAATGCCGCCGTACCCCGTGCAGCGGCACAGGTTGCCGGACAGCGCCTCCTCCACGTCGTCCCGGCTCGGAGCCGGGCACTGGTCAAGCAGGCCGACCAGAGAGACGGCCATTCCCGGCGTGCAATATCCGCATTGAAAGCCGCCTTCCTCGAGGAAGGCTTGCTGGACCGGATGCAGCCCGCCGTCGTCGCCGGCCAAACCTTCGATCGTCGTGACCGAGCGGCCCTCCACCTGATACGCCATCAGCAAGCAGGCATTCATCGGCTTGCCGTCCACCAGCACCATGCATGCGCCGCAGCGGCCGATTTCGCACGAAATCTTCGTGCCTGTCAGCCCGAGATCCTTGCGCAGCACATCCACCAAACGGCGTTCGGCGGCAACCGCCAGCTCCAAAGGCTTGCCGTTCAAGGTACAAGCCAGCCGGTTCACCTGTTCCGGTTGCGGCAGACTGCTCATCGCGCTCCCCCCTCTTCAAACGGATCGTCCGCCATAAGCTCTTCCGGGTTGATGGGGAGTGAAGTTACCCACTTGCCGACGGCGTCGCGGACGGCGGCGGCGATCGCCGGAGCTACGGCGACCGTACCGATTTCGCCGATCCCCCGCGGACCGAACGGATCGCCCTCCGGCAGCCCCTCGATCGCATCCAGCTGGAAGCCGGCGGGCGTATCCTTCACCGTTGGAATCAAATAAGCATCCAGATTGCGGGTCAAGTATTGCCCGCCCTCCATGACAGCGTCCTCCGTCAGCGCAAATCCGATGGCCATGTGGCTGCCGCCTTCAATCTGCCCGACATACCCCATTGGATTGACGACAGGTCCGGCCGCGACCGCATGGTACTGATCGGTCACCCGCACACGTCCGGTCAGCAGGTTCACCTCGACTTCGACGGCCACCGCCGTGTACGTATGCAAGAAATGCGCCCCCACCCGCTCATCCGGCGTCGTCGGAAAGTGAAACGCCGTCTCGCAGGCGATCGGCGTTTCCGTCCGTTCCGACAGCTCACGGTATCGGATGACCGGCTCCGCTTCGCAGCTTACCGCCGTTCGCCAGATGCCGCCCGGACCGGTCTTTAATTGATCGGCCGGAACGCCGGTCAGCCTGGAGGCCGCTTCGAGCAGCATTCCCGCGAACGGCGCCTCCATTCGCTGAAGCGCCTGCCACATCATGCTCGTCGCCCGCGAGGCGGTGCTGGAGCCGCTGTGCGGCACACGGGCCGTATCGCCGATGACGAGCTCCAGATCTTCCTTGGCGCAGCCGAACCGCTCCGTCAGCATGATTTGCAAGGAAGCGAGCAGCCCTTGCCCGAATTCCTCGTAGCCGAATGCCGCTTCAATGCGGCCTTCGGCATTCAGGCGGAGGCGGCCGCCAGCCGGGTCCGGAAGACCGAAGCCAAGCCCGGAGCCGTGCATGGCGATGGCGGCGCCAATTCCCCTGCGCAGCCACTTCTCCCGGGTGCTGCCCGCCCGTCTTTCGCCCATAGCCGGCCACGCCTCGCGCTCTTCGCCCGCCTTCGACGATCCCGCGAGCTCTTCATTCGCGGCCGGCCACGCCGCCTGCTCTTCCCGCGCCTTCCTCCGCATCAGCTCGGAGCCGGCCACCGACGCCCACACCTGGCGGGCGCCGTCTGTCGCCACGATCCGCTGGCCGAACGGCCCGGGATCGTCCGCTTCCCGCAAGTTGCGGCTGCGCAGCTCCCACGGATCGATGCCCGCCGCTTCCGCCAGCCGGTCGAGCTGCCCCTCCATCGCGAAAATCACCTGATTGCCGCCGAAGCCGCGAAACTCGCCCGATACGCCGTTGTTCGTATACACGGACAAGCCTTCGATCGCGACGTTCGGAATCCGGTAAGGCCCCTGCGCGTGTTCCGTCGCGAAGTTCAAGACCGGTTCGCCCAGCGTGGCGTAAGCGCCGGTATCGGCCACGATGCGCACCTCATGGGCGAGCAGCTTGCCGTTCGCGTCCATTCCCGTGCGCATCGTCACGCTCATCGGATGACGCTTCAATCCGGCGCGAACCGATTCCATCCGCGATTGGTGCAGCTTGACCGGCCGGCCGCTCTTCAAAGCCAGCAGCGCCCCGTAGGGCTGCACGTTCAGTTCGTCCTTGCCGCCGAACGAGCCGCCGATCGGACTGGACACGACGCGAATGCTCGGCTCCGGCATCGCCAGAATACGCGACAGCTGAAACCGGTCTTTATAGCCGTGCTGCGTCGGCGCATAAACCGTAAGTCCTGCGCCGTCCGGCTCCGGGACGAACAATCCGCCTTCGGTTTCCATATAGACGTGCATTTGACGCGGGGTCCGGTACGTATTTTCCGTAACGAAAGCACAGGCCGCGAACGCCTGCGCGGCATTCCCCCGCTCAAAATCGGTGCGATGCAGCACGTTCCCGTTCGGATGCAGCTTAGGCGCATCGGGCCGCAGCCCTGCTTCCGGGCTGTCGATGACCGGCAGCGGCTCGTAGACCACCTCGATCAGCGTCAGCGCATATTCGGCCAGCTCCTCGGTTTCAGCCGCAACCGCCGCCACGGCATCTCCGGCGAAACGCACGCGATCCTCGCACAACACCGGCTGATCGGGAACCGCGATACCGAACAGGTTCAAGCCCGGCACGTCGCGATGGGTAAGCACCGCATGAACCCCCGGCAGCCGCTGCGCCCGGCTCGTGTCGATGGACAAGATCCAGGCGTGCGGATAAGCGCTTCGCAAAATTTTGCCGTACAGCATGCCGGGCATGCCCATATCCGTCAAATACGCAAGCCGTCCGGTCACCTTATCCGGTCCGTCCGGGCGTATGTGCCAGCGTGTTCCTGCCATCGTTCTATCCAGTCTCATCCTGCCCCTCCTCTCTCAGTCCCCCCGGCAGCCGGCGCGCTCCTCCAGGAACGCCGTCAGCAAATGGGCGGCTGCACGCTTGCGGTATGCCGCCGTAGCGAAAGCATCCGCTCCGCCGTCGAACCCTTCCATCACGGCTTGATGCACGCTGCGCCTCAAGTCCGCGCTCCATACGCTTCCTTCCAGCAGCGCCTCAGCCTCCGCCAGCCGGCAGGCGACCGCAGCGGCGCTGCCGGCGGCCAACCGTACGCCGCGCAGCCTGCCCGCCGCATCGAGCCGAAATTGTCCGGCTACCGTCACGACGGAAGGACAGAACCCTTCGCGCCGCCCGACTTTCTCGTAATAGCCGCAAGCCTCTTGGTCATCCGCCTTCCTGCTCCAGCGAACCTCCTTCAGCAGGCGCGTCTCCTTCGCGGAGCCTCCGACCGCACGCCGCTGCTCCAGCCAGGCGCCGACCGGCTCGGCCACCGACCCGCTGCCGTCGTACCATACCAGCTCTGCGTCCGTCACGGCCAAAGCGGGCAGCGAATCGCCCGAGGCCGACATGACGTTGCCTCCGATCGTACCCAGGCGGCGAATGGAGGGAGCCGCGATACGGCGGCAGGCTTCCTTCAGCAAGGACGGAGCGTCCCCCCATCGCTGACAAGCGGCGAGCGTCACGCCCGCACCGATTCGAATCGCTGCCCCGCCCGCTTCGCATACCTGCAGTTCAGGTACCGATTCAAGGCTGATCAGATGCCCCGGCATGATCGCCGTCCCCGCTTCCCACTGCGTTCGCAGCAGCGTGCCGCCGGAGACGATCACGGCCTGCTCGCCCAGCGTCCTCTTCAACTGCCAAGCTTCCGCCAGCGTTCGCGGCTGCCACACCCGCTTCCGCATATCCGGCAAGGGATATTCGCCAACAGCCATCCGCCTCACCTCGCTTTTCCAGACTCATCACGTTCACCTCTAGTGGCGCTGCTCCCGCAAATACGGAAGTCCGAGCGCTTCGGGGCCGCCCGAAGGCTTGCTGCGCGTTTTCCAGCCGACATACATCAGTACGCCGATGGTGATCAGGTACGGCATCATTTTCAGAAAATACGAAGGAATCGGGGTTCCCAGCAATTGAATGCGGAAGCCCAGGGCATCAAGCCCGCCGAATAAATAAGCGGCGAACAAAGCGCGAACCGGATTCCAACGGGCGAAAATAATGAGCGCCACCGCGATCCACCCGCGTCCGGCCGTCATCCCTTCCGTCCAGCTGGGCGAATACGCCAGGATCAAATACGAGCCGGCCAAGCCCATCAGCATCGAGCCGAGCACGACATACGTGTAGCGAAACAGCGCCACCGGAATGCCCATCACGTCCGCCGTCCCCGGACTATCGCCGACGGCGCGGAGATGCAGCCCCCAGGACGTACGGTAAATAAGCGTGTGCAGCGCGACGACGAGCACCAGGCTGAACCATACGATCCAATCCTGATGCGCCAGCAGCCTGCCGGCGAACGGCACGGCTTCCAGCCACGGCAGATCGAGCTTCGGCACGGAGCCTGGAATCGGCTGGCCGCTGAACTTTTTGCCCAAGTAGGCGCTTAATCCGGTGCCGAACAGCGTAATGGCCAGACCGCTGACGGTTTGGTTCGCATGCAGCGTAACCGTCAATAAGGCGTGCAGCCCGCCCAACAGCGCCGTACCCAGCAGCGCCGACAGAAGCGCGAGCCCCAGGCTTTGGGTCGTGATATAAGTCATGCAGGAGAGCACGGCTCCCATCAGCATGATGCCTTCCGTACCGAGATGAATAATGCCCGCCCTCTCCGATAAAATCCCCCCGAGCGCGGCAAGCAGCAGCGGGGTCCCGGCGGAAATCGCCGCGATCAGCAAAGTAATCGTGAATTCCAACGTGAACAGCCCCCTTCGACCGCCGGTCGACTCCCGGCTCCTTATGCTTTATCGCTGCGGCTGCGGCGCAGCCGGTATTTTCCGAAGTGATCCCCGGCAATCAGAAAGAATAAGATCGCGCCCTGGAGCATCAGCGACATGGACGACGGCAGCCCGATCGTCTGCACGCTGTAGCCGCCGACAATCAGTGCGCCGAACAGCACGGACGACACAAGCAGGCCGGCCGGATTCAGCTTGGCGAGCCAAGCGACGATAATGGCCGTATACCCGTAACCGGGCGACAATCCGTACATCAGCCGGTGCGTCACCCCGGACACCTCGCTCATGCCCGCAAGTCCGGCCAGGCCGCCGCTGATCAGCATCACGACGATAATGTGACGGTTCACCGCGATCCCCGCGTACTTGGCCGCAGCCGGATTCGCGCCGAGCAAGCGAAGCTCGTAGCCCCAGCGCGTGTAGTTCATCCAGACCGCGTATAGAATGACCGCGACCAGACCATATACCAGCCCCAGGTGAAGCCGCGAGCCGCCCAGCGTCAGCAGCTGCTGCGCCGGCGGAAATTCCGCGGTGCCGGGGAAGTTCATCCCTTTCGGATCTTTCCAGGGACCGAACACGAAGAAATTCAGCAATAGAATCGCCACATAATTCAACATTAAAGAAGTAATCAGCTCGTTCACCCGGAACAGCGTACGAGGCAGGGCCGTCAGCAGCCCCCACAGCGCGCCCCCGGCCATCCCGGCGATCATCATAACGGGAATCGCCCAAAGCCCGCCGAGCTCCGGCCAATAAATCGTAACCGCCGTCGCGGAGATCGCACCGGCGATCAGCTGTCCTTCCGCTCCGATATTCCAAATCGAAATGCGGTAGGCGAACGAGACGCCGAGTCCGCATAATAGCAGCGGAATCGCTTTGACCATCGTTTCGCTGATGCCGTAGCTGGAGCCGAAGGCGCCTTGAAGCATTTTCAAATAAACGGCGATCGGGTTCATGCCGTTCAGCGCAATAAACAACCCGCAAAACACCAGCGCCAGCCCAACCGACACGATCGGCATCCACCATACGCCAGATGGAGCGGAGTTCAGCTCCAGGCGAAATTTAGGCTTGTCGGCGCCCCCGGCTTCCGCCGTCTGCGCCTTTGCTCCCCAAGCTCCGGCTGAGGGTTCGGTACTCATATGGCTTCACCTCGCGATTCCGGTAAGCCGGCCATGGCGGAGCCGATATCGCCCCGGTCCAACGTCCCGGCTCGAAATTCGGCTTGAATCGTGCCGTTAAACAGCACGAGCACACGATCCGACAGCTTGATTACTTCGTCCAAATCCTCGGATATGAGCAGGATGCCCGTTCCGCCTTCGGCGAGCTCCCGAAGCATGCGATGCACCCCGTCAGCAGCCCCGACATCGAGACCCTGCGTCGGATGCACGGCAACGAGCAGCTTCGGCTTCTGCTCCGCTTCGCGGGCGAGCACAAGCTTCTGCTGGTTGCCTCCGGACAGCTGGCGCACCGGCGCGTCCAGACCGGGCGTCTTGACGTCGAACTTCCGCACCAGCTCCTCGGCCCACCTGCGGTTTCCCCCTTTTCGCAAGAAGCCGAGACGCGAACGGGCCGGGGTACGATACGACTTGAATAATAAATTATCCGTGACGCCGAGCGAGCCAGCTAAGCCGCTTTTCATCCGGTTCTCCGGAATATGGGCGACACCCAGCTCAATCAGCCTGCGCACGCTGGGCGTCTGCAGCTCCCGGCCGTCGTATACGACCGTACCCGACTGCCAGGGGCGCAGTCCCGTCAACGCTTCCGCCAGCTCCTTCTGCCCGTTGCCGGCAACCCCGGCGACGCCGACGATCTCGCCCTTGCCTACCTGCAGCGTAACGCCCTGCAGCGCCTGGCGACCATGGTCCGCGTTCACCTGCAGCCGCTCCACGGCGAGAATCGCGCCAAGCGCCTCCCGCTGATCCCGGATCGGCGACGGACCGGCATGATTCGCCGTTGCCGCCTCGATCGACCGCCCGACCATCAGCTGCGCCAGCTCCTGTTCCGACGTATCCTCCTTGGCGACAGATGCGATCATCTTTCCTTTGCGCATCATGGACATCACATCGGCAACCGCCATGACCTCCCTCAGCTTGTGGGTCGTAATCATGACCGTCTTGCCTTCCTGCTTCATCGACCTCAGCGTGCGGAACAGCTCTTCCGCTTCTCCCGGCGTCAACACGGAGGTCGGCTCGTCAAGGATGACGATGTCCGCCCCGCGGTATAACGTCTTCATAATTTCCACGCGCTGCTGCTCGCCGACGGACAGCTGCCAGACCGGCCGGTCCATCGGAACGCTCAGGCCGAATTTACGAGCCAGCTCTTCCAGCTCCCGCTGCTTGCTCCGCATCCAGCCTTTGCCTCGCCAAACGCTGCCGCGCTGGCCCAGTACAATATTCTCCGCTCCGGTCATCGCCGCCACCAGCCGAAAATGCTGGTGGACCATGCCGATCCCGAGCTTCATCGCGTCCTTCGGACCGCGAATGTGGACCGGCTTCCCGCCGATGCGAATCTCGCCTTCGTCCGCGCGGTACACGCCGGATAATATCGACATGATCGTGCTCTTGCCGGCCCCGTTCTCGCCGAGCAGCGCATGAATCTCGCCCCGCCGAACGGACAGGTCGACGCCGTCGCTTGCGGTTACCGGGCCGAACCGCTTTAGGATACCGGTCATTTCAAACGCATATTCCGTCATTCGAGTCAGCCTCTCTTCTTCACCCGGGGCCTTCGGCTAGCACAAATCCCTTCGCGGTTACGAAGGGATTTGCATCATGGGAAGCCCGTTTTATTTCGGGATCGTGCCTTCAACCCCTTTGACAAACCAGTTCGTGCTTAAAATATCCGCATCCGCCAGCGTCTTGCCTTCTTCCACCTTCACACTGCCCGCCGCATCGTAGATCGGCCCTTTGAATACGTCAAGCTCGCCGCTCATCACCTTGGCCTTGGCATCCTCGACCAGCTTCTTCACGTCGTCCGGCACGTTCTTGCCGAGCGGCGCCAAATCGACGATGCCGTCCTTCATGCTGCCCCAATATTGGCCGGGCTTCCATTTGCCCTCCATGACTTCCTTGACCACTTGCGTGTAGTAAGGGCCCCACTTCCATACCGGGGACGTGATGTACGCTTCCGGTGCGAACCGCGACATATCGGAATCGTTGCCGATGCCGAACGCACCGCGCTCTTGAGCCGCCTGCAGGCTGGCCGGAGAGTCCTGGTAAGCGGCGATGACGTCGGCGCCTTTGTCCAGCAAGCTGACGGCGGCTTGCCGCTCCGTCGCCGGATCGTACCAGGTGTTGCTCCACACGACGTTGACTTTCGCGTCCGGATTGACGCTTTGCGCACCCAGCGTGAACGCGTTGATGTTATAAATGACTTCCGGAATCGGGAACGCGCCGACGTAACCGATCACGTTCTTTTTCGTCATTTTACCGGCGGAGATGCCTGCCAAATAGCTGGCCTGATAATTGCGTCCGAAATAGGTGCCCATATTGTCGGCCGTTTTGTAGCCGGATGCGTGCATGAAGATAACCTTCGGAAACTTCTTGGCGACATTCAGCGTGTATTCCATGTAACCGAAGCTTGTTGTAAAAATGAGGTCGTGGTTTTGCGCCAGCTCCGTGATCACCCGCTCGGCATCGGCGCTTTCCGGTACGTTCTCGACGAAGTCAGCCTTGATGCCCAGCTCCTTCTCCATCTGCAAACGCCCTTGGTCGTGCTCGTACGTCCAACCGCCGTCACCTGGAGGTCCGATGTAGACGAATGCGACGCGCGGTGCCTTTGTCTCTGTCGGCTTCGCCGCCGTATCCGCAGGCTTCGGATCAGTCGTCCCTGTCGCAGCCGGTTTCGCACTTTCTTGCGAACAACCGGCCACCCCCACAATCATGGCCAAAATCAACATCAATGCCGCCGTCCATACCTGAGTCAGTCTCATTGCGCTCTCCTCCGCATACATGATTTAGATCATTTCGTTTACTTGGGCACCATCGTTGTCTTTGAAGTAATTTCACTATAAGTCAGCGGCATGTATACGTCAATTAATATGACATTATTTTGTTTTTTGTGCTAAAAAGATGCGCTGTTTTTGTGAAATAATCACCTTTATCGGTATATACATAACATATAGTTGACACAACATGGAGCTTCCTCGTGTATTCGCCGTCCTATGCAGTCCTCCCTGCGCCCAAACCCGCTCAGCCGGACCCGTCTCGCGCAAATAGCGGAGCTTTCATTCGAAAATAACGTAACCACGATGCGCGATTCGCCTAAACCTCGCAGCTCGGTCCCTCCAGCATAACGATGCCCCTTACAGTTCCGCTATTTACTTCCACCTCTCCTTCCAGCCCCTTCACCGACTTATCCGCTGCGCACGTAACGTTCAATGAAAAGCTTCACTTCAAGCGGCGTGTCCAAATCCGTGAACCACGCCGCTTCCCCCTCCAGCAGTTTCCCCCGCAGCCGCGAGCCCGTCAGCAGCTTGCGCGCCCCCTCGTCCCCTGCCAAACGGCGCAGCGTGTCAAATACGGACGCTGCGAACAGCACCGGCGGCCGCGCCTCTCCCCGATCCGCCCAGGCTGCGAATTCAAGCGACGGATCGGCCCTGTATGCCGCCAACAGCCGGTCGATCATGTCCGCGCGCAGCAGCGGCTGATCCGCCAGCAGGACAACAACCGCATCATACGGACCGTTGTCGGCCGCAGCCGACAAGCCCGCTCGAATCGAGAGCGCCATTCCGAGCTCCGCCTCGGGCGCGGGAATGAGGAAGCAGCGTTCACCCGCGGCCTCCCCCTCTGCAAAAGGATACCAGTCCGGCCGCTCCCCTGAACGCGTAACAACGAAGATATCATCCAACCCGGATTGAGCCGCCTCCCGCAGCGCCATACCGCCAAGCGGACCCTTATCCCCGAGCGGGATGGACAGCTTGGGGACTCCCATTCGCCGGCTTTGACCGGCTGCCAAATACAGCCCCGCCGCCTTCAAGCGCACTTCCCCTTTCCCCGCGTATATCTGCCCGCCTGCGCACGGCAATCAACTCCGCCACGACGCTGACGGCGATCTCCTGCGGCCCGACCGCCCCGATGGCCAGCCCGATAGGCCAGTGCAGCCATGGCGGCGGGTTCATTCCTTCCAGCAACCGCCGGGTCCGCGCCTTCGAGCCGAGCACTCCGACGTAACGGGCAGCCCGCGGCCACAACGCCTGCAAGCATTGACGGTCGCGGCCCGGATGATGGCTCATCACCACAACGTAATCCGATTCGCTTACGCCGAGCCGCTCGACCGCCTCCACCGGCGAGCCGACGAACGTCCCACAGCCGGGAAAATGCCCCGGGCAGCAAAGCGATTCCCGCCAATCGGCCACGACGACGCGAAACCCGGACGCAGCAGCCAGCGCAGCGAGCGGCTCGGCATCCGCACCCGCGCCGAATATAAGCAAACGCGGCTTCGGTTCGCACAGCAAGCGGAAGCCATCGTCTTCCCAGCCTGTCGCCGCCTCCCCGGAACTTACCGCTTCCACTTCGTACTCCAGGCTCGCATCCAGCACTCCCGGCATTCCCCACATTTCCGGCCCCCTCGACTCTCCCGGCAGCCCCGGCATTCCCGATTCCTCGTGCCTGCCAAGCCCTTCCGGCGCGCCCGCCGCACCAGTGCCGCTCATGAATGCAGACCGGGCGGCCTTCGATTGCCGCCGCCGCACCAAGCAGCACGCTTCGCCGAGCCGCAATCGCGACAGCAGCTCGGTCAGCGCGTCGGCGAGCCTTCCTTCCACCGATTCCAGCAGCACCGTGATTTTTCCGCCGCAGCCGACCGTTTCTCCCCATGCCCAATCGTCGGCATCCCTCATGTCGTACTCAACCGTTTGCGGGGGACCGCCGGCCGCAATGTCCGGCACCCGTTCCATGACGTCGGCCTCCAGGCAGCCCGGACTGATCGCCCCGACACGGCGGCCGTCGGCATAAAGCAGCATCGAAGCGCCCTCCTTGCGGTAGGCATGACCCTCCACTCCGATGACTGTGGCCAGTACAGCATTCCCGCGCGTTTCGTCCCATGCGTCCAGCACCTCGTGGAACTCCATACCACCACCCCCTTTCAACTTATAAGACCGTTACTCCGAATCCCGCTCATCAAGCATGCGCCGGAACATAAACGCCAGCTTCAGCCTCAGCAAATCGTTCATTTTTTTGAAATCGGCCCCGAGGATTTCACCGATCTTCTCCAGCCGGTAGGCCACCGTGTTGCGATGCACGAACAAATGCTTCGCCGCCTCGTTCACCTGGCCGTCATGCTCCAGGAACGCTTCCAGCGTCCGCAGCATTTCGTGTGCGTAATCCGGGTCTTTGGCCAACAGCTCCGCCAGCACCTCTTGCCCGTACGTACGCATCTCGTTCGTCGGCACGTGGCGGAATACATAGGCCAGCTCCACCGATTCGAAGCGCACGACCTTGTCGGCGACGCCAAGCCGCTCCGCCAGCTCGAACGCCTCCGAGCACTCCATGTAAGCTTGCCGGAGAACAGCAGGCTTCGTTTTCTTATTGCTAACGGACATTCGAATTTGCGGCAAAATCCCTTTGTCCAACATACAGCCGAGCGCGCGGTTCATGATGTCCGGCAGCTTGCCGGAGACTGCCCATTCGTCGCCCCGAAAAATCGAGAATACCCCGTTCCCCACCACGAAATGCACAACCTCCAGCTCGCGAAAAGCCGGGTTGTACTCCAGCTCCTCCCGAACGGCCTTGATGACCTCCCGGTGCGCCCCGTCCACCCCTGACATCACCTTCGTCAGCACACATTGATAGGAACCGCCCAGCACGCGAATGCCCAGATCCTCCATCTGCGCCGTAAGCATCCCGACCGGCACGTCTTGACTCAAATAGCGGGCAAACATCCCGCCCAAATCGCGATTCAGCGAACGCTCCAGCTCATCGCGATAAATGCAGCTCAAGTGATGCGCGAGAATTTCCGCCGTTTGCACGAACAGTCCCTCTTCTTCCTTCATAAGCGCCACCTCATGCCGGCCGAAGACCGCGTACCCGATACATTCCCGTTTGTACTCGACGGGAACGCGGTACATTTCGCCTCCTCCCGCCCGCAAGCGCCTGACCCCTTCGCGCCAAGGCCAACCTTCCAGCAGCTGCTTATCGCCGTACGACGTCGCATTGTAAATCAAATGGCCGCGCGAGCTCACCACGGCGAACGGCGTCTCTACAATCGCCTGCACTTGTTCAAAAAACATCGAATCCGACTGCGCGCCCAGCGCAAATTGCATCAGCTTCTTTTGCTTCTCCAGCAATCTTTGAAGCGATCGCGTATTTCGCTCCAGCTCCGCATGAAACAACCCGTTCATCTGATCGGAAAAGGTGAACTGATACGGCAGCTCGATCAGCGGAAATCCGAGCCGGTCCGCCTCCTCCACAATCGACTGGGGCACATTCGTCCAAAAACGGCCGAGCTTGATGCCCAGCCCCGCAGAGCCTCTCGCATGGAGCTTGCGCAGCAAATCGATCGCTTCTTCAGGCCGGTCCTTCATCACGTAAGCCGTCGTGAACAGCATCTCTCCGTCTTTGATCCATTCCGTAATATCCGGCGCATCCATCACATTGACCGATTTCACGATGCGTGCGGCCCCATCCCTCCCGGCGATCAAACGCCCTTCCGACAGCGGGTATACCGATAACGCCTGTTCGACCGTCATATTCATAGAACCCACCCTCCGCGCCAAAAAAACGCAAAATATAACATTATATGTTATATTAATATTTGTTTATGTAATAATATATAACACTAAATACAATTTTATGTAAACCGTCAAATCGATAAATTTTCATAAATTGGGCTGCCGATGTTGCCTCCTTTACACCCGCCCCTAATCTCTGACCCTCCAATAAATCCAGTAAAACCTAGTATTTCAGCATTTCGCAATCCAATGATCCGAACCGTCCCCTAACGAGAGAACGCTGGAAACATCCGAAATTGAACGGCCGTGTTCAACAATTTGCAATTATTTATGTTATGTTTGTGTAATATATTAATTGAAAAACCCTTATTTTATGTTTTGTTGTTATGATTATTGACATAAACCATGACCGTACGTATAGTATTAAGAAAAGCTTCTGGTCGGAGCACTTTCGAGGAAGATGCGTTCGTGTTTTGGCGGCAGCTTTTCTTGCGAAACCGTTTCTTGCGATACGGATCATGTCCAGCTTCCGTCCGTTAACTGAAGATCGTCGTTCCTATGCCGATAGACATTCCCGTTGAATGTCTATTTCCTTCTATAAATCGAAAGGAGAACAAGCGTTATGGATACCGTCATCACCAAGGAATTGATACGAAAGCTGCCGAAGGTCGACCTTCATCTGCACTTGGACGGCTGCGTCAAACCGGAAACGGCGCTCGAGCTGGCCAGTACGCTGGGCATTCCGCTGCCTGCCTCCGAGAAGGAGCTGCTGCTGCCTTATATGCAGGTGACCGACGATTGCGGAAGCTTGAAGGAATATTTAAGCAAGTTCGACTTTACGACGCCGTTTCTGCAAACGGGAGACGCCTTAAAGCGCGTCGCCCGCGAGGCGGTCGAGCAAGCCGCCGAGCACAGCTGCGGTTATATCGAGGTTCGCTTCGCGCCGCAGCTTCACCGGAAGATGGGCTTATCCGTCGACGAAACGATGTACTGGGTGACCGAAGGGCTCAAACAGGGAGAAGCGCGCTGCGGCGTCAAAGCGCGCGCCATCGCGATCTGCATGCGCAACCATTCGCAGCAGGCCAATCGCGAGGTCGTGGAAGCCGCGGCCCGCTTCCTCGGCCAAGGCGTCGTCGCCGTCGACCTTGCGGGCGATGAAGCTTCGTTCCCGGCGGAGTTATTCCGCGATACGTTCGCGTTAGCCCGCAAACACGGCATTCCGATTACGATCCATGCCGGCGAAGCGGCGGGACCGGCCAACATTTATGAGGCCGTTACCCGGCTTGGCGCCGTTCGGATCGGGCACGGCGTGCGTCTGCAGGAAAACCCGGAAGTATTGGAGATTGTCAGAGAGCGGAACGTCCCATTGGAGCTTTGTCCGGTCAGCAACATCCAGACGAAGGCCGTATCCGGTTGGGAGGCGTATCCGATCAAGCAGTACTTCGAGCAGGGGTTGACGCTGACCGTCAATACGGATAATCCGACCGTATCCGGCACGACGATTACGCAAGAGTACCAAACGATCGCAGAGAAGTTTCATTTTACGCTGCACGAGCTGGCCGCGATCGTTATGAACGGCGTGGATGCGGCCTTCCTGGAGCCTCGCGAGAAACGGATCTTGAAGGCCGATTTCAAGCGCAAGCTGGGCGAGCTGCAGATTAACGTCCTCTAGGAAGTGCGCAAAGAAGCGCCTGCCGGAACACAAACCCGTCCAAGACGGAGTCGTGCCCCGATAGGCGCTTTTTGCGGCGATCCTGAACAGGCGTCACGCCTCCGCGCAAAGTTTGCCATTTGAGTCTAATACGCTTGTCTCCTGCATAGTCATGAAGTATAAATCGAGGCAAAAGCGAGGTAATCCCCATGGACTTTAATAAACTGGCGCGTTATTGCGAACTGAAGGATCAGCACAAAAAAATAGAAGACGAGCTCGAATCGATTCGCAGAGACATCCTCTCGATGTACCCGGAAAGCGCGGAGCTGCACGTCAACGACTACACGGTAAAAGTCATTTATCAAGAGAAAAAGCAATTCGTCGACCACCTGTTATTCGACGCGCTGCCGGATCCGCAGCTATGGAAGAACGTATCAAAACCGGATCAAGCGAAAATTTCCGCCTTGCTTAAAGCGAACATTATTACCGAGGAAATGATTGAAGGAACCTACAGCGTGATCCGGACACCGTACCTCTACGTCAACAAGTAACTGTCCCCCCAGACAGACAGACGCTGCGCCTCGGGCGCAGCGTCTGTTTGTCTTCTTCTCGCTTGAGCTTCAGCCAGCCGCCCCATGTCGGCTTGCCGGCACTTAACCGCTATGCTTTTCCGCCTGCTTTAGACCGTCCACCGCCACGATTGATGCTCCATGAGTCCATCGAACCTGCAAGAGCAATCAGCTTCCGCATCCCTTCCCTCAGCTGCGGCTCGTTCGCATAGGAGTAGCTGACGCGCGCCCAGGAGGTCAGCTCCCGCTTCGGATCGCAGATGATACCGGGGACAAAGGAAATCGACTGCCGCATGCTTGCGGCCAGCAGCTTCTCGGCCGATAGGCCGCCAGACAGGCGCACCCACAAATTCAATCCGCCCTGCGGGCTGATCCATTGCCAATCGGTAGCCGCAAGCTCCTCCTCCACGATCTCTTTACGGATTTGGAGAGCGATACGAAGCTTCTTGAGATGCTGCTGCAGCCGGTCCGATGTAAAATAATGCAAAAACATCTTCTGGTTCAACAGCGGAGAGCCGTTGTCCGATAACGACTTGGCGGTCAGCAGCGGCTTCATGAGCGGCGGTCTGCTCATAACAGCGGCAACCCGAAGCCCGGGGGAGACATATTTGCTAAACCCGCGGATGTAGATCACGCAGCCTTCCGTGTCATAAGTGAACAACGGCGGCGGCGGCTCCCGGTCGAAATAAATGTCGTAGCACGTATCGTCATCCACCAGCAAGCACCGGTATCGTTCCGCCAGCTCCACCAGTTTTTTGCGCTGTTCGACCGGAACCGTATAACCCGTCGGATTGTGGAACGTCGGGTTCATATAGAACAGACGAGGCTTATACCGGCGCATGCACCCCTCCACCTGCTCGAGATTATAACCGTCCGGGTGAATGTCCACAGGAATGATCTGCGCCCCCTGCTGGCGGAAAATATCATAGGCCACGCTATACGTCGGCCTCTCCAGCAATATCGTATCCATCGGTTTCACCAGGATACGGGCAATCAGATTAATCGCCTGCTGCGCTCCAGATGTAATGAGGATCTCATCCGCTGTCAGATGAAACAGGTGTCGCTTCGTGAAATACCGGCACAACGCCTCCCGCAGCTCCTCATCCCCCTGTACCGGGGAGTAGGTGGCCAGCACCTTCGGATACAGATCGAACACCCTCTTTACATAATCCGTCAAATACATATTCGGAAGGAGGTTCGGATCAATGATCGCCTCGGACAATTGGTAAGCGACCGGGATGCGATGAATTTCAGACAAATGATTCACCGTCTCATAAGCGGGCACCAGCGCGTCCACGGCCTCCGGCATCTGAGAACCACTTGGCTGTAAGAAGTAACCCGACTTGTCCTTGACATATACTTTTCCCTGCTCCACCAACAGCCGGTAAGCGCGAAATACGGTCAGCCGGTGAACCTGAAGCTCTTGGGCAAGCTGCCGGATGGACGGCAGCTTCTCATGCTCCTTCCAGTCGCCGCGCCGGATCCGGTTCTCGATGTGATCGTACACCTGCTCGAATAACCGGTACGATTGACCGGTTGAATAAGATTGTCTCGGCATCCATGCCACATCCTTTGGTTCAACTTCTCCTATTGTACCTCATTCCTGGCCCATCTGTTCTATTCCATTTCATCTGTTCTACGCTTCCTCCTGTACGATGGATCAAAAGGAGGAACCGCGATGATCCTGTTCGGTTATTTGTTCATGTGCGCCATCTTCGGCACAACGTTTCTAGTTATTAAGGCGGGAATCGATGCGGGAGCCGCTCCCTTCTTCTCGGCCGGCATCCGCTTCTTGGCTGCGGGCCTGATTCTGTTTCTGTATATGCTGGGGAAGCGCCGAACCCGGCTGTCGCTGCTGTGGCGTAAAGAAACGCTGCTTACCGGCACGGGCCTTACATTCGGTACGTTCTCAACGCTGTACTGGGCCGAGCAATATGTCGCATCCGGTCTGGCCGCCGTGCTCTCGGCGACAGGACCGATCATGATGCTGCTGCTCCAAGCGCTCCTGCACCGCCAGAAGCCAACCGCCGCATCCGCTGCCGGCTGTGCGATCGGCTTTGCCGGCGTCGTCCTGCTGCTGCTGCCCGGCTTATCGCTGGGGATGAGCATGCTGTGGGTGCTGGGCTGTGTACTGATTTTACTGGGCGAGCTGAGCTATTCGTCGGGAGCCTTGTACACCAAACAAGTGATCACCCGATTTCCCGATACGTCGCCGATCGCGCTCAATGCTGCACAGATGATGCACGGCGGCGCGTTGCTCCTGATCTTGTCCCTGCTCACGGAGCGGATCGATCTCGCGCCCTACGCCACGCTTTCCGGCGCAGGCTCACTCGTGTACTTGACCGTCATCGGCTCCATGGTCGGGCACAGCTTGTTCTATTGGCTCGTCTCCAGGACGAACCCGGTGTTCCCGTCAACGTGGCTGTATGTTTCACCGCTGATTGCCATGACGCTTGGCAGCCTGTTGTATAACGAAGCCTTATCCTGGCTTACCGCGGCAGGGGGCATCCTCATCATATTCGGCATCGTTCTGGTGAACGCCGCCGGGCTGCAGAAATTGCATGCTGCTATGACGCGTACATGATTTTTCGGAGGTTTGAACTCATAAAAAAATCACGGGTTACGACATCGTAACCCGTGATTTTTTTATTCCGCTTTTCGATAAAATCCTTCAAAACGCGTCCTACACCGTAACGGTGCTTTTCTCCACGGCATGCCCGCCAAATTCGTTCCGCAGAGCGGCTACGACTTTGCCTGTGAACGTATCGTGATCCAGGGAACGGTAGCGCATCAGCAGAGACATGGCAATGACCGGCGTCGCTGTCTGAAGATCCATAGCTTCCTCCACCGTCCATTTGCCTTCGCCGGAGGAATGCATCACACCTTTGATCTCATCCAGCTTGGCATCTTTGGAAAAAGCGCGTTCCGTCAAATCCATCAGCCAGGAACGGATGACGGAGCCGTGATTCCAGACCCGGGCCACCTGCTCATAGTCGAAATCAAACCCGCTTTTCTCCAACACCTCGAAGCCTTCACCGATAGCGGCCATCATGCCGTATTCGATTCCGTTATGAACCATCTTCAGGTAGTGGCCGCTCCCGGCTTTACCCGCATACAAATAGCCTTGGTCCACGGCGGTGTCGCGGAAGATGGGCTCCACTACACGCCATGCTTCCGGGTCCCCGCCAACCATGTAGCAGGCCCCGTGCCGGGCGCCCTCCATACCTCCGGAAGTTCCGGCATCCATAAAGTGAATCCCTTTTTCTTTCAACTGATTGTATCGGCGAATCGATTCCTTATAGTGCGAATTCCCCGCTTCGATGACAATATCGCCTTGGGACAGGAGCGGCGTTATTTGACCGATGACGGTATCCACCGCCGAATGGGGCACCATAATCCATACAATCCGCGGAACCGGCAAAGCTTGAACAAGCTCTTGCAGCCCGGATGCGCCCTGTGCCCCGTAGCTTTTCATTTCGGCCACCGCGTCCGTATTTAAATCAAAAGCAACCACTTCGTGCTTGTGATCCATTAAATTTTTGCCCAAATTTAAACCCATCTTACCTAAACCGACTAATCCGATTTTCATATGACGCTATCCTCCTGATGTCAAGATTCGGGTCGTTCTCCTGTTATGGTGCTGAAGCTGTGACGTGCAGCGTCATTTCCCTGACATCCACCGCTTCTTCATCCGGCCACCAGCGAAACCCTTGCTCCTCCAATAAACGGTGGGCCGCCGCCGGACCGTACGAACCCGATGGATACAAGTGTAGAGGCAGCTGGTTTTCGGCAAAAGCCTCGAGAACGGGCTGCACCCACTCCCAGGCCAGCTCCACTTCCTCCCAATGGGCGAAGAACGTCGCATCGCCTCTCAGCGCGTCGAATATTAAAAGCTCGTAAGCTTCCGGCATCTGACTGGCATCCATCGAGAAGTCCATCATGACAGGTTCCATCTGTCCGTTGTGCAGCAGATTTTTACTATTCAGCTGCAGCGTTATCTTTTCATCCGGATTGATTTGAATCGTCAACAGGTTCGGAACGGCCTGGTTGGCATTCCCGTACGGTTCCTTGAACCGGTCTTTAAATTCAACGGTGATGCGTGTCGACTTTTCCTTCATTCTTTTGCCGGTCCGAATGTAAATCGGAACCTCATTCCAGAAAAAGTCGTCAATCCAAAGCCGCGCGGCAACAAACGTATCGGTCATCGAGAAAGCGTCAACCCCAGGCTCTTCACGATAGGCAGCAACGGCTTGGCCTTGAATGTCTCCAGCGCCATACTGACCCCGGACGACGTGGTTTGCCGCATCCTTTTTGGATAGGCGGCGTAACGATTTCAATAAATGAATCTTCTGCTGGCGAACATTTTTCTCCGTGATTCGGGCAGGCAGGTGCATAGCCGTCATCATCAGCAGCTGCAGCATATGGTTCTGAAACATATCCCGGATCGCTCCGGCAGTTTCGTAGTAGCCGGCTCTCTCTTCGACGCCGACCGTTTCGCTCGCCGTAATTTGGATATTGGCAATATATTGATTGCTCCATAACGCTTTAAGCAGCGGATTGGCAGCCACCAGCGTTTCGAGATTTTGCACCATAGGCTTTCCAAGATAGTGATCGATCCGGAAAATTTCATCTTCTTCAAAAGATTGGCTTAATTTATGATTTAATTCGCGGGCCGATTGTAAGTCGTGCCCGAAAGGTTTTTCAATAATAAGACGCTTCCAGCCTTTGGTCTCGCCTAAACCGCTCTCCTTGATACGGGAAGCAATTACGTCAAAAAATTCGGGGGCGACAGACAAGTAAAACATCCGATTTTCAGGAATGTTTAACTGCTCTTCCCGCTCTTGAATGAGCTTGAGCAGCCCCACGTATCCTTCCTTGTTCGTAACATCCAAAGCATAATAGCGGATGCAGTCCAGAAATTCCTCCAGCCGCTCCTGCGCTTCAGGCTTGCGTCTGGAAAAGGTGCGTAAAGATTGCTCGACATAATGTTGAAATTCGGCATCCGTAAACGTTTTTCGTCCCAAGCCGATAACCGAAAAAGATTGGGGTAATTTTTGCTCCAAAAATAAGTTGTACAGCGCCGGGAATATTTTTCTTTTCGCCAAGTCCCCGGTCGATCCAAACAAAACAAAAGTAATTGGATCCATGATTCTTTCCCCCCTTTAATTCCGATTCCTGACGGATCTATATTTAAGAAAAGCTCCTGATCGGAGCCTTTCGAGGAAAATGCTGATGTCTGATAAATAGTCCTCGCCGAACAGCGAGGACTATTTTCAGTTGTGTACGAGTTTTCAGCTACTCCAAATTGGCATGTCGGCCAAACATCGTCCGGGAATCAAGTCCTTGCTTCTCCATCATCTTCAATATGACGGCGTCGCAAACGAGTAAGAGGGATTGTTCAAATAATGCCCCCATCGGCTGTATGGTTTGATAGGCGCTGCCCTCCTGCTCTTTCGGCGAGCCGGGCATTTTCACCGTAATATCCGATAGCTTGCCAAGCGTGGATTCCGGGGAAATGGTAATCACGGCGACCGATCCCCCCAGACTTTTGGCTTTCTCGGCTACCGGTATTAAAGTTCGCGTCTCTCCTGAACCGGATCCGATGATTAAGGTGTCGCCCTTCTCCAAATTAGGGGTTACGGTTTCGCCGACTACATAAGCTTCAATGCCCATTTGCATCATGCGCATGGCGAAAGCCCGTACCATCAGCCCGGATCTGCCCGCGCCGGCCACAAACACCTTCTTGGATTGAAGGATACGATCGACCAAATCTTCAACTTCCCGATCAGCGACGAAGTCGGCCGTACGATTTAATTCTTTTATGATTTCAGCTAAATAAGAAGTGCTCATAAATTAACCTTGTTTGATCAATTTTTGCATTTCGGCTGCGACAGCTTGTTTATCTTCCGCACCGGTAATACCGCCGCCGACGATAACAAGATCCGGTTTTGCTTTAATGACTTCCGGCAGCGTTTCTAATTTAATGCCGCCTGCAACTGCCACTTTTGCATTTTTCACGACGCTTTTGATCGTGTTCAGATCCTCAAAGGAGTTTTTGCCGACTGCCTGAAGATCGTAACCGGTGTGGACGCAAATGTAATCTACGCCAAAGGCATCGAGTTCTTTCGCGCGTCCAGCGATATCTTTAACGCCGATCATGTCGACCAGAATTTTTTTGTTTTGTTTTTTAGCCTCTTCCACGGCACCTTTGATCGTCATATCTTCGGCAACACCGAGAATGGTGACGATATCGGCGCCGGCTTCGGATGCTTTCATAACTTCGTATCCGGCCGCGTCCATGACTTTCAGGTCAGCCAATACTTTCAAATTAGGGAATGCCTCTTTAATTTCCTTTACGGCTCTAAGGCCTTCGTTAATGACGACCGGCGTACCGATTTCTACGATATCTACATACGCCTCAACTTCTTTCACCAGTTTCTTTGCTCCGGGGATGTCTACGAGATCCAACGCTAATTGCAATTCCATGTTTAATTCGCTCCTCTTCATGAATGGTTTTGGTGTTTGTTTTTAATAGTTTGTTTATTTGGTATAATAGTGTATCTACAGCTTAATTTACTGCATGGACTTGCTTAACAAATTCTTTCATGAGCTGTGGAAGGTCGTTCCAAGCATGCCCGGAGACCAGGTTACGGTCGACGTGGCAGCGAGTCTCAATATATTTGGCGCCCGCCGCTTCAACCTCCGGACGGCAAGCATAGTAAGCAGTCATTTCGCGGCCCTTAATATGATCTGCAATTACCGTTAGAGCTACACTGGCATGGCATAGGATCATTATGGGTTTATTTTTTTCGAAGAAATGGCCGGCAAGTCTGGCAAAATCCGGATGAAGGCGAATATGCTCCGGCGCACGTCCCCCCGGAATGATTAACGCATCAAATTGCTCAGGGTTAATATTTTCGAAAGAAGCATGCGACTCGATGTTATAGCCTTGTTTTTCCGTGAAGGTTTGCCATCCTTCAAAATCATGGACGACGGTATGCAGCACCTTCTGTTCTGTAGGGGAAGCGATCACCGCTTCAAAGCCTTCTTCCAGACAGCGGTAATAGGGATAGTATACTTCTAACGCTTCGACAGCATCCCCTGTCAAAATCAATACCTTCTTAGACACTCGTATCACCTCTCCTTGCAACGTAGTTGTTTACAAGCTAGATTGTATACGCTGTGAAGAAATTATAAAAGAATGCACTTTTTTGTGCGCTGGTTACAAAAAAGTAACTTATGAGAAGTTAGGAGAATAAAATGTCCGATCTGCGCGAGGAAATATTGGATAAAATCAAGAATGGGGATTTCAATTGCGAGAAAGAATTGACGCTGGCTATTATTGGAGGAAAGTGGAAGCTGGTGCTCCTTTGGCATCTGGGAAGAGAGGGAGCGCAGCGCTTCAGCGAGCTTCAGAGGTTATTGCCTAAAATTACGCATAAAATGTTAACGAGCCAGCTGAAGGAATTAATCGATGACGGCATTGTCCATCGCGAGGTATTTCCTGAAGTGCCTCCGAGAGTGGAATATTCCATGACGGAGCTTGGCATGACGCTGCTGCCCATTATAGAAATGATGTATGAATGGGGTAAAAAGAGGATATCAGATATAAGACAGGCTTCTGCGCAAAGAGCAGCTGCAGAAGATACATCCCCTTGACTTCATTTTTTGTTGTAACTATAATGATTACACCCGAGAGGTGAACGACATGAAGCAAATTAGCAGCCGCTTTTCCATCGCTGTTCACATCTTGTCTCTTATAGCTATAAGTCCATCGCCATGTACATCGGATTTCATAGCGGCCAGCGTAAATACGAACCCGGTCGTGATCCGCAGAATTATCAGCAGCCTCAAAAAAGCCGGATTCGTGCATGTCAAGGCCGGTGCCGGCGGAGCTTACCTGCGCAAAGAGCTGGATGAAATAACGCTGCTGGACGTTTATCGGGCGGTTGAAGTCGTCGAGAAAGGTGAGCTTTTTAATTTCCATGGACACCCTAACCCTGCTTGTCCGGTTGGGGCTAACATCGAATCCGTTCTTCGAACGAACATGCTTGAAGCTCAGTCTGCCATGGAGCGTCAACTAGCTCAAGTAACGCTGAATCAACTGGTGACTGAACTAAGCAAGAAAACCGCTCTTTAATGAGCTGATTTGTTCATGTGGTCTGTAGCTGGTTCTATGTTCTTCTAATTTTTTTTGCATGCGTTGTAACATAATCAGTTACAATGTTGCCATTCTCGAAAAATTGATCAGAAGAAGGGAAGAAATCTCATGTCCATTTTTGTTACCGGCGCTACAGGCGAACTCGGAGGCCTTGTCATCGAACATCTGCTCAAAAAAGTTCCTGCAGCTCAAATCACAGCCGTCGTCCGCAATGTGGAGAAAGCTTCTTCGCTCGCCGGGCTCGGAATTGAAGTTCGTTATGGCGATTACACGAAACCGGAATCCCTTCAACAAGCTTTCGCCGGCGCCTCCAAGCTGCTCTTTATTTCAAGCCCTGACTCCGACGATACGCTGCGCGTCGTTCAACATGCGAATGTCGTCAAAGCGGCGCGGGATGCCGGCGTTCGACATATTGCCTATACCGGATATGCCTTTGGGGAGGAATCGATCGTCCCTCTAGCCCAGGTCCATCTGGCTACGGAGCATGCGATCCGTACCACCGGCATTCCCTATACGTTCCTTCGCAACTCTCTGTACACCGAAGTATTTATAAATCCGGGACTTGGCGCATCCGTAGAGCATGGAGCCATTGTGACGAATACAGGTCGCGGAACCGTTAATTCCGTGACCCGCAGCGATCTGGCCTTGGCTGCAGCGACCGTTCTTGCAGGTGAAGGACATGAGAACAAGACGTATAATCTTGTTTCCAATCAAACCTGGAGCTTTGACGATTTGGCTCAAATCGTTTCTGAGGTTACCGGTAAAAAAATCGTTCACCAGTCCGTTTCCTTCGAAGAAGAAAAAAATATACTCTTGAACGCCGGCTTGCCTGAGCCTATTGCCGTACTTATGGCGGGTATTTATCATGCGGTTTCCGTGGGCGAGACATCTAAAACATCGGATGATCTGGTCAAGCTGATCGGAACCTTGACGCCTTTGAAGGATACGGTCAAACAAGCCTTGCAGAAATAAGAACTAGTGGAATATTCGAATAATCCCATCCATAGCAAGAGGGCCATTCCTGATAAGGAGTGGCCCTTCGGCTTTTCATTGAATAGAAATTTAACCTTCTATAGATGCTAATGGGTGAGGTGACCCTATTATGTTATTCCGGCCATGGCTGTTCAAGAATAAATAAGAAACAAGCAGCAAATCCTCAACAACATATTGTGCATTTGTTTGAGAAAACTAAAAAATCCAGCGATTTTGTGCAAATTTCAATTACGAACGAAATCGATTTTATCTTGAATTGCCAGATCAAAGATGCTCCGCCTGAAATAGATCTGACCGAAACTAAAAACATTTTATTTTTGGAACAGACCATCCATCAACATCATCCCAAGATTCGGATTATTCAAACTGGCGTTGGAGAGAGAGAATCTCCCCTATCAAGCAGCGCTCAAGCCTGATCGTTTTTCTAATTCTGTTCTTCGTATTGTCCAACGTCTTGGACGAGCGCAGACTTATCAGGCAATTTGCCGATTTATACGACAATTTCAGTTTTTATTTTGTATACGCCTATATCCCGCTGCTCTTTTTGATTGTTCAGTTTAAGCCCCAAAAAGATACCGGTGAACAAAGTCAATGAAATCATGGAGACAAAGGAAAGGAGTTATGAACGAAATGTTTCAGTTCAAACGTTGTTATGCCCTGGCGCTTTGCGCACTGCCTCTCATCACCGGATTCTCTGCGCCGCCTCTCGGTCTGGATGCCGTGATGACCCGAATTATCGAGGAAGCTCCGAAGAAGCGAATTCCTCCCGTTGACGCGAGGGTCGATCGCGTGTGGGGCGCCATACCGGGTTATAATGGCCTTGAGGTCGATACGGAACGAACCTACGAGCTCAATAAGAACAAGCCTGCCGGCAGCCCGATTCAATATGTATATAACGAAACCTCGCCGAGTGTGAATCTGGATAATTTGGGAGCGGAGCCGATCTATAGCGGCAACCCTCAAAAACCGATGGCCGCTTTTATGATCAATGTAGCCTGGGGCGAAGAATTCATTCCCAAAATTCTCGACACCTTGGACAAGCATAAAGTGAAAGCGACCTTTTTCTTTGACGGTTCCTGGTTGAAAAAAAATGTGGTCACCGCACAAAAGATAGGAAGCCGCGGCCATGAGCTGTCCAATCACGCGTATTCCCACAAAAATATGAGCCAATTAAGCAAAAGTCAGGCTCTCCTGGAAATTTCAAAAACCGAGCAGCTGCTTCAAACGCACTTGCAGGTTAAGAACCGCTGGTTCGCTCCCCCTTCCGGTGATTTCGATAAGCAAACCGTAGAAATCGCGTTAAGCTTGAAGCTGAACACCGTGTTATGGACTTTGGATACGGTGGACTGGCAAAATCCGAGTCCGCAATCCCTCATCCATAAGATTGGGACTAAAGCCGGGAACGGGTCATTGATTCTGATGCATCCCACCCGTTCATCCAGCCTGGCGCTTGACGGGATGATTCAGGCTTTGCAGCACAAAGGATTGCATATAGGGACCGTAAGCGACGTCCTGTCGCCAAAGCGAATTCCAGCTCGTGAACCCGGCTTGCTGACACCCTGATGGGTGAACGTCACATAAATTCCGCGTTTGAATAGTATGTATTGTCAAAAACCGTTACCCCCATATCTCCAAAATAAAGAGGTGAAATCATGGCGGTTGTTAAAGCCAGAGAACAGGATATTGCACTCTTGGCCAGATTGCTTCGGGCTGAAGCGGAAGGCGAAGGCGAACAGGGCATGCTGCTTGTCGGGAACGTCGGAATTAACCGGGTCCGGGCCAATTGCTCCGACTTTAAAGACATTCGTACGATTCCGCAAATGGTATTTCAGCCACACGCTTTCGAAGCGACATTGTATGGATATTTCTACCAAAAAGCACGTGATCGGGAAAAACGTCTGGCCAAAAGATCGGTCGATGGCGAGAGACATTGGCCGGCGAAATTCAGTTTGTGGTATTTCAGACCTCCCGGTGATTGTCCTCCGACTTGGTATAACCAGCCTTTGGTAGGACGGTATAAAAGACATTGCTTCTATGAACCCACCGCCGAAGAGTGCGAAAACATTTATAATACTTATTAAACAAGGACAAATAAAAGGAGCCGCGCCGGCTCCTTTTATTTGTTCCTTTTATATTTACCTTTTTAATTTAACGGGCCGTTGGAAAAAGACGCTGGATCATCGCACTGAATTCTTCAACAAAACCGGCTACCGGTCTTCCTTGCCCTATATCTTGAACGTACCGGTTAACCCGGTCTACAAATTCGGGATTCGTGGACACATAAACGTGCTGGATATTCGGATCGGTTGAACGAACCTCATTGGCGATTTGTTCTTCCAGCTGTTGCGGGATTTCCGTTTGAGGCGTGTCCACGACCGCCGCTACATAAGCATTGCGTCTGGTAACCAGCACATTGGCTTGCTTGACGCCATTCAATCGGACAATCTTGTCAGCCGCATTTTTAGCGATTTCGACACGGTTTTCAGCATTCGTTAACGGTGCGTTTTGAGCTGGCTGCGGAGCCGCCTGCTGCCTTACCTGATTCGTTGTTTTATTCGTGCAGCCAGCGGCGAACACGGACAATGAGAGGGCCAGCAGGGCTATACCTTTACCTGTTTGGATGAACATTCGAAACTCGCTCCTTTTTAATTGGGATGGAATTGCAATGGATTTTCTTGAATGCCTTGGCCTTCGATCAGCTTGGAAATACCTACGAATTCGATATCACGCGCTTGAGCCTGCACTTGTTTAATAACTTCGGCCGTCCCCTTTCCCCCTGCTCCAACATGTCCGATTGCGACACACTTTTCGTGTTCCGTTAAATGCTGCTGCAATAATCGGAGCTGCTTCATCACATGTTTTTTATTTTTTATATCATCTAAAAAAATGTGGTTTTCTATGCAAGGAACACCGATCTGTCGGGCCACTTTCGAGACAATACTCCGATAATTGGTATGACTGTCCAGAAAGAATAGTCCTCTTTCATGGCAAACCGTCAACACGATGTTCATCACACGCTCGTCAACGGTCGCTTTCGATCCCATATGATTATTGATTCCAATCGCGTGCGGAACATCGTCGATGGCCGCATTTACCCGTTTACGGATTTCCTCATCGCTTAAATCGCAAGTAATTGCGCCTGGGCCGAGCCAGCTCCGATTCCCTTTCAACGGCTCCATCGGCAAATGAACAATAACATCGTGTCCCTTACGATGAGCCGCTTCCGCATCACTCTTGGTTGACGGTAGAAACGGCATAATCGCAACCGTAATCGGATAAGGCAAATTGAGCATTTCTTCCGTCCCCGTCATGTTGTTCCCCAAATCATCGATCACAATGACCGCCTTTGGGAGCCCCCCTTGCTCCAGCAGCTGTTCAGCGAACAGAATTTGAGGCAGCCCAAATATGGCGCTGGCGCAAATCGTCAGGATGATAAGTTGTTTGTTCATTTGCTTCACTTGGCCCACTTCCCTATTAGTTTGTCAGCATTCATTTTCTACATAAATAAAGAAAACAATGACAGGATAATAATGTGAACATAGGATGCCAACAAGATGGTTATTATAGGGATGTTACATTGAAGGAGGAATAAGATGCGCATCATCTGCAGTTCACTGGTTGCAACTGCTTTACTCTCCGCCACATTGCTGAACCATGGTCAGGCCGCGCCGCAAAACAAAAATCGGGAATATTATGAAGCCCGGGGGGATATTGTGTGGGAAGTACCCAGCGACGAAAAAATAATAGCTCTAACCTTTGACGATGGTCCCGATCCTGCGGATACCCCGGCAATTTTAGACCTTCTGAAACAATATGAGGCGAAAGCAACCTTCTTTGTAGTCGGAAAGCGCGTTGAAATGTACCCCGAGCTGGCAAAGAGGGAAATCGTCGAAGGCCATGAAATTGCGAACCATACCTACAGTCACAGTTATTTCAGAAAAAGGATGGGCGGGGAAAAAATTCAAAATGAAATACTAAAGGCCGAACAAGCCATCTTCACGACAACGGGGGAGAAACCGCATCTGTTCCGACCTCCTGGAGGCTATTACAGCGAAAATGTAGTGGATGCTTCGAAAAAAAACGGTTATCTGGTCGTCATGTGGTCATGGCATCAGGACACCGAGGACTGGAACAAGCCGGGCGTAAATAAAATCGTCAACAAAGTTTTGAAAAACGCGCGTAACGGCGACATTGTTCTATTCCACGATTATGTCGAAGGAAAAAGCCAAACGCTGGAAGCCTTGAAGCAAGTGCTTCCCGAATTGAAGGAACGCGGCTACCGATTCGTTACGGTATCCGAGCTGCTAACCTTTCGAAAATCTACAACCGTAGAAAAATAGCCTGTCGCGGCGAACGGTTTAAGGCTGTTGACCATGCTCAACAGCCTTAAAGTGATGTATGCAAGTATCTTTTTATGCTTGTTGATCAGGCTCTTCTTGAATCGTCCCAGGCTCAAATACAGGGATAGGAACGTGCGTCTCCTGGAGGTCGCGAAGGATGCGACGACCCGTTGTTGCAAACGGCTGCGCCTCGATCCACTGTCGAATCAGCCTGTTAGTCGGGCCTGCCCATTTGGTTGGCAGCTGGTGTTTCGCTTTAGGGATGAAATGCAACGTGCTGTTCGGCAATTGCCGGTGGAGCATTTTCGCATATTTGTGAAAGCCGGAATCTTTCTTACCGTAGAGCAGCAGGGTCGGCAGGGGAATCTCCTTCAGCCGCTGCGTGCAGCTATAAGTCAATCCGCTTTTGTAATATTGCTTGTGATTGCGGATGTCTCCTCTTAGGGCAGCACTATAGAGCTTCTTAAAGTTTTCCGGTGAGCTCGCATTGCCCCAGGTGATGGCTGCGGTCAGAACTCGTTTGGCATGAAGGCCCGATGTATAAATCGCAGCCCAGAACCTGCTTCTCAGCATAAGATCGCTGACCTCCGACATAGCGCTTATAAGGATTCCCCCGTGGAACAGGTCCGGATAAGCGAGCATGGCCGCAAGCGCCACCGAGCCGCCGGTCGAATAGCCGCAAATGCAAGCCTTCTTCACCTCGAGCGCGTCCATTAACCCGCGAATATCGCCGGCTATCAACGGAATGGTCAGCGGCTGCTTGGAATAGGGGCTCCTGCCATGACCACGAACATCGACGGTTATAATTTGATAAGTGTCGGACAGCTGTTCCAACTGATCGTCGAAGTTGTTGCCCTCCAGCAAGGGAGGATGAACGAAAATGATCGGCAACCCCGATCCCTTAACACGGTAATACAACGTAGTTCCGTTGACTTCTGCATATGGCATGGGTCTCTTTTCGCCTTTCTTCTGCTAGCACTTAATAGGAATCAACCGTATTTTCCCCAATCCGTTTATTGGCTATGCGCGCAGCCTGCGATCCCCCTTCGTTATTTGGAGTAACCGTCCTGCGAATATTTCCTTCGGTACACATCGAGTAACGCCGCGATAAGAATAACTAAGCCTTTCACCACTTGATCCCATGCCGGCGGTACATTCAACAAATTCACCGCGTTGGAAACAAGGGAAATCAGGAGAACGCCCAGCAGGGTGCCCACTATATGGCCTTGTCCGCCAAATAAACTGGTGCCGCCAATGACGACAGCCGCAATGACGGTCTGTTCCATGCCCAATCCGGCGTTCGGACCCGCCGATTCCAGCCGGGCTGCAAGCAGAAGGCCTGCGATGGACGCCGTCGCTCCCGACAGCACATAGGCGCCCGTGATGACGCCCTTGGTCCGGACTCCTGCCAGTCTCGCTGCTAATTCATTCCCGCCGCTGGCACGGAGGGATCGTCCGTATATCGTGTGTGAAAGAAGGATATGGGCGATCATCGCCAACAACCCGACGATGAGAAGCAGTACGGGAATCCCCTCTATTTCCCCATTGGCCCAATAAATAATGCTGTCCGGAATTTTCGTTACTTTAGCTCCATCCGAATAAATAAGGACGATCCCGCGCGCAACTCCCATTGTGGCCAAAGTCACGATAAGCGGAGGGATTCCCACTCGGGTGACCATAATCCCGTTAACCAAGCCGAAAAGGATGCCGATCAGCAATGAAGCTGCAACTCCCACGAGGACAGGAGCTTGATGGTCGACAATCAGGTCAAGACCGATCATAGACGAAACCGCCAATACCGCTCCAACCGAAAGGTCGATTCCTCCCGTCATCATAACAAAGGTTAATCCCATAGCAAGCACAGCAAGAATCGTCGATTGAAGAAGCAGGTTGACCCAATTCGTCGCCGTAAAAAAGACGGGCGAAAGCATGGTGAGAACTGCACAAAAAATGAGGATCACGGCAAGCAGTCCCAGACTTCCCAAGTAACGAAAAAGGCTTCGTTTCGATACACGCATGTTGGCAAACGGAGAAATGATTTCTGGCATAGATCCTTGTTTCTGTCCCTGTTGCAAATCGTAACACCTCTTCACGCTATTATTGATGAAACTATTGCATCAGATTTAAAATCTTTTCTTCCGTCGCTTCATGACGAGGCAGCTCGCCCGCTACTTTTCCATGATGCATGACCAAGATGCGCGTACATAGACCCAGGAGCTCCTGCAGATCCGAAGAAATTAAGACAACCCCCTTGCCTTTCTTGACCAGTTCATGAATCAGTACATACAACTCGGCCTTCGAGCCCATATCCATACCGCGTGTCGGTTCATCCAACAGGTAGATCTCGCTGTCGGCTGCAAGCCATCTGCCCAACATGACCTTCTGCTGATTCCCGCCGCTTAAATACTTTACTTCCTGGTCAACATGATGAATTTTGATGTCCAGCTCCATCACTTTATCGATCGCCAGGTCCCGCTCATCGTCCTTGTACATAAAGTGACGGCGGGAAAGCCTGTTCCAGCTCGAAATGGATAAATTACTGGATACGCTCATGTCCATCAGCAGTCCTGACTCGATCCGGTTTTCGTGCACATAGCCAAAATGCTTCTTCACCGCTTGGTGAGGATTAGCTGCATCGAACTCTATATTTTTACAGTAAATTACGCCGAAATCTTTCTTGGTTTCTCCGAAGATGGTACTGGCCAATTCCGTTTGTCCGGATCCTACCAGACCGGTCAAGCCTAATATTTCACCTTCGTGCAGCTTGAAACTTACATGATGGAACCAGGGTTCCTTCGATAAACGCTCAATCCGCAGCAATTCTTTACCCAATACTTCGTTAACGGGCGGAAATAAAGTGTGAAGCTCGCGTCCCAGCATGAGCCGGACCATATCCCGCTCCGATAGTCCGTTCACCTTACATGTAATCACATGCCGGCCGTCGCGCAACACGGTGATCCGGTCGCACAGATCAGCAATTTCCTTGAGCCGGTGGGTGATATATAGGATCGCAATCCCTTGTTCCTTTAAGCTCTTGATCAGCCGGAACAGATGCGAGCGTTCATGATCGTTCAAATAATCGCCGGGTTCATCCATAATCAATATTTTCGGTTTATGCGCGACTGCCTGGGCGATCGCTACAAGATACCGGTCTGCCGGGGAAAGATACCGGACAAGCGCAGCCGGATGAAGATGGCTCCCGAGCGATTTCAACAGCTCCCTGGATTTCTTTTTCATGTTCATGTAATTGGAGAAAATACCTAAGAAAGAAGGCTGCGCCCCGATAAATATGTTCTCGGCGATCGTCATATCCGGAATCAGACAAGGTTCCTGATACACAATAGAAATTCCCAGCTTCTTGGCGTGATAAGGCGACTTTATGTGCACCTTCCGATTGTCCACATAGATTTCGCCAGAGGTTAGTTCATGTACGCCTGCGACTATGTTGACGAGCGTTGATTTACCGGCCCCATTCTCTCCGACAAGCGCATGGACTTCTCCGGCTCTCAATTCCAAATTGATCTCATGGAGCACCTGAACGCCATAGAACATTTTGCTAATATTTCTCAGTTTAAGAAGCGACATCGTCCACCTCGATTGTTCCACCGAAACTTTAGTCTAAGTGTAAACGAGGCATACCGAAAAATAATACAACCGATCTTGCTGAATCATTATAGTTTATTGCTGACATGTTGATTGGAAGGCGGGTTCTCCGAATGGCGGCTGCTTCGTGTGAACGAATAAAAGGCCACCCTCTAAACGAAGATGACCTGATCAAATATCGCTGGTTTACAGAACGGATTCCGCTAAAATTTCAGCGATATCCTTCGTCTTGACTTGTTCGTCCACATTCTTCAGTTTAGCCCCATCGCTCATCATGGTAAGGCAGTAGGGACATGCGCTGCTGATCAGGGTAGGATGGACGGCGATGGCCTGTTCGACACGGGCGACGTTCACACGTTTGCCCGCCGTCTCCTCCATCCACATCATCCCTCCCCCGGCGCCGCAGCACATCCCGTTCTCCTTCGCCCGCTCCATCTCCACCAGCTCGACGCCGGGTATCGAGCGCAGAATGTTCCGCGGCTGGTCGTAAACGTCGTTGTAGCGCCCCAAATAACAAGAATCATGGTACGTAATCCGCTCTTTGATTTCGCGTTTAGGAATTAACTTCTTCTCTGTGACCAACTGATCGAGCAATTCCGTATGATGATACACTTCCGCCTCCAGGCCGAATTCCGGGTATTCGTTTTTCAACGTGTTGAAGGTGTGCGGGCAGGCGGTCACGATTTGTTGGACCTTGTACTTTTTAAACAGCTCGATGTTCTCTCTGCACAGCTCCTGGAACAAAAATTCATTGCCCAGTCTTCGCGCCGTATCCCCTGAATTTTTCTCCTCTTCTCCGAGCACGGCAAAATTGACGCCCGCTTCGTTCAACAGCTTCACAAGAGAACGCGTCACCTTGTTGTTTCTCGCATCATAGGAACCCATCGAGCCAATAAACAATAAATACTCAAACCCGGGGTTCTCTTTCACCGTCGGCACGTGCAGGTCCCCCGCTTCTTCTTTCCACTGAAAACGGTCCTTCTTGCTGAATCCCCATGGATTGCCTTGTCTCTCAATGTTTTGAAGCGCACGCTGTCCGCCCGCAGGAATGCTGCCCTGCATAAGAACAAGCTGCCGGCGCAAATCAATAATTTTATCGACATGCTCGTTGCCGACGGGACATTGGTCTTCGCAATTTCGGCAAGTGGTGCACTCCCAGATTTCTTCTTCGCTCATGACATCGCCGATTAACTGGACGTCTTCAATGTTCTTACCGGTTACGGCCCAGCCCGTTTTTTGCAGCTGCATGGTGGGTCCGATATTGGTTACGTCCTGCTCCGGGAATGTGCCGGGCCGATTCGCATGATCGAAAGCATGCGCTCCCTCATAGCCGAACACAAAGCCGGGCACCCACGGCGATTTGGACGTCAAGCTGTGGCCCTTCTCCATTAAATGATCCCGCATCTTGACGATCATATGCATGGGGGACAGCGACTTTCCGGTATTGGAAGCCGGACAAACGTTGGTGCATCTCCCGCATTCCACGCAGGCGTAAAAATCCAGCATTTGCGTTTGCGTGAAATCTTCTATTTTCGCAACGCCGAACGATTCGGCATTCTCATCTTCCAAATCAACCGTTTTCAATTTTCCGGGCGGCTCGCTTCGCTTCAGCCATAAATTGACCGGCGCCGCTATAATATGAAAATGCTTCGACTGCGGGACATAAACCGCAAATGCCAACAGGATCAATAGATGAATCCACCAACACGTAAAAAACAAGTTGACGGACGACTGCAAGGATAAGCCTCCGAACAGGAGGGCAATAGCGGATGAGACGGGCGCATGCCATGCGAAATCATGCTGCAGCATGACACGTTCAAAGGAAAGCGTAAACAAAACGGAGAGCATCAGAAAGAAGATGAAAAACAAAACAATACCAGGCTTCCACCCTTGTTTAAGACGTTTAACCTTCTCGATATACCTTCGGTATCCTGCGTAGCCGGCCGCCCCCAGGATGAGGAGAACGGTAATTTCCTGTACCAACGAGAACGCGGAATATCCCGGGATCGGCAGCGGCTTGCCCGCTAGTCCTTTATAAATCAAATCGATGGCGCCTGCCTGCAAAATGATGAACCCATAAAAAATAACGATATGCATCCATCCGCTTTTCCGATCCTTCAACAGCTTCTTCTGGCCGAAAACTTCGCCCAGAAAATTTATCAGGCGTTCTTTGGAATATAACGGAGCGGATGCAGGCTTACCCAAACGAATATAGAGGTAACGTGTGTAAAGAACCTTCATCAATAAATAAAGCGCGAGCCCCGTTACCCCTAAAAACACCAAAAACGGAATGGCAGCCCCCATAATAACCTCTCCTATTTATTGAGCATCATCTTCATGTTTGGCCGGACCCAGGAATTGATGTCTCACATAATTCAAATGGGTAATGAATGTAGCGCACGCTTCTTCTTTGTTTTTGTTCTTAAAGGCATCGAGGATCGGTTTATGCATGTAGGCAAGCTCCAGCAAATCGCTGAAATAAAACTGGTTGGTGAAATACCAGACGCGATTCATCTTATTGGTCACATCCTGCCAAACCTGATAGACGAAGGAATGATCGGCGATTTTATAAATAACGCTGTGAAAAGCAACATCGCTGATTCTCATTTTTTCAATATCGTCGGTTTGGCCGGCGGTCACCATCTCGTTATAGATGGCCTCCAATTCAGCGATATCCGCGTCCGTAATACGTTCGATAGCCCTGCTGATGGCAAACGTTTCGAGCACTTCGCGGAAGCTGTACATTTCCTCCACGTCTTTCTTCGAGAAGTTCGAAACATACGTTCCTTTGTTGCCGTGCGTTACGACTAACTCATCCTTGCGCAGCAGCGCTAAAGCTTCACGCACCGTGCTTTGACTGACGCCGTACGTTCTTGCGAGCTCCAGCTCGACGATGCGGTCCCCGGACTTCAGCTCCGCCCTGATAATCGAGTCTTTAATCGCCTCGTAGACCTGCTCGGAAAGCGATTTGTATACAACGGTTTTTTTCATAGTGGTCACTTCCTTATATAAACCTTTTGTCCTCTAGCTGAATACGGATTCATAATAACAACAATATCCGGTTCCTTCAATAGGATACACACCGCCCGGGTTTCATTTCCGTGCTCCCGGTTCCTAAATGGCCAGTTTTTTTCTGAATTCCTCCGTTAGCAAAGGCACGATCTCGAACAAGTCGCCTACAACGCCGTAGTCCGCGATTTGGAAGATCGGAGCTTCCGGGTCCTTATTAATCGCAATAATCGTTTTGGCGTTCGATATGCCGGCAACGTGCTGGATCGCTCCGGAAATCCCGCATGCGATATACAGATCGGGAGTCACGACCTTGCCCGTCTGACCGATTTGCAGGCCGTAATCGCAATACCCTTCGTCGCAAGCGCCTCTGGAAGCCCCTACCGCTCCGCCGATCACGGCGGCCAGTTCCTGCAAAGGCTGAAATCCGTCCTTGCTCTTGATCCCCCGTCCCCCGGAAACGACGATTTTGGCTTCCGCCAAATCGATCGCGCCCGTCGATTTAAGCACAATGTCGCGGATCACGGTTCTCAGGTCTACGCTGCCCGCCTCGCACGGAATCACTTCCGGTGTCGCCCGCTCCCGTAATGGTTCGGCCTTGAAGTTGTTCGGCCGGATGGTCACAAACATCGTGTCCGAGGTGAACCGTTTCTTCTCGAAAGCTTTACCCGCATATATCGGCCGTACATAAACCGGCTCGTCGCCTTCGAACTCCACATGCGTGCAGTCCGTGACCAAGCCATAGCCGAAACGGGAAGCAATCCTCGGCGCGACATCCTTCATATTCGCCGTATGTCCCGCGATAATAACATCCGGATTCGTTTCTTGAATCGCTTGGACGAAGGCCTGATAGTAGATGTCCGAATGATACGCATCGAACAGGGCGTCCGGGAACAGCAGGACTTGATCGGCGCCATGCTCGCCCAAGGCTTCTACATGCGGGGACGCCTGGCTTCCGAACACCGCCGCGATCAAGGTGCCGCTGCCGGCCATTTTTTTGCCGATGGACACCCCCTCCAAAGATACTTGACGAAGTGCGGCGCCTTTCATTTCTGTAATAACGAGAACTTTTCGATTCATCGTACGTCCTCCCCCCTAAAAAATCGATGTTTTCTCAAACAGAATGTCGACAAGCTCACCTGCCGCATGCGGCAAATCGTTATTGTCGATAAACCGGCATGCCTGCCTTTTCGGAGGCAAGTACCGGTCCACCGTTACGGTCTTGGCCGTTCTGTCCAGTCCCGGCAATTGATCGGCCTGGATCGTCGTAATCGGTTTCTTCTTCGCCTTCATGATGTTAGGCAGAGAAGGATACCTCGGCTCGTTAAGCCCCTGCTGGCAGGTGACGAGCAGCGGCAGCTTTCCTTCGATTTTATATATATCGCCCTCCACATCCCGCTCCAATTCGGCCCGGCCCTGCTCGATGTTGAATTGAATAACCGAGGTGACGTGAGGGAGCCTCAGCTCCTCGGCCAGGCGAACGCCTACTTGTCCCGCTCCGTTATCGATCGATTGATTGCCCGTAAGAAGAAGATCGATGTCCTTATCCCGGAAATAGCAGGCAAGCGTTCGGGAGATGACATGCTCATCGCCCTCCACTCCGCTGATGATCACCCCTTGATCCGCGCCCATCGCCAACGCATGGCGCAGCGAAGACTCTGCCCGCTCGGGACCGATCGTCACAACGGCCACCTCTCCGCCGAACCGTTCGCGCAGCCTCACCGCTTCTTCCACCGCATATTCATCATAAGGATTCATAATCCAATTCGCCTGGTCTTCCACGACGTTCCCGTGATCCAGTTTTATTTTGTCTTCCGTATCAAACGTTTGCTTCAAGCAGACCCAGATTTTCAAGTCGATCCCCTCCCCGATTTGATGTGGTATTTACGCGATTAACGGTGCTTATACACCGGCTTTCGCTTATCCATAAAGGCTTGCACGCCTTCTCTAACGTCCTCGGTTTCATGAACCTGATAGAAAAGCTCGCGTCCGATCCGATTGAAATCGTGCTTGGAGAGACCGTACTGAATCACAGCTTGTTTCACCGCTTGTACGGCTGCCGCCGGCAGGGAGGTGAGCTCTGCCGCCAGCTCATGAGCAGTTGAATATAACCGGGCCGGCGGCACGACTTCGGAAGCCATGCCTATGCGCTTCGCTTCCGCCGCGGAGATGACGCTGCCCGTCATCATCAGCTGCATCGCCTTGCCGGCGCCCGCGATGTCGATCGTTCGTTCCAATCCGCCATTTCCCGGAAACACGCCCCGAAACACTTCAGGAAAACCGATCTGGACGTTATCGGCAAAAATCCGAAAATCGAAAGCCGCCGCCAGCTCGGCGCCACCGCCGAGCGTCTTTCCCTGGATGCAGGCGATGGTCGGCTGCGGCGTATGCAGGATCGACTGCAGCATGGCATGACCTTCATCCCATACGATCCGGGCCGCTTTCGTCTCGATGCGCGCGGGAAACTCTTTCAAATCGGCGCCGCAGCAAAAATGCGGACCCTCCGTTTCAAACACAACAACACGGACACTCGAATCTTGGGCGATCAGGGAAAACGTATCTTTGAGTTCTTTTTTCACCTGATTGGATAACAGGTTCAGTTGCGGATTGGCCAGCGTAACCTTCGTAATGCCGTCAGCGACCGTTTCGGTTTTAACGAACATAGGATCATCACCCTTGCCTGCTGGCCCGGGTAGGCCAGACATAAAATTCCGTCGTCATTTGACCGTCCTTCTGCTGGACCCGGATGCTTTTGGTCCAGTCCTTGTCGTTCTTCTCGGGGAAGTCCTCCCTGTAATGACAGCTTCGGCTTTCCTTTCTTTCAAGCGCGGAAAGGACGATCAGCTTGGCGGAAACAAGCATATGATGGAGTTCTACGGCTTGAACGAAGCGGCTGTCATCGATCTCAAATTCGCCGTTGAACAGCTTCGTCTCCAGGCTGCACAGCACGTCCCAGGCTTCCGACAGCCGCTTCTCACTTCGGATGACCAGGCAATTTCTGTGCATGAGCGCCCTAACCGAATCAGCGGCCTCCTGGATACTCCTTGTTCCATCGGCGCTCTTTCGCAGCCAGTCCTGATAGCCGTCCAGCTTGGCGGCGGCTTGAGGGTACGGGTTCGGCTTCTCTGCCTGCCGCAGGGCATACTGCGCGGAAGCCGCGCCCGCCCTGTGTCCGAACACTTGGCCTTCCGCAAGCGAGTTGCCGCCCGGCCGGTCCGGTCCGCGCAGGCCGCCCGCCGTTTCTCCGGCGACATACAGTCCCGCGACCTCCGTCTCGCCATTCATGTTACGAATTTGCACGCCGCCGTTATTGCACTGGGAAATGAGTCCGATCTCGAATCGATCCCGGTCCAGCTCGATGCCTTTGCTTTTCAGCACGCGCTTCGTTTTCGGCATTTTTGCTTCAATCAATTCGTCGGTGCCCGGCCCTTTACGATACCAGACGGCGCCTCTTGGCGTCGGATTGTTCTCCGATTCCCGTTGAATGGAGGTATCCAGATAGAAGGAAACGTTAGACACGGAGAACGGGAACACCTTTTCCTTGTAGACCTCTTCAACGGTTACTCCCTCCGGAAGAATGCCGTCAAACACAGGTTCCCCCTTGCCGTTCGTCAGCACCGGATTCGTTTTCCAGACCGGTCCGGACAGCAGTGTAATCGACGGGAATAAGGCAGCCGGCCCGATCTGCACAAACTCCATATTGATCAGCGGCAAACCGAGTTTATAAGCCATCGCGTAACCGTCGCCGGTCATGTCGGGCGTGCCTACCCCATATTTATAAATGCCGTGGGAACCGCCGCAGGCGAAAATGACAGCCGGTGTCCGGTACAGCACCATTTCATTCGTCTCCCGGTGCCACCCCAGAGCGCCGGTCACTTGGTTGTTCCCGTCTGTCAACACTTCGAAAATCATCATATCCTCATCCACAGGCAGCTCCAATTCTTGGATTCTTTTCGCCAAAATGTTAAGGATATGCCTTGCGGTGACGCCATTGACCCGGCACGTTCTGGGGTACGTGGCGAAATCGCTCATGCCTTGAACCAATTTGCCGTTGGGCTGTTTATCGAACTCCAGGCCTAAAGCGATTAAGTCATAGATCCGTTCCGGGGCTTCATGAGCCAATCCCCACACGAGGTCGGGATCGATAAACCCGACGCCCGATTCCATCGTATCGGCATAATGGATTTCCGGATGGTCCCGCTCATCCCCGTGGCCGATAGCCGCGGCAATCGAAAGCAATTCGGAGAAAGCCGTGGCCGTAGAACCGCTTTTTAACCACTTGGATTTGACCGCCATCCGCACATCGGCCCCTGCTTCTTTCGCGGAAAGCGCCGCGCGCGATGCCGCCCCGCCCCCTCCGACAACGAGTACATCCGTGTATATTTCTCTAGCGATCTTGCGTTTGGACATGGTATGGTCTCCTTTGTCAAGTTGCTTGCGAGCCTTCAGCGTCTAAACAAAAAGATGGGGGGACATAGGCTTGACGTCCGGATCAATGTCGACTTTGAAATCGATGTAAGGCAAAATCTCCTTCTCCACATCGATGCCCGGCGCGTATTCGGTCAGCACTAAACCGTTGTCCCCTAACCGGAATACGGCTCGTTCCGTAATATAGACAGGCTCCTGTCCCTTTTCTCTCGCGGCCTCCGCATTAAACGTCAAATGCTCGACCTGCCGGATCAGCTTCTTATGCCTGCCTTCCTTCACAATGGTCATCTTGCCGTCCTGAATGCCGATGTCCAGGCCTCCGCTGGTCAACGTCCCGCAAAACATGATTTTCTTCGTACGGTGCGTGATATCGATAAATCCGCCGGACCCGCGAAAAATCCCGTTAAACTTGCTCACGTTCACATTGCCTGAACCATCGATCTGGGCAAAACCCAGCAGCGTCGCCGACAAGCCTCCGTTATGGTAATAATCAAACACTTGGGGAGACGTGAAGAACGCCGTCGGATTCCGGTGCGCGCCGAACACTTCTTCGCCCATAGGGATCCCCCCTACCGCTCCGTGCTCCAAAGAAAACGTCACTTGATCGAGCCTGTGTTGTTCCAATAATAACTGCGGCAGCGCAACCGGTATGCCCACGCCCAGATTGATCACCGAGCCCGGAAGCAGCTCCTCCGCAGCTCGGCGCAAAATGATCTTCTTCATGTCAAGCGCCATGGGCTGCACCATGTCATCGGTCGGAGCCTTGACTTCTCCCGTCCAGCTCGGATTGTACGGCAGCAGACTCTGCTGTTGCTCCGGGTCGATCACGACGGCATCCACCAATATCCCCGGAATGGCTACGGAACGGGGAGAAATCGATCCTTTCGCGGTAAGCCGCTCGGCCTGCACGATCACATAGCCGCCGCTTGCCTTCGCCGCCATGGCCATTTCGAGTCCCGCCAACGTTACCGGCTCGCGCTCCAGAGAGACATTGCCATCTTCATCCGCAGTCGTGCCGCGGATAATCGCGACATCGATAGGCAGCGGACGGTAATACAGGTATTCCTCTGCACCCACCTGGATGACTTCATTGATATTGTCCGTCGTCGCTTCGTTCAGCTTGCCGCCCTCCATACGGGGATCGACATACGTCCGCAAGCCGACCTTGGTGAACATGCCGTCGTTGCCGCCGGCCATGCTCCGTATGAGCTGGAATAACGTTCCCATCGAGAAGCTGTACGCTTCAATTTGATTATTCCGGATCATATCCGTAATTCTCGGGCTTTCCTTGACATTGAAGCTTCCGCTAATCAAGCGCTTTAACATCCCGGGCCTGGCAAAATGATCGAGTCCCGTCATGTTGTCTTTGTCCCAACCGACGCGAACGGGGGTGACAACTGATACATGCGCAGGACTCCCGCTCGTCTCGAACCGATTTCCCAAGGCAGCAATGACCGTCTCCGGACACAGAATCGAAATGAGGCCCCCGATCGCAATCGTCGAGCCGCTTGGAATTTTCGCCACGGCCTCTTCGGCCGTCATGACTTTGGAGCGGGCCGCTGTCCCCCTACTTGGTGCCGGCATGCGTTTTCCTCCTTCCCGTCGTTCTAATAGTCATATTTGCGGAGATCGAACAAATCAACGGTTAATTGCCCCTGCTCCAACTTCCCGATCACCATTTTTTCAAAATCCACCTTCTCCTGAGCCGCTTGCACGATCTCCTCCAGCCGGTGCGAAGGAACAACGGCCACACCGCTGGCATCGGCCAGGATGATGTCCCCCGGATTCACCGTGATGCCTCCGGCAACGATGGGGACGTTTAGTTTACCCGCATTTTTCTTTTCCGCTTTCTTGATGGAGACCGAGTGGGTGAAGACCGGAAAACCCAGATCTATAATCGGCCCGATATCCCGGACGCTGCCGTCGATGACCAGCCCCTGGATACCGCGTTTCATCGCGGCGATCGTTAGAATTTCGCCCCAGTAACCGGCTTCGTAATGCTGGTTCGTCACAGCGACCAGAACGTCTCCCGGTTTCGCCTGAGCTACCGCCAGATGCAGCATCAAGTTATCCTGCGGCTGACATTTGACCGTCAGCGCCGGCCCGCATATTTGGGTGCTGCGGTCAAGCGGTTTAATCGATGCGGACATCGCATGTTCGTTCCCGGCCAGGCAATCCGATACAATGGCCGCATCAAACCGGGCCAATTGCTCTACTAATGTTGCCGTAGTGTGTTCCGGCATGTCTTTCTCCTCCCTCGCGGACAGACTGGAACTTACTTTCGTTGATCAAATTTTTTTCCAAGTACCGATGAAGCAAGCATGGTCTTATGAACCTGTATCGTTCCTCCGGCGATCGAGGCCGCACGCACGCAGCGGTAATACCATTCCAGCGGATATTCCTTGGAGAAACCGTACCCGCCATGAAGCTGGAGACAATCATCCGTAATCTTTTTCGCAGCTTCCGCGACGTAGACCTTGGCAATGCTTACCGACGTTTTATCGGCTTTACTGTCGAGGGCGTCAGCCGCTGCCTTGTAGAGCAGCGTCCTGGCCGCTTCCAGCTGCAAATACATATCGGCGATCATCCACTGCACGCCCTGGAAATCGCAAATCTCTTTGCCGAATTGCTTGCGTTCCTTCACATATTGGCAGGTGCGGTCGAAAGCGGCCTGCGTAATCCCGAGCGTTTGCGCGGCATAGCCTAAACGAACCCCGTTATAAACGCCCATCAGCGCCTTAAACGCATGCTCTTTCACCAATACATTCGCTTTAGGAACGATCGCGTCGTCAAAATAGAGCGCCGTCTGGAATTCACCGCTCATATTTTCTTCGGCTACGCCTACGGAAAAGCCCGGCATTCCCCGTTCCACAAGAATCGCGCCGATATCCGACGGCTTGCCGGTATGGCCGAATCTGGCGTACACGACAAAGGCATCGGCAATATGCCCTTCGCTGACAAAGATCTTCGAGCCGTTCAACCTGTAGTTATCGCCGTCTTCCACGGCCGTTGTTTGGATATCGGTTGCCGCGCTCCCCGCATCCGGCTCGCTCATCCCCAGAGCGACATAGTATTGACCTGCGACGATTTTCGGCAAATATTGGCGTTTCTGCTCCGGCGTCCCCAAGTGATTGATGAAGTTGGCGATCCCCGGACCTGTGTGATACACCATGCGGCCGCTCGTCGGACACACTCTGCACAGCTCCTCGATCATAAGGATGGCGCTGAACAGATCCAGATTCATGCCGCCGTATTCTTCAGGCAGCGTAACGCCGAGAAAGCCTTGCTCCGAGAGCATCTTAGCGTTATTCCAAAACTCCTCGCCCTCCAGCCAATGCTTGGCCGGCGTCAGCTTCCGCCCGGCAAAATCCCGCGCGACCGACTGCCACTCCAGCTGCTGTGCCGTTAATTCATAGCTCATAGGTCAACTCTCCCAACCCGTTGTAATAACCAATCGTTTCGTGAACGCCCGCCCTTATTTCGGGCTGGAATAAATGACTTTAAGTGCGGTAAAAAAATCTTTGCCCGTCGAGCCGATCGAGTACGACCCTACGGCTGAATCCTTCACTCCGCCGAATGGAACGTGCGACTCGCTGATCGTCCCGTTGTTGATATGAACCATGCCTACTTCAATTTCCACGGCCGCTTTCTCCGCGTACTGCATGTTGTGCGTAAAGCAGGATACGGCCAATCCGTATTCGCTGTTGTTTGCAACCTGAACGGCTTCTTCAAAGCTGTCTACCGCGATGACGACGAGGACAGGGCCAAAAATTTCTTCCTTGGCGATTCTCATCTCCGGCGTTACTTGGGTGAATACCGTAGGCTCGAAATAATAACCGCCTTCGACTCCGGTCGGCTTCTTGCCGCCAACCGCCAGCGTAGCGCCTTCCTCCAGTCCGATGCGGACATAGTGCTCGACGGTTTCCAGTTGGTCTTGACTGACCAGCGGGCCCATATTGACGTTTCCGGACATTCCGTCGCCAATGACATAGGAGCCCAGCTTTTCCTTCAAGTAGCTTGTGACCTCGTTTTCTATCGATCTTTGGACGACCACGCGGCTGATCGATGTGCACCGCTGCCCGCTTGCGGCGAATGCGGCGGACAAAATCTGGTCAAGCGCACCTTTCACATCCGGGTACTCATAAATAATACCGGCGTTCTTGCCGCCCATCTCCAGCTGCACCTCAATGAGGCGCTCCGCAGCCAGTTTATAGATGCCGGAGCCGACCGCCGTAGATCCGGTGAAGGTCACCCCTTTGACGAGCGGATGCGAGACAAGCGTATGGCCTACGCTTCGGCCCGCACCGACAACCAGATTCAGCACACCCGCAGGAAGGCCCGCTTCTTCGAACAATTCCACAATTTTCGCCCCCATCGCTGCCGTCACCGTTGCCGGTTTAAAGACAACCGTATTTCCGGCGGCTAGTGCAGGAGCGATTTTACGCATCGGCGTGACAAGCGGGAAATTCCACGGAGAGATGGCGGCGATGACCCCCTTCGGCACGCGCACCGTTCTCACCTGAATGCCGGGGCGCTCGCTCGGAAGCGTTTCTCCGGTCAATCGAAGAGCTTCGCCGGCAGAGAACCGCACCTCGTTGATCGCTTTCGTGATTTCACCGTTCGCTTCGTGGATCGGCTTGCCCATCTCCCTGGTGAGCAGCTCGGCGATTTCCTGTCTTCTTCTCTCCAGCAGTTCGAGGAATTTATAAATCGTTTCGATTCGTTTCACTGCCGGAACTTTGGACCACGTTTGAAACGCTTCATGAGCCGATTCGATCGCTTGAATCGCGTCTTCCTGCGTAGCGCTGCTGACAACAGCGACAATTTCATTCGTATTGGCCGGATTTTCCCTCTGGACCGGCTCTCCCTTGGACGCCGCCCACCGGCCTCCGATATAGCTTTTCACTTGAATCGCGGTTTGCTGTGCATTTCCCATCTCTCCATGCCCCCTATCGAATTTCTTCGAGCATTTTGCGTAAATCCTTCACCGTACATTCCTTCGGATTCGCAGCCGTCATCCCGGAATCCATCGCTTCCTTCGCGATGATATCCAGCTCCTCATCGGTCGGATGCAGTTGAAGAGCAGCCAGTGTGGTCGGAATTTCCAGGTCGTGAATCAACTGCTCCACCGCGTGAATCGAGCGCTCTGCAGCCTCGCGCAAGCTTAATCCTTCCACCGGTTCGCCGAGCGCGATCGCGATATCGCGGAATTTTTCGTAGTTCGTACTGACGTTGTAGCGCATCACGGCAGGCAGCAGCAGCGAGTTTGCCATGCCGTGCGCGACCCCGAGCCGACCGCCGAGCGGATGGGAGATGGCATGGACGGCGGCGATTCTTCCCCAGATGAAGGCCGCTCCGGCGATGGTGGAAGCCAGCATCATCTGGGAGGCGGCTTGAAGATCGGCTCTGCGTGCGACGAAGGGGCGCAAATTTTGGCCGATTAATCGAATGGCGTGCAGGCCGAGCGCTTCCGTAATCGGCTGCGCCTGATTGGATGTGTACGATTCGATGGCATGGCTTAAGGCATCCATCCCCGTTACCGCCGCAACGCCTCTTGGAACCGTCGTCAGCAATTGGGGATCCAGGATAGCCGCCTTGGCATGCAAGGTATGGCTTAAAATGCCCATTTTATATTGACGCTTCTTATCCTTTAATACGGTAGCATGGGTGACCTCGGAGCCGGTCCCCGCCGTCGTTGGAATCGCAATCAGGTCGGGTCCCTTGTGTGGAATCTTATCCTTCCCCTCGTATTGGCTAAGGTCGCCGGGATTCGCTACGGCAACGGAAACGCCCTTGGCCGTATCGATCGAGCTGCCTCCGCCCAGGCCGATAAGCGCGTCGCATCCGTTTTCGATAAACAAGCTTTTCACATGCTGGACGATCTCGATGGTCGGGTCCGGCTCCACATCGGTGAAGGTGAAGAAATCAATCCCGGCTTCTTTCAGCATATTTTCCAGTCGAATCAAATTGCCGGACTGCACAATCCCTTTATCCGTGCATATCAAAACCTTGCTGTAGTTGTACCTGCGGATCAGATGAGGGAGGTCATTTAATTTATTAACGCCGTAGTAAATTTGAGTGTGTAAACCAAATTCAAAGGAGTCCAGAACAAGATTCATGACGTCACGCCCTTATCGTGTTTTTATCAATTATCGATTATCGATAATATAATAATTTGATGTTACCAAAATTACCCACAATCTGTAAAGATAATTTTTGAAAGGTAAGCTCTCTTATTTGGCTGCGCCCAAATAGGCGTGATGGATCCCGTTAAGCAGATTCGACGCTTCGTCGCTTGCGACGATTTTACCGGCTTCCGCTACATACCCGCGATGGGCAATGGCCAGGCTTTGTCTTGCGTTTTGTTCGACCAACAGCACCGTTGTCCCGTTCCGGTTAATTTTCTGAATCGTATGAAACATGTTCTGAACGATTAACGGAGCCAGCCCAAGCGAAGGCTCGTCAAGCATGAGCAGCTTCGGTTTGGCCATCAGACCTCTTCCGATTGCGCACATTTGCTGCTGCCCTCCGGATAGAGACCAGCCAAGCTGATCCAGCAACGGAATCAGTTCGGGGAATATGTCCAAAATCTCCTGGAGTTCCTGTTTCACCTGAGTCATGGAAATTTTTCTGCTGGTTGCCCCCAGAATCAAGTTTTCCTTCACGGTCAGTCCGGGAAAAATCTTCCTGCCTTCCGGTACGTGAATAATGCCGCGCCGGACAATTTCTTCCGGGGAAAGCTGGTCAACCGGCTGGCCCATGAATTCAATCGTTCCCGCTTTCGGACGGAGCAGCCCGGAGATGGTTTTCAAGGTTGTCGATTTGCCTGCTCCGTTCATACCGAGCAGAGCCACGATTTCTCCCTCTCTAACCTCCAGAGACATGTTTCTCAAAGCGACAATTTTACCGTATCTGGTTTCGATTCCGTTAAGCCTCAGCACGAACAAATTCCTCCCCGAGATAGGCTTTAATGACTTCCGCATCATCCAATACTTGCTCGAGTGAGCCTTCGCTAATTTTTTTGCCGAAATTCAGTACGGTAATCGAATCGGCAACCTGCGTCACCAAATTCATGTCATGCTCGATCAGCAGCATCGTAATGCCCAGCTCATTCATTCGTTTCAGCAGCTTGACAAGCTCCTGCGTCTCTTCCGGATTCATACCTGCGGCCGGCTCATCCAACAATAGCAATTCCGGTTCGGTTGCCAGCGCTCTGGCGATTTCCACCAATCTCTGCTGACCGTATGCCAAATTTTTTACCTTTTCCGCGTAATTCTCAAACCCTACAAACGCGAGCGCTTCTTCCGCCCGTTCTCTAATTTTTTTCTCTTCATCCCGGAAAGACCTGATATTGAAAAATATGCTCCCCAAATTCGATTTCGTCCGGATATGCTGGCCGATCATCACGTTCTCGATCACGGTGAGCTCGGGAAATAACCGGATGTTCTGGAACGTCCTCGCGATGCCTTGCTTGACAATCAGGTGCGGCCGCAAATTGGCGATCGGATTGCCGCGGTAGCTGACCGTTCCCTCTGTTGCCGTGTATAGTCCGCTCAGAACGTTAATAACAGTCGTTTTGCCCGATCCGTTCGGTCCGATGAGCACGTGGATGTCACCTTTCCGGATGTGAAAATCGACGCCGTCAACCGCTTTAACTCCGCCAAAATGCTTCTTTAATCCGTTCACCTCGAAAATAACAGGCTGCCGGGACTTTATCGCTGGAGCGTCCTGCCGTTCCAGATACGACAGTCTTTTTCCTTCTACAAATTTTATCGTTCCCGAAGCCGCATTGCCGCTGCCCTTCTTCTTCATGACCATCAGATACAGACTGCTGACGATGCCCCAAATCCCGTTGGGCACGAAGATCAGCACCGCAATAATCAAGCCGCCGTAAATCGCCAGGTAATAATCTTTAAAGGATCGAAGCCATTCCGGCAGCCAGGTCAATAAGACGGTGCCTACCAGGGTGCCGATGATGGAATCCGCTCCTCCGGTAATCAGCATCGCGAAGAAGGTAACCGACTGCTCAAAGCTGAATACATCCGGGCTGATGTACTGATAAGCGGAGGCATACAGGAGACCGCCTACGCCGCCTAAGGCCGAACATACGGAGAACGCCATCATTTTCGTCCGATACAAGTCAATGCCGATGGCCGAGGCCGCCAGTTCGTCTTCCCGCAAGGCGAACAAAGCCCGTCCGAGTCTTGATCTTCTCATCCGGTACACGAACAACATGCAGACGAGTAAAACCGTCAGACAGACCCAATAATAAGCCTTCAGATCGTCAATGCCGAAGGGACGAGGGATGCCGCCCACGCCGTCGGCGCCGCCAAAAACAATTTTCCAGTTATGCATGACCAGCTGGACGATAATTTGAAAGCCGATGGTCACCAGCGCCAAATAGTGAGTGACGACACGCAGAGAGATGGCACCGAGGAGCAGCCCGGAGACAACGGGTACGAGAAGGGCCAACAGCACTCCCACCCAATAAGGCAATCCGAACAGCACGGTGGCCGACGCAAGCGAATAGGCGCCGAGGCCGAAAAACGCGGCTTGGGCAAGCGAGATTTGCCCCCCGTAGCCCATACCTACCGTGAGGCCGAGGGTAGCCAAACAAAATACGGTCGTTTTAATAACCTCGGTCATATAGTAGTTGCCGAGCCGCCCGCCCGGCAGCAGATACGGAAGACAAAACGCAATAACGATCAGCAGAAGACCGGCGGCGATAAGCAGGGAATTATTCGTTTTGCCGCTTCTTACATTCGCTTCACTAAGCTTTATGGTTTGCATTTCAACACTCCCCAGAAATTTGGATTCGTCAGGGCATCAGGCTTTCGTTCCGACTTTTTCTCCAAAAATCCCATACGGTCTAAAGATCAGGAAAATAATTAAAAATAAAAACGCAAAGCCGTCTTTATAAGGTCCTGAAATATAAGCAGCCGCAAAGGTTTCGATAACCCCGATCATCAAGCCTCCGAAGATGGCTCCCTTCACATCGCCCAAACCGCCTACGATCGAAGCCGCAAACGCTTTAAGCCCGATAATCGCTCCCATCGTATGGTTAATCATAAAAACCGGCGCAACCAAAATACCGGCCGTTCCGCCTAATGCCGCGCTATAAATAAAGGTCAGCGCTTGCATCGAGGTGACTTTGATTCCCATCAATTTGGCAGTGGTCGGGTCCTGGGCAGTCGCCTGCATCATTTTGCCGAGGCGCGTCTTCTCAAATAACAAGTACTGCAGCACGAGGAGGAGGACGGCGCAGCAAAGAATCGCTAAGTACTGCACCGAAATGACGATTTCCCCGACTTTAATCGTTTCCTTGCTAAAAAGCGGAGACAGCTTCTGCGGGTAGGGGCCGTAAATGATTAAGAAAATATTTTGAATAATCATCGACGCCCCAAGCGTACTGATCATCACCGGCAAAAAAGCTTTGTTCCGTTTCACAAAAGGCCGGTACACGCTGAGCTGAAACAAATATCCGATTCCCCCGATGATGACAATCCCGATCAAAAGCCCGGCCCACACCGGGAGGCCGCCGCCAACCACAAGCGTAAATGCTACGAAAGCCCCCATCATCGTAAAGTCGCCTTGTGCAAAATTAACCACATTCACCGATACGTAAGTCAACACAAATCCCAGTGCTACCAGCGCGTATATGCTGCCGATCGCCAGTCCGCTGACCAGGAGCTGCAGGGGCATATTGAACTGTTCCATATTGTTCCCCTTCCTCTTCTATGGGTCGAATCCGGCCAAGCCTGCGCCGCCGAATTCAACCCATGGCCCTTGTGTTATTTTTGTGTTACAAAATTGCCGTTTTCGACCTTCACGATGGAGTATTGATGCAAGCCGTCGCCATTTTCGTCAAAGTTATATTCGCCTTCCACCCCTTTGAAGCCCTTGAGAGCCAATATCCCTTGCCGCATTTGCTCCGGATCCGTTCCTTTATCTTTGATGATCTTGGCTAAAATATGTAGGGAATCATACACCCATCCCGTATACAGATCCGGAAGCTCATTATATTTCTTCTGGAATTTATCAACGAATTGCTTGGCTTCCTCGCTCTGATCCAGAGCAAAGTCGTTAGCCCCGTAAATTCCGTTCAATTTATCCCCGGCCAATTTCACGGTTGTCGTTTGGGCTGCCGATGATGAGCCTACCAAATCGGTATTGATCCCAAGCTGCCTCATTTGGATGACCAGCTGTGCGACGTCCGCGGATGCCGTCATCATCGTATTGATCGCTTCAGCGCCGGATTTGCGGATGCTTTCAAGGGTCGGCGTGAAGTCTTTGGTACCTGCCGTAATCCCCTCAACCGTTGTAGGCGTAATTCCCTTTTTCTTATATTCGCTGATCAGCATGTCTTTGCCGGCTGTGCCGAATGCATCCGTATCGTAGATGATCGCGATTTTTTGATGACCTTTTTTATCTGCGGTGAAGTCTGCGATCGTTTGGGCCGAATATCCGTCATGCGGTCGGATCCGGAAAAACCATGGATTTTTCAACTCTGTGGTCAACCCGACATTGGTTCCGCCGATCAAGACCGGAATGCCGGTTTTCTTGGCGATATCGCTGATCGACTTCGCATTCGTGCTCGTAATCGGACCGAGTACGGCTATGACGTCCGGATTCGATACAATTTTCTGAAAGGACGATACCGTCCCGTCGTTCGTACCGCGATCATCCTCAATGACCAGTTCAATCGTCTTGCCGTTAATTCCGACGTTTGCGTTAATTTCGTCCAAGGCAATTTGCGCCCCTCTTTTCTTAAACTCGCCGGTAAGCGCGGACTTCCCCGTCAGGTCGGCTACCATCCCGATTTTAATAACGCCCCCCGTACCGCCTGAGCCGCTGCCTCCGGAGCCTTTGCTGCCTTGACCGTCACCGCTGTTCGTTCCACAAGCTGACAATACGATCATCATGGAGGCTATACATAGAAGCAGTGTTGTCCGAATCGACTTTTTCAATGTGTGCACCCCTTCATCAATCAACTTTTTTGGATGACCCGGTTCCGACATCTGGATCTTTATCGTTCACTTCATAACCGCCACCTCCTCCCAAAATTAAGCGCTTTCAAATAACTAATATAGATTATCGATTAACGATAATATAAATATAGTGCGACCTCCTATTAATTGTCAATTGATTTTTTATGACTCGTCTAATGGTCCATATCATGGTATAATTAGAATTATTTTCAAATGAGTTCGAAGTCATACTTTGCCGAAAAACACTGACAAACCGCGAATTTTGTCTAACTTTCTATCGTTATTTATAATAATTATAAATAAGTATTGATTTTTTGTTGAGAATAGTTATCATAGTATATAGAGTACGAAATATTAAAAATTTCTGATGAGGTGACGCTATTTTGAGTACAAATAAGAAAAATCTAACTACTAGTTGGGGAGCTCCAGTTGGGGATAACCAAAACTCAATGACAGCCGGTTCGCGTGGTCCGACATTAATTCAAGATGTTCACCTTCTAGAAAAATTAGCGCATTTCAACAGAGAACGTGTTCCGGAGCGTGTTGTTCATGCCAAGGGCGCCGGAGCGCACGGTTACTTCGAAGTAACCAACGATGTATCGGAATATACCAAAGCTAACTTTTTATCAGAGGTAGGAAAACGTACTCCCCTATTCATCCGATTCTCGACGGTTGCCGGCGAACTCGGTTCGGCCGATACGGTTCGCGACCCGCGTGGATTCGCCGTCAAGTTCTACACCGAAGAAGGAAACTATGACCTGGTCGGCAACAACACACCTGTTTTCTTTATCCGCGATGCGATTAAATTCCCGGACTTTATTCATACTCAAAAACGTCATCCGCAAACACATCTGAAAAACCCGAACGCCGTATGGGATTTCTGGTCTTTATCCCCTGAATCCTTGCACCAGGTAACGATTCTGATGTCCGATCGCGGTATTCCGGCGACGTTCCGGCATATGCACGGTTTCGGCAGCCATACTTTCAAGTGGGTCAATGCCCAAGGCCAAGCCGTATGGGTGAAATATCACTTTAAAACAGAGCAAGGCATTAAAAACCTCGATCCTAACCTTGCTGCGCAGCTTGCAGGCGAAAATCCGGATTACCATATCGAGGATTTGTTCAATGCCATTGATAAGGGCGATTTCCCGGCATGGACGCTGTATGTTCAAATCATGCCGTTGGAAGATGCGAATACGTACCGTTTCGATCCATTCGATGTAACGAAAGTATGGTCCCAGAAAGACTATCCGTTAATTGAAGTAGGCCGTATGGTATTGGATCGCAACCCGGAAAACTATTTTGCCGAAGTTGAGCAAGCAACGTTCTCTCCTGGGTCGTTTGTCCCTGGAATCGAAGCTTCACCGGATAAAATGCTGCAAGGCCGTCTGTTCGCCTACTCGGACGCTCATCGCTATCGTGTAGGAGCTAACCACAATACGCTGCCGATCAATCGTCCGGTAGCGGAAGTGAACAACCATCAGCGCGACGGCCAAATGCGTGCCGATAACAATGGCGGGGCTTCCGTATATTACGAGCCAAACAGCTACGGCGGACCTACAGAATCGCCTGAGAATAAGCCTGCCGCCTTCACCGTATCCGGCGAAGCCGATAGCGTCGGTTATGACCATCATGACCATTACACGCAGCCTGGCGACTTATACCGTCTCTTAAGCGAAGAAGAACGTGCGCGTCTGGTTGAAAACATTGTCGGCGCTATGAAGCCTGTCGAAAAAGACGAAATCAAGCTTCGTCAAATCGGGCACTGGTATAAAGCAGATCCGGAGTTCGGACAACGTATCGCAGAAGGACTCGGATTATCTGTACCGCAAGGCGTTTAATGAACGGCTAACAAATCATGGATGCGACGAAGCCCTGAACTTTATTGGTTCAGGGCTTTGTTTCGTTAGGTTTTGACCTTGACCCATGCTTGAGTCTGATTGCTTTCCAGAATAGCATCGATCAGGCACATCGCCGTATGCCCGTCGGCAAACGTGGCGAAATTGGCGCTGTCTTTGAGCGGGTCTTTGCCTTCGGCAATAAAGCTATAGAAATGGGCCATCATATTTTTCATTCCATCCGGCCACCCTTCGTTATGTCCGCCAGGATGCTTGATGTACGCTTTGGCCTCCGGCAGTAACAAGGGAGGGTCCGCCAGAAGATGCTCATTGGCGCGGTCGCGGTGTCCGATCCAAAGCTTCTCCGGTTCTTCCTGATTCCAGTAAGCAGCCGACAGGCTGCCATCGATTTCAAAAGAAAGCCTGTTTTTACGGCCCGCACTGACTTGGGAAACGGTAAACGCCCCTCTTGCGCCGCCGTTGAAACGAACCAGTACTGTAGCATAATCCTCCGTAGCAACAGGCACTTCATCGTACTCCGCTTCCTGCTGTGACGGGGAGCCAAAAGTGACAACCCCTTGCTTCGAGCGCTTTCTTACAGGGATGACCGTCGCTAAATCGGCAAACACTTCTGTAATCCGCTGACCGATGACATGCTGTACAATATCGCACCAGTGTGATCCGATATCCGCTACCGCCCGCGAGTTCCCCCCTACTCCAGGCTCAAGGCGCCAGTTGTAGTCGGTATCATAGAGCAGCCAGTCTTGCAGGTAGCTTCCATGCACAAGATGAACCGTCCCTAATTGGCCTTGAGCGATCATCGCCCGTAATTGCTGGACGAGCGGATACTGCCGGTAGTTGAAGTTTACGCCATGCACGATATGGTTCTCACGGGCTAACCGGACAAGCTCTGCCGTCTCATCGCGGGTCATGCCCAGCGGTTTTTCAGATATGACGTGCTTCCCGGCCAGGATGATATCTTTGCTGATCTGATAATGCAGATGGTTGGGCGTACAATTGTGTACGACCTGGATTTCCGGGTCTGCCAACATGTCGCGGTAATCGCTGTATGCCGTAGGTATATGGAATTCAGCCGCTCTTTTTTCAGCCTTCTCCTTACTGGTCTCCGCCACGGCCGCTACATCCACAAACCCCAAGCGCCGCACGGCCTCGATATGCTCAGGCCCGATAAACCCGGTTCCTATAAATCCAGCTTTAATTTTCTGCACCTTGGAATACCCCTTTATGTTATCGTTCTGTCCGATCGCCTAGAGTTTGCGGCCAATTTCTTCTCCGTCCCATACCGCCTGCTCGATCATGCGGGGAGCCGCACTGTCGCCAACGCGGTATACTTCCTTGCATTTTCCTTTGAGTGCATGATACAAAGCTTCATTGGAATGGTTATAGGTCACATAAATAAAGGTGTCATAACCGCTAAGCCGCTGCTCTTTGCCCGAATATACATGCTGAATGACGGCATCCCGCCCATGGATGGACACGGCTTCCACATGAGGCGTCATTTCGATATCCAGTTTGGAAATGCGTTGATAGAGCAGCGCCCTGTTGCTCGGTTCCAGATTCTCTCCTACGAACAATAAGGGGGTGACGATATGGACGTGTTTCCCTTGGGAAGCCAGAAGCTCCGCCATGCCCGCGCCCTTATAATGCCCGCCACGGTCGATAAGCAGAACCCTGTCGCCGATGGCCGCTTTCCCTTGAAGCACGTCGTATACGTTATAAACATTGTCCTGGTCTATGCCCGGAATATTTAATTTGCCGGAATAAGAACCGGTAGCAATGACGACCGCATCAGGCTGGAGCGAGCGCACGCTTGCTTCCGTAGCTTCCGTGTTATACAGCACTTCTACGCCAAGCCGGTTCACCCGTTTAATGAGATGCGAAGGAACTTCAAGCAGCTGATCTCTGTAGGGCAGCTTGCTTGCCAGCAGCACCTGGCCGCCCAGCTGGCCGCTTTTCTCGATAAGCGTGACTTGATGGCCGCGCAGAGCGGCGATTTCGCTTACCTTCAAACCGGCCACGCCGCCACCGATGACGACTACCCGTTTCTTCACGGCAGCCGGCATTAAAGTCCCGATGCCAAGCGTCTTCTCCCGGCCTGCCGCAGGGTTATGAATACAGCGTATAGCCTTTTCCTGCATCACTTGAAAAATACAACCGTCGTTGCAGTGGATACAGGCGCGCACATCATCCGCATCCCCCCGCATCGCTTTATTCGGAAGCTCAGGGTCGGCAATCAGCGGCCTGGCCATCCCGATCAGGTCGGCTTGACCGTCGGCTAAAATTTTCTCCGCCTGAACCGGATCGTTAATGCGGCCGAAAGCGATAACCGGCAGCTTGATCGTATCCTTCAGGGAAGCGCTCATATGCACGGCAAAGCCTTTCGGAACCGCAGCGGGCGGAATTTCCATATAAAAGCTGGAAAAGGTTCCCGCATCCGTATTGATGTACGTGACTTGGCCCGTTTCTTCGAACGCTTTAGCCAGCTTCAGACCGAAGTCAAGCCCGTATCCCCATGACGTATATTCATCCAGACAAAGACGTATGCCGAGCGGATAGTCATCGCCTACTGCGTCTCTAATCGCTTGAATGACTTCCAGCGGAAACCGCAATCTATTTTCAAACGAACCCCCGTATTGGTCTGTACGCCGGTTGAAAAACTCCGACACAAACGAACGCAGGAGACCGTCATGGGCGACTTTAATTTCTACCCCGTCGAAGCCGGCCATCTTAAAATGCAAAGCGGTTTTGGCAAAGCCTTCAATCACCTCTTGAATATCTTCAATTTCCATTTCTTTCGTATTAAATGGACTCGAAGGCTCCGGCATTTGCGTAGGGGCAAACAAGAGCTGCGGAGGATTTTGCAAGGTCGTGTGTCCGCCATGGTTGATTTGGCCGAAAATTTTACTGCCGTGCTGATGAACCAATTCGGCATATTGGCTTAACCCGGGCACGATTTGAGGATCCCAGCCGTGAATAAATTTTTGCGACATTTTACCGGATAACGTACAGGCAATGCCGTACATGATGATGAGTCCCGCTCCGCCTTTGGCGCGCTCGGCAAAATAGAGCGCATCCCTTTCCGTCGGCATCCCGTCCTCGCTGCTAAGCGCATTAAAATGCGGAAGAAAAACAATTCTATTTTTTACCGTTACATTCCCGATTGAAAATGGTGTGAACAAATGGCTAAAGCCGCTCATCGCTTTCCCTCCATCTACGCATGTTAAGCTTCATGTTAAGCTTCTTCCCTGCGAACCCAAATATCCAAAATAACGGCGATTCCAATAATAATCCCCTTAATAATTAACTGGTAAGCATAAGTCATGCCGAGCAGCGTTAAACCGTTGCTGAGAATGCCGATAATAAGCGCTCCCCCGAGCGTGCCGATCACGGTGCCTTTGCCTCCGCTGAACTTGGTTCCCCCTAATACGACTGCGGCGATGGCATCCAATTCCCACCCTGTACCGGAATCGGGCAAGCCTGCGGACAAACGGCCGGCCAGCACGAGTCCGCTGAAGGCTGACAATAAACCGCTGATGACAAACACCATGATCTTGACCCGGCTGACGTTAACTCCGGATAATGAAGCCGCGATAGCGCTGCCGCCCGTCGCATAAATATGTCTGCCGAAGACCGTTTTATTTAATACAAAATGCGTGATAAACAGCAGGACAGCGAGATAAATCAGCACAATCGGGATCGGCCCGATGTTCATCGTCGTCAAATCGACGAAAAGCGGCGAGCTGATCGTAACAGGCGCCGAGCCGGGGCTTGACGCCAACGACAGCCCCCTTAATATCGACATGCAAACCAGGGTGGCCAGAAAGGCGGTGACCCTTACTTTTACGACCATGATCCCGTTAAATAAACCGATCAAAGCACCTAAAGCGAGCGTTAAAAAGATAACAACAACCGGATCGAGGCCGGATTTGATATTGATGGCCGCGACCATGCCGGTGATGCCGATAATCGAGCCGACGGAAAGATCTATTTCCCCGGCAATGATGACGTACGTCATGCCGAAAGCGACGATCGCAATCATGGACATTTGCCGGATAATATTCATAAAATTGCTGAAGGTTAAGAAATACGGCGAAAGATAGCTGAAAATGGCAATCAATATCACGAGCGCTATAAAAATGATTGCCGTTGATTTGCCCAGTAGTTTTCCCAGCTTGAGCGCGGGGCTTTGTTCCGTTGCCAGACCAGCCATTTTTTGTCCTCCCAGTTCCATTGCGAATTATTGCCCCCCGGTAGCGTGATACAAGATGCTCTTGTTATTGATCTCAGCGTCTTCGAGCGTTGTTTTGACTTGCCCGTCATAAAGGACGATCGTCCGGTCCGTGATCGACACGAGCTCCGGCAGTTCCGATGATACAACGATGATCGCCATGCCTTGATCGGCTAATGAACGAAACAATTTATACAATTCGGTTTTGGCCACAATATCAATGCCTTGCGTCGGTTCATCCAGCAGCAGAATTTGGGGATTCAGATTCAGGCATCTCGAGATGACGACCTTTTGCTGATTGCCGCCGCTGAGCTTGCCGACCTTTTTCTCCGGATCTCCGGGCGCTATTTTTAAATCCGTGATGTTCCGGCGGGCCACGGTATGTTCCGTTTTGGACTTAATGACGCCGCTGGGGAAAAAAGCGGGAAGATTGGTTAAGGTTACATTTTCCCTGATCGACATGCCCGGTATGATCCCTTCATTTCTTCGATCTTCCGGAACCATAATAATGCCAAGCCGGATAGCGTCCTGAATCGATTTGATCCTGCGCACGGTTCCATTCATGGTTATCGTTCCCGATGAGACCGGGTCCAGCCCGCAGATCGCGCGTAATATTTCCGTCCTGCCGCTGCCCAATAACCCGGCAATGCCCAGAATCTCCCCTTTATAAAGCTTAAAGCTGACATTTTTAAACTTGGTGCCGGTGAGACGGTCTACTTGTAAGATCGGAGCGGCCGTTTGCTTGCCCGTTTGCTTCCTCGCAATGACCGATTCATGAAACCCTTCGTTATCGCCGATCATCATGTTGATGATTTGTTTGATGTCCGCTTCTTTCGTATCCACCGTATCGATCTTCTTGCCGTCCCGAAGTACGGTAATCCGGTCGCAAATTTTGAAAATCTCGTCCATTCGGTGGGATACATATATAATGGCAGTTCCTCTGGCCTTTAATTTCTGAATGATTTCAAAAAGCTTTTCCTGCTCGTCATGGGTTAAGGCCGAAGTCGGTTCATCCATGACGATAATTTTCGCGTCGCTTGAAATCGCTCGGGCGATCTCGATAACCTGGCGTTCACCCATGCTTAAATTTTTCACGATCTGATTGGGGCTTATAGATAAGCCCAGGCTTTGGAGAAGCGCTTGCGCTTCTTTTTCCATCAGGGAGTTGTCGAGCAGCATCCCCTTTTTCTTTTCCTTCGCCAGGAACAAATTTTCAGCTACATTGAGATTGGGCAGCACGCTCAGCTCTTGGAAGATCATGCCGACGCCCAGCTCTTGGGATTTTTTTCTGGAGTTGATTTGAACGGGCTGCCCGTCGATTACAATTTTCCCCTGTTCCGGACGGTAAACGCCGGCAAGAATTTTCATTAAAGTCGTTTTGCCCGCCCCGTTCTCACCTAATAAAGCATGAACTTCCCCTTTTCTCAGGGTAAAGTTTACGTTGTCTACAGCTTTAACTCCCGGGAAAACTTTGGTGATTCCGGCCATTTCCAGTACATGCTCAGCCACAGTAAACCTCCCCTATAGACGAACCCGGACCGGATCGTATCCAGCCCGGGACCCTAGTTTGCTACGAATTAATTGGGCCAGTCTTTATTGAATACTTTCTTATACATCTCCTTCACGTTCTCCGCAGAGGTAGGCAAGGTGGCTACCGTCACATATTTAGGAACTTGCCCGCCGGCTACGGCCTTTAACAGCGCCAACGCTTTGTATTTTCCTTCGGCATACAAGTCCTGGGACGAGGTGAAGATCACAATTTTATTCCCATCCGCCATTCCTTTGGCAAGGTGATCGTTCAAATCATGGGTAACGACGAAAACATCCTTGCGTCCGGAAGTCCGAACCGCCGCTTCCATCCCTAAAGCCGGCGTCTCATAGACGCCGAAGGCTCCGACAACGTCCGGATGCGCCGTCAAAATGTTTTCAAACTCTTGTTGGGCCTGATCGGCCGTGTCTGCCTGACCTCTTGCCACGATTTTATAGCCGTCTTCCCGGACAGCGTCTTCGAAGCCCCTGACTCTTTGCTCGCAAGTCAAAATATAAGCCCTTAGCCCGATCGTCGCTAAAGATTTGCTTTCAATCCCTTTGGCCTTCAGCTCTTTGACCAATGCTTTGCCTGCCGCAAAACCGCCGCCGTAACCATCCGGGTCTACCAGGCTCACGAAATCGCCTTGGTTAGGAGGCCCGCCGCCAAGCACGACGGGAATTTTCGCGTCGTTTAATTTTTTAACAGCCGGGCCAAAAGCAGCCGTATCAACCCCAATGGCCACAACCCCGTTCACCTTCTGAAGGATGAGCGATTCGACGTCGCTCATTTGTTTATTGAGATTCCTTTGCGCATCCGTCAAAATGTACTTTCCGCCATAGGACTCGACGGTTTCTTTAATCGCCTGGCCAATCACTTTCTCCGATGCGATGTCGCCAAAATGAACGGAATAACCGATCACAGGCTTCATCTCTTTGATTTTCGCCGCTTCCTCCGGCGTCAGCTCCAGCGTATCGACGCCGGCCGGTTTCCCCAGCGCCTCCTCCTCCTTCAGCGGAGGCAGCTTGGCCAGCCCCTCCTCCTTGCCGCTGCCTGCGGTCTGGGCGCCGGCTTGCCCGCCATTTGAATCGGGTGGAGCGGCATTTTGCCCACAGCCTGCTGTAACAACGGTAACCAGCAGGATCAGGACCATGAGGAAATTGGTTTTTGTTTTGAACAAGGATAAACCCTCCCTTTCTATTCGAGCTTCATTTTAATCCTTTATTATAAGCGCTCACATGCCTATCATACTGGATATTGAATCCGCTTACACTTAACAAAATTGTGGCTTGAAGTTATGTTTCTTGCGAATCATGCGATCCTCCCGTAGCATAATGCAGTATTTTTTTTTCACTTGCCTCGCTGTGATGCAGCTCCGCAGCAATCCGCCCTTGATACATGACCAGAATTCGCGTGCACAACCCCATTAATACCGCAAAATCGGACGAAAAGACGATCACGCCTTTGCCGGCGGCTGCCAGATCGTGAATTTTCGCGTAAATTTCAACTTTACTTCCAATGTCTACGCCCCGTGTCGGTTCATCCAGCAAGTAAAGATCGCTTTGAGGAACCAGCCATTTCCCGAGCATCACCTTTTGCTGGCTGCCTCTGCTTAAATATTTCACCTTTTGATTCAGATGCTGAATTTTGATGTCCATTTCGATAACGGCATCCAAAGCCGCGTCATTTTCTTTATTCGCGTTTAGAATATGGTACCGCATGATTTTGTCCAGTCCGGGCATCGTTAAATTGCGATTCACGCCCATCTCCAAAAACAGGCCCTCCTCAATGCGATCCTGATTGACGAATCCGAAGCGAAAATCGGAGGCGTCCCGTCCTTTCTTGTACGGAAGCTCCCGGTTGCGCCAAAATATGCTGCCGCGGTCCCGCTTCTCTTTGCCGAATAGCGCTTTGGCCAGCTCCGAGGTTCCCGATCCAATCAAGCCGGCAACGCCTAAAATCTCGCCTTCCCGCAATGAAAAATCGATGTCATAAAAAAACGGCTTTTTCGTCAGGCCTTGTACCCTGACCAACGTTTCCCCCGCTTCGTCCAAAATTGGAGGAAAATATTGATGCAGCTCTCTTCCCAGCATCATTTTGATCGCTTCTTCTTCGCTCATTCCCGCTACGTCCATCGTGGCGACATGTCTTCCGTCGCGGAGAAAGGTGACCCGGTCGCAGATTTGCATCACCTCTTTGATGCGGTGCGTAATATAGACGATGGCCACCCCTTCCCGTTTCAGCTTGCGGATCACGTCGAACAAACGCCCGCTCTCGAACTCGGATAAACAGGAAGACGGCTCATCCATGATAAGAATTTTAGATTTGAACGACAGCGCTTTAGCGATGGCAACGACGAATTGTTGGCTGTACGATAAATTTCTCACGGGCGTATTGGGGTGAAGGGGAACTCCCAACGTTTTGAGCAATCGTTTGCTCTCTTCCTTCATATAGCGGAATCTCGGAATCATGCCGGCAATCCGCGGTTCGACACCGAGAAATATATTATCGACGACGCTCATATCCTGAACGAGCATCGGTTCCTGATGAAGAATGGCGATTCCAAGCTTTTGCGCTTCCAGAATAGACCGAATTTGAACCGGTTGTCCGCCGAGCAGGATAGCCCCTTCGTCTGGCTCATACATGCCGGTTAATATTTTCATCAAGGTCGATTTGCCTGCGCCGTTCGGACCGATAAGCGCATGCACCTCGCCTGCTTGTAAAGAAAAATTGACTTTATCCAAGGCTTTATTGTTTAAGAACGATTTGCTGATACCCTGCAGCTCAAGCATCCGAAAGCCCTCCAGCATCCTGTCTATTTACTTGCACCGGCAGCCCGCGTGATGGAGCTACCGCCTCGCATCGCTTCGATATTTGCCCGGGGTGACTCCCGCCATCTTTTTGAAAATTTGATTAAAGTAGTTGGAATTAGGGTAGCCGACCCGAAATGAAATGTCGCTGACCGACAATTCCGTACTCCGCAGCAGACGCTTGGCCTCTTCGATCCGGCAATGAATCAAATATTGGATAGGCGCCATGCCGACGTCATTCTTAAAGGTGTGGACCAGGTGATACGGACTGACATATACCAGCTCAGCCAAATCATTAAGCGTTAATTCCTGTTCGAAATGACTCTGGATATATTCTTTTACGGTTTGAGTGATCGACGTGTATTCGGGGACTTTCATCGCTTCAAGCATTCGGATCAGCATGATTGTAATCGTTTTCATTAAACTGTTTACGATTTCCCTGGACCCTGCCGAAGGATGCTCATACTCGTGAACAATGGCTTCGAAATAATTGCCCATCGCGCGAAGGTTATTGCGAAGAGGTACGACCGGACATTGGCCGGCATCCAGCAGCTGTCCTTTGTTTTTTCCGGACACATGAATCGAGAATGTACAATAAATGATCATTAACGGATGATCTGCTGAAGAACGAAGCTGAAAAGGCACAAGCGGATGGCAGATGACGATATCCCCTTCTCTGACGGAGTAGGTCACATTCTCGATAACGCTCTCTCCCCGCCCCCCCTTGATAAATACGAGAGAAGTGACATCGGCACAGGGCTCCGATATTTGGGGCCACGGGTCATTACCGTCCATTCTCTTGGCAGAGAGAAATTCAAGTGCTTCCACCAGCATGCTCTGTCCTGATTGTGACATAGTCTCCTCCAACCCTCGTTAACACAACCGTTAAACCAACCATTTTCCCAGCCTATTATAGACCGTCCCGTCAAGCAATTCTATGAAGGATGTTGCGGAATCCACTTTGGTATCTTGCGGATTATCCAGGGTGCGGAAGAAAGGCCACAGACGCATCGTCCGCGGCCGTATATGACTTCATGACCAGCCCTGGCTATCCAGCAAGCCGTACTTCAACCTGTACCGTTCCAAAATTTTAATCCACCCCGGACCCAAGACGGCCAGAAAAAACACATTGCTGAGCGCGTGGGCCAAATCGAAATAAAAGCTGGAGGCATAGACGGCCAGAGCCGAGGCCCAGGTCAAATCTTGCCCCATGCCCGCCAGCAGCCAAATATTCATGATCCACCCGAACAAGATGCCCCAGACGAACCCGAAGGCGATCAGCATGTACCGGTTTTTCAGCCAGCCCCGCTGATACAGCATACCGGCCGTCCAGCCGATCATGCCCCAGCTGAACATTTGCCAAGGCGTCCAGGGACCTTGTCCCAGAAACATATTGGAGACCAGCGCGGCCACCGCCCCGACCATGAAGCCCGTCTCGGAACCGAACACGAGAGCGGAGACGATGATCACGAACGATGTGGGCTGCACGCTCGGCAAAGCGGCGAAAGGAACGCGCCCGACGGTGGCAATTGCGGAAAGTACGGCCACCAGCACGATTTCCCTTGCCTGAAGGGACCGACTCTCATAGCGAAGGAAGAACGGCACAATCGATGCGCACACCAACAATAAGGCGATGGGCAAATACTGCTCATCGTTCGCCCACGCCATATAGGCGAGCGAGCCGAAAAACAAGAGGATGACGACAGCCGAAGCGAAACGGACGCGCGCCATGTTAAACCTCCCTCAGCAGCTGGCACATCGCCGTCGTATAGTACAAGTTATCGCGAAAAAACAACGATGGCGCTTCATCGGCCGCGAGCATCCCGTCAAACATCATCGCACACCGGGTCGCGTATTCCGCGGCAAATTCCACGTCGTGCGTAACCATGACCACGGTTTTGCCCAGCTGCTGCAGCTCCCGGAGCCGCTCTCCCCAGCGGCGCTTGGCCGCGGGATCGAGCCCTTTGGTCGGCTCGTCGAGCAGCAGGAGATCGGGGCCTGACAGCAGCACCGCGGCGAGCGCCGCAAGCTGACGTTCCCCTTCGCTTAGATCGTAGGGGTGCCGCTCCAGCACGCGTCCCAGTCCCAGCCTGTTGACGATGTCCGCGGTGTCTTCGGCTGAGCCGGTCCCCCTGTGTACCGCACGGGCCGCCGCCTGCCGAAGCTCCAGCTCCACCGTGTCCTCGATAAAATACGTTAGCGGATTTTGATCGAGAAATCCGATCCGCGCGGCGCGTTCATGGGGCTTCCATTTGCCCAGGTCTTTCCCTTGAAAAAAGAGCTTTCCCTTTTGCGGCTTCAGCATACCGGCCATGGCCTTCAGCAGCGTCGTTTTGCCGGAACCGTTCGCGCCCAGAATCGCCAGCACCTCGCCGGCATACACGCGAAGCGAAGCATGCTTCAGCACCGGCGCGGCATCCTTGGGGCCGTATTGCAGGTACAGCTCCCTGCATTCCAGCAAAACCGGCCCCTCCGGCCGCGTCGTTTGCGCCGCACGGCCCGACGCCGAATCCGCGGCAGCCGACTGCCGGGCAGCCCCGAAGCCAGGCAGGCGACGCAGCTGCTGCCGGCCTTCTTTGACCGTCAGCGGCACCGCCTCGTGCGGGCTGTCGGTCTCTTGCACTTGCATAAACAGACTCGGAATCGGCGGGACAAAATCCTTCCATCTCTCATCCGCGTCCGTCCAGAGCGCCCCGACCGCTTCACGCGGTGTTCCCGTGTGCCGGATCGCGCCGTTCTCCATCGCGATCACCCGATCCACGACAGGCAGCAGTTCTTCGTAACGGTGCTCGGCGACGATGATCGTCAAGCCAAGATCCTGGTTGATCCTGTGCAGCAGTTGGATCAGCTCCCGCGCGGCCAGCGGATCGAGCTGCGCCGTCGGCTCGTCGAGCAGCAGCAGCTGCGGCTGCAGAGCCAGAACGGAAGCAAGCTGCACGAGCTGCTTCTGCCCGCCTGACAGCTCAAAGACATGCTTGCCCAGCAGCGCATCCAGTCCGAAATAATGGGACAGCTCCGCCGCCCGCCTCCGCATCAGATCGGACGGAAACCCGACATTTTCCATCGTGAACACGAGCTCCGACAGCACCCGGTCCGTCACCGTCTGATTCTCCGGGCTCTGCTGCACCATGCCGATATTTCTCGATATATACCGGTCGTCATACGACGAGAGAGGCTTGCCTTGAAACAGCAGCTCCCCGCTTCTCGCGCCGAAGGGCGCCAGCTCCTTTTTGATATGGCGGAGCAGTGTCGTTTTGCCGCAGCCGGAAGTCCCGCACAGAAGCACAAACTCACCGGGCTCCACCGCAAGGTTGACCCGGTCGAGAACCGCTTGCTCGCCCGCAGGATAATGAAAGCTTAAATCTTGGATTTCCAGGATCGCCACACCCACACCTCCCTCGTTTCCATGATGACCGGCACCGCCGCGAACAGCGCAAAGCACCCGTACGACAACGTCTCCCAGCCCTGCAGCGTTACAGGTTCAAGCGACGGAAAAATCCGGTAAGTCCCATAACCAAGAAGCCGGAACACGACACAGCCTGTAAACAAACCGAGCAGCAGCCCGAACAAGCCCCAATCCCGGGGCCGCATTCTAAATTCCTCATACCGTCCGCGGGGGCCGGAGCCGTACCCCTTCGCTTTCATCGCATCGGCCGTCTGCAGCGCTTCCTCGAGACAGAGCGCCAGCAAAATTTGCAGCAGCTTCATGCCGTCCGTCATCCGTATCCGCAGGCTGCCATGACCGGGATCGATCCCCTTCATCTGCTGAACCGACGAAATGCCGGCCAGCCGATGCTTCAGCAGCGGAACAAAGCGCATCGCCATGACGATGAGCAGCGCAATTTTCGGAAACAGCGACCCGAACAAATACAAAAACCTGGCGGGCGTGATCACCGCATTATACGAAATGAACAGGACCAGCAGCACCAGCAGGTTGACGGTGGCAAACAAGCCGTACGCGAGCGATTCCAGCGTAACCGGCTGATCCCACGCATAAAACAGGATATGACTCCCCCGATGGGAAAACAACGGATTGATCAGCGCATACAGCAGACTAATGGGAAGAAAAAAGGTAAGCATACTTAGCAAAGTACGAAGCTCCCGATTCAAGACAACCAGCACGACCAGAAGGAGCAAGAGGGTCGCGATATAAACCGGATGGGTCACGATCATGCCGAGAACCATAGCGCCTATAAAATAGAAGAAGCATGGAAACGGGTGAAAGGACCGGAAGCCGCTGTTCATTTCGGCTTCGCTCCCACGTCTTCGCCCAGATCAAGCGTGTACAGCCATTCGATCTTGTCGCCTGCCTTTACCTTATAGGCGCCGGCGCCTTCGCCGGGCGCGCTGCCGTTCACCTTGTAGACCCAACCGCTTTTGGGGCCCTCGTCAAATTCATATAAGTTATCGATGCCTTGCACATATGCGTAAGCTCCCTTGCCCTGAAATTCCATCTGAATCTTATGTTGTTTGGTTGCCTGCTTGAGCGCGTCCATCACCGTCATTCCTTCCTCATAAGGCACGGAGCCTTCCTTCAGAAGGACGCCGCGCTTCGAGTCCCCGGTTATGGTGACGGTTAGCGCGTTATGCACCGGCGCTGCCGCAGCAACAGGGGCCGGCGGCGTTTGCTCAGCCGGCGGCGCGGCCGCAGCGGCGGGCGGCT
>NZ_BIMH01000014.1 GCF_004000985.1 Paenibacillus validus NBRC 15382 | reverse complement strand
GCATCCCGATATTCGGTGACTGCATCCCGATATTCGGTGACTGCATCCCGATATTCGGTGTCGGCATTTCGATATTCGGAGTCGGCATCCCGATATTCGGTGACTGCATCCAGATATTCGGCGTCGGCATCTGGATATTCGGATACGGCGTAATGCCGGGCGCTTCCTCCTTCAACGGCGCTTGCGGCGCCTCCGGCATCATCGGCGCCTCCTCAACCGGCAGCGGAGATAACGGCATTACGGACGTATCCGCTTTGGCCAAGTGGTGATGCATTGACGGGCCCGTGTCGGATTTCAGCTTCGGAATGTACACGATCTCCCCGGTCATCAGCACGTTCGGATTTTTCAGCTGCTGGTTCGCAGCCACCATATCGGCCAACGGCACGCCCCAAGCTTTGCCAAGCTTCCACAGGGTGTCGCCCTGCACCACGACATGCTTATATAAGTAATCCGTCGGCTGCTGGACAGGCTTAGGTGAATCCGGGATTTTCACCTTCATCCCGACATCGATCACATCGGGATTAGCGATTTGCGGATTGGCGGCAATAAGTTGGTCGAGCTCCACGTGATATTTTTGGGAGAGCTCGTAAAGGGTGTCACCTTTTTTCACAAGATGGATTTTCAATTGCATAAACCTCCTTAGTTTTGCGCTTTGTGCTACCGGAACAAAATGACATTACAGTTTATGCACGAAGGTAGGCATTTGACCACGCAAACTTGAAAAATTTCCATCCTGTCGCTGATAAGGTCCTATTTCCAGGTTTCCCGGATGCCTTGGCTCTAATCTCCGACGATTAGCGCAGAACTGTCCACCTTCCCGCTATACGCTCCGTATGCGATTCAGGCTCGAGCCCCCAACATGACGTTACCCGGCAGCGTTGCCGTTCGCCTGCACTTCCGTATACCGGAACAATTCCTGTGAGCCCGTCCCCCCCTAACCCGAGCCACTTTCCTATCTAACGAAAAAATAGCGGAACTCTGACATCTTATTCCTTATACTTCGCCGCCAAACGGCGTCAATTTGCAGGAATAAGATACTGGAGTTCCGCTATGTTTATCGTAAGGGCACAAACACGCCGCGTTCGGCGGCGGACCGTGAAGGTGCGCGAGCCTACTCGTACACCTTCACGCCGTCTACTTGGACGAGCTTGCGGAATTCCCGCAGCAGGCTCGTCGTGATCGGTCCGGCTTTGCCTTCGCCGATCGTGCGCGCGTCGACTTCGCGCACCGCGATGACTTCCGCCGCCGTACCGGTGAAGAACACTTCATCGGCGACGTACACATCGTGCAGCGTGAAGGGCTCTTCCTTCAGCTTATAGCCGAGCTTGCCGCACAGCTCGATAATGGCTGCGCGGGTAATACCTTCCAGCGCCCCGCAGTAGCAGGGCGGGGTAAACACAACGCCGCGTTTGACGATAAAGATATTGTCGGACGAGCCCTCGGCTACGTAGCCTTGCGAATTCAGCATGATCGCTTCACCCACGCCGGCAAGGTTCGCTTGAATTTTCACCAAAATATTGTTCAGGTAATTCAGTGATTTGATCTTCGGATTGAGCGCGTCGGGCACATTGCGGCGCGTCGAGACGGACACCGTCCTCAGCCCGTTGACGTAAGCTTCTTCCGGGTAAATCGCCAGCTGTTCCACGATGATAATGACATTCGCCTTCGGGGAACGGCGCGGGTCGAGGCCGAGATCACCGGGTCCGCGGGAGACGACCAGCCGAATGTACCCGTCGCGCAGCTCGTTGCGGCGAATCGTTTCGACAAGCACGTCCTGCATCTCGCCAAAGGTCAGCGGGATTTCAAGCATGATCGACTTGGCCGAATCGTACAGCCGGTCCAGATGTTCCTTGCATTTGAAGATGTTGCCGTTATAAACCCGAATGCCTTCGAAAATACCGTCTCCGTACAAAAAACCGTGGTCGTACACCGAAACTTTAGCGTCCTCTTTGCTCACAAAGCCGCCGTTCAAGTAAATGACTTGGGCCACGTTCTTTACACCTCCGCTTGTTCTGGGTCATAGGAATACGTCGGGTAACAACCTAAGATGCGCACCTGGCAGCCGATCGCCTCAATTTCCTGCAGCGCGGCCGGCAGCAGCACGGAATCCATGGAAGCCTCGATGTCGATATAAAAGTAATAATTACCGAGCCGTTTTTTCGTCGGACGGGATTCGATCTTGGACAAGTTGATGCGCCGCCAGGCGAAAGCCGACAGCACCTGATGCAGTCCCCCCGGATAATCTTCGGGCATCGTTATAAGAATCGTCGTCTTCTGCTGCGGCGACGCCTTCAGCTGCGGCTTCTCCTGTCCGATCAGCACGAACCGCGTATAGTTGTTCTGGTGATCCTGCACGCCTGCCGCCACCGTCGACAACCCATACAATACGCCGGCACCTATCGGAGCAAGCGCCGCGACCGACGGATCGCCCAGCTCCCGCACAAGGCGGGCCGCTTCACCGTTGCTGCCGACCTGCTCCAGCTCGACATGCGGCAGGAATTTGCGCAGAAACCGTTGACACTGCGCCAGTGTGACGCTGTGCGAGTATACTTTACGGATCTCCCCGCACGCCGCCTCCAGCTCGGTCCCCTGCCCTTCGCCGCTCGGCAAACGGAGCAAATTGATCGAAATCGGGTACACCCACTCCGCTTGTATCGGCAAATCCACCTCATGGACCAGCATATCCACATGCAGCGTCACCGAGCCTTCGAACGTGTTCTCGATGGGAATAACGCTGTAATCTGTTGTTCCGTTCACGGTCGATTGGAACACATCCGCGATCAGTTTGCAGTTAACATATTCAAATTCATCCGTTCCGAGCACATAATGAGCCGATTCCTCGGTGAATGTCCCCGGACCGAGAAGTGCGATTCGCTTCATCCCAAGGTCTCCCCTTTAACGAATTCAAGCAAGGAACACCCTTGCTCCTCAGGCGCCAATACTTGGGCAGCGACGCCCTCCCGATCGGGCTTCAGCCACAATAAAGTCGCTTCGATCCCTTCGGCCCGAAGCTTGCCCCGCATGAATGATTCCAGCTCGTTCTTCCTATCCGAATCCCGATCCACCAGCGTCAATATCGTCGGCCCCGCGCCGCTCAACGCGACACCTAGCGCGCCGTGGTCGGTCGCTTCCGCGAGAATGCCGGCAAGGCCAGGCACAAGCGGAGCCCGGTACGGCTGGTGCAGCGCATCCTTCATCGCCACACGGATCATATCGAGCCGGCCCGTGCAGAAAGCGGCGACCAGCACCGACGAGTGACCCACGTTGAACACGGCGTTCTCGAGGCTTTGCTCACGCGGCAGCACGCCGCGCGCTTTCTCCGTAGACAGCTGAAAATGCGGTATCGCCACAAGCACGTCCAGCCTCTCGTGCGGCTCTACGCGAATATATTCTGCCCGCTTGCCGTCCCAGAATGCCACGACGATACCCCCGAACAAGGAAGCACCGACGTTGTCGGGATGCTTCTCCAATTCGGTGGCGATTTGAAACAGCTCATCCTTCGTGAACTTGTCCCCAATCAGCGCGTTTGCCGCCGTCAGCGCTCCGACGATGGCCGAGGCGCTGCTGCCGAGTCCCCGGGTCAGCGGAATGTCGCTGTACATCGCGATATCGAGTTCCGGAATTTCGACTCCCGCCCGCTTGAACACGAGCTGAGCCACTTCATAGATCAGGTTGCTTTTATCCGCAGGCACGCCGTTCATCTGATCCCCGTGCAGCGTAATCCGGGTTTCGTCCGACACGCTCATGTCAATCCATGCATACAAATCCAGCGCCATGCCGAGCGTATCGAAGCCGGGTCCGAGGTTCGCCGTGCTGGCCGGCACCTTCACACGCACTCTGCGTTTATTGATATCCGTCATGTCTGTCCGCGCCCCTAACCTTCAAGCTTTCGAATGGCTTCCATAACCGCTGCTTCGGAATCCTTCACCACAACCGGCTCGGCGGCCACGCTCTTAATGGCGATGTTCGGATCTTTCAGCCCATGGCCGGTCAGCACGCAGACGACGCGTTGACCTTTCTCGAAATACCCTTCGCGCTTCAGTTTCATCACGCCTGCGATCGAAGCCGCGGATGCCGGTTCGGCAAAAATCCCTTCGCGTGCAGCGATCGTTTTGTAGGCGTGCAAAATTTCGTCATCCGTGACAAAGTTGATTTGACCTCCGGAATCTTTAGCCGCCGCTTCGGCGCCCTTCCAAGTGGCCGGGTTCCCGATGCGGATCGCGGTTGCGATCGTTTCCGGATTCGGAATCGGCTCTCCGCGCACGATAGCCGCGGCGCCTTCCGCTTCGAAACCGATCATTTTCGGCAGCGATCGGGACTTGCCCTTCTCGTAGTATTCCTTGAAGCCTTTCCAGTAAGCCGTGATGTTGCCTGCGTTACCGACCGGAATCGCAAGATAGTCCGGCGCTCCGCCGAGCTGGTCGCACACTTCGAAGGCGGCCGTTTTTTGCCCTTCGATGCGGTATGGGTTGACGGAGTTAACAAGCGTGATCGGATGCTTGGCCGTAATTTCGCGCACGATTTCGAGCGCCCGGTCAAAGTTGCCTTCGATCGCGATGACTTTCGCGCCGTAGATGATCGCCTGCGCCAGCTTGCCGAGCGCAATGTTGTTGTTCGGGATGAGCACGATGCAGTTCAAGCCGCCGCGAGCCGCGTAAGCCGCAGCTGCCGCCGAGGTGTTGCCCGTCGACGCGCACATGATCGTACGGCTGCCTTCTTCCATCGCTTTGGCTACGGCCATAACCATACCGCGGTCTTTGAAAGAGCCGGTCGGGTTCAGCCCTTCGTATTTAAAGTACAGATCCAGGTCGAGCTCGTTTGACAAGTTCTCCGCGCGTACAAGCGGCGTATTGCCTTCCTGCAAAGTAAGCAGCGGCGTGCTCTCATTCACCGGCAAATAGGGTCTGTACGTTTCCAGAAGTCCCTTCCATCTCATGTCTTGCTTAGCCCTCCACTCGGTAGACGCTCTTGATCGCTTGAACGACGTTCATGGACTCGATTTGCTTCAACACGTTATTCATCGCAGCTTTATTGGCGTCATGGGTAATGATGATAATTTCGGCAAGCGGGTTGGTCGCGTTCGGGTGCTGAAGCACCGACTCCAGGCTCACTTCGTGCTGGGCGAACACTTGCGTAATTTGCGCCAGTACGCCGGCTTTGTCTTCCACATGCAGTAAAATAAAGTTCTTCGACGCGATTTGCTCGTCCGTCTTCAGCTTCTTCTCCTTATAAGGCACGAACCCGCGGCGGCCGTTGATGCCAAGGTTCAGGTTGCGCACGACGGCCACCAGATCGGCCACGACAGAGGTCGCGGTCGGCATTTCGCCGGCGCCCGGTCCGTAGAACATCGTTTCGCCCACCGCTTCGCCATAAACGTACACGGCGTTAAACACGCCGTTGACCGATGCGAGCGGATGCGAATGCTTGACCATCGTCGGCTGCACGCTGATGCTAATGTGCTCGTCTTGACGCTCCGCGATGCCGAGCAGCTTCACTTCATATCCGAGACGTTTGCCGTACGCGATGTCTTCTTTGGATACTTTGGAGATGCCCTTTACGGACACGTCCGACAGCTCTACGTTCGCACGGAAGCCGAGCGTGGCGAGAATCGTCATTTTGCGCGCCGCGTCGAAGCCTTCCACGTCCGAGGTCGGATCGGACTCCGCATAGCCGAGCTGCTGCGCTTCCTTCAGCACATCGTCGTACGCAGCGCCTTCCTGGCTCATCTTCGTCAAAATATAGTTGGTTGTACCGTTGACGATCCCCATAATTTTCGTAATGCGATCCGAGGAAAAACCTTCGACCAGCGTCCGGAGGATCGGAATACCGCCGGCGACGCTCGCCTCGTAGAGCACGTCGCAGCCTTTCTCTGCCGCTTTCGCCAAAATCTCCGGCCCGTGCAGCGCCATCAAATCCTTGTTGGCGGTGACCACATGTTTACCGCGATCCAGCGCTGCGAGAATCAATTGTTTGGACAGCTCGATACCGCCCATCACTTCCACAACGACGTCGATTTCCGGGTTCTCGATCACGTCCCACGGATTTTCCGTGATTTTATCCGCAGCCACATGAATGCCGCGGCTTTTGCTGCTGTCCTTGACCAATACTTTCACGATTTCGATCGGGGAGCCCGATTGGCTGAGCAGATCGGGCTGGTGTCCTTCCACAATACGAACGACCCCGGTACCGACTGTACCTAGACCGAGTAATCCTACTTTGACGGGTTTCATATGTGTCCTCCTTATGCGTTGTTGTACGATAAGTCCCGGTTCGTAATAAAGACCTCCAGCCTGGATTGAACATGAATGCTTTGAACGATAGCCCTAGGCGATGTTCGAATTCATTTTCAAAGGCGTTGCACGCCCCGGTTCTTTTTTACTGCCCTTATCATCATCCAAAACGCTGCTATTATTTAGTATTAGCCTTGCCCGGCGAGGGTGGCGCGGGTGACGCCGTCCTGGCTGCGCAGCGTGTCGAGCAAATGGCTCACGTTCTCGCCCATCATCGACGTCTCTACCGAGATGACGACATTGGCGATGCCCTGCAGCGGAATCGTTTGGTGGATCGTCAGCACATTGCCTTCCAGCCCGGCGATCAGCGCGAGCACGCGGGACAAGATGCCGGATCGGTGCTCCAAATCCATGGAGATCGTGACGATCCTGTCGCGCTCCAGCTTGGTGAGCGGGAAGATGCCGTCTTTGTACTTATAAAAAGCGCTGCGGCTTAATTCCACCTGCTCCACCGCTTCGTGGACCGTCTTCACTTCGCCGCGGGCCAGCAGCTCCTTCGCTTGCAGCGTCTTGAAGAGCGCTTCCGGCAAGATGTCCTCGCGGACCAAGAAAAATCGCTGCCCCTGCGGCGGTTTTCCCTCGGTATGTTTGTCAGGCACGATAACAGTCCTCTCTACACAGACGATTGTTTTCATCTAGTGGACATTATATCGCAACACGCTCTCCCCGGCAATAGGCTTTCCACTTGAAAATATGATAAAGTGATGATATACACCTGCGAAAAGGAGCGATTCCGGTTGATCCGAGCGAGGATGATAGCGACTGCTATATTATTCCATCAGAACGACATGCTGATGATGAAGCGTTCTCCGTACCGTACGTTATCCCCCGGTATGTGGGCGGCCGTCGGCGGTCATTTGGAGCCTCATGAAATTAATGATCCCGAATCGGCCGTGCTTCGCGAGATCCATGAGGAAACGGGGCTGCTTCCCGAAGATTTGCGCGACCTGCGCCTGCAGTACATCCTTATCCGGTTAAATCAACAGGAAGTGCGCCAGCAGTTCATTTATACGGGAAGGACCGGGAAGCGCACGGTCAATCAAACCGACGAAGGCGAGCTGTTCTGGATTCCCCGCGAACAGGTGCTGAATCGTGAAATCCCTTTTATTTTCCACCGCTTGCTTGAACATTATTTCGAGCACGGACCGAGCCCCCACGTCTGGGTCGGAACGGCAGGTTACGAACCGGACGGCTCGCCCGCGGTTCACTGGACGGAGCTGGTGGATCCGCAGCAAAGGTAACGATTTAAACGGAAGAAAGGGGCGAGACATCATGGCCATTGCCGAAATTACGGTTATACCCGTCGGGACGGCGTCGACCAGCCTGAGCGCCTATGTCGCCGACATTCACCGGTACTTGACGGATGAACAAGCCAAGGGCGCCATATCGTTTGAGCTGACCGCGATGAGCACGATCGTCGAAGGGGAATTCGACGAGCTGCTGCGCGTCATTCGCGGCATGCACGAGCTGCCCTTCGCCTCCGGCGCGCAGCGGGTGTGTACTTCGGTCAAGTTCGACGACCGCCGCGACAAGCAAGGCTCCGTCGCGCAGAAGCTGCGCTCGGTAGCGGATAAACTGGACTAGAGCCCCGTATGGGAGTGGGAGGAAAACGGAACGTGATCGATGAGAACCCGAAAGATGAAAGATACGTTTACGATATTGACGTGCAGGGTATCACCTACAACAGGGATCAGAAGACGCTGCTTTCGGACGTCACATGGCGCGTTCGCAAAGGGGAGCACTGGGCGCTGCTCGGCTTGAACGGCTCGGGCAAAACGACGCTGCTCAACATGATCACCGGTTACATCTGGCCGACCCGCGGAAGCGTCGCCGTGCTTGGCGAAACGTACGGGACGGTTGATCTGCGCGAGCTGCGCAAGTCGATCGGCTGGGTCAGCTCGTCTTTACAGGAAAAGCTGCACGCCAGCGATCGGACGCAATACGTCGTGCTCAGCGGCAAATTCGCTACAATCGGCTTATACGATAAGCCAGATGACGACGACTTCGAACAGGCTGCAGAGCTGATGCGCCAGCTTGGCTGCGCCCACCTGTGGGATCGGCCGTATCAGACGTGCTCGCAGGGCGAGAAGCAGAAGGTGCTGATCGCCCGCGCGCTGATGGCTTCGCCGAAGCTGCTCATTTTGGACGAGCCGTGCAACGGGCTCGATCTGTTCGCGCGCGAAACGCTGCTTGGCGGCATTGAAGCGTTGGGGGCGCAGGCGGATGCGCCTACCTTTGTGTACGTTACGCACCATACGGAGGAAATTTTGCCGATGTTCGGCCATACGCTGCTGCTGCGCCGGGGCAAAGTGTTCGATGCGGGCGCAACGAGGGCGCTGCTTACCGAAGAACGTCTCTCCCGCTTCTTCGAACTTCCCGTAGACGTGCATTGGCGGCAAGGACGCGCTTGGCTGTCGCCGCGGGAAAGCTAGCGAGCGCTAGGCCGCCTGCCGCAGCCGGACGAGGCCGCTTACGCCGGCCGTTTGCCGGGCGGCCGCAGACGAGCCCGTTACGCCGCTTCGTGCCGGACTCCAGACGCTGCGGCGGCTGACGGCAGCCTGCGCGCTTCCCTTTGCTCCGCTGAATGAAATCCATAAAAAAATAGCGGAACTGCGATGCGCTATTCGTCCCGAGATCTGGTTGTTCTACCAGAAATCGGGACAATACGGCATCCTAGTTCCGCTATTTATTTGGAATTGCGCCGCCCGGCAGTGATGCAGCAAGCGGCGTCCCCTCCTACTCCTGCTCGACAAATTCAAATTCGAAGCCGCCGATCCGTACCGTCGTACCATCCTTCGCACCACGCTCGCGCAGCGCTTTGTCAATGCCCTTCTTGCGCAGGATGCGCGCGAATCGCATAACGGCCTCCTGCGTGCTGAAGTTGGTTCGTTTGATCAACTTCTCGATGCTCGGACTTTCGACCACGAACGCCTCGTTGTCCCGGCGAATAACGAAGGAGTCGTCATCGCCCTCTTCCAGGCGGTACACTTTGCGCTCCGACAAATCGACTAGCTCCTCCACCATCGGCATCTCCGGAATCGTCTCGAGCAAATCCATGACTTTGTAGAGCATCTCCTGCACGCCCGACTTGGACACGGCCGAAATCGGGAAGATCGGTATATCGAGCCCGCGGGCAGCCAGCTGTTCCTTGAACGACTCGAGGTATACTTCGGCGTCCGGGATGTCCATCTTGTTCGCGGCTATAAGCTGCGGGCGCTCTTCCAGCTTGGCGTTGTACAGCTTCAACTCTTCGTTGATTTTCAACCAATCTTCGAAAGGATCGCGTCCTTCCGTACCGGCCATATCCACGACATGCAGAATGATCCGCGTTCGCTCGACGTGCCGCAGAAATTCGTGCCCGAGTCCGACGCCCTCATGCGCGCCCTCGATCAAACCGGGCAAATCCGCCATCACGAAGCTGCGTCCGTCGCCGACGTCTACAACCCCCAAATTCGGCGTCAGCGTCGTAAAATGGTACGCGCCAATCTTCGGCTTCGCCCCGGACACAACGGACAGCAGCGTCGATTTCCCTACGCTCGGGAAGCCCACTAAACCGACGTCGGCCATGACCTTCAGCTCCAGCACGACCCAGCGCTCCTGGCCTTCTTCGCCATTCTCGGCGATTTCCGGCGCCGTATTGTTCGCCGTAGCAAACCGCGTATTCCCGCGGCCCCCGCGGCCGCCCTTCGCAATGACGACCTCTTGGCCGTGACGCGTCAAATCGGCGATGATCTCCTGCGTGTCGTCGTCGATAACGACCGTGCCGGGCGGTACGCGCACGATCATATGCTCCGCATTCGCGCCATGCTGGCTTTTGTTGCGCCCCTTCTCGCCCCGCTCTGCCTTGAAATGCTTCTGATAGCGAAAGTCGACTAGCGTCCGCAACCCTTCGTCCACACGGAATATGACGTTGCCGCCATTCCCTCCGTCGCCTCCGGCCGGCCCGCCTTCGGGTACGTATTTCTCCCGGCGGAACGCAACCAGACCGTCGCCTCCGTCGCCGCCTTTAACATAAATCTTAGCCTTATCTACAAACATAACCCGTTCACCCTCTTTATGTATCCATCCTGCAAATTAATAGGTCCAGGCTGCCGCCCAAACGACCGAACGTTCATCGTACCGGCTCCGGATGCTCCACCCGCCCGTTTTCCAACGGGAGTTTAGGCTCGCTTCTAGCCGCTGCAGCCGCTCCGGAAGATAGCCGCCTTCATAGCTGATATCCAGGCATAGCGTCCGATCCTGCTTGGACCATGTCAATTCCAGCGTGTTGACCTCCGAATTCGTCGAAGAGACCGCTTCCTGCTTGAAGCCTTCCATCAGCGCCTTCACGCCCTCGGCCACCTCATGCGCGTGCGGCAGCTCCTGCAGGCGAATTTCTTCGCTCATCCGCATGTGCAGCTGCAGCTCCTTCACTTCCGTCTGGAACGAGAGCAGGTACACAATTAAAGACGGAATGCCAAGCTTCGAAATCAAGCTTTCCTGCTGCACCTTGTCTTTTATTTTTTCCATCATCGCCTGCAATTTATCATACTTTTTTAATTGCACGTAACCCATTAAGATTTGGATGTCGTTCATCCAATCGTGCCGGTAGTGATTGAATAAACGAAGCACAAGCAAGTCCTGCTCCGACGCAAGCGCAGCGGACTCCAGGGCAAGGCGCGGTGCCGGCTTGTCCGTATTATGCTGTTCGTTATCGCCATCATTTACCCTTGGGGCCATGCTCCGATCTCTCCGTTCCGCTCATGGATATCCTTAACAGTATAGCATGCCGTATAGCAAAGTTCACGATTTTCTGCAAAAAAAACAAACCCTGGCGAAGCTCAGTTCGCCAGGGTTTGGACGTTTGCCGTTTGTTACACTTCTACCGCAGCGGCTACCGGAGCTGCCGTTGCTGGGTAGACGCTCACTTTTTTACGATCGCGACCGAGACGTTCGAATTTCACGACGCCTTCCACTTTCGCGAACAGCGTGTCGTCGGAACCGATCCCCACGTTATTGCCCGGGTGAATTTTCGTTCCGCGTTGACGAACGAGGATGCTGCCGGCCGTTACGGTTTGACCGTCGGCACGTTTCACGCCAAGACGTTTCGCGATACTGTCACGACCGTTCTTGGTGGAACCTACACCCTTCTTCGATGCGAACAATTGAAGATTCAATTGTAACATGTCTGTCTACCTCCTTACTTGGATGATGTCTGGTCTTGCATTGCTATATATGCGCTATACGACTGTTCAATAGATTTCAGCATGATGACCATGCCTTCAAGTAACAACTGCATCTTGCTTTCCGTCTGGGCATCGGCCGCTGGCGGAATGTCCGCCGACAGAAATCCGTGCTTCATCCGGGTTTTCAACTGCACACCGGTTAACGCTTCAATCGCGTTGACCGTGCCGACCGTGACTGCCGATACGCCGGCACAAACGATATCTTTGCCCGGTTCGTCGTACTGCGCATGACCGTCCGCATGAAAACGCTCGATCCGACCGCTCGCTCCCCGTTTAATCGTGACGCGAATCATATCGTTCTTACGCTTGGATCTTTTCGATCACAACTTTTGTGTACGGTTGACGATGACCTTGCTTACGGCGATAGTTTTTCTTCGCTTTGTATTTATAAACGATGATTTTCTCGCCTTTGCCGTGTTTCTCGACTTTACCGGAAACGGTAGCGCCGGAAATGAGCGGAGCTCCTACGACCAAGCCGCTTTCCTTGGAAACGGCCAGCACGCGATCGAACGTTACGGCATCGCCTGCGCCTGCTTCCAGTTTCTCGATGTAAAGAACATCGCCTTCGGAAACTTTGTATTGTTTACCGCCTGTTTCAATAATAGCGTACATTTGTTGCACCTCCTCATGTCTCAGACTCGCCTAAGCCAAGGTGGCTTGACCCGAAAGACAAGCGCTTGAACGGAACCCGCTTCGTGCGGTTACAGCATGCTATAGCAACACACCATGATATTCTATCATAAACACCTGGAGCAATGCAACGGTTATTTCTCGCGGTTCGCGAAGCCGGTGCCGCCGCAGGCCCGGCAAGGCTCGGGCGACGTAATCTCCTTGCTGTCGCGCACCTTCTTACGGGTCATTTCCACCAAGCCGAGCTTCGTCCAGCCGACGACAACGGTTTTCGTCCGGTCCTTCTTCACTTCCTTGATCAGCTCGTCCAACACTTGCTGCCGCAGAGCTTCCGTTTCCATATCGATAAAATCAATGATAATAAGTCCGCCGATATCCCGAAGACGCAGCAGCCGGGCAATTTCCCGGGCCGACTCCATATTCGTGTCGTAAACGGTCTGCTCCAAATCAATCGATCCGGTATACTTGCCGGTGTTCACATCGAAAACCGTCAGCGCTTCCGTCCGGTCCACGATCAAATATCCGCCGTTATCAAGCCATACCTTCCTGCGCAGCCCTTGATCGAGAAGCTTGCCGACGCCGAAGTCATCCATCACGTCCGCGCCGGTATGAACCTTCACCCGTTCAGCCAGCCAATGCGAACCGGGAATCGATACGATCCCCCGTACCTCGGCCATGACGTCCGGTGAGCTCACCAGCACTTCCTGCACGTCCTCGCGAAACAAGTCGCGGATCAGGCGCGGCAGCATCTCCAGATCGCTGTGTATTTTGCGCGGCACGGAACCCTCCTGGTTCAAGGCCTGCTCCAGCCGCTGCCACCGGTTTCGCAGCTCCTGCAAATCAGCGGCAAGCGCCTCTTCCGTCTCGCCGAGCGCTGCCGTCCGGACGATAAACCCTTCGCCCGGCTGCAGCTGGCGCTCGGCCATCTTCTTCAGCCTATCCCGCTCCGAAGCGCTGTCGATCTTGCGGGATACGCCGACATAGTCGGCATAAGGCATATACACCCCGAAACGCCCGGGAACCGAATAATGGGTGGTCACCCGCGCGCCTTTGGTGCCGACCGGCTCTTTCGCCACTTGCACCATCACTTGTTGGCCGACGCTGACCAAATCGTGTATCGGGGGCTTCTCCTTCGGCTGCTTGTCCAAATTCGCGGGAAGCAAATCATCAATATACAAAAATCCGTTCCGTTCCAACCCGATATCGACAAACGCCGACTGCATGCCCTGCAGCACGCGCACGACGCGGCCGATGTAGATGTTGCCCGCAAGCTGGCCTTGATCCCTCCGGCCTTTATAATACTCGGTTAATTTGCCGTGCTCTAAAATCGCCAATTCGGTATGCTCGTCATCGCATTTCACCAATATTCGTTTCATGTGCAGCAACACCTCGGCTATATTGTACCATAATCTTTGGCGAATCGCGCGCTCGCCGCGCTCATGCGAACAGCTCGGCAACCGTCCTTCCCCGCTTCGTTTGGTCAAAATAGCAATCGAGCATCGCCTGCTCGGGAATAATATGGCAAATGCGCGCCGCCCGGTCATCGAGGACATAGACGACATGATAGCGGTCCCGCATAAACAGCTGTACGACGTCCACCGCTTTGCGGTGACCGTGCACGACAATAGGCCCGGCGAGGGTGCCGTAGAAGACCCGCTCCTCAAACCGCCGCTCGCGGTGCAGCAGGAAACGCATGAAGCGATACGGAACCCCGCGCCATTCGTACCAATTGGAATAAAACAAGAAGCCGCCGATCAACAGCCCATTCAGTTGAATGCCCCCTCGGTCCGTCAACAGGTGAAAGACCGACACGGCGATAAACAGCGCGCTCATAATTAAACTGACCATGGAGGCCGCTTGCATCGTTTTTTGGTAAGGAAGCCATAAACCGATCACCGCTTGCATCACTTTGCCCCCGTCGAGCGGAAGCACCGGCATCAAGTTGAACAAAGCGATCAGCAGGTTCGCTTCTATGAAATATTGCCCCCAGACGGGCGGAATGATTCCAAGCAGCATCAGCATATAACCGACCAGCATCATCCAGACGTTCTGCAGCGGCCCGGCCAGAGCTACAGCCGCCTCTTGATAAGCGGGCGTGCCCGCCGCTTCCTCGACGACCGCCACGCCTCCGAAAGGAAGCAGCTGCACTTCGCGGATATCCCAGCCGAAGCTTTTGGCCGCCGCCACATGCCCCATTTCGTGAATCAGGACGATCCCGAACAGCGTGAGCATCTCGACGACATACCCGGTGACGACGGATAATAGAAGCAGCAGCGTGAACAGCGGATGAAAGCGAAATGTAATGCCGAACCATAAGTTCCAAGAGATGCCCCGGCGTTTATTCAAATGTAATCACATCCGAAGGGTCGAGAGGCTTGCCCGCCTTGGAAACGGCGAAGAACAACGCCCCGGACGCCTGTCCCGCTTTCGGTTTGGCCAGCGTGCCCACCGTCTCTCCTCCTTTTAGCCAATCCCCCGCCTGAATGTTGCCTGCGGCCAAATGCCCGTATACCGTCTCCATCCCGCCGGTGTGCCGCAGCACGACCGTAAAGCCGGTATCGTCCTTCTCCCCGGCGAACGTAACCATTCCCGTATCGATCGCGGAAACCGGCGTCCCCGCCTGCGCTCCCAGCAGCACGCCGCCCTGCTCGGGCGTAAATTCGGCGATCAGCCTGCCCTGTACCGGCGCAAAATAATGCTTCGGAAGCGCGGCCACCTTCTCCGCATCCTGATGCTTGGCCGGATTAATCGCCGGCAGAAACGAAGGCGGCCCGCCGAAATACCGCTCGTACCAGACGGCGAGCGCAGCGGTATCGAGCGGCTCCGACAAAGCGGCGGATACGATGTCCTTCCCCCGTTCGGCCCAAGGATGGTCCAGCTTATATAAGCCCCAGACGGCGGCAAAAAGCAGCCCGCTCAGCAGTATTCGGACGGCAAACCGGTTGAAGCGCGGACGATCGGCCACCCCGCCGCCTGCCGGATAGCGTTTATCGTAAGCCGCCCATTCCCGTTGATACTTGCGGTTCCATTCCTCTTCAGGATCGGAACGTACGGGCGGAATGCCATCATTGCGCCGGTTGAAGCGCCCCTGTTCCTCGCCAGGCTCGTCCGGATACGCGTAACGCGGATCGGCGTTCAGCGGAAAATGCATATGGGTCAAGTCCGGCTCCCCGAAACCGCGCCGCCAATCATGCTCCTGGAGCTTGCGGATTTTTTCGTTCCTTCGTTCACGCACATTTTTTCTCGTATTCAAGCCCCTGCCCCTCCCTCGCCCTATAGCTAGCTTGTTTACTTCATCCTATGAGCCTGCAGGGGCAAATATACGGGCCGCCGCGCGAAAAACTCCCATCCGTTCTGCGCCAGCAGCGGATGGGAGTTGCAGGGAAAACCTAACCATGTACGCGTTCGACTTGAACCGCGCAAATTTTAAATTCCGGCATGCGGCTTGTCGGATCGAGCGCGTCAACCGTCAACCGGTTAACCGACATTTCCCCGCCCCAATGGAAAGGAACGAAGACGGTGCGAGGCTGAATCCCCTCCGTTACCTTAACCTGAAAGACAAGCGAGTCGCGGCGGCTCGTCAGCCGGATTTTGTCTCCGACGCCTAGCCCGATCTTACCGGCCAGCCACGGGTGAATTTCCGCAACCGGCTCCGGCGACTTCCGGTTCAAGCCTTCGGTACGACGGGTTTGCGCCCCGCTCAAATAATGATTCGGGATCCGGCCGGTCGTCAATACGTAGGGATAATCCGTATCGATCGGCTCCGCAGGCATTTTCGGCGTAATGCCGAACAGCCGGGCTTTGCCGTTCGGATGATGGAAGCGCTCCTCGAACAGGAGCGGCGTGCCGGCATGCTCCGGAGACGGACAAGGCCAGAACAAGCCTTTCTCCCGCTTGAGCCGATCGTAGCTTATGCCGCTGTAATCCGCTTTGCCCCCGGCGGAGGCAAGAGCCAGCTCGTTGAAGACATCTTCGATGGTTTCGTATTGAAAATATTGACCGCGGCCCAGTTCTTCCGCCAGCTCGCAAATGAAGCGGTAATCCAGCTTCGCCTGACCCGGCGGCTCGAGCGCCTGCCCGCGGTGAAACACCCGGCCTTCGAGATTCGTCAGCGTCCCCTCGCCTTCGAGGAACGATGACCCGGGCAGCAGCCAGTGCGCGTACTTCGCCGTCTCCGTCTCGAACATATCGACGACGACGAGCAGCTCGAGCTTCTGCAGCGCCCGCTCCACCATCCGGCTGTTCGGACTGGAAACGATCGGATTCGAGCCGAGCACAAGAAGCGCTTTGATTTCGCCCTCGTCCACCTTCTTCAGCAGCTCGTAGGCGGAAACGCCTTTCCCGGGAAGCTCCCCCGGATCGATGCCCCATACTTTCGCGACATGCTCGCGCGCCGCCGGATCTTCGATCAGCCGATAACCGGGAAGCTGATCCGCCTTTAACCCGTGCTCGCGTCCCCCTTGGCCGTTCGCCTGTCCGGTAACGGCGCCGTAACCGCAGCCTCGGCGCCCGATTTTACCGGTCAGCAGCGCAAGATTGATATAGTTGAGCGTATTCTCCACGCCGTTCACTTGCTGCTCCAAACCGCGGGCGGTCAGCACCATGCCCGTCTCCGCCTTCGCGAAGCCGCGCGCGATCGTCCGAACGACGCCCTCGAGCACTCCGGTCAGCTCTTCCACTCGTGCGGGCGTGAACGGCATTACCGCTTCAACAAGCTGATCGAAGCCGGTCGTCCGCTCGTCGACGAATGATTTCGCAACCAGCTGTTCCGTAATGATCACGTGCAGCAATCCGTTCATAAACACGGAGTCGAAGCCCGGCTGCAGCCTGACGTGAATGTCGGCCATCTTCGACGTCATCGTGTTGCGCGGATCGATGGTGACGATCTTGGCGCCGTTCTTCTTCGCTTCGAGCAAATACGGCATCATGGTCGGCTGGCATTCGGCGATGTTCGTGCCGGCCAGAATGATATACTTCGCATTCGGAATCTCCGACAGCGGCATCGTCATGCCGCGATCGAGCCCAAACGCTTGATTGCTCGCCGCCGCCGCCGAAGACATGCAGTACCGACCGTTGTAATCGACATACCTGGAGCGCAGCGCAACACGGGTGAACTTGCCGAGCAAGTAGCACACCTCGTTGGTCAGCGAACCGCCGCCGTAAACGGCTACCGCATCGTTGCCGTATTGCGCCTGCAGCGCCTGGATTCGCGACGCGATATCCTTCAGCGCGATATCCCAGGGCGCCGAGCTCCACGCGGCTCCGGCCGAACGTGCCGAAGGAAACGCCGCAGCGGGAGCTTCCTTCCCTGCAGCCGTCTCGCGCAGGCCTTCTTCCGCGGGGCGGAACGGCAGCTTCAGCCAGTCCGTCCGGAACAAAGGAGCGGTAATCCGCTCCGGATGCAGCACATGATCCAGCGCGTTCAGCCCTTTTTGGCAAAGAAGGCCTGTCGCTACCGGAAAGTCAGGGCTCGGTTTCACGGTCAAGCCCGGGCTTCCCCCGCTCGGCTGCAGGGTGAGCCCGCACTGCATGCTGCAGAAGCAGCAGTGCGAGGCGGTTTGTTTGTTTGTTAATGACATTAAGGTTGCAATCACGGCACCTCACACTCCCGCTAGAAATGACGTCAGCTGGCTAATTCTTCCGCTTTCGAGAAGCCGATGAACACGAGGCCGTCCTGGATTTTCGTCGGATAGGTGCGTACGCAGCCCGTATCGGGCTTTTGCACAACCCCGGTCGGCAGATGAATTTTGCGGTCGTGCATCGGACAAAAGACGTGCTCGTCGCAGACGATGCCTTCCGCGAGTACCCCCTGTTTATGCGGGCAGCGGTTTTGAATGGCGTGAAGCTTGCCGCCGCTCAATTTGAACAGCGCCACCTCTTCCCCTTGATAACGAATCGTCTTTCCCGTGTTCACGGCCAAATCCTCGTAGGAAACGGCCTTGACCCATACCGTTTGTTCTTCTTGTACGCTCATCGCAAACGCTCCTTCCGGCACCTGTTTGTCTGTCGGATTCCTCTTACGAATTAGTTCAGCTCGACCACTTCATACAAATCTTTTTGAAGCTTTTCGCTGTGAATCGCTTCTTTCCACGGATCCTCCGTGACGGACAAAGCGATGTCCATTCTGGCGCAGAGCGCTTTACGCTGCTCTTCGTCCTCGACGACTTTACGGATATGGTCGATGCCTAAACGGTTGACCCACTCGCTTGTGCGCTCGCCGTATTTGCCCGTTTCCCGGTAATATTGCATGTAAGCTTCCGTATATTCGATAATTTCGCTTTCCGTCTTCACCGTCGTCAGCAGATCGCCCACGCGCACCTTCACGCCGCCGTTACCGCCCGCATACAGCTCCCAGCCGCCATCCACGGATACGATGCCCAGATCTTTAATGCCGGACTCCGCACAGTTACGCGGGCAGCCGGATACGGCCATCTTGAATTTCGCCGGCGTATTCAACCGCTCGAACCGTTTCTCAAGCGCGATGCCGACGCCCATCGAATCGCCCGTTCCGAATCGGCAATAGTCTTCGCCGACGCAAGTTTTGACGGTCCGGAGCGCTTTGCCGTAGGCGTAACCGGACGGCATGTCGAGCTCTTCCCACATCGCGGTCAAGTCTTCCTTCTTCACGCCGAGCAAGTCGATCCGCTGACCGCCGGTCAGCTTCACCGTCGGCACGTTATATTTCTCCGCGACTTCGGCAATCCGTTTCAGGTCGGCCGGATTCGTTACGCCGCCGTAAATCCGGGGGACGACCGAGTACGTGCCGTCCTTCTGAATGTTCGCGTGCATCCTCTCGTTCACGAAACGCGACGCCTTGTCGTCTTCATAGGTTTGCGGATGAATCATGCCGAGGTAGTAGTTCAGCGCCGGACGGCATTTGGAGCAGCCTTCCTCGTTCTTCCAGCCGAGCACATGCATCACTTCGCGCACGTGGCTGAGCCCTTTGTCGCGGATCGCCTCCACGATTTCTTCACGCGTGTGCCCGGTACAGCCGCACATCGTTTCCTTCGTATGCGATTTATCGTAAGCATCGCCGAGCGTGTAAGCCAGCAAATCGCTGACGAGCGGTTTACAGCCGCCGCAAGAACGCGAAGCCGTCGTACAGTTTTTCACTTCCTCGACGCTGGTTAATCCTTGATCGCGGATCGAAGAACAGATCGTTCCTTTCGTAACCCCGTTACATCCGCAAACGATCGTACCGTCGCTCATGTCCGCCACGCCGCCGCCCGCGCCGCCTGTCCCCGCCGTATCCTTCAGAATGGCTGTCTTCTCCATGCCGCTAATATCCGTGCCTTCGCGAATCATTTGCATCAAGCGGGTGCCGTCGGACGTGTCGCCGAACAGGACGGCCCCGATAATTTTGTTGTCTTTAATGACGACCTTCTTGTAGACGCCCGAGAAATCGTCCTGTACGCGAATGGCTTTGGTTCCTTCGGCATCGTTGAAGCTTCCGCCGGAGAACACATCCACGCCGGACACTTTAAGCTTGGTGTACACGACGGAGCCTTCGTACGGCCCGGTTTCCACCCCGGCGAGATGCTTCGCGAGTACGGCACCCTGCTCGTATAACGGAGCGACAAGGCCGTAAGCAATGCCCCGGTGCATCGCACATTCGCCGACTGCATAAACGTTCGGCGCGCTCGTTTGCAAGTAGTCGTTGACGACGATGCCCGGGCTGCATTCGAGGCCGGCCTCTTTAGCCAGCTGCACGTTCGGCCTGATGCCGACGGCCATGACGATCAGATCGGCTTCGGCGATCGTGCCGTCTTTGAATTTCAGTCCGGTGACGCGCTGATCCCCGACAATCTGTTCCGATTGCTTGCCGAGCAGAAAGTTCATCCCTTGCGATTCAAGCGCTGCCTGCAGCATCTTCGACGCGGTCCGGTCCAGCTGACGATCCATGATCGTATCGACGATGTGCACGACGTCCACCTTCATCCCCAGGTTAAGGAAGCCCCGCGCCGCCTCAAGCCCGAGCAAACCGCCGCCGATGACGACTGCCTTCTTATAGGTCTTCGCTGTGGCGATCATCTTCTCGCAATCGTGAATCGTACGGTAAGCCATAACTCCTTCTTTATCGGCTCCCGGCAGCGGAAGCATGAACGGATTGGAACCCGTTGCCAAAATTAATTTATCGTAAGCAACCGTCAGCCCTTGATCGCTCGTGACGGTTTGCGCCGCCGTATCGATAGCCGTCACGGTTTGCCCCGTATATAACGTAATTCCGTTGTTTTCATACCATTCAAAAGGATGGATGACGATATCGTCAACACTCGAATCGCCCGCCAGCACGTATGACAGAAGAATCCGATTGTAGTTCGGATGCGGTTCGCTCCCGAAAATGGTAACGTCGTACTTTCCTGGAGCCAGCTTAAGCAAATGCTCGACAGCGTTCACCCCGGCCATTCCGTTTCCAACCAATACGAGCTTCTCTTTTTGTGCCATGCAGAATCATCCCTTCCCATTATGTGTTCTCAATATCGCCGTATATCTATCCACATCCCGCCGGAAAAAAGGTCACCGGGAGCCGTGCGCTTCCTCACTCCCGAATGACGAAAGTTGGGATATCGAGCTAGCCTAGTTCGACCCGCGAACTACCAAAGACGAGTGGTCGTAAACGTCTTTGCGTATGCAGCCCACAGGCCCAGAGCTGCATATGCCAAAACGTTTGCGCGGATCCGGCTGCCGCTGGCCGATCGGCCAGCGTGCCCGAACGATCCCGCGGTCCGTTATGCGCTGACGCCATCTAACCCGCTTGTCTTGACTTTACCGCCTTCGCCGATCCAAGTGCGCTTCCACTTGCCTTGAACGACCGCAATGACAACGATGCAGACGAGAGCGATGCCGCTCAGGATCAGGAAGCCGGGGGTGAAAGAGCCGGTTGAAAGCTTCAAATTGCCGAGAATTTTCGGCAGGAAATAGCCGCCCAAGCCGCCGGCCGCGCCGACGATGCCTGTAATGATGCCGACCTCCTGACTAAAGCGCTGCGGCACCAGCTGGAACACGGCGCCGTTCCCCATGCCCATAGCCATCATCGCGATGAACAAGAGTCCGGTCGTGAGCCACAAAGCAGGAAGCGTGGAGACAAAAGCCAGCATGATGCCGATTACCGCGTACAGCGTTATGAGCATCCGGATGCCGCCCATCTTGTCGGACATCCATCCGCCGATCGGGCGGAACAGGCTTCCCGCGACAATACAGATGGTTGCGAAATCCGCCGCCGTTACCGCACTGAGCTTATATTCCGTATTGAAAAAGATGGTCAAGTAGTTTGCCATACCGGAAAATCCGCCGAACGTCACCATGTACAACAGACAGAACAGCCATGTGTCTCTCTGACGAAGCACCCGTCCGTAGTCGGCCAGCTTTAATGGAGCAGGCTGCGTCGGGCTGTCTTTCGCCAGGAAGATAAAGATGAGGAAAACGATGACAAGCGGAATGAGCGCTATGCCGAAGACGACGTGCCAGTCTCCGTAATGCCCGGCCAGCCGGTTGGCGAACAGGGTGCTGAAGATCGTTCCGCTGTTGCCCGCGCCGGCGATCCCGAGCGCCAAACCTTGATATTGCGGCGGATACCAGCGGCTGGCCAGCGGCAGCGCTGCTGCGAAGCTCGCTCCCGCAATCCCGAGCATGAGAGCGACAAAGTACATGTCGTTAAGCGTATCGGCAGCTTGCCACCCGTAAATCAAAGGAATAACGGTCAAGAGCATGCCGGCGATTGCCGTTTTCTTTGGTCCGATACGGTCGGTTAAGTATCCCAATACCAATCGGAGAATCGATCCGCCCAGAAGAGGCAGCGCGACCAAGTTTGCTTTTTCCGCGGCGTTCATGTTAAAGTCGTTCGCAATCAAAACCGCCATCGGACCGATCAAAACCCATAACATAAAACTCACGTCAAAATACAAGAATGCGCTGATTAACGAACCTTTGTGCCCGCTTTGCAAGAAACCTTTCCGATCGACCATGGTATCCTCTCCCTTGTATAAGCTTGAAGCCTGCCTATCCGCAAGTTTCTGTCTCTGTTTCTGTCTCTGTTTCTGTCTCTTTCTTTGTCTCTGTCTCTTTCTGACTCTGTTGCCGTTTTTTTAGTGTTGTGCCGTGATGTCTTGATGATCACATACGCAAAAAGGCCGACGGACAAACCCGCGCCAGTAGGGCACAGCGTCCATCGGCCTCATTGCCGCAGCAGCCACAGCATTGTGAACTGCATGTAAGATGGCGTCGCGTGTAAGCGCACATAAAAAGCCTATCCGTTTACGTAATTGTAAGGGATAGGCGCCATTGCCTCAAGGTTTGACACACCATTGTGTCAACGAACGTTTACTGTTCATATCGTTATTATAGTACGGGATTTTTGATGTGTCAATAAACATTACATAAAAAAACCAGAACCTAACCATTTCCTTTCGTTTGTCGACAAAAAACAGAGTCTTATGTTATATTTCTAATTGGAAAGCGAGCATCATCAACCAAAACCTAACATATACATGACGCAATATGAAATTATAATTCGTGGGGGCGTTGACATGTTACAGTCTTTTTTACTTATTGACGAGTTGGAGCCAACTCGCGCTGCCGCCTCCATGCCAAGTATCCGGAAAGACCCCGACGCCGTCATTAAGGAATCCGTGCCCGAAGCGATGCTGAAAGATATGGGATTTCGCGTTTACGCGGCCTTCAGCTCCAAGGAGCTATCCTTTCACATCGGAAAAGCGGATGCGGTCCTGTTATCGGTGCCGACCGATCAAGTGGCGAACTGGCGCAGCCGGGTGCTTGCCGAACGCAGTCTCCCCGTCTTCTGGTGGTGCGACCGCGAGACATTCCCGAGCCACGCATGCAAGCTCGATCCGGGCATTGACGGCTTGCTCGGTTCCTGTATGAGCGAGTTGGAAATTCACTGCGCGCTGCTGCTCGGTGTGAACCATTACTTCCAAAGGACCGAGTGGCAGCAGGAACGGGAGCAGTTGTTATCCAAGCTGGAGGAGCGCAAATGGGTCGATCAGGCGAAACGAATCCTGTGTGAAATCAAGCACATTTCAGAAGCGGAAGCTTACGATTTTTTACGCAAGCAGGCCATGAACGAACGAAAACGAATGGTAGACGTCGCCACCTCCATCGTCAAGGTATATCAGCTGCTGCAGGATGAGAATAAAGGAGGCCGAAGACGATGATATCTTTACTTAAAGAAGTAGGTCGCGGCAAACGCGGCGCCAGAGACCTCACTTACGACGAAGCCGCACAAGGGGCCGAGGCCATTCTCACCGGCGAAGCGACCCCGGCTCAAATCGGCGCCTTCCTGGTCGCGGAACGGATCAAAATGGAATCGCCGGTCGAGCTGCGCGCCTTCATCGACGCTTTGCGCAAGCGCATCACGCCGTATCCGATTCGCGGCAGCTTCGATTGCGCCGGCCCTTACGACGGCCGAACGCGCACGTTCATCGCCACGTTCCCGACCGCGTTCGTTCTGGCTGCCTGCGGAATGCCGGCGACGCTGCACAGCAGCCCGAGTCTGCCGCCGAAGTACGGCGTCACCCTTGCGGACGTGCTGCAGGCGCTTCATATTCCAGCCGTCCACGCCTCCCGGGATGCGTTGATCTCTGCAGCAGAGCAAACCGGATTTATGTTCGTACCGACCGAGCGCTGGTGCAAGCCGCTGGGCGAATTGCGCGGGCTCAGGCAGGAACTCGGCTTGCGCACCGTGTTCAATACGGCCGAGAAGCTGCTTCGCTTTACGGATGCCGAAGCGATGGCCGTCGGCGTATTCCACGGCACGGTGTTCGAGAAAATCGCCGGCACACTAATCGAACTCGGAGTAAACCGCGGCATCGTCGTACAAGGGATGGAGGGCTCCGAGGACTTGGCCGTCGATAAGCGTACCCGTACTTATGTGATACGGGACGGCGCCAGGGAGCTGTTCATCGTCGATCCGGAATTGTTCGAGCTGATGGTCGAAGTGCCGGAAGGCGAATGGACGGCGGAGCGTCAAGCCAGCACCGCGCTCTCCGTGCTTCGCGGCGACGCCGAGCTGCCCTACTTGAACATGGTGCTGCTGAACAGCGCCGTTCGTCTCTGGACGGGCGGAATCGCCGGTTCCATTGAAGAGGGCGTCTATTTGGCCCGTCACGCGCTGATTCAAGGAACCGCGCTTCAGACCTACAAGGATTGGACGGAAGCGGTCAATCCGGTTTCGACGCTGTAATTCCAAGAAGACCCGAGGCTTCTGTGGCCTCGGGTCTTCTTTTTGCGCTGCCGCACCGCTTGGACTCGCCACAGCCGGCAAGTGAAAGCAGCGAAACGATGGTGCGCTATCGGGCTTTTTTTGCGGCAGCCGTACGGTCCCGTCGTTCATTCTTCGTCCAACAGCTTGTCGTCATGCATACGAATGCTCATTACGAGCCCCATCGCCACCATGTTGATCAATAACGACGTACCGCCGTAGCTGATGAACGGCAGCGTAATCCCGGTGAGCGGCATAATGCCGATCATCATGCCGACATTCTGAAAGATTTGAAAGACGAGCATCGACACAATGCCGATAATGATGAACGAACCGGCATAATTGTCGCAATAAATGGAAATGAGGATCATCCGATAGATGAGCACGAAATACATTAAAAGCAAGATCGACGCGCCTACGAACCCGAACTCCTCGCCGACGACGACGAAGATCGAATCGGTATAGGCGACCGGAATGAAATTGCTGTGGATGGACGATCCGTTCAAATACCCTTCCCCCGTCAGCGAACCTGAACCGATTGCGCGGATGGCGTTATCGACGTGGTACGTATCGTTCTTATCGGCTTCGGTCGGGTTAACGAACGTATTGATCCGATCCATCCAGTGCGTCGGCAGCTCCTTCGATCTCAAGAACGCTTGCAGCGGCACATGGTACAGCTTGAACAAAAATATAAACAAGTACGAGAGGCCGGTGATGATCGCCGCGCCAAGAAAAGCGTAGATGAGCTTGATATTTCCGATCCAATACATACCGATCAAGATAACGCCCAAGATGATCGCATTGCCGAGATCGGGCTGGATAATGACAAGTGAAATCGGCAGCAGCGCGATCAGACCGATGGGAATGACATCGCGCAGCAGTTCAAGCGGTTCGCCCTTTCGTCTCGCCATGAAGGTAGCCAGCGTCAAGATTAAAATAATTTTGACAAGTTCGACCGGTTGAAAGTCGAGTCCGAACGGCAGTCCTTTGAACCAACCGCGGGCGCCGTTGATTTTGGAACCGAAGAAATAAACGGCCACCAGCAGCAAAATACCGATACCGTACAAATAATACGACGTCTTGATCAACACCCGGTAATCGAAAGCCGCCGTCAAAAAGAATGCCACAATGGAAATCGAGTAAACGATCGCCAGCTTCTTCGTATCGAATGTGAACATACTGTCATTCAAGGTCGCACTGTACAGCAGCAGCGTGCTGATCACCATAAAAGCGAGCAGCAGGAAGACGATCAGCGGGTCAATTTTTTTAAACTTGTGCAGCACTTGACTTTCATCCTATCCCGAAAAACTTTTTCATTTTGATGAACATACCGGAACGGTCTTCAAGCTGCATCAACGGCACGGAGTCGCCAAGTATACGGCGGGCGATATTGCGGTAAGCGATCGCCGCGCGGGAATTCGGGTTCATCACCGTAGGTTCGCCCATGTTGGCCGCTTTAATGACATATTCGTCATCAGGGACGATGCCGAGCAAATCGATGGCGAGCACCGAACAAATTTCATCGACGTCAAGCATTTCGCCCTTCTTGACCATGTTCGGACGAATGCGGTTGATCACCAGCTTCGGCGACTCCACGTTCGGTTCCTTCTCCAGCAGCCCGATGATCCGGTCGGCGTCGCGGACGGCCGCATTCTCCGGCGTCGTGACGACGATCGCCTTGTCCGCGCCGGCGATCGCGTTCTTGAAGCCCTGCTCGATACCGGCCGGACAATCAATAATGACATATTCGAAGTCCCGCTTCAGATCGAGCACAATTTGCCGGACCGCGTCCGGGGAAATCGCATGTTTGTCTTTCGTTTGCGCCGCAGGAAGCATGTACAGTTCATCAAAGCGCTTGTCTTTGACCAAGGCTTGCGGCAAACGGCAGCGTCCTTCGGCTACGTCGATCAGATCGTAAATAATCCGGTTCTCCAAGCCCATCACGACGTCCAGGTTGCGCAACCCGATATCGGTATCGACCATGACCACTTTCTTGCCCTGCAGCGCCAATGCCGTGCCGATGTTGGCCGACGTCGTCGTTTTACCGACACCGCCTTTGCCTGAAGTGATGACGATTGCCTCTCCCATAGGTCCCACTCCTTCAAGGGTAGTTTAAAAAGTACACAGTGATCACATGTATAGTTCCGGTCTTTAATTTTATTATAAGAGCGCAAATCGGTGCATGTGATGAATTTTGTCGATTTCCATTTTACCATGCTTCACATAAGCGAACTCCATATACGCATCAAAAGCTTCGCTGAGGTCCCACTCGTCCGGCGGACGACTGATGATACCCCCTATGCGAAGCTGCGTCGGCCGCATGTGCGAGGCGGCGATAACGGCTGTCTCGTCTCCGTCCGCTCCCGCGTGCGCCATTCCGCGCAGCGAACCCATAATATAGATGCTGCCCGTGCTGACGATGGCGCCCCCCGGGTTGATATCTCCAAGCAGAAGCATGTCGCCTTCATGCGTCAAGGTTTGTCCGGAGCGAACGATGCCTCTGACGATCTTCACGTCTGAGGCGTCCGGCATCTCCCTGTCTTGCGAGGGATCCAGCGACTCCATCGATTGGATCAACAGATTGCCCTTTTGACTAATAATCCGGCGCACCTGTTCTTTCTGTTCGTCCGTAACCGCCCGCTTTCCGAGCTTTACATGGACATGGATAATCGGTCCGGTTAAAATTTGCTGATGCGTCTTTTCCAACTTGTGGTTCAATTCTTCCAGCACGTCAGAAAATTCACATGTATCATCAAGTAAAAAGACGAGCCCGTCTTTAACACCTTTGATTGTCACATGATGTTTGGCTGCCGTCATAAACGTTCCTACCTCCTAAGCCTATACAATTCGGCTTGGCGCAGGCGTTCTCCTGCCGGGCCGCGGAAATTTATTCTTCGTTCTCCGCCGGTTTTCCGGGCATGCTCTCGAACAAACGACGTATCGGCACGTAAATGGCCAGTGCGAATAACAAATTAATGAGCATGCTGGGCAGCATCCGATGCAGGAACACCCACTCAAACTGGATATGGGTCACGCGAAATAAACGATAAATTCCGAATAAGGCTGCGTCGTAAAATAAATGGCCGAGACCGATCACTAGCATGCTGATCACAATGCTGGAATAAATCCTCCCCTGCATCAAGCCGGCCAAATACCCGGCCAGCCCCATGGCGAACGTCACCGGCCCCAGCATCGGCGAGAAGGTCATGAAATCGAACAGCATGCCGAAAATCAATCCGTACATCAGCGCCACATGCCGATGGATGTATAGCCCGATGAACAGAACGACAACGAGCACGAAGTGCGGGTTCACTTCCACGTTCGACTGCCAACTGAGGGGGATGATCCAAGGCAGCAGCGTCGTTTCCAACAAAAACAAACCGAACAAAATCAACCAAAGCTTCTTATAACTCACTTTTGCCCGTCACCTCAACTCTCCGGCACTTCAACGACGAACACTTCGCGAAGATGATTGAAGGAAGCGAACGGTTCTATCGTGGCGACGTGGGTAATGCCAAAATCGCCTTCGCGCCGTTCGATGACTTTGCCCACCTCGATGCCGCGCGGAAACACAAGCCCTTTGCCCGATGTAATGACCGTATCCCCAACCTGGAGCGGGTCGTTCGGATCGATTTTGGTCATGACGAGCTTGCCCGCCTCCGGATCGTATTTCTCGATCAAACCGAATGACTCGTTCTCCTTCGTCTTGACCGTGACGGATATCGCTTTGGACTCAAGCGCCGCTTTGTCGTCGATGCCGGTCAACAGCTGCACGTTCGAATAAAACGCAGACACCTCGGTCACACGGCCGATCAAGCCTTCTACCGATATGACCGCCATGTTCGGCCGAATGTTGTCCTTCTCGCCTAAATTGATCGTGATCGATTTCCCTTGTTGGACGAACGACACGACCTCGGCAATGCGGAATTTGTATTGATTCATCTGTTTTTGCCGTTCGGTAAAGCCAAGGGCGTCCTGCAGCCGCTGATTCTGCAATTCAAGATCGTTCAAACGCGTCGTATCGCGGGCATAACGGGACAACGTTCCCCGAAGCACCTTGTTTTCTTCGTAGATCGTCCACAGCTGGCCTACATCTTGAAAGAAACCGGTGATCATGCCCACCGGCTTATAAATCAATCCCTGCGTCCAGGAGATTGAGTCTTTGACAAACTTTTCCGGCCATGTTTCATATCCCCGCTTACCGAACGTCAATCCCATAAGCGCGATGAAACAAATCAGGCCGAGCATCAGAATAAGCAGTCTTTTGTTCCCCAGTAGCTTCAATGCTTACACCTTCCACCTGCAACCTTTAATGCGGTAAATCCGGCTATCGGAACAATCATCTTAACGTCTGGCTTTACTGGTAGGACCCGATCTCGTTTTGAACAAATGGATGTTCTCAAGCGCGCGGCCCGTTCCGATCGCTACGCAGTCGAGCGGATTTTCCGCCACAAGCACCGGCATCCCGGTTTCGCGTGCAAGCAGCCTGTCCAGGTTGCGCAGCAGTCCCCCGCCGCCTGTCAGCACAATACCGCGATCCATGATGTCCGCAGACAGCTCCGGCGGGCATTTCTCCAGCGTCACCTTTACCGCGTCAACGATGCTGTTCACCGTATCGCTCAACGCTTCGGTGATCTCATCCGAGCTGATCGACATCGTTTTGGGCAGTCCCGACACCAGGTCGCGGCCGCGGATTTCCAGCTTGGCCGACGTTTCCATCGGAAGCGCCGAACCGATTTCCATCTTGATCTGCTCGCTGGTCCGTTCTCCAATCATCAAGTTGTAGGTGCGCTTAATGTATTGGGTGATCGCCTCGTCCATCTCATCGCCGGCTACTCGGATCGAACGGCTCGTGACGATACCGCCGAGCGAAATGACAGCCACCTCGGTCGTCCCGCCGCCGATGTCAACCACCATGCTGCCGGTCGGCTCCCAGACCGGCAAGTCGGCGCCGATGGCCGCGGCGAACGGCTCTTCAATGGTATAGGCATCGCGCGCGCCGGCTTGCCGCGTCGCGTCTTCCACCGCGCGCTTCTCGACGGCGGTTATCCCGGAAGGCACGCATACCATGACGCTGGGGTGGCGCTGGAACAGCAACCGCTGCTTCTGCGCCTGGCGAATGAAATATTTGATCATCGTCGACGTCGTCTCAAAATCGGCAATGACGCCGTCCTTCATCGGACGGATGGCCCGGATGTTGCCGGGGGTGCGTCCGATCATTTTTTTGGCGGCCTCGCCGACGGCTTCAATTGTTTTCGTATCGGTACGGATCGCGACTACGGACGGTTCCCGGACGACGATGCCTTTTCCTTTGACGTAAACTAGTGTGTTGGCGGTACCGAGATCGATACCTAAATCTTTCGTAAATCCTTCGAAACCAAACATAAATAGGGTACTCCCTTCTCTATTTGAAGGCGTGTCTCACGCGTTTTGTATTATATTACATCAATCCGAGTTCCTTCAAACTCACGAAGCGGAGGTCGCCGATAATGAGATGATCGAGCACTTCGATTCCCACGATGTCACCGGCCTCCACAAGCCGTTTCGTCATTTGAATGTCCTCGGGACTTGGGGTCGGGTCGCCGCTCGGATGGTTGTGAGCACATACGATGGAAGCGCTGCTTCGTTTGATCGCGGCCCGAAACACTTCGCGCGGATGCACGATCGAAGCGTTCAAGCTGCCCATCGATAGCGTCTCCTGTCCGATCACATGGTTTTTCGTGTTCAGAAACAAGCAGACGAAATGTTCTTTTTGCAAATAGCGCATATCCTCCGTCAAAATCGCGGCGGCATCCTGCGGCGAACGGATGGTCACGGTTTCGTTCATCGCCGACCGCGCCAATCTTCGTCCAAGCTCGATCCCGGCTTTGATTTGCAGCGCCTTGGCGGCGCCGATGCCTTTGAAAGAAGTCAGCTGCTCCAGGCTTACATCGACGAGCGCCCGCAGCCCCCCGCTCTCCCGAAGCAGCCGCTCGGCCAAGCGGACCGCCGATTCCTGGTAGGTGCCGGTTCGCAGTAATATGGCGAGCAGTTCCGCGTTGCTTAAAGCCTCAGCCCCATGCTGCATCATTCGTTCTCTAGGTCGGTCTTCATTCGGGACATCGCGCAATGTGATATTGTGCGATTCCATGCATTCCCCTCTTTCTTCTCCCTGGCGGCCGACAGCGGACAAACCCGCCGTCACGCCTGCAGCCGGTTATTCTAGAACACCCATTATACCATTTCACCCGGTCAAAAAACAGCAATAGAAAAATCAGCCAACATGTCGGAAAGCAGCGACATCGGAAGTCCGACGACATTGAAATAATCGCCCTCGATTCGTTCCACGATCGTCGCGCCGATCCCTTGGATCGCATAAGAACCGGCCTTGTCCAGTGGTTCGCGGGTTGCGATATATCGGCGGATCCGCTCATCCGACATCGGCTTCATCCGGACGACGGTGCGCTCGTGGGCCACGCTCGTCCGTCCGTCGGCAAGTCCGATGCAAGTGACGCCGCTGTACACCTCGTGCTCGCGTCCTTGCAGCCGTTTCAGCATCCGGAAAGCGTCCTCTTCGTCGCGCGGCTTGCCGAGCACGTTCCCATCCAACACAACGATCGTATCGGAACCGACAATGACGCCGTCCTCCGCTTGGGCAGGTTCTCTCTCATAACGTTCGTAGATCGCCCTCGCTTTGCGTTCGGACAACTCTTCTACGATTTGCGACGGCGTCCTTCCAGGGTCCGTCGTCTCATCGACATCGCTGACTTCGATCCGATACGGAAGCGACAAAGAGCTTATTAATTGTTGCCGCCGCGGCGACGATGAAGCCAAAATGACGATTTTTGTCGTCGTAATCGACATAAAACGATCCCCCGCTTCGAATTTTTAATAAGGTAGCCGTTTCTTACAGTTTCCTAAAAGTCCAAAAGCCCGCCGCCAATCCGGCAATGCTGATCAGGTTAAGTCGGATATGAAAATCGAGGTAGTACCGGATGACGAGCAAATCCGCCTTCGGCTGCCAGGAGAGCTCGACCGACCTGGTCAAAAAGGCAAGTACGGAATAAGCCGACAATAACTGCCCGATGAGCGTTCCCGCAATGAGACCGACAAGCAGCAATAGAATGAGGGTAAACGTATTTTTTTTCAAGATATAGGTTACCTCTTTCGGGAAAATATTAACCCGTGCTGTCTGATTTTTATACGTCAGGGCCATTCGTTATTATACCATATTTGGAAGAGGCGGGCTGTTTTTTGTTGGAGGATGTTACCAGCTTACAGTGCTCATAAAAGCCTGTAGAATAATGACGGAAAGGGGGGGGACCGGATGGCACAACGTTGGCTTCGAGCCGCACTTGTTGCGTTATGCGTCTGGACGCTGCCCGGACAAGCCTCGGCGGCGACCGTGGTCGTCGATCCGGGGCATGGAGGTTACGATCCGGGCGCGATCGGCGTGAACGGACTGCAAGAGAAAGTTGTCAATCTGGACATTTCCCGTAAATTGCGCGATTTGCTTGAACAACGCGGCTACGATGTGCGCATGTCCCGCGACTCCGACGTTTATTTATCGCTGAGCGAGCGGGTCGCCTTCGCCAAAAACCAAAACGCGGATTTGTTCGTATCCATCCATGCGAATTCGTACTCGAATCCGTCCACTCGAGGCGCCATGGTTCTCTACTACGATGATGCTTATCCCCAAGCCAGTTATCCGGCCAGCGCGGAGATGAGAGCGCTGACCTCCGAAAGCCGCGAGCTCGCCAGGAAGGTGCTGGACAGCTTCGTTGCAACCGTCGGCGGCGAAGACCGCGGTCTGGTGCCGAGCGCCGTGTACGTCGTTCGGTCGGGTAATATTCCCAGCGTGCTGGTCGAGACGGCGTTTCTGTCGAACTCCGCGGATGCGGCGCTGCTGGCGAACGATTCGGCTCGTCTGACGATGGCGGAAGGAATCGCCAAGGGCATCGAGGCGTATCTGCCGCCGAATCTAACCTTCCCCGATACGCGCGGCCATTGGGCGCGCGAAGCGATCCAGCGCCTCGCGGATCAAGCCATCGTGACCGGCACCGGCAAGCGCTTCGAACCGGCACGTGCGCTGACGCGAGCCGAGTGGGTGACGCTGCTCGGCCGCTTGTTCGACCTGGACGCGGCCGCGGCTGAGAACCCGGCTTGCGCAAGCGGCGCCGCAGCGACGGTCGCACAAGCCGTGTATGACGCGGGCGGCTGCCGCAGCGACGCGACGAAGAAAGGCGCGGCCGCCTTCCGCGACGTGACGGCGGGGCACTGGGCTTACGCCGCGCTGGATCAGGCTGTGAAGGCCGGCCTGCTGGACGGCTACCCCGACGGCACGCTGCGACCGGACAACCCGGTCAGTCGCGCCGAGGTAGCCGCCCTGTTCCAGCGCTTGGCCAAGCCTGCGCCGGCGGACAGCGTCCGCCAGCCGTTCCGCGACGTGCCCGGGGACTACTGGGCGGCGGAGGCGATCGCGGCGCTGAAAGCGAGCGGCTTCATTGACGGCGTTACCGCAACCGAATTTGCGCCGGAGCGCGCAATGAACCGGGCGGAGGCCGCAGCGCTGATCGACCGTTATAAGAATCCCAAATAACGGCCAGTCCGATAAAATCCGATGTTCCCTGGTCAGGGAGCATCGGATTTTTCTAGTTAAACCAACCTTTTTTTCTAAACCAGGTAAACATGCCAAAACCGATGGCGAACATCAGCGCCAAAACGATAAAATAGCCCCACTGCCATTTTAACTCGGGCATGTTCTCAAAGTTCATGCCGTAAATGCCCGCAATGAAGGTTAAAGGCATGAAGATGGTCGTAATAACGGTTAAAGTTTTCATAATCGTATTCATCCGGTTTGAATTCAGCGAGATGTAGCTATCCCGCATATCGGCCGTTACATCCCGGTTGGAGTCAATCATCTCGGACAGCTTCAGCAGGTGGTCATGGACATCCTTGAAGTAAAACAAATGTTCCTTGATGCCTTCAATACGTTCGGAATTAATGACCCGGTACAGAAGATCGCGCATAGGTACAATCGTTCGCCGAAGCTTTAACAATTTGGAGCGGATTTCGAAAATATCGTCCATTAACGCCTGGATCGATTCCGACCTAACCTTATTCTCGATATCGTTCAGCTGATCTTCGATTTGATAAACACTGGGGAAATATTGATCCACCAGCTTGTCCATAATGAGGTAAGCCGCATAAATGGGGCCTTGGTCAACGCCTTTATTCTGCCCGCTGATCTTGGCCCAGGCATCCTCCACTTCCCTCGCAGGGTTCAAATGGAAGGTGACGACAAAGTTGTTTCCTAAAAATAAATCCACTTCCTCGGCGGCAAGTGTTTGGGGATGAATCGCGTGCATGACGAAAAAATGCACATCCTCATAATGATCTAATTTAGGCCTTTGCAGCAAATGGAAGCAATCTTCGACGGCAAGCGGGTGAAAATGAAAATGACTTTCTAAAAGTTTCGCTTCCTCTTCGGTTGGATCATTAAAGTCGACCCAATACCAACGAATATCGGCATCTGCAAGACGGTTTAATGAAACGTCCTCCATCACTTGCAAATCGTAGGTTACCGCTAATGAACGAATCATGAATAACTCCTTGGTCATTCGGTTTGTTGGTATAGTTCTGAGTATACCATAATCTTATTCTTTGCAAATGATTCGTCCCTACACCTGCAAACGCAGAAAGAAGAGCTCCTTACCGGAGCCCTTCGAGGAAGATATATTCGTGTTTTTGCCACAGCTGATCTTGCGATACAGAAACCGTTCGTGCTTCCCGACCTGAGTTCTACGGCAGCGCGATCGCCTTGAGCAGCTCTTTCTCAGCTACCAGGTACTGCATCAGCGACGTTTGCGCCTGCCATATGAACGCGGCGGAGGGGTTCTTCTTGTACTCCTCCATAGAGGCGACGGCCGTATTCAAGGCGCTGTTCATCTTGGGCAGCGCCGCCTTGCCCGCCTCGCCGAGCCCGTCGCTGACGGAAGCGGCCGATTGCGACCAGCTTTGGTGCGTCGTCTTGATCGTCTGCAGCGCCTTCTCGTCCAGCGCGCCGGCCGTCTTCTCGCCGGCGTGAACGGCCGTTTGTGCCGCGATGAGCTGCACCAGCTTGGCGCCCTGATTCATGTAGGCGCCGAATATATCGGTTTGCTTGCCGTTCCAACGGATTTTGGATACCGCCGGAATGTCGTAAGGCTTTAGCATCACGTCGATATCCTGGGCCTCGTAGACTTGCGAAAGCCCCAGAGCTTCATCACGGCCGGACGCCATACCGACATAGACCGTATGTTTGTCTCCCGCCTCGCTCACTGCGGCAAGACCTTTCTTGCGGAAGTCGGCCACCGCCGTCTCCGCGCTCTGCGCGGTGCTGAACACGCCGCCCTGCAGAAACGTATAGCTGGCAGCCGGCAGCGCGATCGCAACGCCGTCCGCGACCGCAGCCGGCACCGAGGCGCCTGCAGGCGCAGCTGCCTGCGTCCCCGTTCCGCTGCCGGAGGCGTCCGCTTTGTCCCCGTTCTGCGGCTGCGCCGCGCCGCCTGCCGAGGCTTGCGCCTGCGTCGGGTCGGCGGTCGTGCCGCTCCCTTCGCCGCCGGAGAACATCGACAGCACCAAAAAACCGAAGGCGACGCCCGTAATAACCGCTCCGGCCACCGAAGCCGTAATTTTCAAGAACGAGCCGCCCCCCGGCGCCTTGGAGTAATGTACATGATCATCTACGATCACCCCGCGGTGGGAGCGGCGGCCTCCGGACGGCCTCGGCTCGCGTTCGAAATAGCCTGTCTCCGGATCGGCGGCGGGTCCGCCGGCAGAGCGAATGATCTGCTCGACGCGCTCCGTCTCCAAATCGAAAGAGCTTTGCCAACCCCCAAAATCGGTCGTAAAATCGTTAAGCGGCTTCACGCTTGGCGAAGAGAACTCACTCCGGCCCGCAGGCTTTACCGATGTTCGGGACGTCCGGGAGGGAGCCTGTCCCGTATGGAACGGCGTCCCCCCGTTCGTTTCCGTGCCGCTGCCGAACCGCGCTCCCGCTTCCCCGCGCCTCCCCGCCTTATCGTCCAAACCAGTTTCCGTCTCCGTCTCCGTCCAAGCCTCAGACCCGTGCAACGGAACCTCGGCGCGTTGAGTTTCGGGCTCTTGCACCACACGATACTCTTCCGCATGCAGCGGAATCACTTTGACTTCCCTGCGCGGGGAAGAATCATCCTGCCGGCGTTCATGCGAAAATCGAAACGTCATTTTGGCTTTATTCATTGCTCCTACTCTCCCTTGTCCGGTTTCGTGTTACTAGACTATGAGAGTCGGACATGAAATAGAACAAAAAAACTCCGATTTCCTTCAAGCTTGCAAGGAATCGGAGCCTCTCTTCGCAGTACTATGAACTTTGCCGTTCTTCCAATGCTTTGGCGAGACCCGCCGCCGCTTTCCAAATGTCCCCCGCGCCCATCGTCAGCACCAAGTCTCCAGGCTGCACCGCACGGGACAAATACGCCTGAACCTCTTCCTTCGTCGGGATGTAACGCACGTTCCGATTGCTGTTCTGCTTAATCAGTTCCACGAGCTTGGCCGAGGTAATGCCTTCGATCTGTTTTTCGCCTGCCGGCGAGTAAATGTCCGTAATAATCACTTCGTCAGCCTCCGGAAACGAGCGGCTGAACTGCTCGAACAAGAAGTACGTGCGCGTATAACGCTGCGGCTGAAACACCGCCACAATGCGCTTGCCCGTCGCCTTCGCCGCTTGAATCGTCGCTTCGATCTCCGTCGGATGATGCGCATAATCGTCGATCACAAGCATGTCGTTCACTTCGCCGAGCACTTGAAAGCGCCGCTTCGCGCCGCGGAACGAAGGAATCGCTTCCGCCACCTGCTCGAACGACAGCCCCGCTTCCATGCAGGTGATCAGCGTGGCGAGCGCGTTATACACGTTATGCTTGCCCGGGACCGACAATCGAATCGTACCGAGCGTCCGGCCGCCGCGCACGACGTCGAACGAAACTTTACGGTCGCCGAGATCGATGTTGCGCGCGACGACGTCCGCTTCCGAATCGATCCCGTACGTGATGACCTCGCTTTGGATGTTCGGCATCATTTCCAGCAAATACGGATCGTCCTTGCAGATGACGGCTTTACCTTGCGGCTTCACTTGGCTAAGAAATTGCGCATACGCTTTTTTCAAATTTTCAAAGTCACCGTCGTAGTTTTCCAAATGATCCGCTTCGATATTGTTCACCAAAGCGATCAAAGGCTGATATTGAAGAAACGATCCGTCGCTCTCGTCCGCTTCGGCCACGACGTAATCGCCTTTACCGGCCTTCGCGTTGCTGCCGACGTTCAGAATTTCCCCCCCGATAATGAAGGTCGGATCTTGCCCGCACTGTTCAAGCACGAGCGCAATCATGGAGGACGTTGTCGTCTTTCCGTGCGCGCCTGCTACGGCAATCCCTTTCTTCGCATTCATCAGCTGCGCGAGCATTTGGGAACGGTGAAGAATCGGAATGTTCAATTCCTCAGCCGCCAGCATTTCCACATTATCTTTGGACAGAGCGGTCGAGTAAACGACGACGTCTGCGCCTTTCACATTTTGCGCTTCGTGCCCGATGAACACTTGCGCTCCCTTGGCTGCGAGCTTTTCCGTAAGCTCGGCTTGCGCCAAATCAGATCCCGAAACTTGGTAGCCCATTTCCAGCATCACTTTGGCAATGGCACTCATACCATACCCGCCGATGCCGATAAAATGGATGTGCTCCGATGTATTCACGCCCGTTTCACCAGCCTTTTTCAGAATCGGATTGATGCTTGATCCAGGAACGTATATCCCCCATCAAATATAACGTACCTGAAACGACGGCCAAGTCGTCTTGTGCCGTCAACTCTTTTGTTCGTTCAAACGCCGTCTTCCAATCCGGTTCGATGATCACTTCCACCTGGTCTCGGCCGAGCTCGGCGAGCATGGTACGGGCGATCGCGGCAAGATCCGCGGCGGACGCTTTTTTATGCCAATTCGGCTCGGTCAAGATAAGGGTATCCACTATTGGTAGTATATGCCTGAAGTAGCCTGAATGATTCTTGCCCGCCAGCATCCCCATCATAAAATGCAGCTTGCGGTACTTGTAAGTGGTCGTCAGCGAAACCGCAAGCGCTTCGGCTCCTTCCGGATTGTGCGCCCCGTCGATGACGATCCGCGGGTTGTCAGACACCTTCTCCAGCCGTCCCGGCCAAGATGTCGTCTTCATCGCCCGATACAAGTCCTCGTCGTCCACGATCAGCGCGTAATACTGGCGCAGCACTTCGAGGGTCATAAGGGCTACGGCCGCGTTTTTAACCTGATGCGGGCCGTTCATCGAGATCGAGACGTTCGGAATGCGCCTGAACAATCCTTCGAAATGAAACGTCTGCTCGCCTTCGACCGAAGCAACCGTCTCCAGGTGAAACTCGCGACCCAGCAAATAAACTTTGCTCTTCTTCTCGGCAGCCTTGTCTTCGATCGCCTGCAGCGCTTCCGGCTGCTCGACGGCGCTGATGACCGGAACTCCGGCCTTGATAATCCCGGCCTTCTCGGCGGCGATCGAGGCGAGCGAGTCCCCGAGGTAGTCCATATGATCGTGCCCGATGTTCGTAATGACGGATACGAGCGGCGATACGATATTCGTCGAATCAAGCCGGCCTCCAAGACCCGTCTCCCAAACAACGAAGTCCGGGTACGCGGTCCGGGCAAAATATTCGATCGCGATGACGGTCGATATTTCGAACATGGAAGGCTGCCCGTATTCGGCGGCGACTTCATCGATCAGCGGTTTAATTTTGTTAACGACCTGCAGCAAATCCTCGTCGCTGATGTTTTCCCCGTTCAATCGAATCCGCTCATGGAACGTTTCGATGTAGGGGGACGTGAACGTCCCCACATCATAGCCGGCTTGCCGGATCGTTTCGGTCAAATACGCGCAGACCGAGCCTTTGCCGTTCGTGCCCGCCACATGAATGAACTTCAAGCGGCGGTGCGGATAATCGAGCAGCTCCATCAGCTTCTCCATACGCTCCAGCCCAAGCTTGATACCCGTCATCGGAATGAAACGGACGATCCAGTCGATCGCTTCCCTCGCGGTGCGGAAGGAACCCTGGATCGGAGCGTTAGCGTCCTTCGTCATCTTACGTTCATCCTTTCAGTTCCGCGATACGAGCCGTCACTTTATCCCGCTTGCCGGAGTAATCGGCCAGCTTCGCTTTTTCTTCTTCAATCACTTTGGCCGGCGCTTTGGCGACAAAGCCTTCGTTCGCAAGTTTTTTCTCAATGCGCTCAACTTCGGCGTGGAGCGTCTGAAGCTCTTTCTCCAAGCGGCTTATTTCCTGGGCAATGTCGATTAATCCGGCCAAAGGCAAGAACAATTCCGCGCCTGTGACGATTCCTGTCATCGCTTTATCCGGCGCGCCCAGCGTGCTGTCGATCGTCAAGACCGACGTATTGCTGAACCGACGGAGGTACTCTTCGTTTCGCTTCAAAATATGTTCCGTCTCGGCGCCGGTCGGCTTCACTTGCAGCTCGATCTTCTTGCTCATCGGCACGTTCACTTCCGCCCGGATGTTGCGCACCGTCCGGATAATGTCCATCAACAGCTCCATCTCGCGCACCGCATCCGGCGCTTCGAACTTCGCTTCGAACGTCGGCCATGCGGCAAGCGTGATCGTATCGCCTTCATGCGGCAAGTGCTGCCAAATTTCCTCGCTGATGAACGGCATGAACGGATGCAGAAGGCGCTGGGTCCGGTCCAGCACGTAAGCGAGGACAGACTTCGTCGTCTTTTTCGCCGTTTCGTCGTTCCCGTATAAAGACAGCTTGCTGAATTCAATATACCAGTCGCACAAATCGTCCCAGATGAAATTGTACAGCAGCCTGCCCGTTTCGCCGAATTCGTACGCATCGATCAGTCGGGTTACCTCGCGTACCGTCTCATTCAGACGATGCAGGATCCAACGGTCCGCCGTTCCGAGTTGGCCGGTCAAATCGATATCTTCGTATTTGAAATCCCCGAGGTTCATGAGCGCGAAACGCGAAGCGTTCCAAATCTTGTTCGCGAAGTTTCTGGCCTGCTCGACCTTCTCCCAACGGAAGCGAAGATCTTGCCCCGGTGTAGAGCCCGTCGACAGCATGAAGCGCATCGCGTCGGCGCCGTATTTCTCAATGACGTCGAACGGATCGACGCCGTTGCCGAGCGATTTGGACATTTTACGCCCTTCGGCGTCGCGCACAAGTCCGTGAATAAGCACGTCCTTGAACGGAATGCGATCCGTAAATTCAAGACCGCTGAAAATCATCCGCGCCACCCAGAAGTAAATAATATCGTAGCCCGTCACCAGCAGGTCGTTCGGGTAATAACGCTTCATGTCTTCGGTCTGATCCGGCCAGCCCATCGTCGAGAACGGCCACAACGCCGAACTGAACCACGTATCGAGCACATCCTCGTCCTGCTTCATATGCGTGCCGCCGCAATGCGGACAAACCGTGACATCTTCGCGCGCGACAATCAATTCTTTACAGTCGCCGCAATACCAGGCCGGAATCCGGTGACCCCACCACAGCTGACGGGAAATACACCAGTCGCGGACATTCTCGATCCAGTGCAAATAAATTTTCTCGAAACGGTCCGGCACGTAGTTGACGCCTTGCCCGGACTTCTGCGCTTCGACGGCGCGTTCGGCCAGCGGCTTCATCTTCACGAACCACTGCGTCGACAAATACGGCTCTACGACGGCGCCGCTGCGCTCGCTGTGTCCGACCTGATGCACGTGCTCCTCGATCTTGATCAGCACGCCGAGCTCCTTCATGTCCGCCACGATCTGCTTGCGGCATTCGAAACGGTCCAGCCCTTGATATTTGCCCGCGTTCTCATTCATCTTGCCGGACTCGTCCATCACGAGCACCTGCGGCAAGCTGTGGCGGTTGCCCACCTCGAAGTCGTTCGGATCGTGCGCCGGCGTAATTTTTACGGCGCCGCTTCCGAACTCTTTCTCGACGTACTCGTCGCCGACGATCGGAATTTCGCGGCCGATAATCGGCAAGACAAGCGTCTTGCCGATCAAGTGCCGATAGCGCTCATCCTCCGGATGCACCGCTACCGCCGTATCGCCGAGCATCGTCTCCGGGCGAGTCGTCGCGACGACGATGAATTCTCCGCTGTCTTTGACCGGATATTTCAGGTGGTACAACGCGCCTTGAACTTCCTTATATTCGACTTCGATGTCCGACAGCGCCGTACGGGCCGCCGGATCCCAGTTGATAATATATTTGCCGCGGTAGATTAAACCTTTCTCATAGAGACGGACGAATACTTCGCGAACCGCCTTGGAAAGCCCTTCGTCCAAAGTAAACCGTTCCCTGGAGTAATCGAGCGACAGGCCCATTTTGGCCCATTGTTCACGGATCGTGCCGGCATAATGCTCCTTCCACTCCCACACTTTCTCGAGAAACTTCTCGCGTCCGAGATCGTATCGGGACAGGCCTTCCTCGCGAAGCTTCTGCTCCACTCTCGTCTGCGTCGCGATTCCCGCGTGGTCGGTGCCCGGGAGCCAGAGCGCATCGTAGCCCTGCATCCGTTTGGCCCGGATGACAATGTCCTGCAGCGTGTTATCCAGCGCGTGTCCGATATGCAGCATCCCCGTCACGTTCGGCGGCGGTATGACGATGCTGTAAGGCTTGGCGTCCGGCCGTTGGCCGGCTTTGAAATATCCGCCCTGCAGCCAATAATCGTACCATTTCTTCTCACTTTCCTTCGGATCGTACGTGGTCGGCATCGACGTTTCCGGTGCCGCTGGTTTCGTTTCTTCCATAACCTTTTCTCTCCTCCAACTGGTTACTGTTCGCTGTATCGGCAAGCTTACGGCTTGAAGCCGCGATTAACGGCCACGCTTTCCTTGTCCGGCAAGGAAACGCGCCTTCGTCAAGGTTGATGCCTTCTATCAACCAAAAAAAGCCTCTCGCCCGTAAAGGACGAAGGCTTTCGCATCCGTGGTACCACCTTTATTCCGCATGAGCCTGCAGGAGCGCGGGATACCCGCATTCCATCGGGATGAAAGCCGCCCATACGGCGCTTAAACAGATAACGGCTGTGACCGGCCGAATCTAAGCCGCATGGCTTTCAATTCGGCAACTCCGGGGCGACTTCGACAGGTACGCATCCTGCGGGAAACCTCTCAGCGTGGTGCCGGTTCCGCTCTCTGAAGGGCTTGCTGCCTACTATTCCCTTTCCACGTTATTACAGCATCTTATGCGTATTATGATAAACAATCGCAACGGCAGAGTCAATACGAGGCCGCGTTTAATACCATCCACTTTCCGGGCCGCGAACCTCCATCCGATCAGTATAACCAAAAAAACGCCCGGACAAGCCTGCTTCAGGCTGTCCGGACGCATTGTTTTGGGTGCGCGCCGTTATTTCGGGATATATACGATTTGTCCGGCGGCCAGCTCGCTTTCGCCGAGCCGGTTATGAAGCGCGATTTCCCGCGGACTCACATTGTATTTTTTGGCAATGGTTTCGAGCGTTTCTTCCTTCTGCACGATCACCAGCCGCAGCTTCCGGAACTCCTGCTGCCCCTGCCTGCCCGGGAGCAGGTTTTTCCACTCCACCTTCTCGTCGGCCTGGCTTTGCGCGGCTGCGGCTGCGGCTGCGGCGGCTGCGGCTGCAGCCTCTTCCGCTTCGCGCGCTTCCGACTTCGACGCCGCGTACTGAACGAGCGAAGTGAATCCGAACGGCTTGCCGCTTGCCGGTTGTGCCGGGGCCGGAGACGGCTCGACGGCGGACGAGCCCTTGATGCCGAAGCCCACTTTCACATCTTTCTTTTCCTCCGCAGGTTGCGCAGGTTGCTCATGTTGCTCTAGTTGGGCAGACTCGGGCGCAAGCGCAGGCTCAGCAGCCGCTACGCTCTGCACGGACGCTTTCTCGGACGCCTCCGTTCGGGGTTCCTCCGGCGTCCATCCGTTCTGCCGCTCCTCTTGACGGGACGTAAACGGACTTGCAGGCTCCGCTGCGGAAGAGTGAAGAATCGATGGCTCCCGCTCCGCAACTCTTTCTGCCTGTTCTTCAGCCCATGGTTCAGCCGCAGCCTCACGCTGTGGAACCCGGGCTTCATGTACGAAGACGACCTCTTCTTCCGTCTCGCTCCAGGACCGCTCGCCTTCGGAAGAAGAGAACACTTCCAGACCGTTTAACGATAACACGCCGGTAATATTCAAGCTCCGCTCGGACAGCAAATCGACGTCGAAGTTTTCGATTTCCACCGCGATATCTTCAACGCGTTGAACACGGTTCATCGGCAGCGTAATTTCGACCGGGATCAGATGCTCCAGCGTTTGCGCCTCGCGGCCTTGTTCATCCACATAGGCGCCGGTCAAGAGCAGATTGCCGCGCAGAACGGCTTGTTCTCCTTGAGACAACACTTGAATATGCGGGACAAGCTCGACGCTCTCCAGCTCCTTAATGCCGAGCACGCCCTCACTTAAATGTACACGCTCGTAAATATCGAATCGCAATCCGTTTTGATCAGTTGCCAAGGTTAAGTCCTCCCTTTCGTATGACTTCCTTTTCCCGTAAGAAAAGTAAGATACTAGACCGCATTGTCATATAACAACCTCTACAACATGTATATGGGTTCGGGAGGAGCAGCATGACTACAAATTTTTCAACCGTTCTTGCAGTGCGCCGAAATCGGCAGGCCAAGGCGATGAAACCGCCACGGGCTCATTCGTAAAAGGATGCGGAAAAACCAGCGCTTCCCCGTGCAGCGCTTGACGGCCGATGGCATCCCGCCGCCCGCCGTACAACGCGTCTCCGATCAACGGGTGACCCAAATGACTCAGGTGCACGCGAATTTGGTGCGTCCGCCCCGTTTCGAGCGTCAACCGCACGAGCGCAGCGTCCGGATACGTTTCCAGCCGTTCATATAAGGTGACGGCTGACTCGCCTGTCGGGGAAACCCGGCGACGTGTCGGGTGATGCCGGTCACGGCCGATCGGTGCGTCGATCCGGCCCTTCGCTTTCGCAAGCCTGCCTTGGACGAAGGCGACGTACGTGCGGCCGATGCTTTTCTCGCGCATCCGGGCGTCAAGAATCGTCTGCACCCAGTCGTACTTGGCAAACAGCACCGGACCGGTCGTGTCTTCGTCCAACCGGTGAATATGCCGCGGACGGCAGAGCTGCCCCTCGGCGGCAAGCCTGGAGGCTGCCGCTTGCAGCAGCGTCCCCTTCTCGCCTTCCGCTGTCGGGTGTACCTTCATCCCGGCAGGCTTATCCGCCACGAAGCAAAAATCGTCTTCATACAAGAACTCGATATCCGTCCACTCGTCCGCTTGAACGTTCGGCTCCTCGGGAAATAACCGCAGCCGCAGCCGGCTGCCCTGCCACAGCAAGCCGCCGTTATGCAGCAAGGTGCGGCTCCACTTCTCACCTATCAAAGCCGAAGCGAGCTGCCTCGCCTGCTCCCTGCCCTGGATATCGCCGGCCGCACGCCATTCGAGCCATTCTCCTTGTCTGCGCCATCCGCTCATGCCGAGTCCTCCCCGCCGCGGACTCTTCGCGGTTTGCTCCTGCGCCGCTGTTCCAGGAAGGCGTAACCGACGATAAGTGCAAGCAGCAGCCCGAATATGCCGAATACGAGCAGCATGTCCAGCGTGATTCCGTAAAAACTGTATTTTTTTAACACATGTACAGCTCCCGTCCTCGATAAATAGATACCGAAGCTTATTTTACCAAACCGGTCCCCATTATCAAAGCGGTTACACTGCCAATTGTGCCTTCATCTAACTCTAGCAATTGCTGTTAAATGCAGCCTTGATATGATAGAATATTGTAGATTCATAGATAGAATACGGCATTAAGCCTGTTATTAGGAGAGGAATATATTGAAAGGCAGCTTGCAAGCGATCCAACAGTGGAGTTTGATGAAAAGAACGTTGTTTTATATCGCGCTGCTCACTTTTTTGACCTCCAGCTTTTTGTTCCTGACCCCGCCTGGCGGAAAAGTGCGCGAATGGATGGCACAGACCGTCATTACGACGCAGCACCGCAGTTGGGCCTGGATTTTCGTGGGCGCGGAACGACGCGATTTGCTAGTGAAGAAGATGCAGGACGATATCGAATTGGCGTCCTTGGAGAAGCAAAATCTGGGGCTCGTCTCCGTTCGCAAAAAAAGCGGGAAAGCGCGTTCCATCGATGAATTGATCAAAGTCGAAGATATTTCCGGCCCGCTCTGGAAAGGTAAAAAAATGTATGTCTACGATCCGACGACGATCAAGATCATGACCCCGAACAAGCCCGGCGAAGGCGAACGAATCACGTCCATGGTTAACCGTACGGGCGCTGTGGCCGGCTTAAACGGCGGCGCCTTCGACGATCCGGAAGGCTTGGGCAACGGTTTTGCCGCACTCGGCATGATCATCTCCGGCGGAGACATCATCTTTACCGATCAGGACGGCTCGATCCCGCAGCACATCGTCGGCTTTACGAAGGAAGGCCATCTGGTCGTCGGGAAATACGACGCCTTCGAATTGCGCGATATGGGCGTATCCGAAGCGGTTTCGTTCTATCCGCGGCTGATCGCTAACGGCAAGCCGATGATCACGAGCGGCGACGGCGGCTGGGGCCGCGCGCCGCGTACCGCCGTCGGGCAGCGTGCCGACGGAACGGTTATCTTCGTCGTTATAGACGGACGTCAAAAGCACAGCGTCGGCGCCACCTTGAAGGAAGTGCAGGATTTGCTGCTGGCGGAAGGCGCCGTTATCGCAGGCAATCTGGACGGAGGGGCCTCCTCAGAGCTTGTAGTCGACGGTCAGCTCGTCACGAAGCCTTCCAGCCGTTACGGCGAACGCCGGCTTCCTTCAGCGTTCCTCGTCTACGACGATCCCGATTCGGTGCAAGCGACGCGCGTCTGGGACGGCATCGACAAGATTGATGCGGGCGGGTCGCACGACCATCCCGACTTCTTGCGCGAGCAGGCGGAGAAGCGGGCGAAGGGCCAGACGACGACCCCCAAACCGGCGACGGAAACGAAGCCGCCTGCGCCTGCGCCGAAGACGGAACCGGCCAAGCCCGATACGAGCGGCAAAGCCCCGGCGAGCAGCGGGACGTCCGGCGAGGCAAAGCCGGGGACGGCGCCAAGCGGCAAGGAGCCGGCAGCTGGCGGCGGCGGTACCGGCTCGGCCGGAAACGGCTCTGGCACGGGCGCTGCGGGCTCTGGCGGCGAGCCGGCGAAGCCCGCAGGCACGCAGGGCCAGACGGGTACGGAGCCCGGCGGGAGCGGTACGGCGCCTAAGCCCGCAGGCGCCGGCGCTGCCCCGTCAACGGACTCGACGCCCGCGCCTTCGGCGGCTAAGCCAATCACGCCCGACGGCGGCGGGACAGCGACCAAGCCGGTGGAAGCCGGCGACGCCGCAACAACGCCGGCAGCGACGCCTGCACCGGCAGCAACGGCTGCAGAGCCTATTAAGACGCCATAAAGTACGATACATAACAGCAAAGCAAAGCCCATCCGGACCTGCGCCGGATGGGCTTTCGTTTGTTCGAACCTATAGCTGCGAAGCCCGGGCGGGAGCCGGGAAGCTCGCTCCGGCCTCTTGCGCTTTCCCCACTCAAGGACTTCAGCGCCTCCTGGTTCCGTTAACCGCGAGTCTCCGCTTTGCGACTATAACCGCTTCAAAGCCTCGCGCTGCGCTTCGATCGTCGCTTCAATATCTTCCTCGCTGTGAGCGGTCGAAACGAACATGCCCTCGAACTGCGACGGCGGAAGACTGACGCCTAAATCGAGCATCGCGGCAAAATAACGGTTGAACCGCTGCAAGTCGGACCGTTTGGCCGTCTCGTAGTCGGTCACCGGTTGGTCCGTGAAGAACGGACATACCATCGAGCCTACCCGGTTGATGGTCAGCGGCACGCCAAGCTCGCGCGCATTCGCGGCGAAGCCTTCCTCCAGCCGTGCGGAACGGCGCTCGAGCTGTTCGTACACGCCCGGCTCGCCCAGCAGCTTCAGCGTCGTATAACCCGCCGCCATCGCCAGCGGATTGCCCGACAGCGTGCCTGCCTGATAAATCGGCCCTGCCGGAGCGATCTGCTCCATAATCTCCCGCTTGCCCCCGTAAGCGCCAACCGGTAGTCCGCCGCCGATCACCTTGCCCAAACAGGTCAAATCCGGCGTTATGCCGAACAGCCCTTGAGCGCTGTTCAAGCCGACGCGGAAGCCCGTCATCACTTCATCGAAAATAAGCAGGCTGCCCTTCGCCTTTGTGACCTCACGCAGCCCTTCCAAGAAGCCCGGTGCAGGCGGCACGACCCCCATATTACCGGCAATCGGCTCAACGATCACCGCGGCGATCTCGTCCCCGAATCGCTCGAACGCCAACCGGACGGCCTCCAGGTTGTTGTACGGCAGCGTAATCGTATTCGCGGCAATGCTCTCCGGTACGCCCGGACTATCGGGTAAACCAAGCGTCGCAACGCCGGAGCCCGCCTTGATCAAGAGCGAATCGGCATGGCCGTGATAACAGCCTTCGAATTTCACGATCTTGCTGCGCCCGGTATAACCGCGCGCAAGCCGCAGCGCGCTCATCGTGGCTTCGGTACCGGAGCTGACCATGCGCACCAGGTCAATGGACGGGATACGCGCCGCCACCAGCTTGGCCATTTCCGTTTCCAGCTCGGTCGGCGCGCCGAAGCTCGTGCCGAGCTCCGCCGCCCGTTTAATCGCTTCGACGACTTCGGGCTTCGCATGACCGAGAATGAGCGGTCCCCAAGAGCCGATATAATCGATAAATTCGTTATCGTCGATATCGGTAACGCGGGAGCCGGCCCCTTTTTTCATGAAGAGGGGGGTCAATCCAACTGATTTAAATGCGCGGACGGGGCTGTTGACTCCGCCGGGGATAACTTGTTTCGCTTCCTCAAAAGCTGTCGCGGAGCGCGCTGCGAAGCGTTGTTGCGGTTCGTTCATTCCATCCACACCTTTACTAGAATATGCTTGAAAACGAAGAAAAACCGAGCCGGGATTTTCAAGAAAAGCAAATTCTCGCGCTCGCAGGGAACGATATCCTATTGGATTTGGCCAAACTTCGCGGATAAGCCCGGTACTCACACCGGGCTTTTTTCTTTAAGCAGCCGGGAAAGCTCCAGCGCCGATTCTTTGCCCTGCTTCACGCAATCGGGAAGACCGACGCCGTGGAACGCGGCTCCCGTAATCAGCACCTCCGGCATCCGCTTCGCTAATCCTTCGCGTATACGGCGAATCCGATCCAGATGGCCGACCGGGTATTGCGGCATCGAGTGCATCAGCGGCGTCAGCTCCGTGAATAACGGCTCGGCCGTAATGCCCATCGTCGCCTTCAGATCCTGGCGCACCGCCCGGACGACTTCGTCCTCGGACATGTGCAGCCAGCGGTCGTCGCCCGAGCGGCCGACATAACAGCGCAGCAGCGCTTTGCCGTCAGGAGCGGTGTGCAGCCATTTCTTCGAGGTCCAGGTGCAGGCCGTGATGAAGCGCCCTTCCCTGCGCGGCACGACGAAGCCGGATCCGTCCAGCTCCCGCTTCATATCCTTCTCATCATAAGCAAGGATGACGTTGCCGACCGATACATAGTCGACCTTCCGCAGCTCCTGCGCTTCCGGTTTCGAAGCCGCCAGCAGATCGGCGGCGGCGTAAGCCGGGAGCGTCAGGATGACGCCGTCGGCCTCCTCGATCTCGCCGTCCTCGCGGGTCAGCCGGTAACCGCGTCCGTCCGCCGCTTTCTCGAGTTTGGCAATGCCGCATTGTTTCACGAAACGCACGTTGTCCAGCGCATCCAACAAACCGTGTACGATCGTCTCCAATCCTTCTCTGAAGGTGAGGAACGTCGTATTCCGCGCCGATTCCGGCAGCGTCCGGCTTTCCTCGCCGCCTTCTTTCCGGTTTTTCATCATCCCGAGAATCAGGCTGCGGTGTTTTTGCTCGATGCTATGAAATTGAGGGAACGTCGCCTTCACGCTCAAATCATACGTGTTCCCGGCATAAATACCGGCCAGCAGCGGCTCGGCGATTTGCGAAAGCACCTCGGAGCCGAGCCTGCGTTCCAGGAAGTGGCCGAGCGATTCGTCTTCGTCCGCCGTCCGTTTGGGCAGCACCAGGTCAAGCGCCGCACGCGCTTTAGCTGCGGGCGAAAGCAGGCCGGTCCGCATAAACGGCATAATTTCAGTCGGAATGCCGAGCATTAAGCCCGGTGGCATCCGGTGCAGCTTGCCCCGCGATAAAATGTATGTCTTTTTCGCATTCGGATTCGTTCCCGTTAATTGATCCTCGAGTCCCAGCTCGCGCGCCAGCTCGACCAGCGCGGGCTTGCGGGCGAGAAAGGAATCCGGCCCCTTCTCGATGACGAAGCCGTCCCGCCGAAGCGTGCTGATCTTGCCGCCGAATCTGTCGCTCTTCTCCATGACGGTAATCCGGCAAGCCTGCCCGGTCTCTTCCATCTGCTTCTTTAAATAATAAGCGGCGCTTAGTCCGGTAATCCCGCCGCCGATGACGACCACATGCGGTTTGGTGTCCATGGTGTCAGTCCTTCCGGGCGAGGGCGTACACGACGTCGCTCAAGGTCTCCATATATAGCGGATCGGTATTGAGCGAACGCGTCCGCTCCAGCTGAATGCCGAGCTCCCGCGCTACTTTTTGCGCTTCGATGTCAAGGTCGTACAAGACCTCCAAATGGTCGGACACGAAGCCGACCGGACATACGAGCACATGCTGCGCGCGTTCTTCCTGCTTGATCGTACGCAAGACATCCAAAATGTCCGGTCCGAGCCACGGTACGCCGGTTTGGCCTGCGCTTTGCCAGCCGAATTGCCACTGCGTAATGCCGGTTCTGTCCGCAATCGCCCTCGACGTCTCGAGCAGCTGCTCCGGGTAAGGGTCCTTCATTTCCAGTATTTTCTCAGGCAAGCTGTGCGCGGTAAACAGCACCTGCACCCGCTCCTTCGGCACCTCAAAACGGGCCAACGCTTCCTCCACCCGCAGCGCCAGCGCTTCAATCAGCTTCGGATGCAGATGATAGCTGCGCACGAACGCGATGTTCAAGCCGAGCTCATCCGCTTTCTCCTGCGCCCGCTTGATGTAACCGCCGACGCTCATCGCGGAATAATGCGGCGCCAGTACGACACCCACCGCTTCCGTAATGCCGTCTTGCACCATCCGCTCTACGCCGTCTTCGATGAAAGGCGACGCATGCTTGAGCCCTTGGTAACAGACGAACGTGATGTTCGGATATTTTTCGTTCAAACGCGCTTCCAGCGCCTTCACCTGATTGTCGGTGTTCTCGCGCAGAGGGAATACGCCGCCGACGATCGCTTCGTAACGATCCTTCAAATCCTGCAGCTGTTCGGGCGTCGGCGCATGGCCCCGGCGAATATGCGTATAATACGCTTCGATCTGATCGATGCTCTCGGGTGTTCCGTAAGACATCACCAGCACGCCGATTCGTTGAATCCGGTTCTCGCTCATCTTATACACCGCTTTCCTGCTTCAATGTGCCGCGTTGTTGAATCGCTTGACTGGAATACGCATGAATAAAGTCGGTCAATTCCTTCAGTTTCTCGAGCGACGCCTCCGGGAACAAGCCGTGTCCCAGATTAAACACGTAGCCCGGCTCTTCAATGCCCGCATCGATAATGGCTTTCGTCTGCTCTTGAATGACGCTCATCGGCGCCGTCAGCACGTATGGATCGAGATTGCCCTGCACCGCATAACGGCTGCCTAACCGCCGCCGCCCTTCAGGAATCGAAACCCGCCAATCGAGTCCGATCACGTCGGCTTGGACACCCTGGAGCGTGGGCAGCAGTTCGCCCGAGCTGACGCCGGGGAAATAAATTTTCGGCTGATCGAGGTGGCTGAGTTCATCGAAAATACGCTTGATCGTCGGCAGCACGTACGTTTGAAAGTCGACCGGCGACAACGCGCCCACCCAGCTGTCGAACAACTGGAACGCTTTAGCCCCGGAGGCGACGTGCGCCTTCAAATACGTGATGACCATGTCCCCAAGCTTATCCATCAGCTGGAACCACACTTTCGGTTCACTGTACATCAGCGTTTTGGTGCGAATATAGCTTTTGGACGGCTTGCCTTCGATCAAATAACTGGCGATCGTAAACGGCGCCCCCGCGAACGTAATGAGCGGCACTTCCAGCTCCGCGACAAGCAGCTCGATCGTCCGCAAAATATGCGGCAGGTGCTCCTCCACTTGAATCGGACGAAGCCGCTCGACATCCGCCGCCGTACGGATCGGGTTATGGATGACCGGTCCGATATTTTTGACAATGTCAAAGTCGATGCCGATGGAAGCGACCGGATTCATGATGTCCGAATACAAGATCGCCGCATCGACGCCAAGCTTTTTCACCGGCATCATCGTCACTTCCGCGGCCAATTCCGGCTGCGTACAAATTTCGAGCAGGCTGTACTTCTCCTTAATTTTCCGGTAATCCGGGTCATAGCGGCCCGCTTGGCGCATGTACCATACCGGCAGCCTATCGACCGGCTGCTTTTTACATGCGCGAATAAACAAGTCGTTGTAACTCATTCCCGTACCTCTTTTCCGTATACTTCCATAGTCTAAGTATCATTATGCCCTATTTGGAACCGGGTAACAACGGAAATCATCCGGTTGTTTCCGACAAATCTTTGACATCAGGCGTAACCTGCCTGCAAAAAAAGTCCTGATTTCCCGGAAGGAATCAGGACGCAATGCCGTCGGAACGGCTCGGGTTTAAGCTTCTTGCCTTTATGCCTGCAGCCAACGGACGATATCTTTCGCAAAATAAGTAATAATCAGATCGGCGCCGGCCCGTTTGAAGCCGAGCATCGTCTCCAAGACGATCGCGCGCTCGTCAATCCAGCCTTGAGCGGCAGCTGCCTTCACCATCGAATACTCGGCGCTCACATTGTAGGCGACAAGCGGCAAATCGTAACGGTCGCGCAGCATCCGCAGCACATCCATGTAAGCCAGAGCCGGCTTGACCATCAGGAAATCAGCGCCTTCCGCCACATCGCTGTCCGCTTCGCGCAGCGCTTCCCGGGCGTTAGCGGGATCCATTTGATACGTTTTGCGGTCGCCGAATTGCGGAGCGGAATGAGCGGCGTCGCGGAACGGGCCGTAGAACGCAGAGGCGTACTTGACGGAGTAAGACATGATCGGCACGTTCTCATAACCGGCCTCGTCCAAGCCTTGGCGAATCGCATAGACGAAGCCGTCCATCATGTTCGACGGGGCAATGATGTCCGCGCCGGCCTCGGCCTGCGATACCGCTGTCTTGACGAGCAGTTCGAGCGACGGATCATTCAGCACGTCGGCCCGCCCTTTGGCCTCGTCGTAATGCACCACGCCGCAATGGCCGTGATCCGTAAATTGACATAAGCACGTATCCGCGACCACGAGCAGATCCGGCGCCCATGCCTTCACTTGGCGCGTCGCCTGCTGGACGATCCCGTTCGGATCGTAAGCCGAACTCCCGTGAGCGTCCTTCTCATGCGGAACGCCGAACAACAGCACGGCCTGGATGCCCAGCGAGACGACCTCGCGGATTTCTTCCTCCAGCCGATCCAGCGACAAGTGATATACGCCCGGCATCGAGGAGATTTCCTCTTTCACATTCGTGCCGTGCGTGACAAAAATCGGATAAATCAAGTCGTTCGCCGTAACGGCATGCTCGCGGACTAAATTCCGCATAGCCGCCGACGTGCGCAGACGACGGTTACGAACGATCGGAAAACCCATGATTGTTACCTCCTTGCAGATCTGGGCGGGCCGGCCTGAACAAGACCGGCCTTATGCCATTTTTTTAGGCGTACAAGCTTTGAACGAGCGCGTCAACGGTCGCTTCCTTAGCCAAATAATCGACCTTCAAGCCGGCTTTCTCGGCCGTTTGTGCGGTCATCGGCCCGATACAGGCGATTTTACAGCCTTGCAGCAGCTCAAGCGGCGACTCTACCCCAAGCCGTTTCAGCGCTTCCAGCAGGTTGGTGACCGTAGACGAGCTCGTAAACGTGACGATATGAAGCTGGCCTTTCCGGAGGAAGTCGACGATCTCGTCGCCTCCCTCGGTTTCCAGCACGTTTTCATAGATATCGATTTTGGTAACGTCGAGGCCCATCTCCCGCATTTTATCGGGCAAGTAGGTTCTCGCAATATCCGCGGTCGCGAGCAGCACCCGCTCGCCCGCCTTCAGCTGCGGCGCTAACGACTCCAGCAGCGCATCTCCTTGGAACACCGGCGGAATCGCCTCGACCAGCAAGCCCCGCGCCTCCAGCGCGGCGGCCGTCTTCGGTCCGACGGCAACGAGACGCGCCCCGGCCATGGCCCGAATGTCCACACGCAGTTCCTTCAACCGCTCAAAGAACGCATCCACCCCGTTAACGCTTGTGAACACGATCCAATCAAAGCTGCCCAGACGGCTCAACGCGGCGTCGCGCGCTTGCTGCGCCTCCGGGCGGCTGGAAGGCTGGGTGCGGATCACCGGAAACTCGACCGCTTCGCCGCCGAGCTCTTCGATCTGGCCAACCAGCTCGCTCGCTTGACTGCGCGCCCGGGTCACAAGAATGCGCCGTCCGAATAGCGGCTTCGTTTCGAACCAGGCGAGCTTCTCGCGCAGCTTGACCACCTGGCCTACAATCGTAACGGCTGGCGATTGAAAGCCTGCGGCGCGCACCTTCTCGACGATGTCGGTTAATGTGCCCGTCAACGTCTCCTGTTCCATCCAGGTTCCCCAGCGAATAAGCGCGACCGGCGTATCCGCCGGCTTTCCGCCCTCAACCAGGCTCTTGCAAATCGTCTCGAGGTTGGCAACGCCCATTAAGAAGATGAGCGTACCCGACGCCTGCGCCAAATTGGGCCAGTTCACGTTGGAATACGTCTTGTTCTTGTACTCGTGCCCGGTTACGATGGAGAACGACGAAGTGAAGTCGCGATGTGTGACAGGAATGCCCGCATAAGCCGGAACCGCAATGGCCGACGTAATGCCCGGTACGATCTCGTACCGGATGCCGTGTTCCGCCAGCAACTCGGCCTCTTCGCCGACGCGGCCGAACACGCTCGGGTCTCCCCCTTTAAGACGCGTAACCGTCTTGCCCTGCAGGGCGAGATCCACGAGCAGCTGGTTAATCTCTTCCTGCTTGAGCATATGTTTATCGGGCAGCTTCCCGACGAAAATTTTCTCCGCACCCGGTTTCATATGCCTCAAGAGCCGCGGATTGGCCAACCGGTCGTACACGACAACGTCCGCGCGCTGGATCGCCTCCAGGCCGCGCAGCGTAATGAGTTTAGGGTCCCCGGGTCCAGCTCCAACCAAATACACGCTCGCCTTACTCATACCGCTTCTCCCCTTACTTCCGAATCCGAATCTCTCTATCCCATGGCATTCTTTGTCCTTGTACGAACGGGTTATTCCTGAACGGCAGCGAGCAGCTCCGCCGCCCCTTTGGCGAGCAACGATTCCGCCAGCCCTAAACCGAGCGCCTCCGGATCGGTTCCACGCTGCGTATCTTTAAGAATTTTCGCGCCGTCCGGCGAACCGACCATCCCGGTCAGCTCGATTTGAGGCCGCCCGTCGCGACCGGTCTCGCCGGTCAGCTTGGCGTACGCGCCGATCGGCACCTGGCAGCCGCCGTTGAGCTTCCCCAGGAAGCTGCGCTCGGCCGCAACGGCGACCGTCGTCGCCTCGTGCCGGTATTTCGCCAGTAAATCCAAAATGAATGGATCGTTGTCCCGGCATTCGATGCAGAGCGCCCCTTGGCCGACCGCCGGCAAGCAAAGCTCCGGATCGAGATAGGCCGATATCCGGTCGCTCCAGCCGATGCGGTGCAGCCCCGCGCCTGCCAGCAAAATCGCATCAAAGCCTTCCGTCTCCAGCTTGCGCAGACGCGAATCGATGTTGCCCCGCACCGGTTCAATTTTCAGATCCGGGCGGTAATGCTGGAGTTGGCTGGCCCGGCGCAAGCTGCTCGTTCCGACCTTCGCTCCCTTCGGCAAGTCGTCGATGCCGTACCCGTCGCGCATGATCAGGCAGTCGCGCGGATCTTCCCGCTCCGGCACTGCGCCGACCGTTAAGCCCGGAGGCAGCTCGAACGGCATGTCCTTCATGCTGTGAACGGCCAAGTCGATATCCCCGTCGAGCAGCGCTTGTTCAATTTCTTTGACGAACAGCCCTTTGCCTCCCACTTTGGAAAGCGTCACGTCGAGAATCCGGTCGCCTTTGGTCACGATTTTCTTCAATTCGAATTCCGCTTCGATGCCGTTATCTTCGCACAGCTTGCGCAAATGCTCAACCACCTGTCCGGTTTGAGTCAAAGCAAGCGCGCTCTGCCGTGTTCCCACTACAATTTTGCGCATATGGTTAACTCCCTAGCTTAGTGAATTCATTCGATTCTGTAACGTCACGTTCCCTCGTCCAGCCGCAGCAGCGACTCGCCGATTCGCCGGATGCCCGAGAGCGTCGGGTGCTGCCTGACCTCGTGCAGCAGCATCTGCCGCAGCCCGGCAGGCACCTCCGTTTCTCCGCGCAGGCGCGGAAGCAGCTCCCACTGCAGCATGGCGCGAAACATCGCCTGCCGCTCGCCGGAGTCCGCCACCAGCTCCTGCAGCGTGTGGCGCAGCTCGTGCAGCAGCTCTACGTACGGAGCATAGCCGTCCTGATCCAGCCGGCGCTCGATGTCCGTGCGCACGAGCCGGGACAAGCCGGGGCTGGCGCCTGCCGTCGAGACCGCGACCGTCAGCCGCCCGCGCCGCGCCGTCGCCGGCAAGATGAAATCGCCGTGATCCGTATCGCCCGCTCCGTTAACCCAAATGCCGAGCGAGCGGCCCTCCTCGCACACAAGGGCGTTGACCGCGGCGTCATTCGTAGCCGCGAACAGCAGCTGCGCGGACCGCACTTCCGCCATGCCGGGCGCGTACGGCCGGCGAATCGCATGAACGTCGCCTGCGGCCGCCAGTCGGTCCAGCTCCGGCGTGAAGGCCGGGCTAATCATCGTCACGGCCGCGCCCGCCTGCAGCAGACCTCTGGCTTTCCGCTCCGCCACCCGACCGCCGCCGACGACACAGCACGGCTTTCCTTCCAGATCAAGCATAATCGGGTAATACGTTTTCACCGCCGCATCCCTCCGTTACGACCATTGATGAAACGTCGAATAATAGTTGGTCAGCACGAAGTTCAACAGCGTAATGGCGAAGGCCGCCAAGTTCCATACCGCCAAACGGTTGCCCGGGGCTTTCAACAACAGCCGCTGAAACATATAAAATACATAGGCGAGCAGAACGAACCAGGAATTCAGCACCTTCGGATCGAAGAACAACCGGTAATCGCCCTGCAGCGCGATCCACACAATGCCCAGCGAGAGGGACAAGAGCAGCAGCGGGGCCCCGATCACTACCGAAACAAGCGCGTAATGATCCATCTTCTCCAGACTGGGAAGCCGCTGCATGCGCTGGGTCCACTTCTTCTCTTTGAGCTTGCGGTGCAGAAACAAGTACATGCCCGAGAACACGGCCGATACGACAAACGCGGCGTACCCGGTAACGGCGAGCGTAATATGTATGAATAGCAGCTCGTCCGTTACATTCCAACGGGACAACGTTGGCGCCAGGCCCGGCTTGCTGAAGATGTTCAGAGCCAGCATGGCGAATCCGAACACATTGACGAAAAACACGAACAGTTCGATTCGAAAAAACCGGCTCATCGCCAGCGACACGGTAACAAGGAGCCACCCGAATATGAACAGCGTCTCAAACATCGAGAACGCCGACAAGCTGAGATGTGAGGTCAGGCTGTACACCAAATAAATCGTCTGCAAAACCCATACAAAAAGAAGCAACCCTGTCCCCATCCGTTTCGCACTTCGGTTCGGATTGCTGAAATCCGCGAAGTAAAACAAGAGGCTCAGGGCATAAATATACAGTATCGCATCGTAAAACCAGGTTTGCGTGACCATGGTCTTCCTTTCCGGTTAAGCCTTGGCCAGAGCATCGCCGCCAGGCACCGCATGCCGCACCTTCGCAAGCAGTTCCTCTTTCGCCCGCTCCTGTGCCGCCTCGGCTTCCCGCTGCCGCAGTTCCTGCTCCGCCCGCTTTTGCCCTTCCAATTGCTCTTCCAAAGCAAAAATTTTCGTGAACATGTCCAGCGCGTCATCCCCGTGACGCTCGGCAGCCATTTCTTTGATGCGGACAATGGGATCGCGCAGCATTTGATTGACAATGCTCTTCGTTAGTTTACGTATAACCTTCAGCTCGTGTTCGTCGAGCTCCGGCAGCTTCTTCATTAAGCTGTCCATCGTTTCCTCATGGATCGCGGACGCTTTCGTTTGCAGCGCTTGGATAACGGGACTGATGCCCAGCGTTTTGGACCATTGCTCGAATGCGGCTATCTCGGCCTTGATCATCTCTTCGATTTTCACCGCCGCTTTATGGCGTTCTTCCATGTGCGAATTGACAAGCGACTGCAAGTTGTCGATATCGTACAGGAACACATTCGGCATATCCCCGAGACGCGGATCCAAATCGCGCGGCACGGCAATATCGATCATGAACAGCGGTCGCGATCTGCGCCGCTGCAAAATACAGGACACCTGCTCCGACTTCAATACGTAACCTGCGGAACCGGTGGAACTGATTACGATGTCGGCATCCTCCAGATGCGTAAGCAGCTTGTCCATCGTACTGGCTACGCCCCGGAACCGTTCCGCAAGCTCTTGAGCACGGGTTAACGTACGGTTGACGACCGTCACCTTATTGGCGCCGTTGCTGACGAGATGCTTGACGGTGAGCTCGCTCATTTTGCCTGCGCCGACGATCAGCACGTTCTTGTTCTCATAGCTGCCGAAAATTCGTTTGCCAAGCTCAACCGCGGCGTAGCTGACCGATACCGGATTCTCGCCGATGCCCGTTTCCGTATGCGCCCGCTTGGCCATCGTGATCGCCTGCTTAAACAGCGTGTTGAACAGAACGCCCGTCGTCTTCTCTTGCTGAGCGAGCAGGAAGGCATCCCGCACTTGCCCCAAGATTTGCGTCTCGCCAATAACCATGGAATCGAGACCGCTCGTCACCCGGAACAAATGCTGGATGGCCATCTCGTTCTCATAAATATATAAATGCTTGTTGAACTGCTCTTTGGGCACGTTGAACCATTTCTCGAGAAAGGCACGCAAATGGTGCCCGCATAAGTGCTGCGTATCCACCGCCACGTACAATTCCGTCCGGTTACAGGTGCCCACAACGACGCATTCCATCACGCTCTTGGTCGCTTTCAGCTCCTGCAGCGCTAACGGTAAATCTCCGTCGACGAATGCAAACTTTTCACGAATCGACACCGGTGCCGTACGATAATTCAAGCCCGCTACGACGATATGCATCTGGTTCACCTGCCTCCCCCTCTATAAATTTCAATTTATTATACCATACGATACTTGATACTTCGATCTTATTTATGAAGATTTTATTACAGCCACAGCCTGAAGGACAGTTCTGCCAATTTAGTTTCAACGGAAAATCGTTCCGTTATACTTCTGACGGTTAATTCTTATGTACCCGACCACCGCTTATTACATCTCTAGGGCAGCAGCTTCCGGTCGAGCAGCTCCGCCAGCGCCTTGTCGGCTTCCGTCAGCTTGGTGTTCTGCGAACTGACGACCGCGTCGCCCGGCGACATCAGGCTGCCGTAAGCCGCGAACAATGCTGCGAAGCCGCGCGCCGCTTCGGCAAGTGTCTGCTGCTCATCGGCTTTCAAAGGGCGCGTTCCGGCAATTTGAAGCCGCACCAAATATTGAAGCAGCTTCGAGGGCGCCTCCAGCTTCGCCAGCTTGCCTTCCCCGTAGGCTAACACCAGATGCTCGTGCGCGTAAGCCGCGGAATACGCCGCCTGCCGCAATGAATTGAGCCCGTCGGTATCTTTCGCTTTCGCGCTTTCCGTCAAATGACTGCCGAGCAGCTCCATCTGAAACCGCGCGACTTGATACAGCATTTTATCCGCACGCTCCACTGGCGTCCCGCGGCCGGCCAGCTCGACGATTTGCAGCCCCGACCATAATACAAGGACGCCCACGACGGCGTACATAAACCATTTTTTTCGCTGCCGCTTCATTTACCGGTTCCACCTTTCCCGCACCGGACAACAGGCGCCGATGCCCATACAAGCCTTCTCTGAGATTGTATGGGCCAAGCGAAAAAGAAATAACCTCGGAATTTGACCTCCGAGGTTACCATATATGCATTGCCTTATTATTTAACCAATTGCGCTTGCTTCAGAACCGGTGTTTCAACTTGCAGCTCGCCCATCCCGCGAACCAGCTTCTTCGCATGAACCGTCTCAGGCTTCAAAACGGACAGCATATGCTCGATTGCGAGCTGTGGATCAACCGTTTCACCGCAGGTGTAACAGTCAAGGGCCGCGAATCCTTTCTCAGGATACGTATGAATGGAGAGATGGCTTTCCGAGAGCAATACGAGAACTGTTGCTCCTTGGGGTTCAAATTGTTTGGATTGTACCGACAATACAGTTGCTCCACATACCTCAGCAGCTTCTACCATTTGCGCCTGCAACCATTCTGCATTGTTGAGAAGATCAAAATCGACTCCCCAAGTGTCTACAGCTACGTGTCTTCCGAAAGTTGAGTATTCCATCTTTCGGTTCCCCCTTCCTAGGAATAAAATGTTTTGAAAATTTCATCCGCTAGGACCTACGTCATTCACTTCTCGAGGGAATAATCTCTCGCAACATTCAATGTCCTGAGTGAATCCTGGTTCCTATTTTGTTTTCAACGAGAATAAAAATAACATCTATTGAACAGAAATGCAATACTTTTTTTATGAAGATTATTTCCATGTCCCCGCTTCCTCTGCGCATGACACCCTGTATTCGATGCCCTGAGCGGTGTGATCGCCGCGGAATCCGCCAACTAGCCCGCTTATGCACGGTTGAGCTGAATAAAAAAAAGAACCCTGATCCCCTGCTGTGTGCGCCAGGGAATCGGGCTCTCGGCCAATCCTGTATATTAAGCTTCAAGTACGAACAGTCGGTGTGTGAGTTTGTGCAAACGGCCGTCGATATGTTCGCGGATGCCGTTCTCTGCGATCTCGTTTCTCAAATCGAGCAAGCTGTTGATTTGAGCCCGGATGGCGTCGATCTCGGCTTCCACTTCGTTTTTGTTATACAACCGCTCCAACTGGCCGGCCGTATCGCGGTATTCGTAAACGATTTTTTCGGACGTTTCGGTATTTTCCGTAATCTTTACCACGGCGCCTTGCTTGTACGTATAAACCATCGTGTAGCCCGTGTAAATCCGGTGAACGATAGCATCGCCTTTGAAGACAGACACTGCTTTTCGCATCAAATTGACGATGTTTTTGTTATGAATGCGGCAGGTTCCTTGGCACACGTACAAGTTCATTTTTCGTTCGAACGACAGGACGATTTCTTCGCCCGCGTCATCCTGCAATACCACCTCTTGATTTCCGTTTTCGAGTACTTTGACTTGCATAGAAGCTCCATGATCTTTGAACATCCGAATAAAGCTGTCCATTTCGGCTTCCGTTAACTGTAGGCAGGTTTTGACATATTCAGTCGCTAACCTATTTGCCATAAAAATCCCTCGATTCATTTTTTTCGAACCATTTCGAACCATGCTGCTTGAGATTATTTTCGTTGCTCTATATACATTATACTACATATTTATTTAATATTCCTGCTAGACGAATTGTGTTTTTCGCCAGAATTCAGAAAATAATCCATTCTCCCGTGAGGAAGACGACGGAATGTTCAAAAAACTCGAGTTCCCTATCGATGTTCCGCAGTTCGCTCCCTGATGTAAGGAACGGGCACGGCCAAAACTCTTGGCCCGGGATAGGCCAAAAAGCCCCCGGCCATGTAGCGGCAAGAGGCTTTGTTTATAACGGGTACGAGGATACGCTTCGTTCTACTCGCCGTCGATAGACGGTTCTTTGACTTCGTCCTTGTCAGCGGCGTTCCCGGCCTTATCCGCCTGCTCGCCGGACGCAGCATAACCGATTCGCTGCTCGATCACGCTCCACAGCTCTTCTTTGCCCATGCCGGTTTCCGAAGAAAACAGCACGAGCGGGTCGGACTTGTCCGCCTGCAGCGTTTCCTTGATGATCTTGATATGCTTTTGCCACTTGCCCTTCGGTATTTTGTCGGCCTTCGTCGCGACGATGCAGATCGGTACCCCGTGATGCTTCAGCCAAGCGTACATCGCCTGATCGTCTTTGGAAGGCGGATGGCGCAAGTCAATCATATGCAGCAGCAGCTTCATCGGCTCGCGGTGCATTAAATATTGTTCGATGAACTTGCCCCATTTCTCACGCTCGGTTTTGGACACTTGAGCGTACCCGTAACCCGGCAAATCAACGAAATACAAATCGGAATTAATGCGATAATAGTTCAATTGCTGGGTTTTGCCAGGCTTCGAGCTTGTTCTTGCCAAATTTTTGCGGTTGATCATCCGGTTAATCAGAGAGGACTTCCCTACATTAGAACGCCCTGCCAGAGCAATCTCCGGCAAGGCATCGACAGGGTACTGACTCGGACCAACCGCGCTGATAATAAACTCAGCTTGATTGACCTTCATGTTCGTTCACTCATTTCACAAAGTTATACGCGCGCGGGCTTCACAAGCGCATGCTCGAGCACCTCATCCATATGCGACACCGGAATGAACGTCAGCTCGCGGCGGACGCTTTCCGGTATTTCTTCAATATCCTTCGCGTTATCCTTCGGCAGGATGACCGTGCGAATGCCTGCGCGGTGCGCAGCCAAACATTTTTCCTTCAGACCGCCGATCGGCAGCACACGGCCTCGCAGCGTAATTTCTCCGGTCATCGCCACATTCTTGGAAACCGGTATGTTGGTAAGCGCCGATATTAACGCCGTTCCCATCGTAATCCCCGCGGAAGGACCATCCTTCGGAATCGCCCCTTCCGGAATGTGAATATGGATGTCGAACTTCTCGTGGAAGTCCGGTTGAATGCGAAACTGATCGGCGCGGGAGCGGGTGTAGCTGAACGCGGCTTGCGCGGACTCTTTCATGACGTCCCCGAGTTTCCCCGTCAGCGTCAGCTTGCCGTTGCCCGGCATAACCGTCACTTCGATCACGAGCGTATCGCCGCCCACCTCTGTCCAGGCCAGACCGGTAACGGCGCCGATTTGGTCACGTTCCTCCGCCATGCCGAAGCGGAATTTCGGAGGTCCGAGAAAGTCCTGCAAATTATCCGGCGTCACGTGTACGGAGGCGGTGCCGCCGACCACCTGTTTCGCCGACTTCCTGCAGACGGAAGAAATCTGCTGCTCCAAATTGCGCACGCCCGCTTCACGCGTGTACTCACGCACGATACGCATCAGCGCAGATTCTTCGACGTGCAGTTGGCCGTCCTGCAACCCGTGATCGCGCTGCTGCTTCGGCAGCAAGTAATTTTTCGCGATATGCAGCTTCTCGATTTCCGTGTACCCCGGAATATAAAGCACTTCCATCCGGTCGAGCAGCGGCCGGGGGATATTATGCACAGCGTTGGCTGTCGTCACGAACATGACGTTCGACAAATCAAACGGCACTTCGACGAAGTGGTCGCTGAACGTGCTGTTCTGTTCCGGATCGAGTACTTCGAGCAAAGCCGAAGCCGGATCGCCGCGGAAGTCCATCGCCATCTTATCGATCTCGTCCAATAGAAAGACGGGATTGTTTGTACCCGCCGTCTTCATCCCTTGGATAATCCGGCCCGGCATAGCTCCTACATAGGTGCGGCGGTGACCGCGGATCTCCGCTTCATCGCGCACGCCTCCAAGCGAGATGCGTACAAATTTACGGTTGAGCGAACGGGCGATCGAGCGGGCAATCGACGTTTTGCCGACGCCGGGAGGCCCGACGAGGCACAAAATCGGCCCTTTCAGCTTCTGGACCAGCTTCTGCACGGCCAAATACTCCAGCACCCGTTCCTTTGGCTTCTCCAAGCCGTAGTGGTCCTCGTTGAGGATCTCTTCCGCTTTGCGGATGTCGAGGTCCAGATCGTCATTCCCCGCCGGCGACCAAGGCAGGCCCAGCAGCCAATCGATGTAATTGCGGATGACCGAGCCTTCCGCGGATGTCGCCGGCATTTTCTCCAGCCGGTCAATCTCCTTCTCGATCTTCTCGCGCACCTTCTCAGGCACTTCGCTTTGCGCCAGCTGATTGCGCAGATCGTCAGCTTCTCCGGCCCGGCCTTCCTTGTCGCCAAGCTCCTTCTGGATCGCTTTCATCTGCTCGCGAAGGTAGTACTCCTTCTGCGTCTTCTCCATCTGCTTCTTGACGCGCTGGCTGATCTTCCGCTCCAGCTCAAGCACTTCCCGCTCGTTGTTGAGGATGCCCAGCAGCTTCTCCAAACGCTGCTTGACGTCGACCGTTTCCAATATTTCTTGTTTATCTTTAATTTTTAACGATAAATGACTGCAGATGACATCGGCCAGACGGCCGGGCTCATCAATGTCCGACACCGCGGCAAGCGTCTCGGGCGTTACTTTCTTGGACAGGTTGATATAGTGTTCGAACTGGTTCAATACCGTACGCATCAGCGCATCGATCTCCGGGTCGGACGTTTCCTGCTCCGCCAACTCCCGGATGTTCACTTCATAGTATTCGTCGTTCGTCAAAAACTCAACGATTTCTGCACGGATGACGCCTTCAACCAGCACGCGGATCGTACCATTCGGCAGTTTCAGCATTTGCCGTACTTTCGCAATGGTCCCGATGCGGTAAATATCTTCGGTCTTCGGTTCCTCGATGTTGACTTCGGACTGCGAGCACAGCAGTATCATGCTGTCGTCGACCATCGCCTTCTCGAGCGCACGAACCGACTTCTCTCTGCCGACGTCCAAGTGCAGCACCATACTCGGGTACACCAACAGACCCCGCAGCGGCAGCAGCGGCAAGCGGCGCATCTTATGTTTGCTCGGTCCCATCCGCGAGCACCTCCAGACTATACTAACTTGCGTGTGAATTACATTTTAACAAAATTAAAATCAAAACACCAATGAGGGGCGGTTCGATCACCCCTCATGGAAAGACGCTCTCTATTCGAGCGCATCAGCGTGCAAAATCGTAACGGAAGCCGGCGACATCGCATCCTGCTGCGGCAGCGCTTCAGGTTCGGACGTTACGGCGAACCGAAGCCCGAGCGAATGAAACAACGCTTCCTCCACACTATCTACAGGAACGACCTCAAGCCCGTTCAACCCCGCGAATATTTCCTGCCAATTTTCTTTCGGAATGATCACTTTCGTAGCCCCCGCTTGAAAAGCAGCCTCCACTTTAGCGACGACGCCGCCCACCGGCTTCACTTTACCGTGGATGCTCATTTCGCCTGTCATGGCAATATGGTTATCCACCGGAATTTGCTTAATCGCGGAAGCGATGGCAACGGCCATCGAGATTCCGGCCGACGGACCGTCAATAGGCACCCCGCCGGGAAAGTTGATGTGCAAATCATAATCGTTCGGCTTCAATCCCAGACGCCGCAGGACGGTCAGCACGTTCTCCACCGAGCCGCGGGCCATGCTTTTGCGCCGCAGTGTCCTGCTGCCGCCGCCCATCTCCTCTTCGTCGACAACCCCGGTAATGGTGAAGCGTCCGGCTCCAGGCGCGGCTGCAGGCATCGAGGTGACTTCGATGTCCAGCAGCATGCCAAGATTCGGACCGTATACGGCGAGTCCGTTCACTAAACCGATTTCCGGACGGCTGTGAATTTTTTTCTCGGGACGCGGCGCAATTTGCGAGCTGTTGACAACCCATTCCACATCGGCGGCCGATAACTCCCTCCGTTGGTCCGTTAGCGCCATCCCCGCAGCCAACTGGATGATATTAACCGCTTCGCGGCCGTTGGTCGCATACTTCTTCACGACTTCAACGGCGGCCTCATTGTCGGGGAAGCCGATTTTCTTTAGTGCCTTGGCCGCAATCAAACCAATTTCCTCCGGCAGCAGCGGGCGGAAATAAATTTCCAGGCAGCGCGACCGAATCGCCGGCGGCAGCTCCTGCGGATTGCGCGTCGTCGCCCCGACAAGGCGGAAGTCGGCGGGCAGACCGTTTTGAAATACATCGTGAATATAACTCGGTACATTCGTGTCCTCAGAGTTGTAGTAAGCACTCTCCAAAAACACCTTGCGATCCTCCAGCACCTTTAATAATTTATTCAGCTGATGCGGATGCAATTCACCAATCTCGTCAATAAACAATATGCCGCCGTGCGCCTTCGTCACCGCCCCCGGTTTCGGCTGCGGAATCCCCGCTACGCCCATCGCGCCGGCGCCTTGATAAATCGGATCGTGCACCGAGCCGATCAATGGATCCGCGATGCCTCTTTCGTCAAAGCGGGCCGTCGTCGCATCGATCTCGGTAAATTTGGCGTCCGGCCGAAACGGCGACTCCGGATTTTTCTTCGCTTCCTCCAGCACGACTCGTGCAGCGGCCGTCTTGCCGACGCCCGGCGGCCCATAGATGATCACATGTTGGGGATTGGCTCCGCACAGCGCCGCTTTAAGCGCCCTCAGCCCTTCCTTCTGGCCGACAATGTCCTCCATCGCTTGCGGCCTTGTTTTTTCAGCCAGCGGTTTATTTAAGGAGATGTTCCGCAGCCTGCGAAGCTTCTCCAATTCTTTTTTCGACTCTTTATCCACCGCTGAACGGTTGGTTTGTTGGTTGCGCAGCAAATTCCAAAAATACAAGCCGATGACAATGGCAAAAAACAATTGAATCACCATCAAAACTACACTGATACTCATCCCACGGATCGACCTCCCGTTACTTAATATATTTGGTAGTATTGCCCTCCGTTGGTAGCATTAATCCCCCTATGCGCAATCTTTTTCGGGGAAGCTATGGACGATGCGATTTGCAAGCATCGTACACTCGGAAGAGGATGGTGACTGATGATGAAACAACGCGTTAGGGCCTTGCTTTACGCCGTAATTTTAGCGATAGCCTCGGTTTGGCCTGCCTCGCCGACCGCAGCCGGCTCCGTTCTTCCGGATTCGTTCTTACTGCCTGAAATCAAAACGGATCACCCGGCTATCTCGGGGGTTGACATTGTCATAGACGTCGGTCACGGCGGTATCGACGGCGGGACGTCCCACGGCTCCATTCTGGAAAAAAACATCAATTTGGCCATCGCCCAAAAAACGTATGAGGCACTGCGCCGCAACGGTTATTTGGTATTGATGAACCGGATGAACGACTATGCGCTCAGCGGCGAGAACCTTTGGCTGCGCAGCCGCTCCCGGCATATTAAAGACTTGGCCCAACGCAGCCATCTGGCTAATGAAGTAAACCCGAAGCTGCTGATCAGCCTTCACGTCAACTCGGCCCGCAACGCCAATACGCGCGGAGCGCTGCTGCTTCATCAAAAAAACGAGCAAAGCAAATCGCTCGCTGCCGCCTTGCAAAGCCGCTTAAACGAATTGTACGGAATCTCGAACGATGCGGTATACGGACGGACGTATTACCTTCTCAAGCATACGAACGCGCCCGCCGTTATCGTCGAGATGGGCTTTCTGACCAACGCGTCGGATCGCGCGTTCCTGACCAATGCTGCCGGCCAACAAGCGATTGCCGACAAAATTGCCGAAGGCGTCGTGGCTTACTTGAAATCCGCTGAGCAGCCGAATTGAACGCGCAAAACACGCAAAAAGCGTTCCAAGGATTATCCCTGGAACGCTTTGTTCACTTTACGCCAGCATGATGTTTTCTTCCGGGAATTTCCCCGGTTCGTTCGTAATGCTCCACGATGAGGTCGATTTCTTTCTTCAGCTCGGACAACAGCTCCGCTTCCGGCACTTTACGAATCATCTCGCCGTAGCGGAATAACATGCCCTCGCCCCGCGCGCCGGCGATGCCGATGTCGGCTTCGCGCGCTTCGCCGGGACCGTTAACCGCGCAGCCGAGCACCGACACTTTGATCGGCACCTTCAGCTTAGAGATGTAATCCTCCACCTCATTGGCGATCGAGAACAAGTCGATGTCCAGTCGGCCGCATGTCGGGCACGATATGAGGGTAGCGGCGTTGGTTATAAGGCCGAACGACTTTAACAGCTCGCGACAAACCTTCACTTCTTCAACCGGGTCGGCGCTGAGCGAAATGCGGATCGTCGATCCGATGCCCATGCTGAGCAGCGCTCCGAGTCCGGCCGCGCTTTTCACCGTACCCGAGAACAGCGTCCCCGCCTCCGTGATCCCGAGATGCAGCGGATATTTAAAGGTCGACGCCGCTTGCGTATAGGCGGCAATCGCCATAGGCACGTCCGATGCTTTCAGCGAAACGATAATATCCCGGAAATCGAGCTCCTCGAGAATTCGAATGTGGTATAAGGCGCTCTCCACCATCGCTTCAGGTGTCGGGTAACCGTACTTCTCCAGCAAATGGTTCTCGAGCGAACCAGCATTCACGCCAATACGGATAGGAATGCCGCGCTCCTTGCAGGCTTTCACGACCGCTTCGACCTTCTCCCGGCGGCCGATATTGCCCGGATTGATGCGCACTTTGTCGATGCCGTTCTCAATCGCCATCAAAGCCAGACGGTAATCGAAGTGAATATCGGCGACGAGCGGAATCGAAATTTGCTTCTTGATGTCTTTAATCGCTTCTGCCGCTTCCTTATTGTTTACCGTCACGCGCACAATTTGGCAGCCCGCATCTTCCAGACGGTGAATTTCCGCGACGGTCGCTTTTACATCGGCCGTCTTAGTCGTGCACATGCTCTGAATGATAACGTCATTGCTTCCCCCGATGGTCAAATTGCCGACTTTAACCGGTATCGTTTCCCTTCTGTGGAACATGCGTTTTCTTCTCTCCCATGATACCAAACATCCTCCGCTCCGCTGACGGATTTCGCCTGACAAGAAGACGATCCATCAACGGATTGGAGGTGTCCGGTTTTTTTAGTATACGTGCGCTTACGCGCTTTCTTCTTTTTTCTTGACCGGCGGCGCATCGGCAGCCGTTATCGGCGGCGCGATTTTCGCTTGAACGGCATCCTTCGTGACGAGGCATTTGGACGATTCGGTGCGCGAAGGCGCTTCATACATCACTTCCAGCATAATGCCTTCGATGATGGCCCGCAAACCGCGGGCTCCGGTATTCCGCTTGATCGCTTCCTTGGCAATTTCTTCAAGCGCCTCGGAATCGAATTCAAGCGTCACGTTGTCCATCTCCAGCAGTTTCTGGTATTGCTTCACCAGTGCGTTCTTAGGCTCTGTCAAGATACGCACAAGCGCAGCTTCATCAAGCGGCTCCAGGGTGGAGATGACTGGCAGACGACCGACGAACTCGGGAATCAAGCCGAATTTGAGCAAGTCTTCCGGCAGCACGAGCGACAAATATTCACCCGGTTTCAGGTCGGCTTTGTGGCCGTCCGTACCGAAGCCGATCACTTTCTTGCCGATACGGCGTTTGATGATCTGCTCCAGGCCGTCGAACGCCCCGCCGCAGATGAACAAGATGTTCGTCGTATCGATCTGGATAAACTCTTGATGCGGATGCTTACGGCCTCCTTGCGGAGGAACGGAGGCAACTGTGCCTTCCAAAATTTTCAGCAACGCCTGTTGGACGCCCTCGCCGGATACATCGCGCGTAATCGACGGATTCTCGGACTTGCGGGCCACTTTATCGATCTCATCGATATAGATAATGCCGCGTTCCGCTTTTTCCACGTCGTAATCCGCCGCTTGAATCAGCTTCAGCAAAATATTCTCGACGTCTTCGCCTACATAGCCGGCTTCCGTCAAAGACGTCGCATCGGCGATCGCAAACGGTACGTTCAAAATTTTGGCCAGCGTTTGGGCAAGCAGCGTCTTACCACTGCCCGTAGGGCCGACAAGGACGATGTTGGACTTTTGCAATTCCACGTCCTCGCCTTTGCTTGCTTGAGAGTTAATCCGTTTATAGTGGTTGTATACCGCGACGGACATGGACTTCTTCGCTTGCTCCTGGCCGATGACGTAAGAATCCAGAATGGCGCGGATTTCTTTCGGCTTCGGCACGTCCTTCAAGTCGAGCTCTTCCTCGTGACCCAACTCTTCCTCCACGATTTCGGTACAAAGCTCGATGCATTCGTCGCATATATAAACGCCGGGTCCGGCGACCAGCTTACGCACTTGTTCCTGCGACTTGCCGCAGAAGGAGCATTTCAGCTGACCTTTCTCATCGTTAAATTTAAACATGGGATCACTCCTTTTCTAAGTCAAATCACTCCGAGTGATAACCGCATCAATAAGCCCGTAAGCTTTCGCTTCTTCCGCGCTCATGAAATTGTCGCGGTCCGTGTCGCGTTCGATTTTCTCGTAAGGTTGACCTGTACGGTTCACGTAGATTTGGTTGAGCTTTTGCTTCGTCTTAATGATCCAGTCAGCGTGGATTTTAATGTCCGACGCCTGTCCCCGAACCCCGCCGAGCGGCTGATGAATCATCACTTCGCTGTTCGGCAGCGCAAATCTCTTACCCGGCGCGCCTGCCGTGAGCAGCAAAGAGCCCATGCTGGCAGCCATGCCTACGCAAATCGTCGACACGTCCGGCTTGATAAACTGCATTGTATCATAAATACCCATTCCGGCAGTAACTGAACCGCCCGGCGAGTTAATGTACAAGCTGATATCCTTCTCGGAATCTGTAGCAGCCAAAAACAACAGCTGCGCAATAACCAGGTTGGCGACGTCATCGTCAATCGCGCTTCCCAGAAAAATAATGCGATCCTTCAGCAAACGGGAGTATATATCGTAAGATCGTTCTCCGCGTCCTTCCTGTTCCACTACCATAGGTACTAGAGTCAAATGTCCCAACCCCTTTACGCCAAAGTGCCTAACCTTTTACGCCTCAACCAACATTGTAACACGTTTGAAACCCAAAGTCATATTCCGCTGCCCCATGCTTGTTTTCCCGCGACGTTCCCGGGCTTCCTTGCCCGCCCTGCGGCTATTGTCACCAAGGTCTGCCCTATGTATGTATAGCGTTTGAAGGTAAAACAAAGGCACGCATGAAGGTACACGTGCCTTTGTTAACTATGTGCGCCGTTCGCGACGCTTAAGCCGTTTTGCTGTTGTCTACAAGGAATTTAACCGTTTTGCGGGCTACGATATCTTGCACCAGTGTACCAAGCGTACCGTTGGAAGCGAAAATGCTGCGAATCTCGTCCGCGGAACGGCCGTACATTTTGGACAAGCTTTCAAGCTCGGCTTCGATTTCTTCTTCCGAAGCCTCAATGTTTTCCGCTTTCGCTACCGCTTCAAGCACCAGGTTGTTGCGTACGCGTTTTTCCGCATCGCCTTTCATTTGGGCTTTCAAGTCGTCGGCGCTTTGACCGGTGAACTGGTAGTACATTTGGATGTTCATGCCTTGCGTGCGCAAACGGTTTTCGAATTCTTTCACCATTTGCTCCGCTTCATCATCCAGCATAACTTGCGGGATTTCCACTTGGGCAGCGGCTGCCACTTTCTCGACAACTTCCGCTTCTTTTTTGCTGTTGAGCTCGTTTTGCTTGCGTTCCTTCAGCTTCTCGGCAAGATCCGCTTTGTACTCGTCAAGCGTTTCGAATTCGCTTACGTCTTTAGCGAATTCATCGTCGAGCGCCGGCAAGTTTTTACGTTTGATGTCGTGCAGCTTGATTTTGAATACAGCTTCTTTGCCTTGCAATTCCTCGGCCTGATAGTTCTCAGGGAACGTGACGGTGATCTCTTTCTCGCCGTCTTTGGCCAGTCCTACAACCTGCTCTTCGAAGCCAGGGATAAAGCTGCCGGATCCAAGTTCGAGCGAATAACGCTCGGCTTTACCGCCTTCGAACGGTTCGCCGTCGACGAAGCCTTCGAAATCGATCACGACCACGTCGCCATTCTCGGCTACGCCTTCTTCAACAGGCACAAGCTCGGCATGACGTTTTTGCAGTCTTTCCAGCTCTTCGTTGATTTCTTCTTCCGATACGGATGCATCGCCGGCTTCAACCTCAATGCCTTTGTACTCGCCAAGCTCCACTTCCGGCTTAACGACGACTTTCGCTTTGAATTTCAAAACCTGGCCTTTACCAAATTGCTCGACGTCCACTTCAGGACGGTCGACCGGAACAATGCCGGTTTCTTGTACAGCCGCCACATAAGCGTCCGGTACAATAATGTCAAGCGCGTCTTGATACAAGCTTTCCACACCGAATTTCGATTCGAAAATCGCGCGCGGCACTTTGCCTTTGCGGAAGCCCGGGACGTTCACTTTTGCTACAACTTTCTTAAATGCCTTGTCCAGAGCGGCGGCCACCTGTTCCGCATCCACTTCGATATCCAGAACGCCGACGTTCTTCTCTATTTTTTCCCAACTTGCTTTCATTTTATGCCTTCCCCTCCAAAAATGTTCCTTCGCGTATTTTTTCACGTGCGGCTGCCAGCCTCCGATCATTCGGACAAGCCCGCCCATATAACCATTCTATTATAACCATAATGAATTTCGTTTTCAAGGTATGGATCAAACGGAATCGAGAGAGTTACAACCTCCGCGTAAATACGGCCGATGCGAAATGCTGCATAATCCGATACGACTGCTCCCACTGAAAAGAAAGCTCGGAGGTGATTCCGTAAAGTTCCATCAATTCGGCCTTATCTCCGCCCTCGAAAACATGCTCAAGCAGCGTCAGATGCAGGGCGGCCGCCCACACATCCACACATGCGGCGTCCTGCCTGAGCATTTGCCGGTAAGCGGACGTACCATAAATGTAAGCAAGAAATTCGTTCCACATCTCGCTGGCGAAATACGCCAGCGCCGGGTGGTTCATTTCGCTGATTTCCTGCACGCGGGCGATAATGTCCTGGATTTGCGAAGGAAATCTTTCGAAATTTTCAGGCGTGTCTTCGATGTCGCAAATGACGTCTTCGCCGTTTTTCCGGATCGAAACAGAGCCCGCAGCTCCCCGCTTCTTCAACGTCTGCAGCGTTTTGAACTGGATCAGGGGGTGAAGCTCCTCCTCCTCCAGCCATCCGGTCAACGTTTCGTCGATCCCGGGGTGCTCGAGAAACGCAAGCTGGTCGAGCGCCAGCATCAGCTTATCGGGCGCATGCTGACTGCGAATGCTCTCCAGCAGCCGCTGCGCGTAGGCTTCGCTCTGCTCGCCCTTCGCCAGCATTTGCTGCCGCAGCAAATCGGACTCGCTCTCATCCTCCTCATCCGGTTGGTCCTGATTCTGCAAGGCCATATCCGGAAACATCATCTGCAGCCATCCGAGCAAAGATTGCCATTCCTCCCGCGCGGTGACATCATCCGAACGGCAGCCCAGCAAAAAGCGAAGCATCTTCATCGCTTCGGCGTATCGTTCCGCTTCAAGCAGCCGAGTCAGCTCGTATTGGTAGTACTCGACGGTTTTCGGAAAAAGAATCACGTTTTCATGGGGCAGCGAATTCATCAAGTCACCGCCTTTCCTCGGTACTTTCGTCTTTGAAAGCCAGTGTACCGGAATTTGTTGGCGAAAGCAAAACTTCTATCCGCCATGCAAAAAAGCAGCCGGAGTGCGATCCCCGGCTGCCGTATGTAACAGGCCTATTCCATTTTCATGGCGGCTTGAATCAGCTGCGCTTTAATGTTCGGATTTTGATCGATGAATGCGTACATACGATCGACGGAATCTTTGTTTTTCAAATAGTCGCGCTCATTCTGAATCATTTCGTGCGACCATTCAAGCAGTGCCTTCTCCGCAGCCCCGAGCCGGTTTAAAGCGGTGTGCAGCCCCGTATCCTCGACCAAACGCTCCATCACTTCCTGAGTGACCTTCCCAAGTTTCTTGGTCGTAGCCAGCTTTTTCTCAAATTCGCTGTTTGCTTGTTGGAAAAGCTCCTTGGCTTCTTTATATTCCTTTTGCTGCTCAGACATTGTCCTTTTCAATGTGACGACCACCTTTCATGTTGATCCATTCCACCCTGCCCTCGTCCTAAGGATAGATTGGGACAAAACCAGCCTTTTCTATTCACGGAGAAGTTGGCGGGACCTACCAAGTAATTACTGTTCTATTAGTGTAGCTTGTCCGAAGCCTTTTGTCCAATCTGTACCTGTCAATTTCGGATTGTCGAAACGAAGCGGACAGACATGAACCGCCCCCCGCCCGCATAACCTTTATCATCTTGCTGTCGCCTGCGAAGGCCTAGAAAAGCCGCTCACTTATGAGACCAGAGAGGATGAGACGTATGTGTGGCATAACGGGATGGATTGATTGGAACCGAGATTTAACCCAGCATCCTTCCATTCTTGTCAATATGACGGATACGCTGTCGCTGCGCGGACCGGACGCATCCGGGACGTGGATCACTCCGCGATGCGCACTCGGACACCGGCGCCTTAGCGTTATGGATCCGGCGAACGGCTCCCAACCGATGACGCGCAAATACGGCGACAATACATTCACCGTGGTGTATAACGGAGAGCTTTACAACGCCCCCGAATTGAAGAGGGAGCTGGAAGCGAAAGGCCACCGTTTTACTACGACGTGCGATACGGAGGTGCTGCTCGTTTCGTTTATTGAATGGGGCCGCGCTTGCGTAGACCGTTTTAACGGCATTTTTGCATTCGCAATATGGGAAGACGAGGAACAAACGTTGTTTCTCGCCAGGGACCGGCTCGGCGTCAAGCCGCTGTTCTACTCGCATTCCCCGGGTCGGCTGCTGTTCGGCTCGGAGCCGAAGGCGATTTTGGCGCATCCCGATTTCCCTGCGCAGATCAACGGGGAAGGGCTCGCTGAAATATTCGCCGTCGGACCGGCGCGCACGCCCGGCCACGGGATCTATAAAAATATGCATGAGCTCAAACCCGGCCATCTGATGGTGATGGATGCGAACGGCATTCAAATACGCGCCTATTGGAAGCTGGAAAGCAAGCCGCATGAGGACGACGTGGACACGACGGCGGCCACCGTGCACGATTTGCTGAAAGACACGGTAATCCGCCAGCTGGCGTCCGACGTGCCGATCTGCACCCTGCTGTCGGGAGGTCTCGATTCCAGCGCGTTAACCTCGTTCGCCGCGGCCTATTACAATGAGCAGGACCTCGGTACGCTTCATACGTACTCCATCGATTATGTCGACAACGATAAACACTTCAAGGCGAACGTCTTCCAGCCGAATGCGGACGCCCCGTGGATCAAACGGATGACCGAATACCTGGGCACGGTTCATCATTATAAGGAATTCGATACCCCGGAGCTCGTTGAGTCGCTGAAAACGGTCGTAGCGGCCCGCGATATGCCGGGGATGGCCGACGTCGACGGCTCGCTGTACTTGTTCTGCCGGGAAATCAAGAAGGACGCTACGGTCGCGATATCCGGCGAGGCCGCCGACGAAATCTTCGGCGGGTATCCCTGGTTTCACCGGGAGCAATCGCTTAACGCGGATACGTTCCCTTGGGCGCTGGCCACCCCGGACCGCGTGTCGCTGCTGGCGCCGGACTTCGTGGACTGGGTGAAGCCGGAGCAGTACGTGCATGAGCGCTACCGTCAAGCCTTATCCGAAGTGCCCCGGCTCGCCGGGGAAAACCAGCAACAAAACCGGATGCGCGAGATGTCGTATCTGAACATCACCCGCTTCATGCCGACGCTGCTCGACCGCAAAGACCGGATGAGCATGGCTGTCGGCCTCGAGGTTCGGGTGCCGTTCTGCGACCATCGCCTCGTCGAATACGTCTGGAACATCCCCTGGGAGATCAAAACGTCCGGCGAACGGGAAAAAGGCATTCTGCGCAAGGCGCTTCGCGGCGTGCTGCCGGAAGACGTGCTCGGCCGCAAGAAAAGTCCGTACCCCAAAACGCACAACCCGAACTACTTGGCCGCCGTCCGCAGCTGGGTGCTTGAAATATTGAACGATTCCTCCTCGCCGCTGCTCCAATTCATCGACGTTGCCAAAATCCGCGCGCTCGCGGAGAACGACAACGGCGCCTTCAACCTGCCGTGGTTCGGCCAGTTGATGACGGGTCCGCAGTTGTTCGCCTATTTGGCGCAGGTGGATACGTGGCTGCGTCAGTATAAAGTCGCGATTCGTTGAGGAACACCGACCCGATTGGCGGAAAGCGATGCCGGTCGGCGGGGCGCTCGGGAGGGCCCGGCGCGATGCGCTGGGCGGCAGCTAGCCGCGCCTGTTACGGGCGCGTACTTTTCCAAAAAAGGCGAGTTTCCGCAGCCGCGGGAACTGGCGGAACCGCAACACAAATAGCGGAACCACCGTACCTTATTTCACCCGAAACCGTGCCGGAGCACGGATTTTCGAGAAATAGAGTACCAGAGTTCCGCTATTTGGTATACCCATAAATAAACGGCGAAATAAGGCATCGTAATGCGGCTCTAGCCCTGCTTGTCCATGGCCTGCCACAGCTTGCGCAGCGCTTGCCCCCGGTGGCTGAGCGCGTTCTTCTCTTCCATCGACAGCTCAGCCATCGTGCGGCCGAGCTGCGGGATGTAAAACAGCGGATCGTAGCCGAAGCCGTGTTCGCCTCTCGGCTCCGCCGCAATCGCGCCGTCGCATTCGCCCTCTACCGCCGCAAGGACTGTCCCGTCCGCGTCAACGAACGCCATCGCGCAGACGAACTTCGCGGCGCTGAGCAGCTTCACGCCGCCCGGATTCGCGGCAGCGCCGGCCGTCGCCCCAAGCTGCCCGAGCTCGGCGAGCAGCTTGCGGTTATTCGCCGCGTCGTCGGCCGGTTCACCCGCATAACGCGCCGAGTAGACGCCGGGGGCGCCGTTCAGCCGCTCCACGGCGAGACCCGAATCGTCGGCGACGGCAGGCGCGCCGATAGCCTTCGCTACCGCTCTCGCCTTGATGAGCGCGTTCGCTGCGAACGTTTCGCCGTCCTCCACGATATCCGGAATATCCGGATAATCCCGAAGGCTTCGGACGGCGATTCCTCGTTCACCGAACAGCGCTTGAAATTCCTTCACCTTACCGGCGTTCTTGGTGGCGATGACCACCTCAGGACCGGGAAGCGGCATGCGAATTCCCCCTTATCCGATCTGCGATCGGCCCCAGGGCTTGCTGCTGTTCCGCGATCATCGCCTGGATGCCCGCTTCGGCTAAAGCGAGCAGCTCGTCGAGCTCCTGGCGGGAGAACGGAGCTTCCTCGCCGGTTCCCTGCACTTCGACGAACTTTCCTTGACCGGTCATCACGACATTCATGTCGACCTTGGCTTTCGAATCCTCTTCGTAATTCAGATCGAGGCAGGCGGCGCCTTGAATGATGCCGACGCTGAGCGACCCGAGAAAATCGTTGATCGGAAAGCGACTCAAATTTTTCTCCCGCGATATTTTATCGATCGCGATCGCCATCGCGACGAATGCACCCGTAATCGACGTCGTTCGCGTGCCGCCGTCCGCTTGAATCACGTCGCAGTCAAGCGTAATCGAGCGTTCGCCGAGCGCTTCCAAATTAACGACAGAACGCAAGCTTCGGCCGATCAGACGCTGAATTTCCATCGTGCGGCCTCCCAGCTTGCCTTTGGCCGACTCCCGCTGATTGCGAACCGTCGTAGCCCGGGGCAGCATCGAATATTCCGCCGTCACCCAGCCTCGCCCTTGTCCTTTCATAAAAGGCGGCACCCGTTCCTCAACCGTCGCCGTGCAAATGACCTTGGTGTCTCCGACTTCGATTAATACGGACCCTTCCGCATGTTTATTATAGCCCGTCGTAATCCGGACCGGTCTTGCCTGATCGGCTCTTCTCCCGTCGCTTCTCATGAACTCGTCGAATCCTCCTTTTACTTTAACGTACCCATTGTACCAAACGCTTCCTGGAAAACCAAACGCCTGATGACCGGCCGCGTCAAAGAAAAGCGCCCGATCCCCGAGGCGTCGAAGCTTCCGGAGAGGGCGCGGCTTGCGGCGAAAGCCCTATAATTTATTCGGGTTGACCGTCGAAGGGCGGCTGACCGGCTTGGCATAACTTTGATTGTCGGTTCCGTTGACTTTGGCATCGCCGTTCACGAGAATTTGCACCTTCGTGCCGGTCCCGGCATTTTCGGTAATCGACAGAACGACCGCCTTCAACGCTTCAGCCGGCGCTTTGGCATCCGGTCCGAGCACTTTGTCAGAGAAGTTGACGGTGATCACGTCGGACGACTGACTGACGCCGAGCAGCTCGCTGCCCGCGTTCAAGACGGCTTCAAGCCCTTTGCTTTGATCCGGTCCCGCGATCAGCTGCTGTACGACCGCTTCGGAGATTTGGTCTGTACGTTTAATCAAACGGGTAACCGGCACATAATACGGATACTCTTCTTGGTTTTGGCTCAGGAAGTACAGCGTGACCGGCGTCGTCTGCCCGTACTCAACGCCGTCCGGCTTCTCAATGTTGATGCCCATTGTGCGGGACAGCGGCTCGTCGAGCGGCGTTCCGCCAACCGGCATCTCTTTGATCGCCGTGCCTTCGACCCGGATTTGCACCTTATCGACAGTCGGAAATCCGGTCACGGTCCACGTTACGGCTTCCAATATTTTACGCTCGTCCTGCAGGTTGTAGTCGTTAAAGGCTTTGGAAAAGTCGACAACCGCGAGCTTCTGATCTTTGATAATGTTGATGCCCTTGACCTCGGTGCCTTTGGGCAGCAGCGCGCTGAAGCCCGCAGGCAGACGTCCCTCGGAAGGACCGCCTTCGACCATATACTCGAGCGCTTTCTTCGCTGTGCCTTCGGTTTTCTCCACCTGCAGCGAAATCGGGGCTACGAACCCTCGCTCGTCTTTGGCGTACACGGTCAGCTGCATCGGATTGGCGATCTCCGCGGACGGCTGTACACTCGTCGTTTTCGCTTCTATACCGCTCGGAGGCTGGTCGATGGGCTGCGATTGTTCCTTCGTGTCCAATAACGAGCAGCCTGTCGTCACAACCATGACAAGGCCGGTAACGGCGGCCCACCGGATCCACTTATCCTGTTTCATTTACGTTTCCTCCTTGGTATTGGGGTGTTGTCCGTTTACCTCTATATATACGGGAGGAAGACAAGTTTATGCCTGTACTTTGTCCATTTTGAGCAGAAACTTATTTGCTTCCAAAGTCGCATATTATCTTGATTTAACTAGCCCCCGAAACCTATAATAAAGGAGAGTTTTTCCAAAAAGAGGTGATTCCGATGGAAAACCGTCTCCCCGATTCTTTCACCGACCGTCTATACCGGACAGCCGTTCAGCAATCGCCGGACTGGTTGTGGCTGTTTGATGCAGCCGGAACGCCGATCGGCGTCTCTCCTGCTCACAATGCGGGCGAGCCTTTATATGCCAAGGTATTCGACGGGGATTTACAGGGGCTTCAAAACGCCTGCCAGGTGTTGCTTCAGCAGTCCCAATCCTTTGTCATGATGTTCCGCATCTTCCTGCCCGACGGCAAGCTGCTTTGGCTGGAAGCCAAAGGCTACCCGCTGAACCACGACGGAGCCTGTGGACAAGCCGCTCTATCCGCGAAAGACATCAGCTCCTATAAGCAGCAGGAAGAACGGCTTACTCGTCTTGCCTATCATGATGCGTTAACGGGGCTTCCTAACCGCCGTCTATTTCACGATCGATTCACGCAAGCGCTGCATATTGCGAGGCGCTATCATCATAAACTAGCCCTGTTGTACTTGGATTTGGACGATTTTAAGCGCATCAACGACACCTACGGGCACGCCATCGGCGATGAGCTGCTCGCTACCGCCGCCTCCCGTCTCTCCCATTCCATACGCGAGCCGGATACGATATGCCGGATGGGCGGGGATGAATTCGTTGTGCTGCTGCAGCAGTTCGAACTGCGGGAGGATGTCGCCAAGATCGGAAGGCGCATTGCAGAGGTGCTCAGCCAGCCGTTCGAGCTGAGCGGCCAACAGATCGCGATTACAAGCAGCATCGGAGCTGCTTTCTACCCGGAGGACGCCCCTGACGCCGATTCGCTCCTCCAGTGCGCCGATATCGCCATGTACGCGTCGAAGCAGCAGGGCAAAAACGACTTTCAGTTTTACACGCAGCCCAAAGGAGGATCCGCATGACCTACAGCTTGAACAGTCAACAAGTAGCCGAGGCTTCCAAGCAATGGCTGCAGGAGCGCGGCGTTCGTATCGAAGATATCGCCGAACTTACGTTCTTACTTCAGCAAAATTATTACGACACCTTGACGATCGAAGAATGCCAAACAAGTGTCGAGCAGGTGTTGTCCAAACGCGAGGTGCAGAACGCCATCCTGACCGGCATTCAGCTCGATATTCTCACCGAAGAAGGAAAGCTGCGTTCCCCGTTGCAGGAAATGATCGAGAACGACGAAGGCCTGTACGGCTGCGATGAAATTTTGGCGCTGTCGATCGTCAACGTGTACGGCAGCATCGGATTAACGAACTTCGGGTACATCGACAAGCTGAAGCCCGGCATCGTCCAAACCTTGAACGATAAATCCGGCCCGCACAAGCATACGTTTCTGGACGACATCGTCGGCGCAATCGCCGCCTCGGCCAGCAGCCGCATCGCCCATCGCAAGCAGGAGGAAAAAGAAAAGAAGGGCTTGCTCCCTCCTTCCTGACGAATTGAAAACGGCGCTTTCTCTTTGCGAGAAAGCGCCGTCTTCTTATGCATTCACTTTAAACCCTCCGCCGCTGCCGTTCGAACGAACCCGGTCCACAGTCCCGGCGTTGCGGCATGCGTCCAGCGTCAGATCGTTGCTGTACTGGTACAGGTTGGCTTCATCGAGCGTACGTCCGCGGCTCCATGCATACGTCAACCCTATATACGTCACGTCGTCGACCCGGTCCCGGATGTACGTCACCGCGTCGTACGTGCCGTAAATGCCGAGCGGCCAGCTCGCGCCGCCGTTGTCTTGCGCATACTGCCGCATCCGCTGCTGGACGCCTTCGAAATACCGCTCCACATTCGCCAGACGCGAATCTTGCGCCCTCACTTCGAAGTCGACGGCAAAATAAATCGGCGTGCCGGTCGGTTGACCGACGTCCGTTGCCCGTTGAATCGCCCTGCTGCAATCGCTGACCCCGCGCTCATACGTAAAATAGCCGGGGTTATTCGCCGCATCCTGATAAACCGTCACGATCCAAAGGCCGCGCGAAGAAATGAGCTGCGCTTCGCTGCGGGTCAAGTTTTTCCAATCGGAATTGCTGTAATATCTGCCGATAAACGTGATGCCGTTGCTGCGCAAACAGTCGAGCGGCGCCGCCGTCGTAAAAGGGGCCGCGCGGTCGATGCCTTCCGCCATGATGGATCCCTCCCGCAAGTATCGAATCGAACTGCTGCATTCATCCTATGCGCGCAAGGGACAATCGAGCTGAGAAGAACGCCCGTCTTCGCGGTCGGCAGGTACCCGTTACTTCATGGGCGCCAACGTTTCGGCGATGGCTTCAATTTCTTGCGGCGAGACGGATTTTGCCGAGCTTAGCGCCAAATACGTATCGCCGAGCTTCAAGTAGAGCGTAGGCTGCCCGGCGACGGTGACCCATTTGCCCGTGCCGATGTTGAGCTTGACCTCCCGTTCCGATTCGGGCTTGTCCGCCGGTTTGATTTCTTGAGCCGATTCGACAATTTGCATCTTCAAAAAGACAAGCGCGAACGCCTTCTCCATTCCCTGCACCTGGCTCAGTCTATCGTCGGGAGCGCCCTGCTGCGGCAAATAGACGGTTTTGACGCCGAGCTTATTTGCGGTTTCGCGAATAAACTTTTTCTCTTCTTCCAGATAGGAGAGCGGCGTTAATTTAACCGGCTCATTCGGCTGTGCAGCCGTTCCGCCGGGGGCCGTACCGGTCCCGCCCTGGCCGGCTGGAGGCGTTTGACCAGCCGATCCGGGCTGCTGCTCCCCACCGGTCGCCGGAGCCGGTGCGGTTTGAGCGTTATCCTCCGGCTTCTTTTCGCTTTTCTGGCATGCGGCGAGCAGTGTACCCGCAGTGAGCAGCGCCGCCGCGGCGAGCGCCGCTCTCCGCACCATCTTATTTGTTAGTCGATTCGTCATTGTGTGACACCTCCGCGAATGTGTACGTTCACGTCAAGCTGAATGCTTGCTTTAGCGAACGCCGATCTCCACCGATCCGCCGTCCAAAATCCGGGGTACTGCGAACGCATCGCTTCTCCCCAATTCAACGGATCGATCTCCAGCCGCTGCAGCTGCTCAATCAGCGCTTTCGCCTGCATGTACATCGACCGCTCGTAAGCGGATGCCTCGGCAGCAGTAACGGCGTCCGAAGCGTCAATGCCGTTCACATGCAGGGCGATGCGCAGGCGAGGCCGCTGCAAATCGCCGTTAGCGGCTACGCTTGTCCGGCAGGACACCGACGATACGGACAAGCCCCCGTTCCCGGCTTGCGGCTGTAACGCAGCTTGCGCCGCCCCCGCTCCGAGCGGCTCCTGAAGCGAGCTTCCTCCGCGCAAGCAGACCAGCAGCCGGCTTTGCTGCGGCGGGAGAATGGCGACAAGCTGTTGTTTTTTAAACAGCATCGCTTTCACTGAAACAAGGGGATTTCTTCCAATTTCATTTCCGTCCGTGCCAGTCCCCGTACCGGAAGGATCCAACGCAAAGAAGGGAAGCGCGAGATCGGATTCGTATTCCGGCTTCGCTTCGTACAGCGAGCTGCGAACGACCGCTTGCGGCTCCAGAGCCATTCGACCGAGCGAACCTGCGTCCGGGCGGCGGACGAAAGCTTCCGCCGTCCCTCCGACAACGGCGACGGCCGGCCTGCTGCCTTGTCGAATCCCCATGCGGCGGAACTCGGCCAGCCAAGACGCCGGAATCCCGTGACGGCGCACCCAGGCCTCGCCGATGACCACCACCTGCGGCGGATCTTTCTGCTTCCATCGCATCGCCCCCTCGGCCAGCGAAACGAACGACCGCGCCTCGACATTCGTCACTGCGTTCGCCTGCAGGCCGCTCCCCGCTTGCCCGGGAACCGCTTGCCGCGTGGTCATGCGAATACCGGCGGGGTCTTCGTCCACTCCCGCTAACGTTACGGCAGTGCCGGCGGCTTCCTGCAGCCGGTATGCGGCGTCCTCCGTCCCCCCGCAGCCCGCGCACCCCCATATCAGCAGCAGCGCCGCCGGCAGCAGCAGTCGTCCCGGACGACTGCTCATCCTCCCATCCATCCGGCCGTCCTCCTTCGTCTACATAAACTAGGTATTCCCGATCGTATTATCGGTCGAATACCTACTATTTCCTAGTTTCAGCCTTTTTATGCAGCAATCCCCATCCGCCGAAGGAACGCCGGACGTTCATGAGAAGCTTGGGCCCGGGACAAGGACCTCAAAGAAAATAAAAAAAGCTCCTGATCGGAGCCCTTCAAGGAAGATACCTATTCATGTTTGGGTGGCAGCTTTACTCGCGATACAGAACCTGTCAGCTCCGCTGAAAACTTTATACTTACTGAAATAACTTAAAAAAACACGCCGCTGACGGTTCGGTTTCCGTCCCGGCGTGCTTCCAGCGCGTTTACCTGCCTGTTCAATTGTGCCCGAAAAATACGATGCCGTCCTGCTCTTCAACGCCAGCCCGCTCCGTTTCCCGCAAATAAATCAGATGCGCGATCGTTTCCGATAGCGCGAACCGCAGCTGGTGCAAGCTGAGCGCTTCGCCGAACGTCGCCCGGCATACCGCATAAGCCGTTGCCGGCTCCGTCAAGCAAGCCTGCATCGCCTCCAGGCGCTCGGCGTGATGCGCGATCAGCTCGGTTGCCCGCGCAGCCAGCCGTCCGAACGGCTCGCGATGCCCCGGATACGCAAGGCGAACCTCAAAGCGGCTAATCGTGCGCAAGCTTTCCAAATAACTGGCGAGCGGGTTCTCGTCGATGCCGCCCGGCAAGTAGCTGACGTTCGGCGAAATTTGCGGCAGCACATGATCGCCGCAAAACATTTCTTTCGTCTCCGCCTGATAAAAGCAAAGGTGCCCGGCGGCATGCCCCGGCGTGAGTATCGACGTGTAAGTCCGCTCGCCTAGCCGAATCTCCTCGCCCCCGGACAACACGGTCACCTCGGGCTGTGGCGACACAGCCGGCATGAAGCCGTCCATATGCTCGCGCATCGGCGCCTCGAGCTCGGCCGGCAGCCCATGCCGCCGAAACAGCGCAAGCAGCCGCTCCGTCATCGGCGCGCCCTCGCCCCAAAGCAGGCGCACCTGCTCCAAGCCCGGTTGCGACAGGAACACCTGCGCGTTCGTGCGCTCCTGGAACCAGCCGGCAAGCCCGTAATGGTCCGGATGGTGATGCGTCAGCACGATGCGGTCGATGTGCCGAAAAGATACGCCCAGCTCCGCAAGCGCCGAGGTCCAGACCTCTTCGGCGGCCGTCGTTCGAAGGCCCGGATCGATCAAGGTCCAGCCTGAGGGGCCGGGCAGCAAATAAGCGTTCACCCAGCGCAAAGGAAACGGGAGCGGAACTTTCACCTGCACGACGTCGCCATGCTTCGTCAAGACGGCCGGTTGCCCCGGAACCGGAACGCGGCTACTCATCTCCTTCACCCCTCCTGCCTACAAAGATCATCCGTTTTGCCGATTCTGACTCGTAAGGCGAGGCGTCGTAACCGCCGTATACGGCGTCGACTTTCAAGCCCGCACGGCACAACAGATCCAGGAACGTGTCGAGGTCGATCAGCTTCACCCGTTCCTCGTAGACGCGCGCCTCGTCTGATGTCTGGGCGTTTTCTTCCACCAGCCTGATCGTCTTGCATACGTAACCGTTCTCGATTCGGCGCGTTTCTTCGATGCGAAGCCCGTCTTCCGTCCGCACGGAATGCGGCACCAAATGGGCCCTCACGTATTCCGGGTTGAGGAAATCGACGATAAACCGTCCGCCGGGACGAAGCAGCCTCCAAATTTCCTTCAACACGCGCTCATGTTCGGCATCGTTGTCGAAATAACCGAACGACGTGAACAAGTTCACGACCGCGTCGAAGGGGCCTTCGAGCGGAACTTGCCGCATATCGCCGTGGACCCAGCGCACTTCGCCCTTCTTGTCCAGCTTGCGGGCTTCCCCTAGCAGCACTTCCGACAAATCGACGCCTGTGACCTTGAAACCGAAACCGGTCAAGGCCATTGAATGACGACCCATACCGCAGCATAAATCGAGCACTTCCGATCCTTCCGGCAGCTCCAGCCATTCCATCATGCGCCGGACTTCCTCGTAAGCCCCTTTCATATCGCGGTGTTTGTATACGATTAAATAGTCGTCTCCGAAACTTTTTTTGTACCATTCCGACATAGGACTCTTCTACTCCTTCTTCGCTTACACAGACTACGCCCTATTTTACCAGAATCGTGTTTGTAAAAGCTATGGTTAACCGGAAGGGCCTGTAGTATAATGATTTTCTGTAAAACAGGTCTCCAACCCATGGAGGAATATACGTGAACCGTACACGAATCGAACAAATGATCAACGGGCGGAAATCGAAAGAAATTTATGAGCATATCCGCAAGCACGGCGTCGTCTCGAAAATCGAGCTGTTGGAAAAAAGCGGCCTGACCGGCAGCACGTTGACCCGTACGCTGGAAGAACTGACGAACCAAGGGTTTATTGCCGAAGCCGGCTTCGGCGAGTCGACCGGCGGGCGCAGGCCAATCTTGTATACGATTAATTCCGATTATGCCTATGTGTTCGGACTGGATATATCCCGCATCTACTCCAAGCTGATGCTCTTCGACATGCAAATGAACCGGCTCGAAGCGAAACGCTGGGTCATGACCGAACAGACGACGCCGCAGGTACTTCTGGAAGAAATTGCGGCGGAAGCGGAAGCGATGCTGCTTAAGCGCGGTCTGACCGGGGACCGGGTGCTCGGCATGGGGATCGGCGCGGTCGGACCGCTCGACCGGGAATCCGGCGTTCTGCTGGACCCGCTTCACTTCCCGGCCCCCGGCTGGACCCAAGTGCACGTGACCGAGTTTCTGGAGCAGCGGCTCGGCTTCCCCGTCATGCTGGACAACGGAGCGAACACCGCGCTCATCGGGGAATCATGGTCCGACCGCGGACGCGACTACCGCCACTTGCTCTACGTGCATGTCGGGGTCGGATTGCGCTCGGCAATGATGACCGGCGGTCATGTCGTCTACGGCGCCGTCGACATGGAGGGCTCGATCGGTCAGATGATCATCCAGACGGACGGTCCCCGGCTCTGGGGGCAAGGAAACTACGGCGCGCTGGAATCTTATGTTTCCATCCCCGCGCTCGAACAGCAGGCGCGCTCACGCCTGAAGCAAGGACGCGACAGCGCGCTGCAGCGAATGGAACGGGACCCCGATCTCATTCAATTCGCCCACCTGCAGCAGGCGCTGCAGGAGAACGATCCGCTAACGGTAGAGCTGTTTACCCAGGCAGCGACTTATTTCGGCATCGGCCTGTCCAATTTGCTGAACATTTTGCACCCGGAGAAGGTTATTCTGGGAGGCGCGGTCATTGGCAGCCACCCCGGATTTTTCCACATCGCGACACGCGCAGCGATTCAGCGCACCTATTATTATCCGAAATATCAAGTCGTCTTCAGCCAAGGCTCGCTCGGCGATGACGCGCTTGCCGCCGGAGCCGCCCTGATGGTCATCAACCGGCTGAGCGTTGTATAGGCAGGCGGCCCGAGCCTTTTACCTAAAGGCCCGGCACAGAGCGGCGGCGCTGCCCCGGCTCTTATCCACAAAATGCGACCGATCCGCGCGTTTCATAAACCGCAAAAAGCTCTGCCCCTCGCGTTCGAGGAGCAGAGCTCATAACGTTCATGCCCGGATGCAGACGCACAGGCTGCATCCATATGCGGCATTATGCCGTTGCTTCGTCTTCCGATGACGGTTCGCCGTACAGCTCTTGGAACAGTTGAACCAATCGTCCGTGCTTGCGAAGCGATTTCTCGTGAATCAAATTCAGCTTGCCGTTATCGAGCAGACCGAATCGTTCGATCAAAAGTTCGTTCTCCTGCGTCCAATCGAAGCCTTCGAAGATGCGCAGACATGTCGTCCAATTTTTCGTATATTGACCGTCTGTGAATAAGTACCGGTGTGCAAACAAGGCGATGCTCTCCTGCATGGCGCGCGCCGACGAGCTGTATTGCGGCAAGCCCGGCTGCTCCGGCATAAGCGGAAGCAGCGTACTGTAGAACTGATGCAAAATTTCGATATACAGGGTCGGATCTTTTTTGATTTTGCGCGCCAGCTCGTAAGACGGCTGCATTTTGCCGGTAAACAGCATCGTCGCCGTCGAGTACAGCCAGCTGAACGACGTAAAGTTTTTGTTGTACGCCGTTAAGTTCGCCCGACGCTCCACCCCGGCCCCCTTCAGGAACATGTTGTGCTCGAGGACCTGCTGAATGACGAGGTTGAGCGGGTCGATCGAATCGAACGAATGACCGAGCTCCTTGCTTACGAGCTGCACCTTCGAGTTGATGTCGCCGAACAGCTGCTTCTCCTCTTCTTCACTCAGTCCGATGTAAATTTGCACCGCCAGCTCGCTCTCCATCAATTCCAGTCTGCGGCGTTCCAGCTGCTCGATCTGACCTTCCAGCAGTTCCAGCTCGGTCGCGGCTTCCGTGTCCTCCGGATTTCTGCGAACCTTGACCTTCAGACCGGACAATTTGCGTTCCAGCCGTCGAGACTCTTTCAGCATTTGCTCATTCACGTAACCGAGCGCCAAAATCCGGTGCTGACCGTCGAGAATGCTCAGCTTCGAACCCGGGCGCAAGCTTAATCCTTCTTCCGTCTTGGCTAAACTGGCCACATCGCGCAGCGACAGCGTCACCGGTCCGAAGAAGACGCGATCGAGCTCCCGCTCCTGCAAGTAATTGGCGATTTTCCGACGCTGGCCCCCGCTCAGCTTACGCTGCACCATCGGGTCGATCGTCGTGTAATTTAACAGATCCTGAACCTGGATCGGAACCGTCGCGAGACCGAAACGGTCGCAAAACGGATGAATTGTCATTTTCAAACGCAAGCCGTCCATTAACCGACATCCTCCTTAGCTTCCTTCTCGTCCTCCATCTCATCTGCCATGTCCGATTCGCGAATCAGGAACAAGTGGTGCTCCTCATAAAAACCTTTCACGTATTGGAAAGCTTTCATAATGCGCGAACGTCTAGGCAGCCGGTCTTTCTCGTCTCCGGAATAAATCGCGTTCCAATCCAAGTGCGGCAAAATGTGAAGCGCATAATCAAGCGCATATTTGTTAAACGTGCCGCTTTTCGTCGCTTCCCCGTGGAAGAACATCGCCAGTGCGATCTGCAGGTTCTCCGTCCAGCACAGCTCGCCCTTCTCCGGCTCCGGCAAGTGTCGCAGCATGCCTTCGAAATAATGCTCCGCCACTTTCATCTGGCTTTCGATTTCATGATCCTCGAAGTAGTAGCCATTGCCCCGCGAAGCCGATTTCAGCCTGCCCTCGAACAATCCGATCAAGATTTCGATCAGCAAATGGTACGAGAACAAAAACTCCGGTCCCTTGCCCCGCTCCGTGAACATATCCACCGGAATCCGCTTCATGATCGGCGATTCCTCCACCAGACGCGTGGCGAGGACGTGGTAGAAACGGCGCTGTTCGCGAAGCACAGCCAGATTGCCCCCGATTTTACGCGGAAGCTTGTTGATGTCGGAGAACAGCTGACGCTCCTGTCTGGCGTTGATGTCCAAATAAATCATCGTCGACATCGGGAAGGTGTACAGTTTGCTAAGCTTCTTGCCGATTTCTTCCATCCGGTCGTACTCCCGGCGGTCTTTGGCGCGCGCCATCGCGCTTTGCAGCGTTTCCATCAAACGGCGGAAAGCGGCCAACCGGTGCTGCCCATCCACGACATAGAGCTTCTCGATCGCTTGCAGGCGGTATACACCGGATGCCGGATCATATTCCCCGGCTCCTCGGGCAGACAGGATGATCCCCGGAAAATAAATGCCTTGGCCGTGGTCCAGATACAACATGATATAGTCCATCATCCGGGATAAATTAAGCGGAACGATGGAGCGCTGTACTTCGAGATCCACTTCGTAAATCGCGAACAGCTTGCTCATCGGCAGCGTAGTGGACAACGTCGTTTGACCGAACGTTCGGGAGAGCGTTCCCGGAATTTCGATGAACGACGACGTTTTTTGTACAGCCAACAATTCAGATAAAGATGAGATTTGATCCAAAGCTAAATTCCTCCTTTGCGGGTTCGTTATTAAGAAGCCGTCATGCCTTTCGAATCAAAATGGCAAAAATAGGTTGATATGACTCCATTATACACGTTTTAAGACCTAAACATTCAGCTTATCCCCGAATTGATTCGTTTTTTCACGAAAAAAGTGAATCTCTCCCTCTCGTTCCGCTAGAGTACCCCGGTCGATTCACTAGCTTCTTAGACAAAAAAGCGTCGAACGAGCGGCCGAACGCATACATCCAGACAGACAGCGAATTGCAGCTACTCCCATCATAAAATAAAAACTGTGGCCGATTCAAATACTAACGGCTGACTGTGGAAGTGTAATTTTTGTTATTTTCATATTTTCGACAAATCTGTAGAACGACTCCCCGCGTATATGTTATATATTATTACATATATATGACTTTATAGCGGTCAGGATTTTCGGGGAGGGGTTGGCATGACCATCGGATTTCGCACGATCAAAACGGCGGTTGGCGTCAGCATCGCTATATTGATCGCACAATCGCTGCACTTGTCGTCTTATACGTCGGCCGGGATTTTGGCGCTGCTGTGCATTCAAAAAACAAGAAAACAGTCGTTCACAGCCGTCTGGGAACGGCTCCTCGCCTGCCTCGCAGGAATGGCGATGTCCGGCTTCATGTTTCACTTTTTCGGGCGTCATCCGTTAATTTTCATTCTGCTGTACATGCTGTTCATTCCGGTTTGCGTCAGGTTCAAAATTCAAGGCGGCATCGCCAGCAGCTCCGTCATCATCATGCACATCTATATGAACGGCGCGCTTAACACGTCCTTCGTGCTCAATGAGTTGGCCATCATCGCAATCGGCCTCGGCGTGGCGCTTATCGTCAATTTGTATATGCCGGGCATTGATAAACAAATTTCACAATACAAAGAAGAGATTCATGCCAACATGTCCGCCATCCTCGGCCAATTCGCTAAATATTTAGTCGAAGGTTACGGGCTGTGGGACGGCAAAGAGCTGCTCACGCTCGCCAAGCTGCTCGATAAAGGCAAAAATTTGGCCATTCTCGAAGTGGAAAACAACATGATGCGGAAGGATAATCCGTTTCTGTACTACTTCGAACAAAAGCAGCGGCAGTATCAAATACTCGAACGCATGCTGACGCTCGTCTCGATGCTGGACACCACCCTCGAGCAAGGCGTGCGCATCGGACGCTTGATCGACGAGCTCGGCCGTGACCTTCAAGCGGGGCAAGACCTCGCCTCGTACCATGAGAAGCTGAGAGCGATCCGCGAATACCACAAGCAGCTGCCTCTCCCGGTCACGCGCGCCGAGTTCGAGAACCGGGCAAACTTGTTCTCCTTAGCGAATGAGCTGGAGAAGTTCATTGAAACCATGTAATTCGCGCTCACAAAAGCCTTCTGCTTTGCACAGTCCGGACGGGATGCGCGAAGAGAAGGCTATTTGGCTGGGCTGAACGACTACTTCGCTGCAGAAGCAGCTGTCGCACTTTGTACCTAATCATAACAAATCTTATTGTCGAAAGATAGCTAAAAGTACCTAAGATTCGCCTTCATATCAAGGATTCCGGCTGTGCCCTAAATAAATAAACGCAGTGCGAACATGCTCAGAATGCCAATGAGGACCGTCCCCAGCAGGCTGCGTGTGATCATGGCTGCCGTAAAAGTAAGCAAGGCGGCTACTAACTCCGCTTTATTTATAAAAAACGAAGCCTCCCCTTGCGGTGCGAACAGTTCCTGTCCAATCAACGCAGCCATAATAGCAATCGGAACATGCTTCAACCACTGCAATGCCCAGCTTGGCAATTGAATACGGCTAAGCGCTACAAGGGGAAGAATTCTCGGAATGAAGGTTACAATAGCCGCTCCGATAATAATGAATACGATGTGCCATCTTATTTCCATTTATCCATCACCAATCCTATGGTTGAAGCTAGAACGGTAGCCACGATAACACCCAAGCTTCCGGATGAAATCATGCTCATGCCCACGATAATGAAGATCGCGCTGATTGCGACAACAACGTCTTTCATGATTTGACCGCGGCTTGCCATTTGCAGCACAAGAAGTCCTATAAACATCGCCGGCAAAGCAAAATCAAGACCATACCTCTCCGGATTTGTAATCCATTGGCCAAAATACGCGCCGGCCATATTCGCGACAAACCAGTTCAAGTATGCTGTCACGTTAAGACCGTGCATCCATCTTTCACTGATCCGCTCCTTGCCGGCTGCCCGGGTTAATGCCACTCCGAACGTCTCATCGGTTAGCAGGGAACCTATCCCAATATTTTTCATCGGAGAGAGATGTCGAAAATAAGGCGATAAGGCCGCGCTTAGCAAAATATGGCGGAGATTCACAAAAAAAATCGTAAAGATCATGGCGGTAACGGAATAACTGGCCGTGATCATCCCGGCAAAAATAAATTGTGCGGAACCCGCATAAAGCAGCAAGGACAGAAGAGCGATTTCCGCTAAGCTTAAGCCTGCGGTCTTCTCCACGACGCCTGCGGCGAACCCGATGCTTAAGTACCCGAGCAAAGTAGGAATACAATCCTTTACCCCCTGTATGAACGTATCGTCCTTGGGGGCAGCTGTCGTGTTTGTTTGCATGCGATCTGCTCCATCATCTCATCAGTTTTCAATGCCATATTCTATTAATTATATCATTTTCGCACTCGCCAACCAAAGAGTCCTCCTCATGCGCCCGCAAATTTTCTCCCGATTGACCAGACCTATGATGTTTTTCTCTATTTTTTTTGATATGATTATAGAATGTGTAATTTGTCAGACTAGAAAGCAGGTGTCTAGGAATATGCTTCTGAAGTATGACTCTAGCGGACATTACGTGCGTTCCCGGATGAAGACCGTGTGGTTAATCCTGGGGATATTGCTGGTCGCCGCAAATCTTCGGGCCGCCATCACAGGATTAGGCCCCTTGGTAGATGCGATTCGTTTAGAGACTCATTTATCGAATACGGTAACCGGCATGCTGACCGCTTTGCCGTTACTGGCCTTTGCCGCGCTCTCCCCGGTTGCCCCTAAAATTTCACGCAAAATCGGGATGGAAATGACGCTTTTCCTAAGCATGATCGTGCTAATTGTCGGGATTCTTCTAAGGTCCTATGCATCGGTCGTCACGCTATTCATGGGTACAATCATCATCGGTCTTGCCATTGCGATCGGAAACGTGCTGCTGCCGGGCCTTGTTAAACGGGATTTTCCCGAGCATGTAGGATTCATGACCGGTGCGTACTCGGTTTCGATGAACGTCTTTGGCGCACTGGCTTCGGGTATCAGCGTCCCCCTTTCGGTGGGGGCAGGACTTGGCTGGCGGGGGTCTCTCGCAAGCTGGGCTGTCTTAGGCGGATTGGCCGCGCTCTTCTGGCTGCCGCAGCTTCGTTCCCGCCAGGCAGCGTCAACTGCGGGCGGCGGCGGCTCCATCTGGCGCTCCTCCCTGGCATGGCAGGTCACCTTGTTCATGGGCTTGCAGTCGTGGCTTTTTTACATTAATGCGGCATGGCTGCCCGAAATTCTGCATAGCCGGGGGATGAGCGTCTCAGCCGCCGGATGGATGCTATCCGCCATGCAGTTTGTAAGCCTGCCGGTTTCATTCATCGTTCCGATTCTCGCCGGGCGCAGTTCCAACCAAAGAGGCATTGTAATCGTAACGGTGCTCTTTCACCTTATTGGATACCTCGGATTGCTTAGCGGGAATACCTCGCTGATCTGGCTTTGGATTATTTGTATTGGGATTGCAGTAGGTTCAAGCATCAGTTTGGCGCTTGCTTTCTTCGGGCTTCGCACGCAGAATGCGCGTCAAGCCGCCGAGCTGTCGGGGATGGCGCAGTCCGTCGGATATTTGCTTGCCGCGTTCGGCCCCGTCCTGTTCGGGTTTCTTCATGACGTGACCAACACTTGGGCAATTCCGTTGTTAATCACTGTGGCGGCCAGTCTTCTGCTGCTGTCCGTGGGCCTCGGGGCCGGACGCAACGCGTATGTGACAGCCGGCAGCAAGAAAGAATCATCATGAGATCAAAGCTTTGTTGGAGCGGATTTACCCGATGATTTAACTGGAGCGTAATCTGAAGCAGGACCTTCGCAATTGCGGAGGTCCTGCTTCAGATTCGTGCGGGGCAGGGGGCCGCCGGCACAAAAATCTTCGCTTGATATTACGGATAAAAGGATTCGTTCTTCAACCAAGTTCCACCCTCATCGGTGCTCCGGTAAAACATCGTTGCCGACCGGAGCGCTCCCCGTGCCGCCTCTTCGACTGAAGCAAACCTATTGTCCGTTGAAACGTACGGGTTGGCATTATCCGCTCCTCTATAATAATGACTTAGTTCATAAAAGTAATGACCGGCTTCATTCTTCAGGATTTTAATTCCGACTTCTTTACCATCAATGCGAGCCTTTAAAGCCTGGACGACCTCGTGAACAGCTTCAATATCAGGATGAAGATTCGCCAGCTCAAATAAATTCAACATCAGGTGCCTCCATTCGTGGATTTTGGTCTGAACGCAGCAGCTCTAATTAATGCTTCAAATGAAAAGGTACCGTCGAAATCGTAACGTCTTTTCGATTTAATAAATAGGCACGAATTAATATACTGGATTGATTATGCAGAAAATTGTGCCACCAGCTCCTTGTAATAAATTGCGGAATCATCACCGTTACATAATCCGTCTCGCTGGTTTTCCATTCAATTGTATCGATAAATTTAATTAAAGGTCTCAGTATGCTCCGATAACTGGATTTTAAAATAACAAGCCGAATGCCTGAATTCCACTCCTCCCATTTTTTCTCCATCTTCTGTGCATCATCGTCGTCAAAAGCAACATAAACGGCAATAATGTTCTCTGATATCGACTTGGCATACCCGATCGTATTTAAAACGACCCGATTAACCCCTGCCACCGGGACAACGATCACATTTCCTTTGGTCACTGGCGTCTCTGCTTTCGGATCAATCCGCAGTTCATTAGCCATATTCAGGTAATGCTTGTGGATACGAATAAAGAAATAGATAACAACCGGAAGGAAAAGGAATATGATCCATACTTGTGAAAATTTTGTAATCAAAAAGATTAAACAGATGGAGAACGTTGTGATCATTCCGATTGTATTGATTAAAAAGCTGATAGCCCAACCCTTCGGTTTCATTTTCCACCAGCGGCGCATCATTCCTGTTTGGGACAAGGTAAACGGAATAAACACGCCTAAAGCATACAAAGGAATCAGGCCTTCCGTATGTCCCTGAGCAATAACAATTAAAATAGCCGATAAAACACCGAGTACGATGATCCCGTTTGAAAACCCGAGTCGATCCCCTCTGGCGGTAAACATACGGGGCATAAATTTGTCTTTTGCCATCATGTAGGCAAGCAGCGGAAATGCGGCATAGGCTGTATTCGCAGCGAGAAATAAGATCAAAGCCGTAGAAGCTTGTATGGCATAATACATGGGCCCCCGGCCAAACGTGGAAGCGGCGATTTGGGAAACGACGGTTTCTTCAGGTCTCGGTGTAATGCCATAGGTATAGGCTAGAAAACTAATCCCCATAAATAAGCTGCCTAAAATAAGTCCCATCATCATCAGGGTTCTTGCCGCATTTTTCTCCGCCGGTGCCTTGAAGTTAGGTATTGCATTAGATACGGCCTCAACCCCGGTCAATGCGGAACAGCCGGAACTGAAAGCCTTAAGGAGTATAAATAAACTAATTCCCGAGATTGCCATATCATGAGTTTGGGGCGCTGCAGAAACACCGCCTGCAGCATATTTATATAACCCGCTCAGGATAAGAAGCACAATTAGAGTGACAAACAGGTAAACCGGATAAGCAAGGATAGAAGCCGATTCCGTGGTTCCCCGTAAATTCATGATGGTCAAAAAAGCAATCATCACAATAGCAATGAGAACACGATGGTCGTGAAGGCCAGGGAAAGCGGATGTGATCGCATCGGTTCCAGCAGAAATACTAACAGCCACAGTTAAAATATAATCAACTAATAAGGATCCCCCTGCTAATAAACCGACAGGCACCCCCAGATTCTCCTTCGATACGATGTATGCCCCGCCCCCCGTCGGATAAGCATATATGGTTTGGCGATAGGAAAGAATTAAAATCGTTAATAACCCTAATACAGCAATGGAAATCGGAATGGAATACCATAATGCCACAAAACCTACTGTCATTAAAACCAGCAATATTTGTTCCGTGCCGTAAGCAACAGAAGACAGTGCATCCGATGATAATACGGCAAGAGCCTTAAATTTGCTCAACTTCTCTTCCGCGAGTTCTTCGGATTTCAAAGGACGACCGATTAAGAACCGTTTCAAAGCAGACATCATCTTGAATGCTTCCCCCTTTTGAAGCCGATTCTCTGCTTCATGATTTGGATATTTTACCCGATGTTGCTGTGTTTTTATCCACATTAAATATCAACTCCTAAAGTCACAAACGGTTGTACATCTTCAAATCCTAAAGAGACATAAAAAAAGAAGCCTGACAGAAGAGGACTCTTCTCGCGGCTTCCTGGGTACGGCAAAAAAACCGTATCTTTCGCACGACAAAATCGCCTCTCTTTTTACGCTTACGAGGTTAGCTGACGGATTCGGACGTAAGAGTCGCCCTATTCTAAGCAAATGTACAAATGTACGGGATTGCTTTAGAAATTCACCCCAAAGTAATAAGCGGTGTAACAACCTTGCCCATTACCGAATGGTTCCCCCGATCCCCTAAAGGACTCAGCGATAAAGACGCATTTCATTTTTGATATCCCGGTTTTTGGCAATAAAAAGCCACAGAGGCGCTTCCCCTGTGGTCACGTTAGACGATCACAGTTTCCCCATCTCCTCCACACAACGCTTACGAGGTTAGCTGACGGATTCGGGTGGTGAGAGTTGCACCCTACCTCGGACAAAAACACTACCGATGTTTGTGTCCAAGGATTCACCCCTTCAAACTTTGATTTTTGGCTCTCACACCAATAAGCAAAGCTCGAGTTTGGTTCCCCCGCTTTCCCAAAGGGAAATTAAGCGAATTAGAATTAGAAACGTTATTTTGTTTTCATGAGTTGTATCATACGCTTATTCAAAAAAGCTGTAAAACAGATGAAATCAAGATATTAGACATCGTTTTGATAAAACGACGCGTGATACCGCTTACATATCATGCGGTCTTTTATTTCATGCTTTTTACTCGATGAATCGCGTTTTTTCTTTTCCCCAACAACCAAAAAGCCTTCATCTCACGATCCCTCTTATAGAGGAAACGTAAAAAGAAGGCTTGATTAGGGGGGCGACAGCTAAGAAATCTGCACACCTTTTTTAAGTGATTTAAAGTCGATGTTCGAGTTTAAGAGCAACGGCAGTATCTTCATGCTGCTTACCATCGGAGCAAGACACTGTCGGCAAATCGGCTGACATTCAAAGGCAAAGTTGTCACGAATCCAACCCTTACAGTCTTCATTTTCACATGACCAAATCATCGTATTTTCCGTAGGGATATCCTCTAACAATTTTTTCCGAAAATACATGATGAACCCCTCCTTATGATCCAAAAGAAAAGCTGCCCTCCATATTTGTTAGGGCAGCTTGCTTTGGGTTTTACAGCTTTACAACATTTTCGGCTTGCGGACCGCGATTTCCTTGTACGACATTGAATTCAACACGTTGACCTTCATCTAACGATTTGAAACCATCGCCTGTGATTGCACTGAAATGCACGAACACGTCGTTGCCGCCTTCCACTTCGATAAAACCAAAACCTTTTTCAGCATTAAACCATTTCACTGTACCTGTTTGCATAATATGACCTCCAAATTTTTATTTAACATGTACTTTTTATTTTTGGAAACAAATAAAAAATTCACACATTGAAAAAGGTACCATCGCACAAATGATAACCCTTTGCAATATGTGAATCAAGGTTTCAAATATATGATTAAAGTAATCATACCACACTCAAACGCAAAGGGCAAGTTTTTCTCTCCTCCACAAACCAAAAAGCCCTCGTCTTACGATTCTCCGCAAAGAAGAACCGTAAAAAGAAGACTTTGTTAGGTCCATTGGATTTCCTCAGATCTGCAGCTCCCCAAGCTTAATCAGCTCGACAACCGCTTGCGAACGCCCTTTTACATTTAATTTCTGCATGACGTTGGAGATATGGTTGCGTACGGTTTTCTCACTGATAAACAGCTGCTGCGCGATATCTTTCGTCGTTTTGTCCTGCACCAGCAGTTCAAATACTTCGCGTTCGCGATTGGTGAGTAAAAATTTACTTTTGTGATCGCTGCCCTTCAAATGTCACCCCTCCTTGCCCGGGTTTTTGTATCAATACAAGGTCTAGGGATACAGTCAAATTCAGTTTATGAAGGGTCACGTATACTGGTGCGGCAACCGTCCAAAAATGGGCGAGACGATGAGGCATCGCAACTATTGGCGGGGAATCCGCCAGGGTACGGTTTCCCGGCATACGGTTATGGTTACATCTTAAGATACCCAAAATGGAATGGATCTACTGAAGTGCCGCTATGGATCAGGCTTGTCCGTTCGCTTGCGCTTTCACGACAGCCGTGCAATATTTGCAGCGAATCGCTTTCTTCGGGATCTCGGATAAACATTCCGGGCATTCCTGCAAGCCGGCTTTCGGATCGGGCTTTGCCTCCTCCTTCTTGCGCAGCCGGTTCAATTGCTTCACGGCAATGAAGATGACGAACGAAATGATCAGAAAATCAAGCATTGTACTGATAAACAAGCCGTAGTTTAACGTCGGCGCCGACGCTTTCTTGGCATCTTCCAGCGTAGCGAAAGACCGGCCGTCCAGACTGATGAACAAGTCCTGGAATTTTACACGGCCCAGCAGCAGGCCGATCGGGGGCATAACCAAATCGTTGACGATGGACGTGACCACCTTGCCGAAGGCGCCGCCGACAATAACCCCGATCGCCAAATCAATCATATTGCCCTTCATGGCAAACTCTTTAAATTCTTTCCAGACCGTTGCTTTCATCTCGTTCAAACCTCCGTTTTTTTTATTAGTTTATAACAACAAACAAGCTCCCGCAAAGTTTGTGCTTTGCTGGAGCTTGCTCTGGTTTGGTTATTTAGAGATAAACATCTGTGTAAACATTTTGCCGCACGGACCGCCGTCGACGATGCCGACGCCGATGTGCGTGAAATCGTTACTCAATATGTTGGCGCGGTGTCCGGACGAATTCATCAGCGCTTGGTGTGCGGCCTCTACCCCTTTGTTGCAGGCGATATTCTCGGCGGCGTTGCGGTAGCTGATGTCGAACTGCTTCATCATATCGAAGGGCGAGCCATACGTCGGGGACTGGTGGGAAAAATAATTTTTATCCACCATATCCTGACTTTTCAACTTCGCCACATGGGACAACTGCGGATCGACAGTCAACGCCGGTAAGCCGGCCTGGGTACGCGCCCCATTGACCAAGTCGATCATCTGCTGCTCCTCCGCGCTAAGCTTGTTGTCGCTTGGCGGCTGCGGATTCGGAGCCGGAGCCGGGGTTGGCGTTGGCGTCGGAGCGGGCGCAGGCTTCTTCGGAATTTTCAAATTACCGTAAGCCCATAGGATCGATTGCAGCGTCTTATCGTCGACCGCCCCCGTTACCGGAAGGCCGTACGCCTTCTGGAACCTCTTGACCCCGTTCTCCGTGACGGGTCCGTAATAACCCGATATGGAGCCGGAGAAATAACCGAGCGACTTCAACATCCCTTGCACAGCGTAAACATCTGGTCCTTGGGCGCCTTTGCCGAAGGCGAACACCGTTCCTGAGACGGCAAAGCTAAGCAGCAGAGCGATCGTAAGCAGCAGTGTTGTTTTCTTCGTTCGTAATCGGTTAAACATGTGAATTTATTCCTCCTGAACAGAAGTGAGATGGGGCTGATCGATTGCCTACTTCCAGCATCCCCCGACGATTGCAATATTATGAACGGATATTCGGCCGGTTTCTCCACGCTTGCCGAAGCAGGCAGCAGGCGGAATCCGTGGAGCCGCGATCCGGTGAAGCGGAGCGGTATCGGCCGATCTGACGGACCGTATAAGAATGGGTTGTAGGGGAATGCGCGGATGCCGCAGGAGAAAGCGCCGCCGTTCTGCCGACAACGCAAAAAGCCTGCTTCTCCCGGAAGGAAGAAGCAGGCTTACCGCGAATCGGAAGTTCGCTTATTTCTTGCGCACCAGTGAAACAAGCAGAGACGCTGCGCTCAGCACAACGGCTGCGATCGATAAGTAAAGCGGCGTGTTCGATGCCCCGTCAGTCGAAGCTGCGGCTGGCGAATCGCCCGCTGACGGCGCTGCGGTATGTCCGTGGCTATCGGCTGCCGCACCTGCCGGCTTCGCATTCACCTTCGTCACGGAAGCCGGCTTGTCCGAACCTTCGGCGCCGACCCATTCGACTACGCTGCCGTCTTTATAAGTCTGATACGCCTTCCACGTAATCGCGGTAGCCGTATCGGCGACTTTGCCCTGCATGTAAAATTCGCCGAATTCCGTCGGTCCAAGGCCTTCTCCGGTTGCCGTCCAGATGACGCCGCTGATTTTATCGCCTTCTTTGGTCAGCTCGTACTTCCAGCCGGGCTTCGGCTCGAAGCGGGAAACGGTTACCGCGTCCAGCGGAAATTTCACTTCAACCTTTACGGTCGGTTCGTTTTTTTCCGACGGTACGCGGACAGTGAATTTCTCATAGCTTCCCTGTGTCGTTTCTTTCGGTTGCACGGTCACGTGAGCGCTTGCTAAGCCCGACAACAAGAGAGATAAAAGCAGGACGAGTCCAAACGTGAATGGCAGCTTTTTCATTTCCAAATTATCCCCTTCCCTGGTTACAACGATCAGTATTTCCATTCGTAATATATCGTAAACCGCTGCTTGGAAGAATGACTCAACCGGGCTATTTTTCGTTGTCTTTTTGGACGTTTTGTGACTGAGCGCATTCGGGCATGATCGCCTGCCGCTTCTCGCGCTTACTCCGGCCAATCAGAGTTGACTTTCCTGGGCCAACCGCACCACCCGCTGCCCGCCTTCCGCCAGCATCGATCGGATGAACGGCAGCTGTTTGCGATAATGTTTACGCCAGCTTTGCGCCGGGCTCGAGGCATTGGCGGCATGGCACAAGAAGAACAAGCTGACTCTGGCTGCCGCGATGGGCATAATGGCTGCTTCCTCCTCGGTCAACTTCCCGTAGCCCCGGAGAAAACAACGATCAAACGTATCCGCATGCTCGGGAAGCAGCAAGTTAATGACCCACAGCGCATAGGCGATGTCTTGAACACGCTGTCCCTGCTGCATAAAATCAAAATCCATCACGAGGCAAACGCGGTCTTCCGCATAACACTGATTCCAAAAATGCCAATCGCCGTGAAGCGTCGTGCAAGGCAAGCCGCTTGCGGCATCCCCCCACTGATCCAGCACCCGCCGGGTCAGCTTCTCGGCCTCGGCCCGTTCATCCACCGGTATACCGGACAAGCTGCGCATCCGCTCAAGCGCTTCCGTATAATAGGCCGCATCGGCATAGAACGACCACGAAGGACGGGGGCCTGCCGGAACTTGGACAAGCGATTCGTGAAACGCTCTTAACATGCGGGCGCTCTCAAAAACCTGCGCTTCTCTGCATTGAAACGAATCCGCGCTTACGAACGGAGTCACCTGTACCAGTTTTTCCTTATATCGGATAAACGGATCGCCTCCCACCGCCGTCAACGGGCACGCAGCGGGAATGCCGTTCGCACGCAGAAGCGCAATTGCCTGCCGGGCATGCCCCAAATGCTCCGGAGCGGCAGAGCGGTTCAGCACCCGGACCGCAAAGGTTCCGTCGGACGTTGTCATTTTCATGTTCACATTGAATGAACCGCCCAGCATACCGTCAAATCGGATGAATCTGCCCAATTGGAATCGCTCGCATACGAACTCCAGCAGCGCGTCGTCGAACGGTTTAGAAGGTTGGGAGCTTTCCATAGCGTTCACTCCTTGACTTGGAATAGGTGACCCCAAATGCTTCACCTCATAACCACTGCCAAACTTATTGGTACTACACTATATTCGCCTTCTGCAAAATTTTAATAGGATATATGCGTATTTAATAAAATTTTACAGCCTATCCACGAATGCACCTATCATTCCCAATCCATGAGACATATGCATGAGTATAGGTACGCCCCATCCTGATTGGAGGTGAAGTCTTGAAAAAAAGCAGACGCGCGTTACCTAAAAAATCCGTAATTCCGCTCAAAAAAAGAACGGCGTACAACGAAAGCACGATTCCGAAGTCATATGCCGGAATCCGAAAACGGCGGGCTAAGGCGGGCCCGCTCCGTTTGATTCTTCCCAGATCCGGGCTGGAATTCCCCGCCCCCCCCCTTCGGGTTCTGATGGTACTCGATCAGTTGAATATCGGCGGGACGGAAACCTATACGCTGTCTCTAACGAGAGAACTGCTTCGAAAAGGAGCCTCCGTCTTGATCGCCGCCAAAAAAGGAAAGCTGCTGGAGCCATTCCTGGGGCTCGGCTGCCCGGTATACGAGATTGATTTCGTCGGGGACGACTACGAGCGGGATGAGGCCAATCGCAGCGCCTACATGGCCATGCTTCAATCGATTATTCGAACGGAGAAGATCGATCTCGTCCATGCCCATCAAGTTCCCTCCGGGATCGTAGCCCTGGAGGCGGCTCGAACGCTGCGGGTGCCGTTCCTGTTTACGGTCCACGGCACTTACTATGATCCCGCATTTTTAAGCGTTCTAAGAAGAAGCGCGACCGTAACCTGTGTCAGTCCCGCCGTCTTGCGCATGCTTCAGAACGCGGGGATCCAGGCCTTTGTCGTTCCGAACGGCGTCGACCCATCGGAGTACCATCCCCTGGACACCGCTTACCGCTCTTATCTCAGGTGTAAATTAGGGCTTCCGCAGCAAGCCCCGGTCGTCATGTATGCAAGCCGCCTGTCGTGGGAAAAAGCGGACATTTGCGAAGAAACCATTCATGCTTTGACTCTGATGAAGCAAACCGACTACCCCGACCTGCAGCTGCTTATCGTGGGCGGCGGTAAGAAACAAGACGAAATCCAACAGATCGTCGAAAGCAAAAACGAACAAACGCAATCCCCGTTCATTCACTATGCCGGCGAGATTTTGAATATGAACGCCTATTATTCCATTAGTGATTGTGTCATCGGAACGGGAAGAATCTCGCTGGAGGCCATGTCATGCGAGCGCCCGCTTATTGCCGTAGGCAGCAAAGGCTTTTGCGGTCTCGTGAAACCGCAGCGGTACGAACAGATATGGAACTGTTGGTTCGGCGATCATGACGCCGATCTCCCCTTAACGCAAACCTTATTGACGGAACACGTGAGAAAAGCGCTGCATGAAGATCGGACGGACATCGTCCGGAACGTGCGGTCCGGAAGGTCGTTCGTGATCGACCGTTTCCATATTTCACAAACTACGGATAAGCTGATCGACGTGTACGCGCACATGCTCAAATCGAGGAAAGATGCCCGAATTTCCGATTTGTCGTGAATACATGTCGAATCGCTGAACTTGATGATGGAGTGATGACGTTGGAAGAGTACAGAATCGGTCCATGGGACCATCTGGAAGGTACAGTTGACCCGGGGATTGTCTTGGAACAATATGTTCCGCCCGAGCTGGAAGCGATCGCTTGGAAAGTCGCCGAGCTTTACGAGATGAAGGTCTCGGATATGACGCTTGTCACTTCGAAGCCTGACAAAGGCGGCGCTATCTGGAAAATGAATACCGATCGCGGTCCGCGCAGTATTAAGGTGCTCCACCGCGAACCGAAACGGAGCCTGTTCAGCGTCGGCTCACAGGAGTACTTGGTGAATCAGGGGGCACGGGTTCCGTCCTTGATTCGGACGAAGGATGATCGGCTTTATGTAGAGGCCGGCGGTAAGCTGTGGATCGTCACGGAGTGGATCGAGTCGCTCGTTCAGGCGTCCAAAATCGATTTGGAAGGCGCTGCCCAGCTATGCACAGGGCTTGGCGAATTCCACAAACTGTCGCAGGGCTACGTTCCGCCGTTCGGCGCTGCGCGTTCGACCCGGCTGCCGAGATGGCCGAAATATTACGAGAAAATTATTGCCAAAATCGGCTGGTTTCGAGATATCGCCCAAGCGTACCCGGAACTGTCCGCCAGCTCCCGGTTGTTGTCAATCGTTGACGATTACGACCGGCAGGCCCGGGAGATTTATGAGAAGTTTAAACTGTCGTCTTATCCCCGGATGGCAGCCATGGGCGATCCCCATTGGGGCTTGGCCCACCAGGATTACGGTTGGTCAAACGGGCAGATGGGTCCTGGCGGGATTTGGATTATCGACTTGGACGGCGTGGCGTATGACCTGCCGATCCGCGATTTGCGCAAGCTGATCACCAGCACGATGGATGATATGGGAGTGTGGGATTTAACCTGGATTCGCGGCATGATTGAAGCTTACCATCAAGCCAATCCGATCGACCGTGAAACCTTCGAGCTGCTGTGGCTTGATATGGCGTTTCCGAATGAATTTTATAAACATGTAAAAGAAATCGTTTATCAGCCGACCCTATTCATGGAGACGGAATTGAACGGCATTTTGGACCGGGTTCTGATTGCCGAGAGCACCAAATGGCAGGCGCTGGCCGAGCTGGAGCAGGACAAAGCGAATTACGTCCCTGGCCATTATCCGGAGCAGGAAGCGGCTGTGCTGCTGCCTGTCGAACGGACAGAGCGCGTGCTGGAAGGCCAAGAGCTTCCCATGCCGGAACTGCTCCCGCCCGCTGCCATGGTCGAACCGGTTACGACCCAGCCAAATATCATTCCTATCAGCCCGATGGAGCCGGTCGCCGTTTTGCCTCTTATCGAAACAGGTCAACCGACTCGACGAATCGCAGCGTCGCGTCCTCGACGTACCGCGAAGGACAAATCGCAACGTCGAAACGCGAAGGCCCTGCCGCCACAGCGAAATACGAAGACCCGACCGGCTCGTCAAGACGTGAAGGTCCTACCGTTAGCTCGGGACACGAAGGCCCAACCGGCTGCACAAGACGCAAAGGCTCTACCGGTTGCTCAAGACGCGAAGGCCCAACCGGCTGCGAAACGCAGAAGGAAGCCGGCCAGCTCCCAGAAAAGGTCTGCAGCGAAAAAAAGCGTACTGAAAAAGCAAGCTGCAAAGAAACGAAGCGTCCAAAAAAGCGCCTCCCTGCTTAAACCGGCCGTACGCGTAACACCGCCCAAACGCCGGACGAAACCTGACCGCTCGAAGCAGGCCCTGAAGCTCGCACCCAAACAGAAACAAAAAACAAGCCAAACGAAGAAGCCCGCCGGCGTCTTCAACCCGAATAAAAATAGGGCCGGGAAAACGACTCGCGTTCGGAAACCCGCCGCCGCCAATAATCGAAAGGCAGCTAGGCGGTAACGGACATTTTGAGACAGGATGGTGAGCTAAGAGTGAATGTATTGATGATTTGCACGGAAAAACTGCCTGTACCGAACATCCGAGGCGGAGCGATTCAAACGTACATCGTCGGAGTGGCCGGTTTATTGAATAAGCACCACAACCTTACGATTCTCGGACGAACGGACCCCGAATTACCGAATGACGAAGTGGTCAACGGAGTCCGTTATGTCCGTGTCCCTTCCGATGGCCTACTGGAGGTATACGCCGAAGGTGTGCTGGACTTCGTTTCAAGATTCGGCGGGAACTATGATCTGATTCATATATTTAATCGGCCGAAGCTTGTATTGCCCGTAAGGAAGGCAGCGCCCAGCGCCAGAATCGTATTAAGCATGCACAACGATATGTTTAACTCCGCCAAAATTCATCCCAGCGAAGGCGCCGCCGTCGTCGAAGTGACGGAGCGTATCATCACGATCAGCAACTATATCGGAAATGAGATTGCCGCTCTTTTTCCAAATGCGAGGGCTAAAGTGAAGACGGTTTATTCCGGAGTCGATTTAAACCGGTTTTCCCCTTGGTCGGAATCGGAATCGTCGCATCGCGATAGAGAGACGATCCGGTCCGAATACGGACTCGGATCTAAAAAAGTAATTTTGTTCGTTGGCCGGTTATCACGAAATAAAGGTCCGCATGTTTTGGTGAAGGCGATGTCCCAGCTCTCGCATAAGGATGCTGCGCTTGTCGTTGTCGGAGGTGCCTGGTACAGCGACAACTCGATCAGCGATTATATCGCTTACGTACGGGCGCTTGCCGAAAAATCACCGATACCCGTCATTACGACCGGTTATGTGGAAGCTCACGACGTACACCGCTGGTTTAATGCGGGAGATGTGTTTGTGTGCACCTCGCTGTGGCAGGAACCGCTGGCCAGAGTTCATTACGAAGCGATGGCAGCCGGGCTACCGTTTCTTACTACGGCAAGGGGGGGCAATCCCGAGATCGCAGCCGATCCGTTCGGCAAGCTTATTCAGAACCCGGAAGATCCGGCCGAATATGCCCAGAAGCTGAATGTGCTGTTATCGGATCTGCAATCGGCTCGTCGTCACGGACTCCAAGGCCGCCGTTTTGTCGAGAAGGGCTTTACTTGGGACCGGGTGGCCAGGGACATCTTAACCGTCTGGCAGCCGTAACCATGACGCTCTCCCTATCCGCCATGCAAGCTGAGCTTGCATGGCGGAGGACCGGAGGTTTGGCTGCAGCGCGCGTCCGAGCCACGAAACACTTATAGCCTCATTCATAAACGGTCTCTATGGACCGTAAATAAAAGAGGCCTGCAGGCAGGAGGCTTGTTCGATTTATTGGGCTGCGCGATTGGAGAGACGGGCGAGTGGCGCTGCTTGCCCGTCCCTCCAATCGCGCAGCAGCGGAAAAGAGTGGATCGTTTCAAGACGAAATTACAGCAGGTTAGTCAGTTTCGTCCTCATCTTCATCTTCATCTTCATCTTCGTCCCCGTCTTCTTCTTCGTCTTCATCTTCATCTTCATCTTCATCTTCGTCCCCGTCTTCTTCTTCGTCTCCGTCTTCGTCTTCGTCTCCGTCTTCATCTTCGTCCCCGTCTTCTTCTTCTTCTTCGTCTCCGTCTTCATCTTCATCTTCGTCTTCGTCTTCGTCCCCGTCTTCATCTTCATCTTCGTCCCCGTCTTCATCTTCATCTTCGTCCCCGTCTTCATCTTCGTCCCCGTCTTC